>CAZFYX010000040.1:0-5921 GCA_964523885.1 uncultured Burkholderiales bacterium | reverse complement strand
GGGTCTGGAACTTGCGGCTCACGCCTGCGCGCGTGATCTGATACTCGATCAGGTCGCCGAGGTTGCGGCGCTTGAACAGGATGCGCCCGTGCGAAGGCTTGGTCTTGCCGCAGATCATGTCGAGCACGGTGGTCTTGCCCGCCCCGTTGGGGCCGATCACGCAGCGCAGCTCGTCCTGCTCCACGTAGAAGGTGAGCCCGTCGACGGCGCGGAAGCCGTCGAACGAGACGGTGAGGTCCTCGACCGACAGGATCACGTCGCTCATTTCGCCAGCCCCGGTTGCGCCACCGGCTGCTGCTCGGGTTGCTCCGCGGCGGGCTGCGGGGCCGGCTGCGGCTTGATGCGGTTGCGCAGGCGGTTGAGCAGCCCGGCCAGGCCGTCGGGCAGCACCATCACGATGAAGACGAACAGCCCGCCGATGAAGTACATCCAGTACTCGACGAAGTTCTCCGAGAAGAACGTCTTGGCCGATCCCACCAGCACCGCGCCGTACACCGCCCCGATCAGCGACAGCCGCCCGCCGACCGCTGCGTAGATCACCATCTCCACCGACGGGGTGATCCCGACCAGTGACGGAGACGCCAGGCTCTGCTGGATGCTGAACATGGCGCCGCCGATGGACGAGAACACCGCGGCCACGGCGAAGATGAAGGCCTTGAACAGGGCCGGGTCGTAGCCGGAGAAGCGCACCCGGTCCTCCCGATCGCGGATCGCGACCAGCACCTTGCCCAGGCGGCTCTTCAGAATGAGCATGCCGATCAGCACGCACACCAGCAGGAGCACCGCGGTGATGAAGTACAGGGCGATGCGCGCCTGGTCGGTGGACAGGTCGATCCCCAGGAAGGTGCGGAAGTCGTTGATGCCGTTCACCCCGCCGGTGACGCCCTGCTGGCCGATGATCACGATGGACATGATCGCCGAGAGTGACAGCGTGACGATCGAGAAGTAGACCCCCCCCACGCGCTTGCGGAATGCCGCATACGCGAGGACGAAGGCGAGCAGTGCCGGCAGGATCAGGATCGCGGGCAGCGTGAACCAGACGTGATGGAACGGCTCCCACCACCACGGCAGCTCCTCCACGCTGTTCCACACCATGAAGTCCGGCAGGTTCGAGCCGAAGAACGAGGACAGCGCCTGCGCCGAACTGTCCGCCGAGGTGGCCTCGAGCTTGAGGAACATCGCGATCATGTAGCTGCCCAGGCCGAAGAACACGCCCTGGCCCAGGCTCAGGATGCCGCCGTAGCCCCAGATGAGGACGATGCCCACGGCGCAGAAGGCGAGCGAGAGGTATTTTCCGGCGAGCCCCAGGCGGAACACATCGAGGCCCAGCGGCAGCGCCGCCAGCAGCAGCAGCGCCAGCAGCAGGAAACCGTACTTCTCGTACGCGGTCCACTTCGAGCCGAAGCCGCTGAGGGCGGCCTGCGAGACGGGTTGCGACATCAGCGCCTCACCTTGGCTGCGAACAGGCCGTTGGGCCGGAAGTAGAGCACCACGATCACCAGCAGCAGGATGCTGGCGCGCGCCATCGACCCGCTGAGCCCGTACTCGAACCACGACTGCAGCTGGCCGATGATGAAAGCCGACGCCACCGTGCCGATCAGGCTCTCCACCCCGCCGAACACGACGACGATGAAGGTGTCGACGATGTACTGCTGCCCGGTGGTGGGGCCGGTGGAGGCGAGCATCGTGAACGAGCTGCCGGCGATGCCCGCCAGGCCGCAGCCCAGCGCGAAGGTGTAGGCATCGACCTTGCGCGTGTTGATGCCGGCGGCGCCGGCCATCGCACGATTCTGCGTGACTGCACGCATCTTCAGGCCCCAGCGCGTCCGGTACAGCAGCAGGTAGACGGCAACCGCCGTGGCAATGGCCAGGAAGATGATGAAGATGCGCGAGAGCGGCAGCGAGATGCCGCTGGTCACCTCCCACGCGCCCTTGAGCCAGGACACCGTCGGGACCTCGACTTCCTTGGCATTGATGAACTGGCGGTAGACCTGCTGCAGGATCAGGCTCACCCCCCACGTGGCGAGCAGCGTGTCGAGCGGGCGCTGGTACAGGAAGCGGATCAGGCCGCGTTCGAGGACAAAGCCGAACGCGCTGGTGACGATGAACGCCAGCACGATGCCGACGAACACGTAGACGCCCATGAGATCGGGCAGGTAGTGCTCGAAGAAGATCGAGGTGGCGTAGGTGCAGTAGGCCCCCATGGCCATCAGCTCTCCGTGCGCCATGTTGATCACGCCCATCAGCCCGAAGACGATGGCCAGGCCGAGCGCCATCAGCATCAGGATCGTGAAGATGCTCACCCCGGTGAAGGCCTGCATGGCGAGCATGTCTAGGTTCATGTGCTGCCCCGTTTGCTTGGATTCCAATCGACCTGCCGGCGGCTGCCGTGCGTGCGGCGCCGCGCCAAGCTGTTGCGGACACAGGACCGGTGGCGCAAGGCCGCGCCACCAGCCGCGTCATGCACGGCACGTCCCGCACGGGGCGGGACGTGCCGGTACGGCCTCAGAGCTTCGGGAAGGGGTTGGGCTGCAGCAGGGGCGACTCGTACAGCATGTTGACCTGCCCATCCGGCAGGAACGCCCCGATGCGCGCGTGCTTCCACAGGTGGTGGTTGCTCTTGTCGAAGTGCACCTTGCCCTCCGGTGCATCGATCGCCAGGTCGGAGGACGCGGCCACGACCTTGTCGACGTCGAAGCTCTTGGCCTTCTCGGCGGCGAGCTTCCACAGGTACACCGAGATGTAGCCGCACTCCAGCGTGTCGCCGACCACGCGCTTCTCGCCGTACTTCGCCTTGAACGCCTTGACGAACTTCTCGTTGGCCGGGTTCTTCAGGCTCTGGAAGTAGCCCATGCAGGTGAGCGTGCCGACGGTGTTCTCCGCGCCGATCCCGGACACTTCCTCTTCCGACACCGCGAGCGACAGCAGGGTCTGGTTCGAGCCGTTGATGCCGGCCGCGGTGAGCTGCTTGAAGAAGGCGACGTTGCTGCCGCCGACCACGCAGTTGAGGATGACGTCCGGCTTGGCCGCCTTGATCTTGTTGATCTCGGAGGAGAACTCGATGTGGCCCAGGGGATAGTAGCCCTCGCCGACCAGCTTGCCGCCGAGGCGGTTGAGGGTGGCCTTGGCGATCTTGATCGTGGTGCGCGGCCAGATGTAGTCCGACCCGATCATGTAGAAGGTCTTGCCCTTGTTCTTGTACAGCCACTCCATCGCGGCGATGACCGACTGGGTCGCCTCCTGCGCGGTGTACATGATGTTGGGCGACTGCTCCAGGCCTTCGTAGTAGGTCGGGTAGTAGAGCAGGCCCTTGAGCTTCTCGAACACCGGGAGCACCGCCTTGCGCGAGGCCGAGGTGTAACAGCCCATCACCGCGGCGACCTTGTCCTTCTCGATCAGCTTGCGCGCCTTCTCCGCGAACGTCGGCCAGTCGCTGGCCCCGTCCTCGACGATCGGCTCGATCTTCTGGCCCATCACGCCGCCGGACTTGTTGATCTCCTCGACCGCCAGCAACTCGGCGTCCACCACGGACTTCTCGGCGATCGCGATGGTGCCGGTCATCGAGTGCAGGATGCCGACCTTCACGGTGTCGGCCGCAGCTGCGCCCTTCGGCCAGATGAACGGTGCCGAGACCGTGCCTGCCGCCGCCGAGGCGATGGCGGTGGTCTTGAGAAAATCCCGCCTTGTGAGCTTGCTCATATGACTCCTTTTTCCTGTTGGTCGTCGTCGATTCTCGGTTCTTGAAACAAAAAAGCCCACGCGCCGGGTCGACTGCCAGCGTGTGGGCTTCCGTGCCTGGGCCGGAATGGACGCCTTTGTCCGTTCCGGGCTATTGCCTAGCCTGGCCTGATGCATTCGGCATCAGCGCCAAGCGCTTACCTCAAGCTGCTTTGCAAAAAGGGGACCTAGATGCGAACTTCCTCCAGCGAGCGTACGAGCATCCTGTGCCGGTGAGCGCAACGCCTTGAACGCAAATCAATCGGCATGAGGCGCGACGGCCCGACCAAGCTAACTCCAACCGGGTGGCCCGTCAAGGCGCGCACACAACTGGTGCAGCATTGGCGGTGTTCGCACCAAATCAAAGCGCGCGGCGCGGACGCGTCGGCGGAGCGATCGCACTGTCGGCAATCCTTACTCTGCACTGCAGCATCGATGCGCCTGTGCCGCCGCTCCGTCAGCCGGACCAGTTGCTCTATACTCCCCCGCTCCTGCCCGTCGCCCCAACTCCACGATGCCGCAGCCGGAACGCCGCACGACCACACGGCGCCGGCCAAGCCGCACGATCGACCAGAAAGCATTGAACAACATGGCCCAGGAGCCGTATCGCGTAGGCGTCTTGTTCTCGGAGACCGGCGTAACCTCGGTGATCGAGCGCTCCGAACTCATGGGCACCCTCCTCGCGGTGGAGGAGATCAACCAGGCGGGCGGCATCGACGGGCGCGAGCTGGAGCTGGTGCGCTACGACCCGGCGAGCACGCCGGCGCGGTTCCAGCAGCTTGCCGAGCGCCTGCTGCTCGAGGACGGCGTGCGGGTCATCCTCGGCTGCTACATGTCGAGCACGCGCAAGGCGGTCATCCCGGTGGTCGAGAAGTACAACGGTCTGCTGCTGTATCCGACGCTCTACGAAGGCTTCGAGTACTCCCGCAACGTCATCTACACCGGTGCAGCGCCCAACCAGAACAGCGTCCAGCTCGCCGAGTTCATGCTGCGCACCTTCGGGTCGCGCGTCTTCATGGTGGGCTCGGACTACATCTACCCGTACGAGTCCAACCGCATCATGAGCGACCTCATCCTCGAGCGCGGCGGGGACAAGGCCGGCGAGGTCTACCTGCCGCTGGATGCCTCCTGGGAGGACTTCCAGGCCGTGGTGAAGCGCATCCGCCAGCTCAGCCCGGACTTCATCTTCTCCACCGTGGTGGGCGACGGCACCGCGCTGCTCTACCGCGCCTGCCGGGAGGCGAAGCTCGATCCGGCGCGGATGCCGATCGGCAGCCTGACCACGTGCGAGGCCGAGGTACAGCAGATGGGTGCGGCGCTGGCCGAGGGCCACATCACCTCGGCGGTGTACTTCCAGTCGGTGGCCACCCCGCAGAACGAGCGCTGCGTGGCCAAGTGCCGGGAACGCTTCGGGGCCGACGTCGTGCTCAACATGTGCTGGGAGGCGGCGTACTTCCAGACCCACCTGCTGGCGAACGCGCTGCGCGGGGCCGGGACCGACAACGTGCGCGAGCTGCTGCGCCTGCTGCCGGGGTCGGAGTTCCTGGCACCGCAGGGCCAGGTCCGCATCGACGAGGACAACCACCACACCTACCTGCGCCCCCGCATCGGCCGGGTCAATCCCCGGGGGCAGTTCGACATCATCGAGGAAGCGACGACGTGGGTGCGGCCCGATCCGTACCTGGTGGACCATACGCTGCAGGACTGGTCGGTGAGAGTCCCCCTGCAGGCGCAATAGGCAACGAGGCCTGGCGGATCTATGTCGGCAAGGGCGCCGAGCGGAACCTCCCGCCTGCTGCGGGAGCTCAGATCACTGCGCGTGCTGCTGGTCCATCCGGACGATGCGGATGGCCAGGAATTGCGCGCGCAGCTGCAGCGCATCGGCTGCCAGGTGCGCGCATTCTGGCCGCCCACCGATCGGCTGCCCGATGACGTCGACCTGGTGTTCTTCGCCATGCGCCCGGAGCTGGTCTCCGCCGCACTGCCATGGGTGAAGCGGGAAGGCGCACCGCCGGTGATCGCGGTGGTCACCTACGAGGATCCCACCACGGTGGAAGCGGTGCTGCGGCTCAATGCGTACGCGGTGGTGCCCTCCCCGGTCAAGTCGTTCGGACTGCTGTCCGCCATCGCGGTCACGCTCAACCAGGCCGAGAAGGGCGGCGAGCGCGAGAAGTACATCACCCGCCTGGAACAACGCCTGGCCG
>CAZFYX010000039.1:0-313492 GCA_964523885.1 uncultured Burkholderiales bacterium | reverse complement strand
AGGGCACGCGCTGGGCCGACGGGCCGCTCACCCTCGCGGTGCGCTACGGTGCGATCTGCTATCTCGACGAGATCGTCGAGGCGCGCCAGGACACCACCGTAGTGATCCACCCGCTGACCGACGCGCGCCAGGTGCTGCCGCTGGAGAAGAAGGGCGAACTGGTGCACGCTCATCCCGATTTCCAGCTGGTGATCTCGTACAACCCCGGCTACCAGAACATCATGAAGGACCTCAAGCAGTCGACCAAGCAGCGCTTCGGCGCACTGGACTTCGGCTGGCCGGTGCGCGACATCGAGATCGAGATCGTCGCGCACGAGTCCGGCGTGGACCCCGAGACCGCGGGGCGCCTGGTGAGCGTCGGCGAGAAGTCGCGCAACCTCAAGGGCCACGGCCTGGAAGAGGGCATGTCCACGCGCATGCTGGTGTATGCGGGACAGCTGATCGCCCGCGGCGTGGAGCCGGTCGCGGCGTGCAACGTGGCACTGGTGCGGCCGATTACCGACGATGCCGACATCCGCGATGCGCTGGATGCGGCGGTGAAGACGTTCTTCTGATTCAGAACCGCCTCTACCGCAGAGGACGCAGAGGCACGCAGAGGACCCCTTCGTTCGTCTTTCCTCTGCGACCCTCTGCGTCCTCTGCGGTGAACGGTTTTGGCCGTAGTGGACGATGCCTGGCAGCCGACGCCGTTGATCGCCAATCCCTTCCCTGACCTGCTCGACCCGCTCCCGCCCGCCGCGCGCGAGCTGGTGACGGCGGCCTGGCCGCAGGCCTCGCGCGGACTGCCGGGCGAATCGCAGCGCGGTTTGCTGGAGGGCGTGAAGCTGCTGCTCGATGCGCGCTCGGGCATGGGGCCGGTGGTGACCTACCTGCGCACCGTGCCGGAGGTGCTGCGCGACGCCGGGCTCTCGCTGCTGCCGGGGATCGTCGGCGTCAGCCTATCCATCGCACAGCGCGCCGATCCGCGCGCGCTCGATGCGTTCCTCGACTCGCTGCCGCAGGCGGCGCGCAGGCTGCTGCAGCCCGGCGCCATGCACGGCTACCTCGAGCTGATCGACGAGCTCTCCGAGCTCGCCCCGCGTGCGCTGGTGCCGCTGTTCGAGCGCCTCGGCCGCCTGCTCGACCAGCTGTCGCTCGACGGGCTGCGCCGCTGGGCCATGCTCGGCGTGCAGGGTCACACCGCGGACGCCGACGTGCAGGCGGCATGGTTCCGCCTGGAGAGCAGCGATGCGCAGGCGATCCTGCGCGCGGCCAGCGACGGCACGCTGTTCAAGGACGTCGAGCGGCGCCTCGGCTTCTACCTGCGTGCCCTGTGGGGCGCGCCGCGCGAGCTGCGCTCGACCTCGGCGGGGGGCGAGAGCCGCCGCGGCAAGCGGGTCTCGATCGTCGACGGTTCCATCCGCATGCCGCAGGCCTTCGACGTGTTTCCCGGGCAGCCCGGCGCACAGCTCTATCGCGCCGCGGCCGCGCATGCCGCGGCGCACCTGCAATTCTCCACCCAGCGCTTCCCGCTGCGGGCGCTGCGGCCGATCCAGGTGACACTGGTCTCTTTGATCGAGGACGCCCGTGTCGAGCAACTCGCCATCGCGCAGCTGCCCGGGCTGCGGCGGCTGTGGCTGCCGTTCCACGTCGCGCTGCCCACGTTCACGGTGTCCGCGGTCTCGCTCATGGCCCGGCTCGCGCGCGCGCTGATCGACGCGCGCTACGAGGACGACAACCCGTTCGTCGCCAAGGGCAGGCGCATGTTCGCGGAAGCCGCGTCACGGTTGCACGATCCGGCCATCAGCCGCGAGATCGGCAACCTGCTAGGCAACGACCTCGGCCAGATGCGCGTGCAGTTCAATTTCAAGACCTACGTCATCGAGCCGCTCTACCGGGACGACAATTTGTTCCTCTGGGACCTGGGTGATGCGCGCCAGCAACCCAGCGAGGACCAGGAGACCATCCAGCAGGCGGTGAAGCTGGAGCAGCAGGAAGGCGGCGAACAGTCCGACGCCCAGCTCGAGGAGGATCAGAGCGCCGGAGGGGAACCGGACGAGGCCAGCATGGAGCACGTGCGGCTCGACGTGTCGGCGGCAGTGGAAGCCACGCTCGGCCAGCCATTTCCCTACGACGAATGGGATTACCTGATCGGACTCGACCGTCCCGGCTGGTGCACGCTGTTCGAGAAACCCGGGCGGCTGGGCGACCCGCATCAGATCGACGAGGTCCTGCGGCGCAACGAGGACACGCTGAACCGCCTCACCAGCATGATCAAGGCCGTCCAGGTGCAGCGCCCGCAGAAGCTGCGCAAGCAGCTGGAAGGCGACCGCCTCGACCTCGACGCCTGCATCGATGCGAGCATCGACCTGCGCAGCGGACGCACGCCCGACCCGCGCGTGCACCAGCGGCTCGGGCGCAACAGCCGCGATCTGGCCGTGCTGGTGCTGCTCGATCTCTCGCAGTCGACCAACGACTGGGTGCCCAGCGCGGGCACTTCGGTGCTCAACCTCGCACGCGAGGCGACTGCACTGGTGGCGCACGCCATGGATCGGCTCGGCGACGACTTCGCCATCCACGGCTTCGATTCCAACGGCCGCCACGACGTCGAGTACTACCGCTTCAAGGACTTCGACGAGCCCTACGGCGATCAGGCTCGCGCCAGGCTGGCCGGGATGAAGGGTCAGCTTTCGACCCGCATGGGCACCGCGGTCCGCCACGCCGGGCGCTTCCTGCGCGCACGCCACACCGCGCACCGCCTCATCCTCCTGGTCACCGACGGCGAGCCGCACGACATCGACGTGCACGACAAGCAGTACCTGGTGTTCGACACCAAGCGCGCAGTCGAGGACCAGCGCCGCTTCGGCATCTCGACCTTCTGCCTCAGCCTGGACCCGGGCGCGGACCAGTACGTCACCCGCATCTTCGGCGCCCGCAACTACATGGTGCTCGACCAGCTCCGGCGCCTGCCGGAGAAGCTGCCCTCGCTCTACCTGCGGCTGACCCGCTAGCGCGCCTGCGCGTGCCTCGCGCAGGCGCGGGTGGCGGGCAGGCTTTTCGCTTCCCGTGGCGGCTGTAAGCCCGCCCCGACGGCGGGTAGAATGGGGGGCTGCCTGCACCAGCCCCGTGCCCATGTCCTTCTTCACCCTCATCGCCGCCCTGCTGTTCGACAGCGCGCGTCCGCTTTCCTGGGCGGGCGGCATGCTCGGCTGGTTCCGCCGCTATGCCGACCGACTGGCCCACGACATGAACGCCGGCAAGCGCGTTCATGGGGTGGTGTCCTGGTTCGCCGTGGTCTGCCCCTGGGTGCTGGCCGCGCTGGTGGTCTTCTACCTGTTCCACGCCGTCAGCCCGGTGCTCGGCTGGCTGTGCACCGTGGCGGTGCTCTATGCCTGCATCGGCTTCCGGGAGGTGATCCAGTCGCTGCGCGACATCTTCGAGGCGCTGCGTGCCGGCGACGTGGACCGGGCGCGCCTGCTGCTGGCCACGTGGCGCGGCGGACCCGTGCCGCAGTACGGCGAGCGCGAGATCGCCAAGGCCACGATCGAGGTGGCGCTGGTGCGCGTGCATCGCGAGGTGTTCGGCGTGGTGTTCTGGTTCATTCTGCTGCCCGGGCCGGCCGGCGCGCTGCTCTACCGCCTGAGCGCCGAGATCGAGCGCTACTGGGGCCAGCGCACCGACGAGGAGTTCGGCGCCTTCGGCGCCTTTTCAGTGCGGGCGTTCCGGTTCCTCGACTGGCTGCCGGTGCGCCTCTCGGCGATCGGCTTCGCGATCGCCGGCAACTTCGAGGATGCCATCTCCGCCTGGCGCACGCAGGCGCGCTCCTGGATCGACCCTTCCCAGGGCATCGTGCTGGCCAGCGGCGCCGGGGCGCTGGGGATCCGGCTCGGCGGTCCCATGCCGCTCGAGGCGGGGGTGGACTTCCGTCCCGAGCTCGGCGATGGGGAGGAGCCGGACACCGAGTACCTCCAGAGCGCGCTCTCGCTGCTGTGGCGCACGCTCATCGTGTGGCTGGTGCTGCTGCTGCTGTTGACGCTGGCACGCTGGGCGGGCGGGTAGCCGCCCGCGCGTCCCGCCCGGCCGCATCTCCCGCCGCCGGCCATCCCCGCTTCCGACTTCCCCGTCGCCCACCTGCTCTTCCACTGGAGGGCGTCGCCTGCAGCGCTAAAGGGCCGCGAGGAAGGTGGCCAGATCCGCCATCTCGGCCGACGTGAGCCCCATGTTGAAGCGCGCGTTGTAGAACTTCACGGCGGTGAGCAGGTCCGGGGCCGAGCCGTTGTGGAAGTAGGGCGGCCGCGCGGCAAGCCCGCGCAGCACCGGGCCCTTGGTCTTGCCGATGTCCGTCCACTTCCCCGTGATCAGCGCGCGCGCCGGATCGGTCACCCGCACCGTCGCAGCGCTGCGGCTCGCACTCAGCGTGTAGACCGGCAGGCTGCGCACGTCCAGGATGCCGGCGATCGACCTGCCATTGTTGTCGGTGGGCACCGCCATGGACACGCCGATGTTGATCGCCAGCGGGCTCGAGTGGTTGCCGACGTTGGGCGTGTTGTGGCAGGTGCCGCAGGTGCCGGTGATCGGCTGGTTCGCCAGCGGGTCGGAGGCGTTGTAGAGCGGGTCGCTGCTCGCGCTGTTGAGGCCGGCCACGTTGGCGATGGTGAACTTGCGCTCGTTGAACAGCTTCTCGCCGCGCCCGATCGCCGCACGCAGCCCGGTGCTCACGGTGCCGTTGCCCGGTTCCCATGCCGAATAGAGCGTGAACACCCTGCTGGTGAAGTCGGATGCGAACGTGTCGTTCTGCCCGATGAAGAAGCCCGGCGCGGTCACGTGCGCGAGATGACGCGCCCCACCGTTGCCGGCAGTGAGGTCGAGCAGCCCGAGTGTCTGCTGCGCGGTGTAGATGCCGACCTCGAAAGTGACCATGTCGCGCTGCGCGGGCGTGCCGGTGACCGGCTGCGTCGCCTGGGCGTGATCCAGTGTCGCGGAGTTCGCCTGGCCCGACAGATCCGACAGGAGCGGCCCCAGCCGCTTCAGCCCGGTCGCGGTGGTGATCGCCTGGACGGTCTCGCGCCCGTCCCACATCACCGTGGACAGGAACGGCAGGTTGGCGGACGGCAGCGGCCTGCGGAACAGGTAGAGGTGACCGTCGATCGCCGCATCGCCCGGCGGGATCTGGCAGTTCTTCGGGTTGCTGGCCGAGCTGAGCGAGAAGTCCGCGGTCGCGGGGATCGCACGCTGCACCCGGATGAGGCCGTAGCGCAGCACCAGCGAGGACTTGCGTGCGTCAGCGCGTTGCGTCGGCGAGGTCGGTGCGCAGTCGGACCCGTCGGCGGGGGCGAACAGCGGATCGTTGCCGTTGCGCAGGGCAACGCTGCGTGCGTGGGCCGGCGTGAAGCTCTCGGCCTGGCCATGCACGTGGCATGTGCCGCAGGTGCGGCCGTTGGTGCCCAGCGCCGCGAAGAAGCCGTTGGTGGCGCCGGCGTCGAACTGGTTGGTCGAGAAGGTCCCCAGCCGGCCCAGCTCGTTGCGCGTGACGAGCGTGTCGGTGGATTGCGCCGGCGACGCCATCGAGAAAGCGGCAGCCGCGATGGCCGCGAGCGCCGCAGGTTGTGCCTGTCGCATTGTCTCTCCTCCCGGTGATGCGTCAGCGATCGCTGACCGGCGGCGGGAGAGCAAGCGTTGTGCACGCGCCTGGAATGAACGGATATTCAATCCATTGCGCGGCATCGCGACACATGTGTCGGAGTCTGCAGTAAAGCGGTTCGACGCAGGCCGGGAAAGCGCTGGAATGGGCGACGCATCGTCGGTGCGTGCAGTGCGTCGTCATGGGACGGCGTGGGATGCGCGCGTGCGACATGCAGTGATGCCTTGCACGGACAACCTCGTGTCGCGATTCCGCGGGCAGACGTTGCCTGCGGCGGACGCACGGCATGCCGCATGGCAGCGGGATGTCGCCGGCAAGTGCCTCGGGGCACGCGATCGGTGTCGTCTGCGCGCGTCCCGCAGCGTGCGCGGCGCGGGTGTGCGATTGTCAGCGCCGTCGACAGCGATGCGGTGAGGTCCTGTCGATGCCGGTCAGAAGCGCGGCCGGCGCATCGCCTCCTGCGCCAGCTTGCGGTAGAGGGACAGCCGCCGCTCGCTGATCTCGCCGCGCTCGAACGCTTCCTGCACCGCGCAGCCGGGCTCGCCCAGGTGTGCACAATCGTTGAAGCGGCACCGGCCCAGGTGCGGGCGCAACTCGACGAACGCGTGCTGCAGGTCGGTCAGCGACAGGTGCTGCAGCCCGAACTCCTGCAGGCCGGGCGAATCGATCAGCGTGGACTGCTCGTCCAGGCGGTACAGGCGCGCATGCGTGGTGGTGTGCCGGCCCGAGTCCAGCGCCAGGGAGATCTCCGCGGTCGCCGCATCCGCACCTGGCACCAGTCGATTGATGATGGTGGACTTGCCCATCCCCGACTGTCCCACCAGCACGCTGCTGTGGCCCTGCAGATGCGGGCGCAGCGGGGAGACGTCTTCGCGCGCCACCAGCGGCAGCAGGGCGCAGCCGAGCTCGCGATACGGCTCCAGGCGTGCGGCGGCCTCGGCGCTCGCCTGCGCGAGATCGAACTTGTTCAGCACGATGAGCGCCTGCAGGCGATCGTGCTCGGCCGCGACCAGGCAGCGGTTGAGCAGTTCCTCGTAGAACGAGGGCACGGCGGCAAGCACGATGACCAGCTGCGTGACGTTGGCGGCGATCAGCTTCTGCCGGTAGGCGTCCGACCGGTACAGCAGCGAGCGGCGCGGGTCGACCGCCTCGATCACGCCCTGGCCCGGCGCGGTGGCCGTCACCGCGACGCGATCGCCGCATGCGACCAGACTCTTCTTGCCCCGCGTGAAGCAGTTGAGCACGGCCTCGCCCGCGACCTCGACGCTGTAGTGACGGCCGTGGGCGGCGGTGACCAGGCCGTGCAGGAGCGCGGGCTTAGGGGGCAAGGGAGCGCAGTGGATGAAGGGGGTGAGCGCATTCTAATCGACCCCCGCGGAGCGCGGTCCGCCGGCGCGCTGGCATGCACCGTGCATCGGCCAGGAGCTCCGCGCCCATTCCGGGACCCGCTGCCCGATGTCGGATCAGGCCGAGCTCACCCTGCTGGTCAAGTCGCGCTTTCCGATCATCGTGATCGAGACGCACGAGGAGCCGCGCGCCCTCGCACTGCTCGAGAAGGTGTGCAACCTGGAGGGGCACGCCCTGTTCGCCTGGTCGGTCGCCGCCGGCCTGCGCCGGCGCGGGCGCAACGAATCGATCCCGCAGACCGGCGATCCACAGGACTGCCTGCGCCACATCGACCGCACGCCGCAGAACGGCGTCTACGTGCTGCTCGACTTCCACCCGTTCCTCGAGGACCCGGTGAACCAGCGCCTGGTGCGCGAGATCGCGCTGGGCTATGCGAAGACCGCGCGCACCATGGTGTTCGTCAGCCCGCAGCTCGACCTGCCCGCGCCGCTGGCCCGCATGGGTGCGCGCATGCGCCTGACCATGCCCGACGCGCAGGCCGTCCACCAGATCATCCGCGAGGAGGTCGATCTGTGGAAGCACGAGCGGGGCATCACCGAGCTGCGTGGCCAGCGCGAGGCCGTCGACCTGCTCGCCCAGCATCTCTCCGGCATGAGTGCTGACGACGCCCGCCGCCTGGTGCGCCAGTCGGTGCGTGACGATTCGCGCCTGACGCTGGAGGATGTCGCGCGCGTGCTCAGGTACAAGCACGAGTCGCTGGCGGCCGATTCGCTGCTCTCGCTGGAACTGGACACGGCCCGCTTCGCGGACGTGGGCGGGCTGCACAACCTCAAGCGCTGGCTGGAGCGCCGGCGCGAGATCTTCACCGGCGCGCCGGTGCCCGGACTGGACGTGCCCAAGGGCATCCTGCTGCTGGGCGTGCAGGGCGGCGGCAAGAGCCTGGCGGCGAAGGCGGTGGCCGGCGGCTGGGGCCTGCCCCTGCTCGCGCTGGACTTCGGTGCGCTCTACAACAAGTTCTTCGGGCAGACCGAGCGCAATCTGCGCGAGGCGCTGGCGGCGGCCGAGGCAATGGCGCCGTGCGTGCTGTGGATGGACGAGATCGAGAAGGGGCTCGGCGGCGACGAGAGCGGGAGCAGCGACGGCGGGGTGTCGCGCCGCGTGCTGGGCACCCTGCTGACGTGGATGGCCGAGCGCCAGAAGCGGGTCTTCCTGGTCGCCACCGCCAACGACATCTCCCAGCTGCCGCCGGAGCTGATCCGCAAGGGCCGCTTCGATGAGCTCTTCTTCGTCGACCTTCCGGATGCGGCCACGCGCGCCGATATCTTCCGCATTCACCTGCGCCGCCGCAGCCAGGACCCCGCGCGCTTCGACGTCGATGCGCTGGCCGCGCTCAGTACCGGCTTCTCGGGTGCGGAGATCGAGCAGGCGGTGGTGTCCTCGCTCTACGAGGCGCACGCGCGCAAGGCATCGCTGGACGCGGAGATCCTGCGGCGCGAGCTCGAGTCCACCCGCCCGCTGTCCGTGACCATGGCCGAGCGCATCGACGCCCTGCGCGCATGGGCGGCGGACCGGGCCGTGTCCGCCAACTGACCGACCGCGGCCGCAGCCGCGGTCAGTGCACCTTGCCCGCGCCCTTCAGCGCCCCGACCAGGCTGGTCATCGCGCGATCGAACAGGGGTACCTGGTCGAGCACGACGGCGTTGCCCATGCGGAACTCGCGCGCGAGCTGGTAGACCGAATATTCGCCGACCTTCTTGCCCTGCCGGTTGACGAACAGGTAGGTCCCCTTCAGCGGACTGATGTAGGACAGGCGCGCAGGGCGGCGCATGTCCTCGTCGCGGAACTCGACCCAGACCCCTTCCTGCAGGCTGGTCGCGAGCTGGCTGTACTCGTCGCCACCGGCATCCGAGGGCGGCACCTGGGTCCCGCCGGCCGGTCCCGGGATGTCCGACAGGCTGATCTCCTCGACCTCGATGTCGCCTTCTCCGAATGGGTTGCGGATGGTGACGGGCGCGAACTCGGGCGGTGCCTCGGCCGGCTCGATGTCGGCATCGACGTCGGCGGATGGTGCGCTCGCCGGTGCGGGCGCTTCCACCGTCGTGCCCGCCGCGGGCGCTGCGGCCTCCAGGCTGGCACCGAAGTCGAGCGATGCCAGCGGCAACGCGGAGTCCAGCGCAGCGCCGGCCGTGGGGGCGCCATCGGACTGCGGGGCAGCCGGACGTGCCATCGGCTGCGCCAGCCTCGCGGCGGGGGCCGCGGGCGACGCCGTTCCGTTGATCACCTTCGTATGGCAGCGCATGAGCTTGGCGAAGAACACACGGCGCGTGGTCTCGTCGGTGCCCACCAGCTGCATGCCCAGGTTGACGCGCTTGAGCAGCCCCGGCAGCTTGGCGGCAAGCTTGCGGCGTTCCTCCAGGTGGTGCATCGGGGTCACGCTCCAGATCAGCAGGTCCATCGTCGCCACCGCGGTGCGGTACGCTTCGCTGTCCATGCCGTGCTTGGCGTGCGCGACGAGAAGCAGCTTGACCCACTGCGTGGCGAGAAACTTCAGGACCGCGCGCGGAATCTGCCGGCTTTCGGCGCGCAGCCGCACCTCGTTCTGCGCCACAGCGCGGGCGATCTCGAGCTTCTCCCTCTGCTCCATGCGCTGTGCGGTCGCACGTGCTTCGGCTTCCGCACGGCGGTTCTCCTCCTCCAGCACGCCCTCGAGCTCCACCCGCAGGGCATCGAAGATGTCGATGCTGTCCTGGAAGCCGTCGACGAGGCGCTGGATGATCCCGTCCAGGCGCGTGTAGAGCGGGGTGCCGGTGCCGAAGTCGGCAGGCAGACCGAGCGCGACGTCGCCCAGCGCATCGAGCAGCTTGCGCGCCGGGTGCGACTTCTTCGAGAAGAACGTCTTGTCCAGCAGCGCGACCTTGAGCATCGGGATCTGCAGGCGCCCGATCAGCCCCTTCATCGCGCTGGGCAGCTTGCTGTCGTCGAAGATCTGGTCGAACAGCATGGTGACGATATCGAGCGTCATCCCGTCGGCCTGCCCCAGGCCGGTGCCGAACGAGGTGCCCTTGAGCTCGCGCAGCACGTTGTGCGTGCCCGGCTCGACCAGCTGCGCCGCGAGCGGCAGGCTGCCCCCGCCGATCGAGCTCACGTCGCCGTGCTGGATGCGCGTGAGCGATCCGACCAGCTCCGCACCCTGCAGCATCGCGACCCCGCCCGTGGGCGCGGCGCCGAGGATCGGCGGGAAGCCCGGCACCTGCACGGCGGGACCGATCGCGCCGGTCACTGCCGCAGTCCCGGCGCCGGCCACTGCGCGTCCCACCCCCATCAGCCCCTGGAGCATCGAGAAGAAGTCCTGCTCGCCACCGCCGTTCGCAACCCCCTCGGCCTGGGCCACGTTCGCGTAGGCCTCCGCTGCCGCGGCCACCGCTGCCGCAGTGCCGCTGCCGCGCGGGCCGACGCCGCCGGCCGAACGCTGTGCGCCGTAGCGGATCTTGGGCAGGATCGAACGCTGCACCAGCAGCGCGTTGAGGTCCTTGTAGATCGAGCGGATGTCGTCCAGCACGTGATCGTCGAACAGCTTTCGGAACACCGTGCGCAGCTTCGAGTCGGGCTCGACGTGCTTGCAGGTCGCCTTGTAGGCGTTGCAGATCGCCTGCGGGCTGAACGGGTTGGCCTCGCCCTGCAGGGTGGCATCGCCGAGCAGCACCCCGACGCGCTGGTCGAGCGCCGCCAGCTCCTCGTCGCAGTAGCGGCGCAGCTTGGCGGCCATCTCGTTGGTCTTGAGGGTCTCGTCGAGGTCGTCCTCCTCGACCAGGTTGAGCTCCAGCGAGGACAGGTCGTACTTGCTGAATTCGTCGCCCTTCCGGTTGCGCGAGCTGCGCGACTCGAACTCGGACAGCCAGCGGGTGCGGAACTGCTCCTCGATGGTCCGGCGATGCGAGGTGATGGAGTCCTTGGCCTTGGTGTACAGCTCGCGCGTGTCGCGGTCGGTGGCGCTGCCGGCGAGCTCCCACAGTGCATCACCGGCCTTGTCCAGCATGCCGGTGAGGGACTTCTGCAGCCGCCCGAGGGCCAGTTCCTGGCACTCCTTGAGCAGGCGCTCGAACTGGCTGGCCTGCTGCGACGGGGCGGGACGGTCGAAGTCGCGCATGGGGATGACGTTGGCGGTGGCGGCGTTGATGCTCATGCCTGGACCCTCCCGGGATGGTCGGCGTGGTTGCAAGTCCGATCAACGGGCGGCGCGCGGTCGGCCGGGGAGGGCGGGGCGCCTGAGGTCACGACTCCAATGGGGATCGTTGCACCTGGCGGTCCCGCTGTCCTGGGGTGCCCGACGGCCGGCACCCGGTAGACCGGTGACTTTGCGTCCCCACCTTTCGGTGGGTTTGCCCTTTTAACAGTTGCTGGGCCGGCGCAGCCGCGGAGGGCTGCCGGCAGACCCACCCGCCGGGAATTCCCGGCGGTACGTCACTTATCTGCCCAATCCGGAGAAACTTGAGTGTCGGATTTCTGGCCGGGGGTGAGGGTGTCGGCCTTGCGCCAGAAGCTGGGGTCCGCCCGCAGTTCCTGCTCGCGTAACCGCATGGCCAGCAGGGGATCTCCCCACAGCCATTCGGCGTACTTGACCTGCTCGTAGTGCACCTGGTCGGCCTCCAGCGCGGCTTCGTCCAGGGCGTAGCCGCGCGCCTCCATGCAGCTGCCGAAGAAGGCGGCGCGGGTCTTCAGCGAAATCAGGCGCTGGTTGAAGTCGCCGCTGGACTTCGCCGCCGGGGCCTCCTGCAGGCAGGCGGTGGCATCCGGGTTGGGCGGCGGTTTGGATGCGCACGCCGCCAGCCCGGCGAGCGCCAGCAGGGCCAGGCGCCTCACGGCTCGAGCAGCGCGTCGACCTTCGCCGCGCAGATGAAGTCGTTCCCGGACAGGCCCTGGAGCGCGTGTGTCACGTAGCTCACCTTGCACTGGTTGTAGCCGACCTGCAGGTCGGGGTGGTGGTCCTCGCGGTGCGAGATCCAGGCCATGGCGTTCACGAACGCGATGGTCTCGTGGTAGTTGCGGAAGCGGAACGTCTTCGTGATGCCGCCGTTCTCCAGCACCCAGCCCGGCACACCGTTCAGCAGCGGCTGGATCTGTGCATCGGTGAGCGGCTGCGTGCCGCCCTCGCAGGGGATGCACTTGCGGCGGCGCAGGTCGCTGGTGACCTCGTTCATGGTGGAAACCCTACACCCTACCGCATGGAACACAGAGGACGCAGAGGTACACGGAGGGCGGCACCCGCAGTTTTCCTCTGAGTACCTCTGTGCCCTCTGTGTTCATTGCGGTTCCGAAGTGAGATCACGCCCAACGTCTACGACGCATACGACTGCAGCCGCGAGATGCGGATGCGAGCGGGCGGGTGCGAGTCGTAGAACGCCGAGTGCACCGGGTCCGGGGTCAGCGTGGACGCGTTGTCCTTGTACAGCTTGACCAGCGCGCTCACCAGCTCGCGCGCCGAGCTGTACTGCGCCGCATAGCGGTCGGCCTCGAACTCGTGCTTGCGCGAATACATCGCCGCCAGCGGCTGCAGGAGGAACGTGAACACCGGCACCACCAGCATGAAGAGAATCAGCGCCATCGCGTCGCTGGCCGGGTACGCCACCCCCAGGCCGTTGTAGAACCAGGATGCATCCTTGATCCAGCCCAGCAGCGCGAGGAAGGCCAGGCTCACCACGAAGGTGAGCGCCATGCGCCGGATCACGTGATGCAGCTTGAAGTGCCCCAGCTCGTGCGCGAGCACGGCCTCGATCTCGTCCTCGTTCAGGCGTGCGATCAGGGTGTCGAAGAAGACGATGCGCTTGGTCTTGCCGAAGCCGGTGAAGTAGGCATTGCCGTGCGTGCTGCGGCGCGAGCCGTCCATCACGAACAGACCGCTGGAGCGGAACCCGCAGCGCTCCAGCAGGCGCTCGATGCGCTGCTTGAGCGAGCCGTCCTCCATGGGCGAGAACTTGTTGAACAGCGGCGCGATGAAGGCCGGATAGACCGCCATGACGAAGATGCTGAAGCCCATCCACACCAGCCACACGTAGAGCCACCAGTAGCTGCCCATCCCGTGCATGAGCCACAGCACCGCGAGGACCAGGGGCAGCCCGAAGGCGGCGGCCACCAGGCCCTGCTTGAGGAAGTCGCCCATCCACATGCCCAGGGTCATCTTGTTGAAGCCGAAGCGCGCTTCGATCTTGAACGTGCGGTACCAGCTGAACGGGAGGTCGAGCGCGGAGGTGATGAGCGCGAACAGGCCGATCAGGGCCGTTCCTTGCAGCAGCGGGCTGGCGAACCAGCTCGCCGTGGCGCTGCCGAGCAGCTGCAGCACGCCGCCGAAGGTCAGCACCATCAGCACCCCGACGTCGAAGGTGCTGTGGAGCATGTTGAAGTAGGTCCGGGTGGCGCTGTAGTCCGCCGCCTTCTGGTGCGCCTCCAGGCCGATCTGTCCGGTGAACTCGGCCGGCACTGCCGCGCGGTGGGCGAGGATGTGGTGGATGTGGCGCTGACCCAGCCAGAGCCGCACGCCCAGCGAAACCGCCAGGGCGAGGAGGAACAGCAGCGTGAAGGTGTTCATGGTGGATGCGCTCGCTACAGGTGCCATCGGCAATGCCGATATGACAGAATGGGTCGTTCGGAATTCCCTGGAAAATTATGGCACAGGACAGCACCCACCTGATCTGGATCGACCTCGAGATGAGCGGGCTCAAGCCCGACAGCGACCGTATCCTCGAAGTGGCCATGGTGGTGACCACCCAGCAGCTGGAGGTCGTGGCCGAGAGCCCGGTGCGCGCGGTGCACCAGAGCGACGCGGTGCTCGACGGCATGGATTCGTGGAACAAGTCGACACACGCCCGCACCGGCCTCACCGAGCGCGTCCGGGTTTCCACTCTCGGTGAAGCCGAAGTGGAGCAGGAAATGGTGACCTTCCTCGAACGCCACGTGCCGGCCTCGGCCTCGCCCATGTGCGGCAACTCGATCTGCCAGGACCGCCGCTTCCTGGCGCGCTACATGCCGCGCCTGGAGGCGCACTTCCACTACCGCAACCTCGACGTGAGCACCCTCAAGGAGCTCGCGCGGCGCTGGAAGCCCGACGTGCTGGCCGGACTGACCAAGCAGGGCCGGCACGAGGCGCTTGCCGACATCTACGAGTCGATCGACGAGCTGCGCCACTACCGCGAGCACTTCCTGAAGCTGTGACGAGGTGAAGAGGTGAAAAGGTGAACGGGAGGCGACCGTGGGTCGCCAGCCGCCTTCTCCTGTTCACCTCTTCACCTTTTCACTTCGGCCGCTGCTCTTTCGTTTCCACCAAAGCAAAAAGCCCCCGACCAGCGGGGGCTTTTGCATTTCGGCTTGCCGAAGCGGCTGTGCGCTCAGGCGGCCTTCTTCTTCGCGATGACGGGCGCCACCGCGTTGGCGGTCGCGGCGACCGTGCTCTCGGTCATCTCGGCCACTTGCTTGCCCGCCTTGCTGATCGCGTCGTAGGCCTGGTTGGCGGCGCTGACTGCCTGCTTGACCGCAGCGAAGGCGAACTCGGAGCCGCTCGGAGCGGCCTTGGAGGCCTTGTCCAGCGCGGACGCGAAGGTCCGATTGACTTCACCGATCTGGCTGTCGATCAGCTTGGAGATCTCGCCCTGGGCTTCGGTGCCCCAGGTGTAGAGCGCGCGCGCGAAGCCGGTGGTCTTCTCGGCATTGGCTTGGGCGAAGGCGGTCTGGAGCGAGACGAATTCCTGCACGTCCTTGGCGGTCGCGAGGGCGCGAGCCTGCTTCAGGGCTTCCTGGCTGCCGGCCTTGGCACTCTTCACGTTCAGGTCGAAGAGCTGCTCGGCGGCGTTGGACCACGCATCGGCGAACTTGACGAAAGTGTCGATGGCGGACTTCTGGTACGTGGTGAAATCTTCCGGTACGGCGATCATCTGCGAATCTCCCCGGCTGGATGGATCTGTCATGTGACGGTGGGAACCGAATTTGTTGCGCTGCAAAAGCGCACCGAATTGTAGCGCCTGCGGCGTTCTTGTCAAGATCTTTCTTGCACTGCGGTAGGGCGCTGCCCCAATTATGGGCGTAGGGCCGTGCTATCTCACTGGATGGATTAAATAACTGATGTGTAGGAAAGAAAACGGGGCGGATACGGGATGAACCCGTGCCCGCCCCGTGTGCGAGTGCCCCGCGGGGCACTGCAAGAGGTTAAATTCGCTCGAAGATTGCTGCGATGCCTTGGCCGCCGCCGATGCACATCGTGACCAGGCCGTAGCGGCCGCCGGTGCGGTGCAACTCGGCGATCGCCTTGATCGTCAGGATGCACCCGGTGGCCCCGATCGGATGGCCCAGCGCAATCGCGCCGCCGTTGGGGTTGACCTTCTTCATGTCGAACTCGAGGTCCTTCGCCACTGCGCAGGCCTGCGCTGCGAACGCCTCGTTCGACTCGATGACGTCCATGTCGCCCACGCGCAGTCCGGCTCGCGCCATCGCGTTCTTCACCGCGGGCACCGGGCCGATGCCCATGATCTTCGGGTCCACGCCTGCGTGGCCATACGCGACCAGGCGAGCGAGTGGCTTGAGGCCCTTCTTCTCCGCGACCCGGCGCTCGGCGAGCACGACTGCGGCTGCGCCGTCGTTGATGCTGGACGCGTTGCCGGCCGTGACGGTGCCGTCCTTCTGGAACACCGCGCGCAGCTTCGCCAGGCTCTCCACCGACGCGTCCGCGCGCGGATGCTCGTCCCGATCGACGACGACGGTGCCCTTCCTGGTCTTGATCTCGATCGGCAGGATCTGGTCCTTGAAGTAGCCCTTCTCGATCGCGTTGATCGCGCGGCGGTTGCTCTCCACCGCGAGCTCGTCCTGCATGCCGCGCGAGATGCCCCACTTCGCCGCGACGGCTTCGGCGGTGATGCCCATGTGCTGCACGTCGAAGGGGTCGGTGAGGGCGCCGACCATCATGTCGGTCATCTGCGCATCTCCCATGCGTGCGCCGAAGCGTGCGCTCTGCACCAGGTAGCCGCCACGGCTCATCGATTCGGCGCCGCCGGCCAGCGTGACATCGGCATCGCCGAGCATGATCACCTGGGAGGCCGAGACGATCGCCTGCAGCCCGCTGCCGCACAGGCGGTTCAGCGTCATCGCCGGGGTCTCCTTGGCCAGCCCGCCGTTGATCATTGCCACGCGCGACAGGTACATGTCCTTGGGTTCGGTGTGGATCACGTTGCCGAACACCACGTGGCCCACGTCCTCGGGTGCGACCTTCGCGCGGCTCACCGCTTCCCGCACCACGCGCGCGGCCAGGTCGGTCGGTGCGAAGTCCTTCAGGCCGCCGCCAAAGTCGCCGATCGCGGTGCGCACACCGCTCACCACCACTACCTCACGTCCGCCGTCCATGTGCTCCTCCGTGGTCTGCCGGGTCCCGGCGCAGCGCGCACCGGATCGGCCATTATATACCCCGCCTTGTGCGCCGCATCATCCGGAGTCGTCGCCGCGCAGCTTGTGCAGCCGGCGGCGGTCGCGCTTGGTGGGACGGCCGCGGATCGTCGCCCCCGGATCGCGCGCCGCCGGGTTCTCGCGCAGGGCCTCGCGCTTGCGCCTGCTCTCGTCGGTCTCCGCGTAGAGCCGTGCCGCGATGGGGGCCGAGCCGCGCTTGTCCGACAGCTCCGCCACGTGCAGCGTGTACTCGAACCCCGGGGTGCGCACGAACAGCTCGTCGCCGACCTTGAGCGCCCTGGCCGGCTTCACCCGCGCGCCGTTGAGCAGCACCTTGCCGCTCTCGACCGCATCCGCTGCAAGCGAGCGGGTCTTGAAGAAGCGCGCGGCCCAGAGCCACTTGTCGATGCGGGTGCGCGAATCGCCGGCTTCGTCGGTGGGCATGGCTGGCATCTAATTCGAAAGCGCATTGAACATGCGTCTGGATCTGAAGCTTGCGGAGGGTCTAGTGCCGCGTGCTGCTTGCCCGAGTCTGCAGCTCCGCCGCGAAGATCTGCTCCGCGTCCACGGTGTCGAAGCCGTAGTGGCGGTTGCAGAACTCGCAGTTCACCTCGACCGCGCCGCGCTCGGCGATGATCGACTTGACCTCCCCGTGGCCGAGCATGCGCAGCATGTTCACCACGCGCTCGCGCGAGCAGGAGCAGCGGAAGCTCACCACGCGCGGGTCGAACACGCGGATGTCCTCCTCGTGGTAGAGGCGGCGGATGACCTGGGGGCCGGGCAGCGCGAGCAGCTCCTCGCCGCGCACGGTGTCGCCCAGGGTGACCGCGCGGTTCCACGCGTCGTCGTCGTCGCCGGCCGGGCCCGGCACCCGCTGCAGCAGCATGCCGGCGGCCTGCTCGCCGTCGGAGGCGAGCCACATGCGGGTCTCGAGTTGCTCGGAAGTGCCCATGTAGTGCTCGAGCACCTGCGCCACGCTGTCGCCGGTCAGCTCGACGATGCCCTGGTAGGTCTGGGTCACGTCATCGGGCGCGATGGTGATGACGAAGCGGCCATCGCCCACCAGCGCGCGGAAGCTCCCGGACAGCTCGCCTTCCCACTTGGCGGTCGCGCGCATGGTCTGCTCGCTGGTGCACTCGACCACGATCAGCTTGACCGCGCCGCTGCCCTGGACCTGCAGGATGAGCGAGCCGTCGAACTTGAGCGTCGCGGACAGCAGCGCGGCTGCGGCCATGAGCTCGCCGAGCACGCCACGCAGCGCGGTCGGGTAGTCGTGGCGCTCTAGCACCGCGCGCCAGGTGGCGTCCAGGTGCACCAGCTCGCCACGCACCGGCGCGCCCTCGAAGATGAAGCGTTGCAGCGAGTCGGACATGGTGCAGTTCCTGGGTGGCAGGGGAGCACGGGCCGGGCCGGCTGCCCCATGGCAGGCCTACGACTTGGGGGCTGCGGGCCGCTCCCGCAAGAGCTTGCGCTGCACCTTGCCGGTCGTGGTCAGCGGCAGCTCCGATACGAACTCCAGTTCCTTCGGATACTGGTAGGGGGCGAGTCGCTCGCGCACGTGCGCCTGGATCGAGCGCTCGGTCTCCGGTCCGCCTTCAGCGCCGGGGCGCAGCACGATGAAGGCCTTGATGCGGGACCCGCGTTCCTCGTCGGGGATTCCCACTACCGCGGCGTTGCCGACTGCCGGATGCTTGACCAGGCAGTCCTCGATCTCGGCCGGGCCGATGCGGTAGCCGGCGCTCTTGATCACGTCGTCGGTGCGGCCCTTGTACCAGTAGAAGCCGTCCGCGTCGCGCACCGCGAGGTCGCCGGTCCGGCCCCAGCCGCCGGTGAACTTCGCCCGCGTCGCCGCCGGGTTGTTCCAGTACTCGAGGAAGACGACCGGGTCGCCCTCGCGCCATACTGCCACTTCGCCGATCTCGCCGTCGACCACCTGCCGGCCGGCGTCGTCGAGCAGCGCGATGCGATGGCCGGGATAGGGCCGCCCCATCGACCCGGCGCGCGGGGCGAACAGCGCGGCGCACCCGCCGATCACGTAGTTCATCTCGGTCTGGCCGAAGATCTCGTTGATCGAGACGCCCAACTCGGCGCGGGCCCAGTCCATCACCGAGTCGCCGACCGCCTCGCCGCCGCTCATCATGCTGCGCAGGTTGAGGTCGAAGCGCGCGCGCACGCTGCCGATTTCCTTCATGATCATCTTGAGCCCGGTGGGGAAGATGAACGCGTTGCGCACGCCGTAGTCCTGCATCAGGCGGCACGCGCGCTCCGGATCGAAGCGGCCGCGGTAGGCCAGGATGGGCATGCCGAAGTGCCAGGTGGGCAGGAGTGCGTCGAACAGGCCGCCGGTCCAGGCCCAGTCCGCCGGCGACCAGAACATGTCGCCGGCCTGCGGAAAGAAGTCGTGCGAGCACGCGAAGCCCGGCAGGTTCCCGAGCAGGGCACGATGCGGGATGAGCCCGCCCTTGGGGGCGCCGGTGGTGCCGCTGGTGTAGATGATCAGCGCGGGATCGTCGGCCAGCGTGTCGGCCGGCGTGAAGCGCGAGGCGGCACGCGCGAGCAGGCCCTCCCAGGGACTGACCCCGGCGCCACGCGCCCCTGCCGCGCCGATGACATGACGCAGCTCGCCCAGGCGACCGCGCACCGGTTCCAGCCGGGGAAGCGTCTCCGGGTCGGCGATCGCGACGCAGGCGCCGGAGTCGCGCAGGCGGTATTCCAGCGCGTCGGGACCGAACAGGTGCGACAGCGGCACCGCGACCGCGCCCATCTGGAAGATCGCCATGTAGCTGATCGCCGTCTCCGGCCGCTGGGGCAGCAGGATGGCCACGCGGTCCCCGCGTCGCACCCCGAGCGCAGCCAGCGCGTTGGACAGGCGGTTCGCCTGCACCTGGATGTCCCAGAACGACCAGGCACTGCGACCGCCGTCCTCGTCCTCGAAGTAGAGGGCGAAGCGCTCGCGCTGCACGGCGTGGCGCCCGCAGCAGTCCCAGGCGATGTTGTAGCGCTGCGGCACCTGCCAGGCGAAGCCGGCGGCGAGCGCCTCGTACGACGGCGCCTGCGCCATGGTGGACAGGGTGTAGGTCATCCGCTCAGCCGCGCTTGTATAGCCGGAACAGCTCGCGCTTCTCGCCGGCCCGCGCGCCCTCCCAGATCTGCACCCACTCCGGCCCGGGCACGTACATGTTGGCGCGCGCACCCTGGACGATCAGTATCTGGCAGTCGCGGCTGCGCCCGGGCACGCTCTCGCGCCAGGTGCGGATGCCGGCGAAGTAATGCAGCATCGCGCGCTGCGCGTCGCCCAGGGCGTAGCTGGAGATGCAGTCGTGGCCGGGTGGCAGCTCGCGCGCCATGGCCATGACCACCTGGCGGTAGCTCTTCTCGGCGTTGACGTAATCGGTGAACATCAGCGAGGCGATGCTCCAGATCACCGCCACGCCGGCGCCCCAGGCCATCAGCGGGCGCTCGGGGCTGCGGCGCATGCGCCAGATCAGCCATGCCCACAGCGCCGTGATGAGCAGCGCGGCGGCCGGCACGAACAGATCGACGTGCGGTTGATAGCCGGGCTGCAGCCGCAGCCAGTGGCGCTGGCGCGCCGCGGGCACGCCGATCTCGAGCGCGAACCACTCGAACCAGCCCATCAGTACCATGAAGGTCGGGAACAGCATCGCGAACCACCAGAACGCGTGGCTGGTACTGCGGCTGAGCTGCAGCAGCCCCACTCCGGCGAGGATTGCCAACGGCACCAGCACCGGCAGGGCGTAGCCGTCGCGCGGCGTGCCGAAGGCGGAGAGCACGACCAGGAATGCCGCGGTGAACACGAGCGGCAGCACCATCCGCGCCTCGCCCAGCTTGCGGCGTTGCGCCCACACCGCCCACGCCGCGAGCGGCAGCGACGGGAACGCGAACCACGGCAGCAGCGCGAGGTAGAAGCCGGGCTTGTCCGGCGGCCAGAGCGGATCTTCGCCCGTCAGGCGCCCGACGTTGTCGATCCACAGCCACTGGTTCAGCGCCTCCGGCGCGCGCGCCCCGAGCAGTGCGGGCCAGACCAGCAGCCACGGCACGGCCGCGACGACAGCAGCGACGAGCACCGCGAGGTAGCGCCGGCTGCGCCAGTGCGCACTGACCACCGGCAGCGCGAGGGCAGTGGCGACGAGGCAGGCCGGGCCGAGGAATCCCTTGGCCAGGAACGCCATGCCAACGCCGGTGCCCAGGGCGAGTCCGCCCGGCAACGGGCGCCGCAGGCCGAGCGCGAAGCCGTACAGCGCGAGCGCGCTGCCCGCAAGCTGCGGGATCTCGGGCACGAGGAAGTGCGCCGGGAGCAGCACGCCGACCGAGCCCAGCAGCGCCAGCGGCGCCAGCCAGCTTCGGCCGGCACCGAACAGCTCGCGGGCGGTGGCCGCCGCGAGCAGCAGCGTCAGCGCCATGAACAGCCCGCTCGACAGCCGGGCCGCGTCGTGGAACGGCAGCACGGGAACCAGCGCCTGCGCCACCAGCGTGGCGACGATGGGTGAGAGCGGCGGGTTGCGCACGTAGGGCTCGCCCGCCAGGGTGGGCACCACGAAGTCGCCGGTCTGGAACATCTCGTAGGCGACGCCGAAGTACTGGGCTTCCTCGGGCTTCCAGGGATCGTGGCCGATCAGGCCGGCGAAGAGCCACAGCAGCGCCACCACGCAGACGAAGGCGACCGGATGCGCGAGGATCGGGTCCTTGCGGCCGGGTTGCGTGGGCGGGGAGGCGTCGGCCATCGGGGTGGTCGGGTTGGGTCCGGCTGTTCTGTGCGCAGGCGGGCCGCGCAGACCAGAGCTTGCCTAGTTTACCGCCCCGGGAGGGGGGCGGCCGGGGGTGGGAGGGGGAGGGCAGCAAAGAAAAAGGCAGCCATCGAGGCTGCCTTTTCAGTCAACGGCGCGGACCGCTCAGGCGGCAGGCTTGGCGCCCCCGGCCTTGGCCGCACCACCGCGCGCATAGCGCTGGCGGAAGCGTTCGACCCGGCCGGCGGTGTCGAGGATCTTCTGCTTGCCGGTGTAGAACGGGTGGCAGGCCGAGCACACTTCCACGTGCAGGTCCTTGCCCAGGACCGAGCGTGTCTTGAAGGTGTTGCCGCAGCTGCAGATGACGTTGATTTCCTTGTAATCCGGGTGGATGCCTTCTTTCATGGCCTCAGGACTCCTGTTCGAGCGATTGCCGACCGCTCCGGGAAAACCATCAATTATATGCGCCTGAGCCCACCTCTTCAAGGTGGGCTCAGGCAGGCTCCATCCCCCAGGCGCCAGACGCCAGGGACAAGCGGGCAACTCGAGCATCGTGGGCAATCCAGATGCGCGAAGCGCGCCGTCAATCTGGCGCCTGGCCCCTAGGGCCTGATGTCAGCCCCGCTTCATCGAGTCGAAGAACTCGTTGTTGTTCTTCGTGGCCTTGACCTTGTCGAGCAGGAATTCGGTGGCTTCCAGGTCGTCCATGGGATAGAGCAGCTTGCGCAGGATCCAGACCTTCTGCAGCACGTCCTGGCGCAGCAGCAGCTCCTCGCGCCGGGTGCCGGAGCGGTTGACGTTGATCGACGGGTAGATCCGCTTCTCGGCCATGCGGCGGTCGAGGTGGACCTCCATGTTGCCGGTGCCCTTGAACTCCTCGTAGATCACGTCGTCCATGCGCGAGCCGGTGTCGATCAGCGCGGTGGCGAGGATGGTCAGGCTGCCGCCCTCCTCGACGTTGCGGGCGGCGCCGAAGAAGCGCTTCGGACGCTGCAGCGCATTGGCATCCACGCCGCCGGTCAGCACCTTGCCCGAGGCCGGCACCACGGTGTTGTAGGCGCGTGCCAGCCGCGTGATCGAGTCGAGCAGGATGACCACGTCCTTCTTGTGCTCGACCAGCCGCTTGGCCTTCTCCATCACCATCTCGGCCACCTGCACGTGCCGCGTCGCGGGCTCGTCGAAGGTCGACGAGACCACCTCGCCGCGCACCGAGCGCTGCATCTCCGTGACTTCCTCCGGGCGCTCGTCGATCAGCAGCACGATCAGCATCACGTCCGGGTGGTTGGCGGTGATCGCGTGGGCCATGTGCTGGAGCATCACCGTCTTGCCGGCCTTGGGCGGCGAGACGATCAGCCCGCGCTGGCCCTTCCCGATCGGGGCCACGATGTCGATGATGCGCCCGGTCAGGTTCTCCTCGGCGCGGATGTCGCGCTCCAGGGTGAACGCGGATGTCGGGTGGAGCGGCGTGAGGTTCTCGAAGAGGATCTTGTTCTTCGCGTTCTCGGGCGGCTCGTTGTTGACCTTGTCGACCTTGACCAGCGCGAAGTAGCGCTCGCCGTCCTTGGGCGTGCGGATCTCGCCCTCGATCGAGTCGCCCGTGTGCAGGTTGAAGCGGCGGATCTGCGAGGGGCTGACGTAGATGTCGTCGGGGCCGGCCAGGTACGAGGTGTCGGGCGAGCGCAGGAAGCCGAAGCCGTCGGGCAGCACCTCGAGGGTGCCCTCCCCGAAGATGCTCTCCCCCTTCTTCGCCTGGTTCTTCAGCAGGGCGAAGATGAGGTCCTGCTTGCGCAGGCGGTTGGCGTTCTCGATCTCGTTGGCATTGGCCATCTCCACGAGCTCGGTGACGTGGAGGTTCTTGAGGTCGGACAGGTGCATGGTGGCGGTAGGGGAATGGACCTTGGGCAGCGCGGACACTGGCGAAGAAGAGCCGACGGAAAGGGGAGAAGGCGGGGATTTGGCTGGCGCACTGGCGGCCCCTGCTGGGAGCCGCGGCCTAGGATCGATCGGTTCTTGTTCTGGTGCCGATCCCGCGCCAGGGAGACTGAAAGCCGCCTGACTTCTGGCTTATCGACCGGGGAGGTTAAAGACTTTAGATGTTGCTGTCAATAAAGGCGGTGAGCTGCGACTTCGACAGGGCGCCCACCTTCATCGCTTCCATGTTGCCGTTCTTGAACAGCATCAGGGTGGGGATCCCGCGGATGCCGTACCTGGGCGGGGTGCTCTGGTTCTCGTCGATGTTGAGCTTGGCGACCTTCAGGCGCCCGGCGTACTCCTGGGCGACGTCGTCGAGGATGGGGGCGATCATCTTGCAGGGGCCGCACCACTCGGCCCAGTAGTCGACCAGCACGGGGGTGGACGACTGCAGCACCTCGTTCTCGAAGGTGTCGTCGGTGATGTGATGGATGTGCTCGCTCATGGAGTGGATAGCCTCCGGCGGTGTGGGTGGGGGAAGTGTCGAGGTCGCGCCGGCCGGCCCGACCCCCTGGAATTGGCGGCTATGCTAACGCAAAAAAAGCGTCGCCGTGCGGGAACACGGGCCCGGCGCGGGGAGCCGGCCCGGGCCCTCTGTTAAACTTGCAGTCCGGATACCACTGCTTCCCGCCCGACCTCCCGCATGACCTACGTCGTCACCGAACCGTGCATCAAGTGCAAGTACACCGACTGTGTGGACGTGTGCCCGGTGGACTGTTTCCGCGAGGGCCCGAACATGCTGGTCATCGACCCGGACGAGTGCATCGACTGCACCCTGTGCGTGGCCGAGTGCCCGGTGGAGGCCATCTTCGCCGAGGACGACGTGCCGGTGAACCAGCGCGAGTTCATCGGCCTGAACGCACAGCTGTGCAAGGACTGGCCCGCCATCACCGAGAAGAAGGATGCGCCGGCCGACGCCGACGACTTCGCCAAGGTGAAGGACAAGAAGGGCCTGCTGCAGCGGTAGGCTCGCGTTGCCCGGCCGCCTGCCGGCCTGCGCCCGGACGTGGCCGGGTCACCGCGCGCGGGATGAGCGCGCCGGCCGGGCCGCCATCCCCGCACCTGCCTGCCGAAAGGGGAGTCGCATGCGCAGGTTGATCCCGGATGCTCGCTGACCTCCTCGCCCCGCTCGCTGCGGGTGCCACGGTAGTCACGCCGACCCGGCGGCTCGCGCAGGCGGTCCGCCGCGCCTTCGACCAGGTCCAGGCGTCCGCCGGCTGCTCCGCCTGGCCCTCTCCGGATGTCCTGTCATGGTCGGCCTGGCTCCAGCGCGCATGGCAGGGCGCGCAGTTCGCCACGGCGCTGCCGCTGCTGCTCGACGCGCAGCAGGAGCTCGCGCTGTGGGAGCGCATGGTCCGCAGTTCACCGGAGGCGGCCGGGCTCCTGAACATCCAGGCCATCGCGTCCGAGGCGCGCGACGCGTGGCGCACCGTGTGCGAACACCGGCTGGGGGAGGCCCTCCAGCGCGGCACGCAGAGCGAGGAGACGCGTGCCTTCCTGGGTTGGGCCGACGGCTTCCTGCAGTTCTGCGCGCGCGAGAAGCTCATCGATGCGGCGCGCCTGCCCGACGAGCTGGCCTACCAGTTCGCATCCGGGCAGCTGGCCGGGCCGGCGCACCTGATCCTGTTCGGCTTCGACGCCCTCGACCCGCAGCGCGAGGCGCTGCTGGACGCGCTGCGCAGGCGCGGCGCGCGGGTCGATGTGCTCACCCCGGGCGGCAGCCCCGGCCATGCGTGCGTCGCCTCCCATGCCGGCCCCGACGAGGAGGTCCTCGCCGCCGCAGCGGCGACGCGGCGCGTGCTGGAGCACTCGCCCGATGCACGCATCGGCATCGTGGTGCCGGATCTGGGCGCGCGCCGCGCGACCGTCGCCCGGATCTTCGACGACGTGCTGGTGCCGCAGGCGCTGGTCATGCCGGGCAGCGCCGTGCAGCGGCCCTGGAACCTCTCGCTCGGCCAGCCGCTCTCGGACTGGCCCGTGATCCACGCTGCGCTGCTGGCGCTCGAGCTGCCGACCGGCCGGCTGCCGGCCACCCAGGCCGGCCTGTTGCTGCGCTCGCCGTTCCTCGGCGATGCCGAGACCGAGCGCATGGCGCGCGCGCTGCTCGATCTGCGCCTGTGCAACCTCGGCGAGCCTCACGTCGACCTCGACACGCTGGAATACGAAGCCGCCAACGAGCGGCGCCGCCACGCTTGCCCGCTGTTGCTCGGGCGGGTGCGCCAGCTGCGCCGGCGCACCCGCGAACTGCTGCACCAGCGGCTGTTGCCCAGCGCCTGGGGGCCGCACCTGCAGTCCGCGCTGGCCGCGCTGGGCTGGCCCGGGCAGCGCGCGCTCGACAGCGAGGAGCACCAGAGCGTGGAGGCCTGGCGGGAGCTGGTGGCGGGGCTGGCGCGCCTGGACCCGATCCTGGGCGCAATCGACTACGCCGGCGCGGTGCACCTGGTGCGCAAGCTCGCCGCGGACCGCTTGTTCCAGCCCGAGACCCCCGAGGTGCCGGTCCAGATCCTCGGCGTGCTCGAGTCCGTCGGCCTGGAGTTCGATCATCTGATCGTGCTCGGGCTGCACGGTGAGGCGTGGCCGCGCCCGGCGCGCGCAAGCGCGTTGCTGCCTGCCGAGCTGCAGCGCCGTGCCGGTGTGCCCGGCAGCACGGCCGAGTGGGAGCTCGCGTTCGCGCGAAGGGTCACGGAAGGCTGGCGGCGGGCCGCGCCGCGGGTCGTGTTCAGCCATCCGCGCATGGAGGAGGATCGCGAGCTGCAGCCCAGCCCGTTGCTGGCGGGCTTGCCGGCGGCGCGGCCGTCCCCGGGCTTCGAGACTTGTCACGGCCGCATCCATGCCTCGAGCGCGATGGAGGAGCTGGAGGACCTCGCGGTCGCGGCGCTGCCGGCCGGCATCGAGTTGCGCGGCGGCGCCGCGGTGCTGCGGGACCAGGCGGCGTGCCCGTTCCGCGCCTTCGCCGCGTACCGCCTGGGCGGCGACGAAGTGGAGCATCCCGACGAGGGCCTCGACGCAGGCGAGCGCGGCACGCTGGTGCACGACGCCCTCGCGCAGTTCTGGAGCGCGGTGCGCGACCAGGCCGCGCTGCTCGCCCTCTCGCCGCGGCAGTGCGAGGCCGCGGTGCGCGAGGCCGTGGACCGCGCGCTCGCGCAGTTCGCTCCGCGTCGCCGCTCGCTGTTCCAGAGCCGCTTCATCGACCTGGAGCGCGAGCGCCTGGTGCGCCTGCTCCTCGAGTGGCTCGAGGTCGACCGGCAACGCCCGCCGTTCGAGGTGCTGCCGCCGGAGCAGCCGCAGGACGCGCGCATCGGCGGGCTGCGCCTGCGCATGCGCCTGGACCGGATCGACCGACTGGACGACGGCCGCGAGCTGCTGATCGACTACAAGACCGGGGCTGCGGCCAGCCGCGGCTGGTTCGGCGACCGGCCCGACGAGCCGCAGCTGCCCGCCTACGCGATCACGCGCGCGCAGCCGCCTGCCGGCCTAGCCTTCGGCACCGTGCGCCGCGGCGAATGCGCCTTGCACGGCCTGGCGCAGGACGGCAGGATGGCCGTCGGCATCGACGCGCTGGCGAGCGCGAAGCTCGAGGACAAGGCCGACGACTGGCCGGGGCAGCTGGCCCGGTGGTCCGCTGCGCTCGATGCCTTGGGCGCGCAATTCCGCAGCACACAGGTGCGCGTCGATCCCAAGCGCCACCCGGGCACCTGCCGCAACTGCGGCTTCGGTTCCCTGTGCCGGGTCGGCGAGCTGCTCGGTGCCGGCGATGCCGAGGCCGGCAACGGCGACTGAGCGGCCGTCATGTCGCGCGACCGCACCCACCCGGCAGGCCAGTTCCCGCTCGGTCTCGACCCGCAGGAGGCGATGGCGGAGGAACCGCCCGTGGCTGACAGCGCTGCCCGCGACGCCGCGCTCGATCCGGGCCGCTCGTTCATCGTGCAGGCACCGGCCGGGTCCGGCAAGACCGGGCTGCTGATCCAGCGCTACCTGGTCGTGCTGGCGCAGGCGCGTGCGCCCGAGGAGGTGCTCGCGATCACCTTCACCCGCAAGGCTGCGGCCGAGATGCGCTCCCGCGTGCTCGAGGCACTGCAGGACGCGCGTGCGGGTGCGACGCCGGGCTCCCCGCACGCTGCGCGGACGCTGGAACTGGCTGCGAGCGTGCTCGCGCGCGACGCCGGGCGCGGCTGGGAAATCGAAGCCAACCCCGGCCGGCTGCAGATCATGACCATCGACGCGCTGTGCAGCACGCTCACGCGGCGCATGCCGCTGCTGTCAGGGCTGGGACCAGTGCCCCGCGTGGAGACCGACGCGCAGGCGCTCTACCGCGAGGCCGCGCGCGAGACCCTGGCGCTGCTCGACGATGCCGAGCATGGCGATGCCGTTGCCACGCTGCTCCTGCACCTGGACAACGACCTGCCCGCCGCCGGAGGGCTGCTCCAGCGCCTGCTGCAGCGGCGCGAGCAGTGGCTGCGCTCGCTGCGGGGGGGCAACATCTCGCGCGATTCGGTCGAGCGCGCGCTGGCCAACCTCGCGCGCGAGCGCATGGCGCGGGCACGGGCGGCAGCGCCCGCGCGCCTGATCGACGACATCGGCGCGATGCTGCGCTACGCAGCCGCCAATCTCCTGGCCGCAGGTCCGGCGTCCGCAGCGCTCGAGGCCTGCTCGCGCCTGCACGGCTTGCCCGGCGATACGGTCGACGCGCTCCCGGTGTGGCGCGTGATTGCCGATCTGCTGCTCACCAACGGTGATCTGCCGCGGCGGAAGGTGAACGTGGCGCAGGGCTTCCCGCCGGTGGGGCAGGCGAAGGGCGAGGCGCAGGTGCTGCGCCGGCAGGCCATCGAGCACGCGGTGCAGGTGCTGGAGGGCCTGGCCGGGCATGGCCGCTTCGTCGCCGCCCTGGCCGCCGTGCGCGCGCTGCCCGATCCCGCGTACGACGAGCGCCAATGGGCGTTCATCCAGGCGTTGGGGCGCCTGCTTCCACTGGCGCTCGCACAGCTGCGCCTGGTATTCCAGCAGCACGGCGCGGTCGACTTCGCCGAGACGACGCTGGGCGCGATCGAGTCGCTGGGCGAGGTCGAGGCGCCCACCGATCTCGCGCTGGCCCTCGATTACCGCATCCAGCACCTGCTGATCGATGAGTTCCAGGACACCTCCTACAGCCACTTCGAGCTGCTGCACCGCCTGACCGCGGGCTGGCAGCCGGGCGACGGCCGCACCCTGTTCCTGGTCGGCGATCCGATGCAGTCGATCTATCGCTTCCGCGAGGCCGAGGTCGGGCTGTTCCTGCGCGTGCGCGCACGCGGGCTCGGCAACCTCTCGCCGGAGCCGCTCGCGCTGCAGGTCAATTTCCGCTCGCAGTCCGCGGTGGTCGAATGGGTCAACGAGGTGTTCGCCCGCGTGCTGCCTGCAACCGAGGACATCGGCGCCGGCGCCGTGACCTACGCCCCGTCGACGGCGCGCAAGGCGTCGACACCCGGCGCGGGCGTCGAAGTGCATCCGCTCGTCGGTGAGCAGGAGGTGACCGAGCCGGCACTGGTGCTGGACCTGATCCGCCGGGCCCGGACCGGGAATCCCGATGGCACGATCGCGCTGCTCGTGCGGGCCAAGGCGCAGCTGGCGCAGATCGTCCCGTACCTGAAGGCCGCGGGCATCGGGTTCCGCGCGATCGAAATCGAAAGCCTCGGCGAGCGCCCGGTCGTGCGCGATCTGCATGCGCTGACGCGTGCGCTGGTGCACCCGGCGGACCGCACCGCCTGGCTCACCCTGCTGCGCGCGCCGTGGTGCGGAATGAGCCTGCGCGACCTCGAGATCCTGGCGGGCAACGACCCGGCCGTGCCGCCGGAGGACGCCGATGCATTCGAGCGCACGATCCTGCAGCTCATGCAGGACGAGGCGCGCACCGCACGGCTGAGCCCGGACGGCCGCGCGCGCATGGCGCGCCTGCGCGCCGCGCTCGATCCGGTTCTTGCCGGGCGTGCGCGCGGGTCGCTGCGCAGGCGGGTCGAGAGCGCCTGGCTGCGCCTGGGCGGTCCCGCCTGCGCGCGTGACGAGGTCGACCTCGAGGACGCCCAGGTGCTGCTGCGCCTGATCGATGAGCTCGAGCGCGGCGGCGACCTCGAGGACCTGGCCAGCCTCGACGAGCGGCTGGGCAGCCTGTTCGCGCTGCCGGACCTGCATGCGCCTGACCGGCTGCAGGTCATGACCATCCACAAGTCCAAGGGCCTCGAGTTCGACACGGTGATCGTGGCCGGGCTGGGGCGCAAGCCGCGCGGCGACGACCCGCAGCTCCTGCACTGGATCGAGCGGCCGGGTGCCGGCGACGTGCCCGAGCTGCTGCTGGCTGCGGTCACCGAAAAGGGCCGCGAGACCGATCCGATCTACGCGTGCGTTTCCACGCTGCACGCCGAGCGCCAGCGCGAGGAGGACAGCCGGCTGATGTACGTCGCCGTCACGCGCGCGAAGCGGCGGGCGCATCTGATCGGGCACGTCGCGCTGGATGCGCGCAGCGGCTGCGCCCGGGTCCCGGCCTCGAGCTCGCTGCTCGCGCGGCTGTGGCCCGCGCTGGCTCCGCAGTTCGACGCCGCGGCGCGGGCGCACGCGGCACGCGCGGGTGCCGGCGAAGCGGCGCCCGCGCTGGCGGTTCCGCTGCAGCGCCTGCGGCGGCTGCGCGAGGACTGGCGCGCCCCGCCGCCGCCTCCCCCGGTGCGGTGGCAGGCGCCCGTTCCCGCAAGCGAGGAGGAGCGCGTTCCGGAGATCGAGTTCTCGTGGGCGGGCGAGACGGCGCGGCACGTGGGGACGGTCGTGCACCGCTTCATGCAGCAGATCGCCGAAGAGGGGCTGGAGCGCTGGGGCCCCGCGCGGGTGGAAGCCGCAGCAGCGATTGCCGAGGTTGCCCTGCGTGCCGAAGGGGTCCCCGCAGCGGAACTGGCGGTGGCCTTGGAACGCGTCCGGCGGGCGCTGCGCGGCGTGCTCGACGACGAGCGCGCGCGCTGGGTGCTCGCGCCTTCCCACCCGGAGGCCCGCGCCGAGCTGCGCCTGACTGCAGTGCTCGACGGTGAGCGCGTGCATGTCGCGGTGGACCGCACCTTCGTCGCAGCGGACGGCACGCGCTGGATCGTGGACTACAAGACCAGCGAGCACGAGGGCGGCGACCGCGAGCGCTTCCTCGATCGCGAGCAGGCGCGCTACCGGGTGCAGCTCGAGCGCTACGCCCGCGTCCTGCGCAGCCTCGACGGGCGGCCGGTGAAGGTCGGACTGTACTTCCCGCTGCTGCGCGCATGGCGGGAATGGGTCCCGGGCTGACCCGCGGCGGCGTTTCGCGCCAGAATGGCGGCTGTGCGGGCGAGCGCGCTCGTCCCGCGGCTCGCATGCTTCGTACAAGGGGGGAGAGCTCGATGCAGCACGTCCGTTTCGGCCGCACCGGCCTGCAGGTCTCGCGCCTGTGTCTGGGCACCATGACCTTCGGCCTGCAGTGCGACGAGGCCGCTTCGTTCGCCATTCTGGATGCTGCCGCGCAGGCGGGCATCACGTTCCTGGACACTGCGGACGTCTATCCGCTCGGCGGCACCGTGGACATCGCCGGCCGCACCGAGGAGATCGTCGGCAAGTGGCTGCGCGGCCGGCGCGAGCAGTACATCGTCGCGACCAAGTGCTCGGGCAAGATGGGCAACGCGCCGTGGCAGCAGGGCACTTCGCGCAAGCACGTCATGAACGCCATCGACGCCTCGCTCAAGCGCCTGGGCACCGACTACGTGGACCTGTACCAGGTGCACATGTTCGATCCCAACTCGCCGCACGACGAGACCCTGGAGGCGTTCGACGCGCTGGTGCGCAGCGGCAAGGTGCGCTACATCGGCTGCTCCAACTACCTCGCCTACCGCCTCGCGCGGGCGCTGGGGCGCAGCGAGGCCCTGGGACTGGCGAAGTTCGTCTCGGTGCAGCCGCGCTACAACCTGCTGTTCCGCCAGATCGAGCGCGAGCTGCTGCCGCTCTGCGCGGAGGAAGGCCTGGCGGTCATTCCCTACAACCCGCTCGCCGGGGGCCTGCTTACCGGCAAGCACAGGCTCAGTGCGCCGCCGCCGGAGGGCTCGCGCTTCACGCTCGGCACTGCCGGCGGCATGTACACCGAGCGCTACTGGAAGGAGCGCGAGTTCGCGGCCGTCGAGGCGCTGGGCGGGCTCGCCAAGGAGAGCGGCATCGAGCTCACCACGCTCTCGATCGCGTGGGTGCTCGCCAATCCGGCCATCACCGCGCCGATCATCGGCGCGAGCCGGCCCGACCAGCTCGAGGCGAGTGTCGCGGCACTCGACGTCAAGCTCGATCCCGCGCTCAAGGCGCGGCTCGACGAACTGACCGGCGAGTTCCGCATGGGCGACGCCCCGCGCTAGTCCGGCTCCGGGCACCAGCCCGCGTGGATGCGGCTGAAGCGCCCCGTCTGGACCAGCGCGAACGCGGATTGGCCGGGCGCACGGCTCCAGTGCTGCACCTCGATCATGGCGGGTGCGAGCAGCAGCAGGTTGAAGCTGTTGCCGACCCCGGAATGGCGGCTGGAGGTCGACGTCCCGGCCTGGGCGAACAGCGCCGTGCGCGAGGCGACCGTGCGCAGCGGGCCGAGCACCGTGCGCGAGCGGTGCAGGTGCCCGGCGAGGAAGATGTCCACCTGCACGCGCTCGACCCAGATCGGCACCATGCGCCGGGCCAGCGCGGGCAGCGGGTGGCCGTCGTCGCGCGGCAGGTCCAGGGGATGGTGCGTGGCGACGATGCGGATCGGCGCGCGCGACTGCGCGAAGCACTGCTTGAGCCGTTCGTGCTGCGGCCAGGTGAGGCGCCCGTCCATGATGGTCCAGCCGTGCGCGGTATTGAGCGCCGCGATCGCGACCGTATCGTCCTCGAAGAACGACTCCACCTCCTCGTCGATGTGGCGGCGATAGGCCGACAGCGGCCAGGCGAAGCGCGCCAGCGGGTTGTGCAGCGGTACGTCGTGGTTGCCCGGCACGCACACCGGCTTGCGCGGCAGGGCGTGCATGAACTGCGCGGCGGCTTGGAACTGGTCGGCGAGCGCGCGTTGGGTCAGGTCTCCGGTGATGACGATGACGTCCGGGGTGTGTGCGTGCACGGCGTCGACCAGGGCGGCGACCGCACCATCCTGGATGCGGCCGAAGTGCAGGTCGGACAGGTGCAGCAGCCGGTACATCGTGGGACGGAGTTGGTCTGGCGGGCAGGCATGACGGCAGCCGTCGTGCCCGGCGCCGGGCGGGTGCGACGCGGCGGTCGGGGCGCAGGTGCCGGGGACGGCACGCGGGTTGCTGGAACGGGCCGCGCAGTGCGCGCCCCCCTTCCCGGAACTCCCACGCATGCAGCCAGCCGAACCGGAACCGGTCGCCCCCGTACCGCCTTCCGGCAACGGCCATCGCACGTGCTGGACCTGCGGCGGCCTGCTCATCCTGGCGCTGGTCGCCACGCTGTCCTTCGCCGCGCCACTGGTCCTGCCCATCGTGCTGGCGGTGCTGTTCAACTTCCTGCTCTCGCCGCTGGTGCGTGCGCTCAAGCGCATCGGAGTCCCGATGCCGCTCGGCGCTCTGCTGGTGCTCCTGAGCGTGCTGAGTGTGCTGGCGCTCGCGCTGTGGCAGCTCGCGGCGCCGGCGAGCGGCTGGTTCGACCGCATGCCGCGGGTGGTGGCGGACGTGCAGCAGAAGCTGCGGCCGATCAGGCAGTCGGTCGAGCAGGTGCAGCGTGCCACCGAGCAGGTCGAGCGCGCCGCCAAGGTCGGCGGGGACACGCGCGAGCGTGAGGTCAGGGTCAAGGGCCCGTCGCTGCTGGAGCAGTTGATGGATCGCGCGCAGGACCTGGTGGTCGGCGCGTTCATGATGCTGGTCCTGCTGTACTTCCTGATGGCATCCGACGATTTCTTCCTGCGCAAGGTCGTGCGCGTCATTCCGCGCATGCGCGACAAGATCCGCGCCGTGGAGATCGGCCGCACCATCGAGACCGAGATCGGCCGCTACTTCCTGTCCTTCAGCGCGATCAGCCTGGGCGTGGGCCTGGCGGTCACGCTGGCGACCTGGGCCACCGGGCTGCCCAACCCGGCGTTGTGGGGCGTGATGGCTGCGGTGCTCAACTTCGTCCCCTACCTGGGCCCGGCCGTCTCGCTCACCGTGATCAGCGTGGTGAGCATCCTCACCTTCGACACGTTGCTGCGTGCCCTGCTGCCGCCGCTCGCCTACCTGGCCATCGAGACCGTGGAGGGCAACGTGATCCAGCCCATGACCTTCGGGCGCAGCCTCTCGCTCAACCCGGTCGCGATCTTCGTCTCGCTGCTGTTCTGGGGCTGGATCTGGGGGCCGGCCGGCATCCTGCTCGCGGTCCCGATCCTCCTGGTGGTGAAGGTCACGGCCGGGCACATCGAATCGCTCGGCGCCGTGGCGGAGTTCCTCGATCGCAAGTAGGCCGCGTGCATTGCCTGCGGCCACGCTACACTTCGCGTTTCCAACCACGACGATCGATCGGACCCGCGGCACGCGCCCGCGCGGTGCCGCCGACATGACGCAGCCCGCTCCCTATCTCCGCCTGGCCGCTGCCCTGCCGATGCTGGCCGCCGCCGCCGTGCTCGCCCAGGCGCCGCAGGCCCCGGCCACGCCGCCGTCCGCCCCCCTGCCGCCGGCAGCCTCCCCCGGGGCGCCGCGGCTGCCGGCCGATCCGCTGGCCCCCGACGTGCAGTTCTGGCGCGAGCGCATCCGCCAGCAGATCCTGCAGCGGCTGACGGTGCCGCCCTCGCTGCCGATGGATGCACGGGTCGAGCTGGAAGTCTCGCTCCTCCCGGGCGGGCAGGCGGTCGACATCACCACCCGGCGCCCGAGCGAGATCCCGGATCTCGACATGGCCGTGCGGCGTGCAGTGCTGGCCGCGACACCGATCGAGCTTCCAGCCGACGCTGCCGGCTACGAGCGCCTGCGCCGCTTTGCCGTGATCTACGACCCGGCGCGCGGCCTGCGCGTCGCCGATCCGCAGCCGTTTGCCGGCGCGCCCGCGCCGCCCGCACCGCCGGCGACCGAGCCGTTCCTGTGCTCGGCCGCGTCGATCCCCGCGCCGGCTGCGCCCGACTGCTCCCGCAGCGGCTCGCGCAACGACCTGCTGACCTGCTATGCGCAGGCGGTCCAGCGCAGGGTGGTGCGGCTGGTCTCGGCCTGCGGCAGCGCCGTGTACCCGGTGGAGGCGCGCAAGAACCGCTGGGAGGGCACGGCCATGGTCGCCGTGAGCTTCGACCGCGCCGGCAGGCTGAGTGGCGTGAACATTGGCGAGACCAGCGGCCAGGCCGTGCTGGATCAGCGTGCGGTCGACCTGGTGCGCGAAGGCCTGGTCCCGCCGCCGGTGGAACTGTTCGCCACCCCGTTCGCGGTGCGCGTGCCGGTCGTGTTCAAGATGCAGCGGCAGGCGGGCAAGGAGATGTGACGCGCGCGGCGCAATCGGACGCCCAACGCATTGACCGCGGAGGACGCAGAGGCAGATCCGGACTGAACGGTGTTCCGCAGTCCTCTGCGCCCTATGCGTCCTCTGCGGTTGATGCGGTCACGGTTTCTTCGGAGAAGGCGGCGGGCTCGTCTCCACCTGCACCGCGTCGCCCTCGCGCAGCAGCGCGTTGGGATTGGTGACCAGCGCGGCGGTCGGGCTCAGCCCGGCCAGGACTTCGACCCGATTGCCCAGGTTGCGGCCGACCTGCACCGACAGGAAACGCACCGTCCCGACGGACTGACCGCTCCCGCCTTCCACCGTCGCCACCTGCGGTTTGCCGTCGCGTACCAGCACCGCGCTGTTGGGCACCAGCAGCACGGGCTGCTGCCGGGAGAGCTTCAGTACGACCTCGCCCAGCATGCCGGCGGGAAGGCGGCCATTGGCGTTGGCCAGTGCCAGCTCGACCTGCATGGTGCCGGTGCGCGAGTCGATGAAGCCGGAGGAGCGCACCACCCTCGCGGCGAGGCGCTCGCCGGGCAGTTCGGGGAACAGGACCTCGGCGGTCATCCCCGGCTGCACCTGCATCACCACCGACTGCGGGACATCGATCGCCACCCGCAGCTCGTCGGTCCGCACCAGGCGGAACAGGTAGCCCTCGGCGTTGGTGGCATCCCCGACCACGCGGTCGCCGCGATCCACCCGCCGCTCCGCGATCACGCCGGAGAAGGGGGCACGCAGCACCTGGAATCCCTTGATCTCGTTGAGGCGGCGCAACTCGGCTTCGGCAGCCAGCCGGTCCGCGACCGCAGCATCGTAGGCGCCCTGGCGCTCGTCGAGCGCCTGCTCCGACAGGAAGCCCTGACTGACCAGCTGCTGGGAGCGGGTGAGATTGGTCTGCGCCAGCTGCTCCTTCGCCTTCGCCTGCGCGAGCGCGGCGCGCGCGCGATCCACCGCCTGGTCTATCTCGGGTGCGGTGATGACGGCGAGCACGTCGCCCTTCTTCACGCGCGTGCCGATGTCGGCGCGCCGCTCCGACACCACCCCGGTGGCACGGGCGAATACCAGCGCCTGCTCGACCGGTGCGGTGCGCGCAGGCAGGCGCAGGTCACTGCTCGCGGCCGCGACCTCGGGTGCGCTCACACGCACGATGGGCCGCTGTGCCGCGGCAGCAGCGGCCCTGGATGGCTGTGACTCGGCCTGGTTGCGTCCCTCGAGCACGACGGCGCCGGCCAGCAGCATGAGGCCGCCAGCGATGCCGATCCAGTAAGCCTTCTTGTTCATCCTCATCTCGTCAGCTTGCCGCCGACGCTTCGGCGGCGGTCAGGTCGCCAGGGAGCGGCTTGATCCGGCGTCTGCCCATGACCAGGGCGAACACCGCCGGCACCACGACCAGCGTCGCGATCGTGCCGAGCACGAGGCCACCCACCACCGCCCGCCCCAGCGGCGCGTTCTGCTCGCCGCCCTCGCCGAAGCCGAGGGCCATCGGCAGGATGCCGACGATCATCGCGATCGCCGTCATCATGACCGGGCGCAGGCGGGTGGCGGCCGCCTCCGCAGCCGCCGCGATGGCCGTCACGCCCTCGCGCGCGCGGCCCATGGCGAAGCTGGTGACCAGCACGCTGTTGGCCGTGGACACGCCGACCACCATGATCATTCCCATCAACGCGGGCACGCTCAGCGGCGTGGCGGTGAGCCACAGGCCCGCGGCCGCGCCGGACAGTGCGAAGGGCAGGCCGCTCAACGCCACCAGCGGCGCGGACCAGGACTGGAAGTTCACCACCATCACCAGGAACACCAGCACGGCGGCGAACACGATGCCGCCGGCGAGCTCGACGTAGGCCGACTCCATCGAGCGGGCCTGGCCCACGATCTCGATGCGATTGCCGGCCTTGAGCTTGCCCCGCAGCTCGTCTGCGACCGCTTCGACCTGGCGGTAGACGCTGCCCAGGTCGTGGTTCTCGACGTTGGCCAGCACGTTGAGCGACGGGGCCAGGGTGACGCGGTTGATGTTCGCGGCCACCTTGCGCTCGGTGATGGTCGCCACGGTGCGCAGGAGCACCGGCTCGCCATTGGACGAGCGCCCGATCGGGGTGTTGAGCAGCTGCTCGATCGAGGCCAGGGAGAGCGGTGGGGCCTGGATCTGCACCTGATAGGCGATGCCGGCCCTGGTATCCGCCCACAGATTGTTGGTGACCGCCACGCCGGAGCCCAGCACGTTGAGCACCGCGTTGACGGCGTCCTGCTGGGTCACGCCGACCTGCATCGCGCGCACCCGGTCGACCTCGATGCGGTACTCGGGCAGATCGAGCACCTGCAGCATCGCCACGTCCACTGCCCCGGGGATCTGCGCCATGCGCTGTTCGAGCGTGCGGGCGGCCTCGAGGTTGCCCGCGGCATCGCGGCCGACGATGCGCACGTCCAGGGTCGTGAGCGAGGTGCCGGCGAGGGTCTGGTTGATGTTGTCCGCGGGCCGAAAGAACGCCTGCATGTGCGGATGCTTCTGCCTGAGCATTGCCCGGATGGCGGAGATGTAGGTGTGCGTGGGCGCGTGCTCGGGCGAGAGCTGCATCAGCAGCTCGCCGTCGAAGGACCCGATCGACGCGCTGTCGACCCAGCCGCGGTTGATCGGATCGACCGCGCCGATGTTCTCGCCGATGAACCGGATCTCGGCGCCCGGCACCACGGCGCGGATGTCGCGCTGGACCTCGGCGAACAGACGGGCGGTGTCCTCCAGGCGCGTGCCGGCAGGCGCCCGCAGGTACAGGCGCATGAGACCGGCATCGGCGGCGGGGAAGAACTCGCGTCCCAGGAACGTCGCGCACAGCACGCCCAGGCCCACCACCACCAGGGCGGCGAGCCCGAGCAGCCAGCGTCCCGCGAGCAACCGCGGGAACACGCGCGCATAGCCGTCGCGCAGCGCGTCCAGGCCGTGTTCGATGGCCAGGTGGACGCGCTTGATGCCGCGCTTGGGGGCGCGCTGGTCGGCCGCGCGCGCCGCGCCGAAGTGCAGCATGAGCGAGGCCAGCGTGGGCACCAGCGTGCGCGAGAGCACGTAGGAGGCGGCCATCGCGAACACCACGGACAGCGCGAGCGGCGTGAACACGTACTTGGCCACGTCGGTGAGCAGGAACACCGGCGTGAACACGATGCAGATGCACAAGGTGGAGACGAACTCGGGGAAGGCGACCTGGCGCGCGCTGTCTAGGATGGCCTGGTTGAGCGGCTTGCCCTGGTCGAGGTTGCGGTTGATGTTCTCGATCTCGACCAGCGCGTTGTCGACCAGGATGCCGATGGCCAGCGCCAGCCCGCCCAGGGTCATCAGGTTGAAGGTGTGCCCGGTCGCATAGAGGCCGCCGATCGAGGAGAGCAGCGCGAGCGGGATGGAGGTGAGCACGATCAGCGTCGAGCGCCACGACCCCAGGAACAGGATCACCACGGTGGCGACCAGGAGGCCGACCAGCACGCCCTCCTTGACCACGCCGTCGATGGCGGCGCGCACGAACACGGACTGGTCGAAGATCGGCTCCACCGTGATCCCCTGCGGCGCGGAGGCGCGGATGTCGGGGAGCTTGGCCATCACCTGGTTGACGATGTCCACCGTCGAGGCGTTCCCGAGCTTCAGGATCGACACCATCACCGCGTTCTGGCCGTTGAGCCGGGCGACGTTGGTCTGCACCGCCGCCCCGTCACGCACGCTGGCCACGTCGCGCAGCAGGATGACCCGGCCGTTCACCTCGCGGATGGGCATGTTCTGGAACGCGGCCACCTCGGCGGGACTGGCGTTGATCGACACCTGCATCTCGCGGCCGGGCTCGCGCACCACGCCGGTGGGCAGCGCCAGGTTCTGCGCAGTGACCGCGCGGTTCACGTCGGTGGCGGACAGCCCGTAGGCCTGCAGCGCCCCGGGGTCCAGGTCGATCATCACCTGCCGCGCTGCGCCCCCGTAGGGCAGGGTCAGGCGCAGGCCGGGGATGGTCTGCAGCTGCCCGCGCAGCTGAAGGCGCGCGAAGTCGAACAGCTGCGACTCGGTTGCCGAGTCCGAGGAGATGGTGAGCTGCAGGATCGGCGCGCTGGACTGGCTGTAGCGGATGATGAGCGGCGGCTGCATGCCGGCCGGCATGCGCCGCAGGATGGTCTGCGACACCGCCACGGTCTGCGAGATCGCGAGGTCGATGTCGACGTAGGGCTGGAAGAAGACCTTGACCACCGCCACGCCGTTGGACGTCTCTGACCGGACCTCGCGGATGTCGTCGACGTTGTTGAGCAGCGCCAGCTCGCTGAACGCGGTCACCCGCGAGCTCATCTCGCGCGCGTCCATGCCGCCGTAGATCCAGACCAGGTTCACGGCGGGGATGTCGACCGAGGGCAGGATGTCGGTGGACATGCGCCGGGCCGACATCGTTCCCAGCAGCACGATGAGGATGGCGAGCACGCCGATGGTATAGCGGCGTCTCAGGGCATAGGCGACGATCCACATCGTGAGGGGGCGGCTCGAAGTTGGTGCGGGCGCGCGGTTGGACCGGCCCGCACGCCGCACGGTTCAGGCGCGGGCGTGGATGCCGCCGGGGGAGGTTAACGAGACGCGCCGGTCCGTTGGCGAAGGCGCAAGACTACGGCCGTTGAGGGGGCATGACAAGGGCAGGCGAGAGGCAAGGATTCCAGGTTCCAACCCCTGGCGTCTGGATCCTGGCGTCTGGTGCCTAGCGCCTAGCGCCCGAGATCAGGGCATCTGGATCTTGCCGCCCCCGCCCAGGCCGCCGCCCGGCATGCCGCCGGGGCCGAAGCCGCCACCGCCGCCCGCCCCGCCGCGCGGGATGACGATCGAGGAGGCGGCCTGGCGGCGCATCTCCTCCAGTTCGTGCATGGCGCGCTCGACGGCCTCCTTGGCGCCGTCGCCGTAGCCGGCGACCGCCTCGGTCAGGTTTGCCGCCGGGATCTCGAACGACAGCGGCAGTGTGCCCATGTTCGTGTAGATCTGCGCCTCCCCGACGTAGACCGTGGCGCGCTTGGCATCGGCGCTGCCGTCGGGCCGGATGGGGCTCAGCACGCGGATGGTGCCCACCCGGCGGTCAGTGATGATCTCCTCGCGGTACAGCTCGGCCGGGTCCATTTTCGGCTCCAGCCGCTCGTCCTGCCTCTCAGCCATTTGCATGCTCCGGAATTGCGGTTCAGGTGAAAGGTTAGCAGAGGTGGGCGAACCGTGAGCGCCTGAACGGTGAAGGCGTGAAGGCTGAAGGGCAGCTGCTCTCCAGCGCTTCCCCCTTCCCCCTTCCCCCTTCCCCCTTCGCCCATAATGCCCCCATGCCCGCCAGCACCCTCACCCCCCAACGCAGCCTGCGCCTGCTCGGCCTGCTCTGGCATTACATGCAGCCTTATCGGGCGCGCCTTGCCGGGGCGCTGGTCGCGCTCGCGGTTGCGGCCGCGAGCTTCCTGGTCATCGGGCAGGGGTTGCGCCAGGTGGTCGACTCGGGCTTCACCCAGCGCGATCCGCAGGCCCTGAACCAGGCACTCGCGCTGCTGCTGGTCGTCGTGTCCGTGATGGCGAGCGCGACCTTCGCGCGCTTCTACCTGGTGTCCTGGATCGGCGAGCGCGTGGTGAACGATCTTCGGCGCGCGGTCCACGCCCACTTGCTGCGCCTGTCGCCGGCGTTCTTCGATGCGGCTCGCACCGGGGACGTGGTGTCGCGGGTCACCACGGACACGACGCTGCTGGAACAGGTGGCGGGCACGAGCGTGTCGATGGCGCTGCGCAATGTGCTGCTCGGGGTGGGCAGCCTGGTGATGCTGGCGCTCACCAGCCTCAAGCTCACCCTGCTGGTGCTGCTGATGGTGCCGGCAGTGATTGCGCCGATCGCGTTGTTCGGGCGGCGCGTGCGGCGGCTGTCGCGGCAGAGCCAGGACCGGGTCGCGGACCTGGGCGCGCACCTGGACGAGACGCTGCACGAGATCCGCACGTTGCAGGCCTACGGCCACGAGGCCGCCGACGAGCGCGCGTTCGGCGCCCGCATCGAAGCCGCATTCCAGGCGGCGAGGCGCCGCATCGCGCAGCGTGCGAGCCTCATCGCTGCGGTCATCCTGCTGGTGTTCGCCGGGGTCGGCGTGATCCTCTGGCTCGGTGGCCACGACGTGCTCGCCGGACGGCTGTCGGCCGGCGAGCTCTCGGCCTTCGTCTTCTACGCCGCGCTGGTGGCCGGCGCGGCGGGCGCGGTGAGCGAGGTCGTCGGCGACCTGCAGCGCGGTGCCGGCGCTGCCGAACGACTGCTGGAGATTCTGCACACGGAGCCCACCATTGCGGCGCCCCGACACCCGCTGCCGTTGCCGACGCCGGCGCGCGGGCACATCGAGTTCGACGCGGTCACCTTCCACTACCCGACCCGGCCGGCGCGCGCGGCGCTGGATGGCTTCTCGCTGCAGGTTGCACCAGGCGAGAAGCTGGCGCTGGTGGGACCCTCGGGCGCGGGCAAGTCGACGCTGTTCCAGCTCCTGCTGCGGTTCTACGACCCGGGCTCGGGCGTCATCCGGCTCGATGGCGTGGACCTGCGGCAGGCCGACCCGGCCCAGGTGCGTGCCCGGATCGCGCTGGTGGCGCAGGACCCGGCCATCTTCGCGACCACCGTGCGCGAGAACGTGCGCTACGGCCGGCCGGAGGCGAGCGATGCCGAGGTACGACGTGCGTGCGAGGCTGCGTTCGCGATGGAGTTCGTGGACGTGCTGCCGGAAGGTCTGGATACCGAGTTGGGCGAGCGCGGCGTGCGCCTGTCGGGCGGGCAGCGCCAGCGGCTGGCCATCGCCCGCGCGATCCTCTCGGATCGTCCCGTGCTGCTGCTCGACGAGGCCACCAGTGCGCTGGACGCGCAGAGCGAGGGCATGGTGCAGGCGGCGCTGGAGCGCCTGATGCGGGGCAGGACGACCCTGATCATCGCGCACCGGCTGGCTACGGTGCAGAGCGTGGATCGCATCGCGGTGATGGACGGCGGTCGTCTGGTTGACGCGAGCACGCACGATGCACTGCTCGCTTCGAGCCCGCTCTACGCGCGCCTGGCGGCGCTGCAGTTCATGGCGGCAGACCGAGGCTTGGGGGTCTCACCAGCCATCGCATTACGCTGACATTGGAGGCACGCAGGTCTTGATGCGCGAATCGGTCATCCGATCGCCGGTTCGGCAGAAGTCGCGGGCGCTTGTGCGCCGTCCGCAGCGGCTGCGTCGCGCAGCGGCGCGGTGGCGCAACCGACTGCTGCCCGCTGTGGCCCGCAACGTCGAGCTGACGCTCGCGCTGGCCGCGTATGCATTGCTGCCGATCTGGCCGCTGGTGGCGGCTGCTCTCGCTCGGGACCTCTCGTATGTGGTGCGCTATCACACCACCCTGGCGCAAGTGCCGCGCCACATCCATGGCGCGGTCCGCGCTCGGTCGGTGTCCCGTTATCTGGTGCAGAAACTCTCCGGCGCGCGCCCGCAGCGCGGGGCGGTGCGCGGCACCTGCACCCATTGTGGGAATTGCTGCCTGTACGGGGGCTGCGTCTACCTGGGCTTCGATCCGCAGGGCCGATCCCGCTGCCGCATCTACGGCAGCCGGTTGTGGAAGGTGCTCGCCTGTGGGGAGTACCCCGTGAGCAGCCGCGAGATCCGGCTCTACGACTGCCCCGGTTTCATCGCCACGCCGTCGTCGAATGCTGGAGGGCGGCCGATCCCAGTCCCCGTCGTACGCGATCCGCGCCCGGTCGGGCCCTCGCGCGCGGCATCGCGCACGCAGCCGAGCCACTGACCTCGTGCAAGGCTTGCGGCGTGAGCGCCATGCGCGGGCCGCGCGCGCCTCATCCGCAGCCGGACGAAAAAGAGGCCGGCTGAACCCGGGGTTCTGGCCGGCCTATCGAGAGAGCTGGAGCGATGCAGGCGGTGTTCGACCGCGAGCGTGCTGCGCGCTCAATCGGCGTTCTTCGCCGGCAGGCTGCAGTGCAGGCCGGCGGTGATTCGCTCCCATTCACCACCAGAACCCGCACGAACAGCGGTGTGTCAACGATCGCCGCGGCCGGGAGCCAGCGCGTGCGTTCCTCCGAGGGGATGCAGCGCGCACGATGGCGTAGGGACCGAACGAGCCTGGATGTAGTCGTGTCCCTGGGGGCAGTCGCGCGGCGTGCCGCCTACCTGCACCCCTTCCGCCCGCGCACACAGCGCGAGCAGCAGCGCCAGCCCCGGCACCATCCGCATTGGCCCGGCCGCACTAGCGCATTGGCATGTGAGCGGGCCCGATACTAGCGTCGGTGGCATTACAGATCGGGTACGCATGCCATGCCAACGGCGTATAGGCACTTGCGGCTTGCGGTCCCGGATGCGGATCCTGCTCACATATCGCTTACCGTTGATGCAGAAGCGCACGAGGGGCTGGATGCGGGGCCGCGCAACGCGAGATTCGGCCGTTGCGTTATTGACTTGTACTACGGAGGGGGCAAATATAGCGCTCCCGGATACGGCACCCGCGCCGCAGGCTGCATCGGCAGGGGCGCCCGTCGACGAGGCGATGAAGGAGCGAGCTGGCGCCGCGCAGGTTCCGCTCCCAATACAACCACGCGGCCAGATGGTGAGGAGAAACAACATGCTAACAACGCAGAACGGGTTCCGGTTCGGGGGCCGCAAGGCGCTCGTGACCGCGCTCGCGATCGGGCTTTGCGCCGGCACTGCGGCAATGGCCGCCCAGGTCGACGGCCAGCGCCTGCTCAACTCCGATGGCGAGCCGGGCAACTGGATGTCCTATCACGGTGGCTACAAGTCGTTCCACTACAGCGCGCTGCAGCAGATCAACACCGCCAACGTCGGCCGGCTGCAGGAAGCCTGGTCGCACGTGGCCTCGCGCGCCAACCGGGGCCTGCAGGGCTTCCCTCTGGCCATCGACGGTGTGCTCTACTACGCAAGCCCCTACAACCAGGTCTATGCGCTGGACGGCGCCAGCGGCAAGCCGCTGTGGACGTACAAGCAGAAGCTCAACGAAGACCTGGTCGCGCGCCAGACGCACTCCCCGTACAACCGCGGCATCGCGGCCGGGTACGGCAACATCTACATGGGCACGCTGGACGGCAAGCTGGTCGCGATCGACGCGGCCACCGGCAAGCTGAACTGGGAGACCAAGCTGGTCGACTCGGAGAAGCTCACGGTCGGCTTCACCGGTGCACCGCTGCTGGTCAAGGAAACCGTGATCATCGGCTCGCAGGGCGGCGAGTGGCCCTACCGCGGTCCGATCTTCGGCGTGGACGCCAAGACCGGCCAGAAGAAGTGGCAGTTCTTCACGGTGGGCGGCAACGAGGGCACTCCCTCGGATCGCCGTGACACCTGGGGTGGCGACTCGTGGAAGACGGGCGGGGGCGGCGGCTGGATGGCCGGCAGCTACGACCCTGACACCAACTCCGTCTGGTGGGCCACCGGCAACCCGGCGCCACTGTACGACTGGGCCGGCAGCGAGTGGAAGACCAAGGGGCCGCGTCCGGGCGACAACCTGTACACCTCCTCGGTGCTCCAGCTCGATCCCGACACTGGCGCGCTGAAGGGGTATCACCAGGTGCTGCCGCACGATGCCTGGGACTTCGACCCGGCCTCCGGTGAGCTGATGATGATCGACCAGGGCGGCAAGAAGTACGTCGTCCATCCCAGCAAGTCGGGCTTCGTGTTCGTCTTCGATCGCGGCACCGGCAAGCCGGTCAACGTCTACAAGGGCGTCGACAACATCAACTTCGTCAAGGACATCAAGCCCGATGGCACCCTGGTCGGGCGGCGTGACCTGGCCGAAGGCTCGCACAAGAACCTGTGCCCGGCCATCGCCGGCGGCTACAGCTGGAACGCAGGCTCGTACAGCCCGCTTACCAAGCTGCTGTACAAGGTCGGCTACGAGTGGTGTATCGACCTCGACGTGGTGAAGACCGAGCCGATCACCGAGCCGGTCGTGCAGCTCAACATCGGCGCGAACTTCAAGTTCGTCGCGCCCGAGGGCGACAAGCTGCGCGGCCACATCCGCGCGCGTGACCCGATCAGCGGCAAGGTCAAGTTCGAGATCGCCTATCCGGGCGCCATCCCGCACGCCGGCCTGCTGACCACGGGTGGCAACCTGCTGTTCGTTCCGGAAGCCGAGGGCACGCTGGTGGCCTACGACTCCAGCAACGGCAAGAAGCTGTGGAGCCACAACCTGGGACAGGGCCCGAACGGCGGCACCATCACCTATACGGCCAAGGGCAAGCAGTACGTTGCCGTGATGACCGGCTGGGGCAGCCTGGTAGGGGACGGCTACGGCGACCTCTGGGGCGAGCCGTGGAAGAGCATGCCGAAGGACTCCGGCGTGCTGAAGGTGTTCGCGCTGCCCTGATCTTCGCAGCGCTGCAACCGAAGTCGCGGGCGGGGGCCGAGCGCCCCCGCTCGGCGTTTCCGGGCCCGTCGCGTGCTGGACGGGGTAAACCGGCTGGAGCCAGGCACGTTGTTACGCTGGGAGCGCCGATCGATCCTTGCCGGCGATGGGGGTTTCCGCAGGCCCGCCGCGGTCGACGTGCGCGGCGCAGCACAACCGATTCAGGATCCAATCATGCAGCTTCGTACATTCGCGGTTGCCGCGGCAGCCGCCCTCGCCATTGCGTCGGCCGCAGCGGCGGCGGACATCACCGCGCCGATCCAGCTCGCGCAGCAGGACGGCACAGCCACGCCGGACAGCAAGCCGGCACCTGCCAACGCCACCACGGCGCCGGACGGCGCAGGGGCCAAGGACGGAACCGCCAAGCCCCCGGCCAAGCCGCTGGACGTCAAGGCCACCTTCCGCAACATCTGTGGCTTCTGCCACGAGGACTACGGCCGCAAGGAAGGCAAGGGTCCGCAGCTCATGAACGACCCGAACACCGATCAGTTCCTGTTCAACCGGATCAAGAACGGCAAGCCCGGGCGGATGGCGGCGTTCGGCAGCGTGTTCACCGACGAACAGATCTGGCAGATCGTCGCATTCATCCGTCAACTCAAGCCTGGAGTCGAGCCGTGACCTGTTCGAAGACGAGTGTGGCCGGCGTTGTGCGGTGGTTGATCGTGGCACTGGCATGCGTGGCTGCGGTGCCGGGGTTTGCGCGCACGCTGGATGAGGTCAAGGCGCGTGGCCGGCTGTCCCTCTGCGGGCACCCCGATGCGCTGCCCTTTGCGTCCGAGAAGGGCGATCCGCCCGGATTCCAGGTCGAGCTCGGCCGCGCCATCGCCGCGCAGCTCGGCGTGTCCCTGGAGATGCTGTGGATCAAGCCGCGCTACCGCGCGAACCTGGTCAACTGCGACATGATGCTCGACAACGTCAGCAACCCGGAGCTCTACGAAGGCAAGCTGCTCCTGACCCAGCCGTACGCACGCTCCGGCATCGCGCTGGGGGTCAACCAGCAGGCCGGTGAGGTGAAGGGCTTCAACGACTTCAAACCGGGCCAGAAGATCGGCGTGATGGTGGGCTCCGTGGCCCAGACCGTGCTGGGTAAGCGTGGTCTCACGACCTCGCCCTACGCCTTCGAAGAGGACATGATCGACGACCTGGTGAAGGGCGACATCGCCGGCGCCGCGATCTCGCCGGCGCGGATGGCCTGGTACATCCGGAATCATCCCGAGGCCGGGCTGCGCGTGGTGCCCGCGTTCGAGAGCGAGCCGGAGCTGTCGTGGAAGGTGTCGGCAGGCTTCCGCAAGTCCGACCAGGCGATGGTGGACGCCGTGAATGCGGCGCTCGCGAAGCTCCTCGCCGACGGCACCATCGACCGCATCTACCAGCAATACGGCGTCACGCACTACGCACCCTGAGGCGTGAAGCGGGGCCGCGACGGTCCCGCTTCAACTCTGCCCGCATACGCCCGGAACCGGATCGAAGGCGAACCGGACCGCGCTGCCATTCTCGCGCAGGTAGGCGTTCTGGATGTCGTAGGCCTCGCGCTCGCGTGCCCACCAGCGCTCACACTGGTTCGGGGCTGAAACGAAGCGCCGGTTCACCTCCTGCACGTGGTGCACGAGCTCGTGCAGCAGCACCGAGCGCGCGACCACGTCGTTGCGGATGTCCAGGCTGTCGTTGAGGAACACGCCCTTGCGGGGGAGATAGAACCCGCGCACCGGGCACGGGCCCTTGCAGACCATCGGCTGCAGCTCGGCCACCGGGCGCAGCTGGACCGGCGGCAGGTGGTAGGGCTGCGGATAGCCCGATATGGCGCTGATCGCGGCCAGCAGGTCCGATACCAGGCCGATCAATTCATCGTGGTCCATGGGCAGCTCCGCTGCATGGCCCGCCGTCCCGGCGTCGGGGCGGGTTCCTCCTCCCGTGTCCTGCGCCGGCAGTCCGACAGAGCATAACCGGCACGGCGGCAAGAAAAAAGCCCGCCTTGCGGCGGGCCGAAGGGGAGGAATTTCCGCGCCGGGCGCTCAGGCGGCCAACGGCTCCGCGACCCGGTCGAGCTTCGCCCTGGCATCGCGCAGTGCGGTGCGCAGGCCTTCCTCCACCACCGGGTGGTAGAAGGGCATCTCGAGCATGCGCGCGATGGTGAGCCGCGACTGCAGCGACCACGCCAGCAGATGGGCGATGTGCTCGGCGTCGGGGCCGATCATCTCCGCGCCGAGGAAGGCGCCGGTGGCGACGTCGGCGTAGACATGCAGCAGGCCCCGGTTGCGCAGCATCACGCGGCTGCGGCCCTGGTCCTCGAACGAGACCTCGCCCACGACCACCCGGGCAGGATCGAGATCGGCGTAGCGGGAGCCCACCACCGCGATCTGCGGATCGGAGAACACCACCGCGAGCGGCGCGCGGCGCAGTCCGGGACTGATCTGCGGAAAACGGGCGGCGTTCTCGCCGGCGATCCGGCCTTCGTCGGCGGCCTCATGCAGGAGGGGCACGTCGTTGTTCGCGTCGCCCGCGATGAAGATGTGGCTGTCCCCGCACCGGAGCGTGTTGCGATCGAACAGCGGCACGCCGCGCGCATCCACGCGCACCGAGGTGTGCTCCAGGCCGAGTGCGCGCACGTTGGGCGTGCGGCCGGTCGCGGCGACCACGTAGTCCACTTCGATCTCGCGCGGTCGACCGGCCTCGGTGAAGCGGATGGCAGCGCCGCCGGCGGTACGCTCGATGGCCGTGACGTTCGCGTCGGTGTCGAGGTAGAACTCGTCCTGGAAGGCGCGCAGGGCGTAGTTGCGCACCCCGGGGTCGCTGAAGGGCCCCAGCAGGCCGCCCTTGCCGAACATGTGCACCGTGACGCCCAGGCGGTGGAGGGCCTGGCCGAGCTCGAGGCCGATGACGCCGGGGCCGAACACGGCAACCGCGCGCGGCAGGTCGTCCCAGTCGAAGATGTGATCGTTGACGATCAGGCGGTCGCCGGCGGCGCGCAACGGCGGGGGCACGCTCGGAGACGAGCCCGTGGCGATCACCGCCTGTGCGAAGCGAACCGTCGCGCCGCCATCCAACTGCAGCGTGTGATCGTCGACGAAGCGCGCGTACCCGTGCAGGCGGTCGCGCTCGGGAATGCGGTCCACGCCCTCGAGCACGAAGCCGACGAAGCGGTCGCGCTCGCGCTTGACGCGGGCCATCACCGCCCTGCCGTCCACCTCGACGTGCCCCTGCAGGCGCAGGCCGAACTCCGGCCAGCGGCTCTGCGCGTGTGCTGCCTCCGCCGCCGCGATCAGCAGCTTGCTCGGCATGCAGCCCACCCGCGCGCAGGTCGTGCCATGCGCACCGCCTTCGATGATGACGGTGCGCTTGCCGGCGGCCACCGCAGCGCGGTATGCCGCCAGCCCGGCCGTGCCGGCACCCAGGACTGCCACGTCGACTTCTATCATTGTTCAACCCTTCAAATCGAACCACAGAGGCGCACAGGCGCGGAGTTGCGCAGAGGAAGGCACCGAGGCTCCCGGGTGGCAGCTGAAGCCTCCGTGGAGGCGTTGCTGCCGACCTGTTTCCCGTTGATCTCTGTGTTCCTCGGCGTCTCCGCGCCTCTGCGGTTGCTTCAGGCAGGCTTCAGGCCGCCTTGCGCGCCCAGCGCTCCAGTTCCTCGGCCCCGCCGATGTGCTCGCCGTTGATGTAGATCTGCGGCACGGTCTGGGCCCTGGCCAGGGCGCCCACCACCCGGGTGCGGATGTTGTGGGGCAGGGGCACTTCGGCGTAGTCGTAGCCCAGCTCGGTGAGCCTGGCCTTCGCCTTCGCGCAGAAGCCGCAGCCCTCGCGGGTGAAGATCACCACCTGGTCCGGCTTCTTCGCCTTCGGGTTGATGTAGTTCAGCATCGTGTCGGCGTCGGAGACCTCGAAGGGGTCGCCCGGCTTGTTCGGCTCGATGAACTGCTTCACGATCACCCCGTCCTTCACCAGCATCGAGTAGCGCCACGAGCGCTTGCCGAAGCCCAGGTCGGACTTGTCCACCAGCAGGCCCACGCCGTCGGTGAACTCGCCGTTGCCGTCGGGGATGAGCCTGATGTTGTCGACTTCCTGGTCCTTGGCCCACTCGTTCATCACGAAGGTGTCGTTGACCGAGACACACAGGATGCTGTCCACGCCGTTGGCGAAGAACACCGGCGCCAGCTCGTTGTAGCGGGGCAGGTGGGTCGACGAGCAGGTCGGCGTGAACGCGCCGGGGAGCGAGAACACCACCACGGTCCTGCCCTTGAACAGCTCGTCGGTGGTGACGCTCTTCCACTCGTTGTTCTCGCGCACGCGGAAGGTGACATTGGGGACGCGCTGGCCTTCACGATTCGGGAACATCTGCTTCTCCTCAGGTTGGATTGCGTTTCGGACAGGGGGAATTGTGGGGGTGGGGTATTGATCGGTCCAACGAGAAGATTCGTTGGCAGCGATCGATGGGATCGATTAGTATCCCGGGGCGCCGTGATCCGGGTGAATGCCCTCACCCCCGGGCTGCTCCCCCGGTTCGGGGAAGAAGTAGCGGCACGGATCACGCATCACGACATCGCGAATCACGATCCCCATGGCCCTTCCCTCCCTGCGCCAGCTCCGCTACCTCGTCGCCCTCGCCGAGCGCCTGAACTTCCGTGCTGCGGCCGAGGACAGCTTCGTCACCCAGTCCACCCTCTCTGCCGGCATCAAGGAGCTGGAGGCGCAGCTGGGCGTGGAGCTGGTCGAGCGCGATACGCGCAGCGTCAGGCTCACCGAGATCGGCCGGGAGGTGGTGGCGCGTTCGCGCACCCTGCTGGCCCAGGCGCAGGATCTGGTGGACCTCGCCAAGGGGGCAGGCGAGCCGCTCTCGACCGGGCTGCGGCTGGGCGTGATCCCGACCATCGCGCCGTTCATGCTGCCCGGACTGCTGCCGCCGCTGCGGGCGGCGCACCCGGGGCTGCGCCTGTTCCTGCGCGAAGACCTGACCGAGCGCCTGCTCGACCGGCTGCGCTCGGGCGATCTCGACGTGGCGCTGATCGCGCTGCCCTATGACACCGGTGAACTGCTCACGCGCAAGCTGTTCAAGGACGAGTTCTGGTTCGTGGCGCGCGCCGACGATCCCCTCGCCCAGGCGAAGGAAGTGGCGGTCCGCGCGCTCAAGCCCGGGCAGGTGCTGCTGCTCGAGGAAGGGCACTGCCTGCGCGAGCACGCGCTCTCGGCCTGCGGCACGCGCGCCGCGAACGCGGAGACGTCGCTGGAGGCGACCAGCCTCTACACCCTGATCCAGATGGTGGAGGGCGGGCTGGGGGTGACGCTGCTGCCGGAGATGACGCTGAAGTCCGGGATCCTGAACAGCACCTCGCTGGTGGCGCGGCCGTTCTCGACCGATGTTCCGGCGCGCACGATCGCGCTGGCCACGCGGCCGACCAGCGCGCACCGGCGTGACTTCGAGGTGCTGGCCGAGTTCATCCTGGCGCGGCTGCGCGAGTCGGCAAAGCCGCTGCCGCCTCGCCGTACCGCCACCCGCAGCCGGACCGGGAAGGCCTAGCAGGGTGTTGAAAACTGCGGATTCGTCTGCGGACCGAGCGGCTGGACCAATGTCGGGTTCCGCCCTTTCAAGCATTTGTTGCGCGGGTGCGCCGGCGATGAAGCCTGGAGGCACGCCGCGAAGCAGTTCTTCAACAGCCCGCTAACCGGCCAGCACCCGCGCGAACACGTCGCGGTCGACGTTGCCGCCGGACTGGATCACCGCCACGCGCCGGCCGCGCAGGCGGTCCTTTTCCTGCAGGGCCGCCGCCAGTCCGGCGGCGCCCGCGCCCTCGGCAACGTTATGGGTGGCCGTGAACATCAGCCGCATTGCGGCCTCCACCTCGGCGTCGGTGACCTGCACCGTACGCGCCATGTGGTGCCACAGGATGTCCAGGGCACCGGGCTCGGGCGTGCGGCAGGCCATGCCGTCGGCGATGCGCGTGGTCACCGCGTGCTCCACTGCGCGGCGCTGCTCGAAGGACAGCGCGTAGGCCGGGGCGTGGGCCGACACCACCCCGACGACCTCGGCCCTGGAGCGCAAGGCTTCGCGGGCGGCGATCAGGCCGCAGATGCCCGAGCCCAGTCCGATCGGCACGTAGATCGTGTCGAGGTCGGGCACCGCCCGCAGCAGCTCGAGCGAATAGGTTCCCACGCCGCACACCAGCACGGGATGGAACGAAGGCACCATCAGCAGGCCGCGCTCCGCGGCCAGCCGCGCCGCGTGCTCGCGCGAGGCCTGGAAATCGTCGCCATGCTCGATCAGCTCGGCACCGAGGGCGCGCATGGCGGCGTTCTTCTCCACGCTGTTGCCGTGCGGCACGACGATCACGACGGGCAACCCGGCACGGCGTGCCGCGTACGCGACCGACTGTCCGTGATTGCCGCGCGTGGCGCTGATGACGCCCGCAGGGCGGCGGCCGGATCGCGTCAGGTCGTCGAAGTACGTCAACCCGCCGCGGATCTTGAACGCGCCGGTGGGGGTGTGGTTCTCGTGTTTCACCCACAGGTCGGTGCCCAGCGCCTCCGACAGCAGGGGCCAGCGATACTGGGGCGTGGGCGGCATGCCGGCGTGAACGACCTGCGCCGCCTGCTCCAGCCGCGTCAACGATGGAAGCTCCATCATCCGGTCAGGCTCCGTGAATAGGGGTCATGCCGCACGCGCGACGCCGATGGTGTGCCAGCCCACGAAGCGCGGTGCGCCGCTCACGTAGTGCGTATCCAGCTGCTCGACGCGGAAGCCGCCCTGTGCCAGCAGGGCAGGGGCGTCGCGCAGCAGGTGGCAACCGCCCGCCAGCCGCAGCCACAGCGGCGACAACCGCGCCTGCCAGCGTCGCACCGCGGGGTCGGGGGCTGCGCCGTGTTCGCAGAAGAGCAATCGGCCTTCCGGCTTGAGCACGCGGCGGATCTGGCGCAGGGCCTGCGCGGCATCGGGGATCGAGCACAGCGTGTAGGTCAGCACCACGGTGTCGAAGCTCGCTGCGGCCAGATGCATCGTCTCTGCAGGTTCGGGAACCAGCTCCACCGGGAACGCGCATCCACGCGCACGTGCACGGGTGTAATCCAGCAGCTCGCTGCTCGGATCAAGCCCCACCACGGCCGTCACGCGCTGCGGGTCGTACAGCGGCAGGTTGTGGCCGCTGCCGATGCCCACGTCCAGCACCCGGCCCCGCGCCTGCGGCACCACCCTGCGCCGCTCCGCAGTGACCAGCGGCATGCCGCAGCTCCAGTGGATGAGGCGGGGAAGGATGTGGCGGTCGTAGAAATTCATCGTTGAGGCGCTAGGCCCTAGGCGCCAGACGCCAGGAGTACGGCGCGGCGCTTCGCGCCGCACAGCCAAACCTGGAGTCTAGCGCCTAGGGCCTGGGGCCTGTGGATTTCAGATCAGTCCGCGGCTCTTCAGCTCGTCCTTCACGTACGCGTAGAAGATCGGCGCGGCGATCACGCCGGCGATGCCGAACGCCGCCTCCATCACCAGCATCGCGGTCAGCAACTCCCACGCCCGCGCGCGGATCTGCGTACCGATGATGCGCGCGTTCACGAAGTACTCGAGCTTGTGGATGATCACCAGGTAGGCGAGCGAGCCGAAGGCCGCGTACACCGAGTAGCTCAGGCTGACGATGACGATCACGGTGTTCGAGATCAGGTTCCCGATCACCGGCAGCAGCCCGGCGAGGAAGGTCACCAGGATCATCGTCTTGACGAGCGGCAGGTGCACGCCCAGCAGCGGCAGCACGATCGCGAGGTAGATCGCCGTCAGCGTCGTGTTCAGGGCCGAGATGCGCACCTGCGCGAACACGATGCGGCGGAAGGCCTCGCCCAGCCGGCGCACGCGCTCGGCCAGTGCGCGCGAGAGCGGACGCACGTCCTCGTACCTGCGGGCCTCGCTGAGCGAGATCATCGCACCGATGATCAGGCCGATCAGCACGTGCACCAGGCCGATGCCGAAGCGCGCGCCGGCCAGCTGCACGTCGGCTGCATGGGTGCGCAGCCACTCCACCAGCTTGGCCTGCAGGTCCACTGCGTTGACCGGGAGCTTCTCCGCGATCCATCCCGGCAGCCGCGCGCGCGAGGTGTCCATGATGTCGGCCATCTGCCGGACCAGCTGCGCCAGGCTGCCCGCGTCGCTGCGGAAGAAGGCGAGGGCGCCGAAGATCGCCGCCGTGATGAGCAGGACGATCGCCGCCGCGAGCAGCGCGACCGCGATCACCTTCCGGCGCTTCTCGGCGATGCGCATGATGCGCAGCTTCGGCGCGAGGATGTGCACCAGCTCGAACACCAGCAGCCCGGCCAGCAGCGCGGGCAGCAGGTGCAGCTTCAGCACCAGCGCCAGGGCGATGCCGGTGAGGATCCAGGAGGCGATCTCGACCCGGCTGGCGCCGTGCTGCGCGGCCAGTTGAGTGGGAGGCTGGGGGAGGTTCACGCGTGCCGCGGGAAGGTGGAGAGGCCGCGCTGCAGGCGCGCGATGCCGTCGGCGAGGCGCTCGTCGCTGGCCGCGAAGCACCAGCGCACGAAGCCTTCGCCCTCGGGGCCGAACGCAATGCCCGGCGCGAGCCCCAGCCCGGTTTCGGCCACCAGGTGCTTGCACAGCGCGAGCGAATCGTGCACCCCGGCGACGCGAAAGAACGCGTACATCGCGCCCTGCGGCCGCGCCAGTTCGATCCCCGGCAGGGCCTGCAGGCGGTCGACGAGGAAGTCGCGCGCCGCGCGGAAGCGCGCCAGCGTGCGCTCGATGACCGGCTCGCCCCGGGTCACCGCAGCCAGTCCCGCGCGCTGCACGAACACCGGCGCGCACGAGGTGTTGTATTCGATCAGCTTGGGCATCTCCTCGATCAGCGCCGCGGGTGCGCGCAGCCAGCCGAGCCGCCAGCCGGTCATCAGCCACGACTTGGAGAACGTGTTGGTGCTGACCAGGCGGTCGTCGGGATGCGCGATGTCGAGGAAGGACGGCGCCACTGGCATGGCCGGATCGTAGTGCAGGCGCTCGTACGCGTCGTCGGCGATGAGCCAGATGCCATGCCGCCGGCAGTGCTCGAGGATCACGTGCTGCTCCGCGCGATCGATGGTCCAGCCGGTCGGGTTGTTGGGCGAGTTGATGAACACCGCGCGGGTGTCCGGCGTCAGCGCGGCCAGCAGCCGGTCGAGGTCCAGGTGCCAGCCCGCGGGCGAGAAGTCGAGCGGCAGGCACTCGACCCGGGCGCCGAGGATCTTGGGGATCTCGACCAGGTTGGGCCACAGCGGCGTGACCTCGACCACGCGATCGCCGGGGCCGACCAGCGCCTGCGTGGCGAGTTGCAGTGCAGAGAGACCGGAACTGCTCACCGCGATCTGCTCCGCGTCCGTCTTGCCGTGCAGCCGCGACAGGTATGCGGCCAGCGCTTCGCGCAGCTCCGGCAGCCCGAGGTTCTGGCTGTAGAAGGTCTCCCCCGCGTCGATCGACGCGATCGCGACGGCGCGGATGAAGTCCGGCGTGACCTCGTCGGGTTCGCCGAACCAGAAAGCCAGGAGGTCCTGGCGTCCCATCGCGGCATTGGCGACCTCGCGGATGCGCGAGGGTCGCAGGGCCTGCACGGCCGGGCGGGCGGAGAGAGCTTGGGTCTGCATGGTCGGGGTGGATCGAAACGCCAATTCTCTCATGGCCTTCGCTCGGTGGCGGTCGGCTCGCGGGCGGGTTCGCGCGCGGCCGCCGCCAAAAGGAGGCAGGGATTTGGTATCTCTACCAATATTTGGTACGATTACCAAAACGCACCCAGGAACCGCCATGGAACCCGTCCGGCCTCCCGACGTCCGCACCCGCATCCTGCAAGCCGCAGTCGAACTGCTCGCCGAACACGGCGTGGGCGAGCTCACCCAGCCGAAGGTCGCCCGGGCGGCCGGGGTGCGGCAAAGCCACCTGACCTACTATTTCCCGACCCGGGCCGACCTCCTGCTCGGGGTCGCGAGTCACTCGATCGAGGCGATGGCGAGCGGGATGGCCAGCGCGGCACGCGAGGGCAGCCTCACCCGCGAGACATTGGCACCTGCACTCGCCGCCGCGGTCACCGACCAGCGGCGTGCGCGCGTGATGCTCGCGCTGGTCGTCACCTCGGGCGAGGACCCGCAGCTCAAGGAGCGCTTCCGCCAGTTCGTGGCCACCATCCGCGGCCGCCTGCGCGCGCTGCTGGCGCAGATCGGCATCGCGACCGACGACCGGACCCTGGCGCTGTGCCACACCATGCTGGTCGGCGCTGCCGTGCTTCACTTCGCCCGCGACGACGCGGCTGCACGCCAGGAGGTGCAGGCGGTCGCCCGCACGATCGTCGACCGGATCCTCGCAGTGCCGGATGCCGGCGCGCCCCGGCAGCAGAAGACAGGTGCAGCATGAACGCTCCGATCGCACGCAGCTGGCTTCTCGCCGTCGCGGTGCTCAGCGCGCTCGCCGCATGCACGAAGGCCGACCCCTCCGGTTACCAGGGCTACGCCGAGGGCGAGTTCGTCCTGGTCGCCTCGCCGTTCGCCGGGCAGCTGCAGCAGCTCGACGTGCAGCGCGGGCAGCAGGTGAATGCGGGCGCGCCGCTGTTCGCTCTGGAGCAGGATGCCGAGCTCGCCGCGCAGCAGGAGGCGCGCGCGCAGGTGGCGACGGCCCGCTCGCAGACCGAGAACCTGCTCGCGACCCGGCGTCTGCCGGAGCGGCAGGCAGCGCTCGCCGCGGTCGCCGAGGCGCGTGCGGCGCTCGACCTCTCGACCCGGGAGCAGGCACGGCTCGAGGCGCTGTACACGAAGGGCTTCGTGTCCGAGGCCGCACTGGATTCCATCCGCAGCCAGAACCAGCGCAATCTCGCTGCGCTGGAGCAGCTCCAGGCACAGGCGAGGCTCGCGGACGAAAGCCTGGGCCGCAGGCACGAAGTGTCTGCCGCCCGCGCCTCGGTCGATGCCGCCCGCGCCTCGCTGTCGCAGCGCGACTGGGCGGTCGCGCAGAAGTCGCCCGCCGCACCCGTGAGCGGCCTGGTGTACGACACCTTCTTCGTGGCCGGGGAATGGGTGCCGGCAGGCCGTCCGGTGGTGAGCCTGCTGCCGCCCGGGAACATCAAGCTGCGCTTCTATGTGCCGGAGACGGACGTCGGGACACTGCGGGTCGGGCAGCGCGTGGAGGCCGGCTGCGATGGCTGCGGGAACGCAATTCCGGCGACGGTCACCTACGTGTCCGTGCAGCCCGAGTACACCCCGCCCGTGATCTACAGCCGGCAGGAGCGGGCCAAGCTCGTGTTCCTGGTCGAGGCGCGGCCCGACGCGGAGCAGGCGCAGCGGCTCAAGCCGGGTCAGCCCCTCGACGTGCAGGTGCGGCGATGAGCGGCGCCGACCTGGTCATCGACGTGCGCGGCCTGAACAAGCGCTTCGGCGACAAGCACGTGGTGAAGGACTTCGGGCTGCAGGTGCGCGCGGGCGAGATCTACGGCTTCCTCGGTCCCAATGGCAGCGGCAAGACCACGTCGATCCGCATGCTGTGCGGCCTGCTCACGCCCGACAGCGGCGCGGGCACCTGCCTGGGCTACGACGTGGTGCGCGAGACCGGTGCGATCAAGCGCGAAGTCGGCTACATGACCCAGCGCTTCTCGCTCTGGGAGGACCTCACCATTCGCGAGAACCTCGACTTCGTCGCGCGGATGTACGGCATGCAAGGGCGGCGCGAGGCCGTGGCCGGCGCGCTCGATCGCCTCGGCCTGGTCGCGCGCCGCGACCAGCTCGCCGGTGCGCTCTCCGGCGGCTGGAAGCAGCGCCTCGCGCTGGCCGCCTGCATGCTGCACACGCCCCGGCTGTTGCTGCTCGACGAGCCGACGGCGGGGGTCGATCCCAAGGCCCGGCGCGAGTTCTGGGCCGAGCTGCATGCGCTCGCGGCCGAGGGCATCGCCGTGCTGGTGTCCACGCACTACATGGACGAGGCCGAGCGCTGCCACCGGCTGGCCTACATCTTCAACGGCACGCTGCTCGCCACCGGCACGGCGGAGGAGGTGATCGCGAGCCAGGGCCTGGACACCTGGACCGTCGCCGGACCGGATCTCGCAGTGCTCGAGGCGCGCGTGCGTGACCTGCCGGGAGTGGACCAGGTCGCGCCGTTCGGCGCCACGCTGCACATCACCGGACGCGACGGCCGCCTCGAGTCCGCGCTCGCCGGGCTGCGCGCGGAAGGCCGCTGGCGCATCGAGCGCGCGCCGCCGAGCCTCGAGGACGTGTTCATCCACCTGATGTCCGATGCGGCGAACGGCGGCGGGCCGGGGCAGGCGCCATGACCCGCGCGCGCTTCTCCTTCTCGCGCTGGACCGGCATCGTGGTGAAGGAGTTCATCCAGCTGCGGCGCGACCGCCTCACTTTCGCCATGATCGTCGGCATCCCGGTGATCCAGCTGCTGCTGTTCGGCTTCGCCATCAACAGCGATCCGAAGCACCTGCCCACCGCGATCCTCAGCCAGGACCAGAGCGCCCAGGCGCGCACCCTGGTCTCGGCGCTGCAGGCGAGCGGCTATTACCGTGTGGTCGCGCAGCTGCGCTCCGAGGCCGAGGCCGGGGACGCGCTCGCCTCCGGACGGGTGCAGTTCGTCGTCACCATTCCGCCGGAGTTCGGCCGCAAGCTGGTGCGCGGCGAGCGTCCGGTGCTGCTCGTGGAGGCCGACGCGACCGATCCCACTGCGGTGGGTAATGCGACCAATGCGTTGCCGCAGATCGCCGCCACGGCGCTGCGGCACGACCTGCGCGGAGTGCTGGCGCCGCTGCAGCAGGACGAGTCCCCGGTGGACGTGCGCGTGCACCGGCTCTACAACCCGGAGGGCGTGACCGCGTACAACATCGTCCCCGGCCTGCTCGGCGTGATCCTCACCATGACCATGGTGCTGATGACCGGGCTCGCCATGACCCGCGAGCGCGAGCGCGGCACCTTCGAGAACCTGCTCTCCACGCCGGCGCTGCCGGTCGAGGTGATGACCGGCAAGCTGGTTCCCTACATCGCCATCGGCCTGCTGCAGGTCACCCTGATCCTGCTCGCCGCGCGCTGGATCTTCGACGTGCCGATGCAGGGCAGCCTGGTGAGCCTGTACCTCGCGGTGCTGCTGTTCATCGCCGCCAACCTCACGCTCGGCATCACCTTCTCGTCGATCGCCCGCAACCAGCTGCAGGCGATGCAGATGACATTCTTCTTCTTCCTGCCCTCGATCCTGCTGTCCGGCTTCATGTTCCCCTTCCGCGGCATGCCGGAGTGGGCGCAGGCCATCGGCAGCCTGCTGCCGCTCACCCATTTCCTCGTCCTGGTGCGCGGCATCCTGCTCAAGGGCAGCGGGCTGGGCGAGCTGTGGCACGCGGTGTGGCCCCTGGGCGCCTTCATGCTGGTGGTGCTCGCCGTGGGGCTCAAGTCCTACCGGCGTACGCTCGACTAACCGGCCTATAATCGCCGGCCCAAACCCCAGAGGCAGGTCCGATGAGCAGCGTCCTGTTCAGCCCCTTCGCGATGCGTGGCGTCGAGCTCGCCAACCGCATCGTCGTCTCGCCCATGTGCCAGTACAGCTCCGACCACGGCAACGCCAACGACTGGCACCTGATGCACCTGGGCCAGTTCGCGATGGGCGCGGCCGCGCTGGTGATCACCGAGGCCACCCACGTCTCGCCGGTCGGGCGCATCACCCATCGCTGCCTGGGGCTCTACAGCGACGAGAACGAGGCGACGCTCAAGCGCGTGATCGACTTCTGTCGGCGCTCCGGCGTGGCGAAGCTGGGCATCCAGCTCGCGCATGCCGGCCGCAAGGCCTCGGCGCATACCCCGGCGGAGGGCGGCAAGCCGCTGGGGCCGGACCAGAATCCCTGGACCACGGTGGCCCCGTCCGCGCTTGCGTTCGGACCCGGCTGGCACACGCCGCAGGCCCTCACGCGCGACGGGCTGCGCGAGGTGAGGCAGCAGTTCGTGTCCGCCGCGCAGCGTGCTGCCCGCATCGGCTTCGACGTCGCCGAGCTGCACATCGGCCACGGCTACCTGCTGCACGAGTTCCTGTCACCGCTGTCGAACCAGCGCACCGACGAGTACGGCGGCGCCACCGCGAACCGGATCCGCTTCCCCCTCGAGGTGTTCCAGGCCGTGCGCGCGGTCTGGCCGGCCGATCGCGCATGCGGCGTGCGGGTGTCGGCCACCGACTGGGTTGAGGGCGGCTGGACGCTCGACGAGACGGTCACCTTCGCGCGCGAGCTCAAGGCGCTGGGCTGCGACTTCATCGACGTCACCACCGGCCAGCTCGACCCGCGCCAGCAGATTCCGTTCGCGCCCGGGTACAACGTGCCGTTCGCCACCCGGGTGAAAAAGGATGCCGGCATCCCGGTGATGACAGTGGGGATGATCACGCGCGCGCAGCAGGCCGAGCAGATCGTGGCGTCCGGCGAGGCGGACCTGGTCGCCATCGCGCGCGCCATGATGGACGACCCGCGCTGGGCCTGGCACGCGGCGCGCGAGCTCGGCGCCGACACGCCGTACGCGCCCGGCTACCAGCGCTGCCACCCGTCGGTCTGGAAGCCGTGATCGCGGCCCGGTGCGCACTCCTGGCAGTGGCCAGCGCCGCTGTGCTGCTCGCCGGCCCGGCCTGGAGCCAGGCCGCGCGGCCGGAGGCGGCGCCGCTGGTGCTGCCGGAGGACGACGACGCGGGTCTCGACGCGCGGCTGGCGGGGCTCCGGGCCGGCGCCTGCGCCTCCGACGAGGCGCTGTGCCGCGAGCTCGAGGCGTTCGCGGCGGCCCGACCGCCCTGCTTCCACGAGGGCGACCAGCTCACCGTGGGACGGGCCTACATCATCGCAGCGGATGGCGCCGTGCGGCCGCTGGAGTACCTGGCCCTGGAGGTGCAGCGCGTGCGCGACGTGACCCTGGTCCGGATGCAACAGGTGTTCTCGGAGAACGCCGAGGAGAAGCGTGCCGCGGAGGACCTGGTGCAGTCGCTGCGCGGTGGCGCCGTCGATCCGGCCAACGCCCTGTACCGGTATCTCGTGGGCCGCGAGCAGGAGGTGCCCGAACTGCTGGGCCGGCAGGAGGGCCGCTCGCTGGTGGTCCGCCGGGAGGGGCCGAGCCTGTACCTGCGCCAGGCCGGCAAGCTGCTGTACGCCGCCCTGCCTGATGCCGTGGTGGGCGGTACGGCAAGGTCCGACCGCATGGAGGGGCTGGTCTTTGCCGTGCTCCCAGCCCCGGCCTCCTGCCAGTGACCGGCAGGGCGCCGGGCGAGGCATCGCTGCCGGGAGGCGTGCTGTTCCCCCGCACCATCCGCTCCCTGCCGCCGGCATGATGGCGTGGTAATGTTGCGTCTGCGTCCCGACCGCGGGACGCGGGCTGGCGCAGACCTTGCGTGCCCCGTCCCAACCCCCTTGTGGCCGCCATTTTTCGGGTCGCCCCCATGTCATCCCTGCCCATCGACGTGGCCCAACCGAACGCCGACCCCGGATTCGACCCGGGTGCGAAGGCTGGCGACGACCCCCTGCGTGCCGTCGAGGATGCCGCCTTCTGGCTGCAGACCTACCGGCAGAGCACGCCCCAGGATCCAGTCCGCGTCTTCCAGGTGGTCGATCGGGTCGACGACCTGACCCAGCCGCACCGGCTCGCCGTCATGCACGAGTACCTGGGCGCGGGCGGGCGCATGCAGACCTATCGGGAGTACCGGCTGTGGCGTGCAGCCACGACCTACGCCCGGGAGCTCGCCGACGCCTACCAGTTCGCCCTGCGCACCACCGAACAGAGCGGCAAGGCCCGCCCGCGCAACCTGTTGCCGACGGTGGCCGCCCGCTGCATGCGCGCACACACCCTCGAGCTGCGCTGGGCCCTGCTGCGCTACTCCGCCGTGGAAGACGAGCTGTGGCATCGCATGGGTGCGCTGTTCGGCGAGTGCGAGACGCTCGACATCGCCACGCTGCAATTCAAGGTGTACCCCGGGATGGCCGGCAACTCGACCGTCCGCCGCGAGTACCTGCGTGCGCTGATCCTGTCGGTGTCCGCGATGGGAAACCTGCTGCCGACCAGCCAGGTGATCGCGGAGCGGGTCATCGCCCACGTCGCCGAGTTCTTCCTGCTCGCGCGGCAGTCCAAGTCGGGCTGCCATTTTGCGGTGGACCTGCAGGCCAGCCGTCCGCCCTATCGCATCAGCGAAGGCATCACGCCGACCCGCAGCGTGCGCTTCTTCGGCCCCGGCGATGCCTCGGTGATCGTGGAGGGGCTCCGGCGCCAAGCCGTGGCCGCCCGCAGCATTCCCCCGGAGCTCGGGCTGTCGCCGGAATTCGAGCTCGAGGCCTTCCTCGAGGTCCTGCAGCACCTCACGCGACACTGGGATGCGCAGCCGCCGGGCCGCGGCGAAGTGCGCCAGCGCGTGCTGGCCACGATGCACGTGGCGTACGGCTTCGACCGCGTGACGGCCGCGATCGGGCTGGAGCCCGGCGCGCAGACACTCGAGGAAGTCACCGAAGCGTGGACGGCGGAGAACGAGAGCAGCGGCGGCTTCGGCGCGCTGCTACCGGTGCGCGACGAGGACTGGCTGGCGGTGGGCCGCATCATCGCGGCCAAGCCGGACTGGCCCGCCGGCTGGAGCGTCGGCGTGGTCCGCCGCGTCACTGCCCGCAGTCCGCTGCACCGCTCGGTGGGCGTGCAGGTGCTGGCCCGTGGCGGGATGGTGGTGCAGCTCACGTCGCTCCCGCGGGACGAGAGTGCCCCTCCGATCGACGCCGTGCTCCTGCCGGTGGAATCGCAGACCAACGCCAGCGGCCCGGAGATCGCGGTCGTCTTGCCGAAGGGCATGACGGCGCAGCTGGACACGTGCGAGATGCTGGTGCATGGCCGGCCCTACGTCCTTTCGCGCGGGCGCATCGTCGAGAGCGGCGTTGATTTCGAGATCACCCGCTTCGCGATCCGAGCGGCGCTCCTGCGCTAGCGTCACGCCCGGCGCCCATGTGCCGGGTGCACCCTCGACGGGCCGTACGCCTTTCTGCTAGGCTCGTCGCGCATCACCTCCGCAGGTTGCCGCCTCGCTGACATGTCCGCGCTCAACCCCGAATCCCTCGCCGCGTCCGTCGCGCGCAAGTGGGACGACGAGATCGTCCCGCGCCTGACCGACTACATCCGCATCCCCTGCAAGTCTCCGCACTTCGATCCCGACTGGGCGCGTGCGGGCCACATCGACGCCGCCGTGCAGCTGGCGCACGCGTGGTGCCGCGCGCAGCCGGTGGAGGGCATGCAGCTCGAGGTCGTGCGCCTGCCCGGCCGTACCCCGGTGCTGTACTTCGACGTGCCGGCCCGCGGGGGGGCGGGCACCATCCTGATGTACGGCCACCTCGACAAGCAGCCGGAGATGGTGGGCTGGCGCGAGGGCTTCGGCCCGTGGGTGCCGGTGATGGAAGAGGGCCGGCTCTACGGCCGCGGCGGGGCGGACGATGGCTATGCCGTGTTCGCGTCGCTGGCCGCGTTGCTGGCGCTGCGCGAGCAGGGCGCGAGCCACGGGCGCATCGTCGGCCTGATCGAGTGCTGCGAGGAGAGCGGCAGCTACGACCTGCCCGCCTACCTCGAGGCGCTTGCGCCGCGCATGGGGCCGGTCGACTTCGTCATCGGGCTCGACTCGGGCTGCGGCAACTACGAGCAGCTGTGGGTCACCACCTCGCTGCGCGGCCTCGCGGCCGGCACCCTGAGCGTCGAGGTGCTCACCGAGGGCGTGCACTCGGGCGACGCCAGCGGCATCGTGCCGTCGTCGTTCCGCATCGCGCGCATGCTGCTCGACCGGCTGGAGGAGCCGGCGACCGGCCGCATCAAGCCGCTCGAGTTCCACTGCGAGATTCCGGGCGAGCGCGTGCAGCAGGCCTGGCAGGCCGGGCAGATCCTGCGCGAGAGCGTGTACCGCAAGTTCCCGTTCGCCGGCGGCACACAGCCGATGGTCACCGACTTCGGCGAGGCCATCCTCAACCGGACCTGGCGTCCGTTCCTGTCCGTCGTCGGCGCGGACGGCATGCCGGCGATCAAGGATGCCGGCAACGTGCTGCGGCCGCGCACCGCTGTCAAGCTGTCGCTGCGGCTGCCGCCGCTGGTCGATGCGCCGCGCGCGACCGACGCGATGAAGCGCCTGCTCGAGCTCGATCCGCCGCACGGCGCACGTGTGACCTTCGAGCCGGACCAGGCCGCCACCGGCTGGAGCGCACCGGCGACCGCCGGCTGGCTGAAGGGGGCGCTGGACGAGGCGTCCCAGACCCACTACGGCAAGCCCGCCGCGATGATGGGCGAAGGCGGCACGATCCCGTTCATGGGCATGCTCGGCAAGCACTTCCCCGATGCGCAGTTCCTCATCACCGGCGTGCTCGGCCCGCGCTCCAACGCCCACGGCCCGAACGAATTCCTGCACGTGCCGTATGCGAAGAAGCTGACTGCATGCGTGGCGCAGGTGATCGCTGCTCACGCGGGGCGCTGACAACGCGAGGAACACCTCTTACCGCCAAGGACGCCAAGGAAGGCGACCCGAGCTCTATGGTGTTCCTCCGCGCCCTTGGCGTTCTTGGCGGTGGGAGTTGGTCTACTTCCTGTTGACCAGGTAGATGCCCCCGCCCACCAGCAGCACTGCGAGCAGGAACGCCGGCCGCAGCGGTTCGTCGAGCACCGCCACGCCGGCGGCCACGCCGAACAGCGGCGTCAGGAACGTGAACACCGCCAGGCGCCCGGCCAGGTAACGCGTCAGCAGCCAGAACCAGGTGAGGTAGCTGGCGAAGGTCACCACGACGCTCTGGTAGATCAGGTTCGCGATTGCGATCGGGGTGATCGCCACCACGCCCGGCTCGCCCAGCAGCATCGAAGCGAACGGCAGCGTCGCCGCCGCGACGGCCAACTGGTAGAACAGCGTCTTCGTGGCGCTCGCCGAGGTGAGCCTCGTGCTGCGGATGACCACCGTGGTGGCGCCCCACATCAGCGCAGCAATCACGCCGAACGCATCGCCGAGCAGGGACGCGCGCGCCTGCGCGAAGCCGTCCGCGAACGCCAGCGCCATGCCGCCGAACGCCAGCGCGATGCCGGCCCACTGCCCGGGGCTCAGCCGCTCGCTCGGGACGAACCAGTGCAGGCCGAGCGCGGTGAAGCACGGGGCGAGGTAGACGAAGACCACCATGCGCGATGCACCCGTATGTGCCAGTCCCGAGAACAGGAACAGGAACTCGCCCGCGAACAACGCGCCGGCGACCAGGCCTGCGGGCAGGGTGCCGTCGCGCTGGAACAGCGCGATGCCGCGTCGGTGCGCCCACAGCAGCAGCAGCCCGACCGAGATGATCGAGCGCAGTCCGGCCTGCATCACCAACGACATGTCGTGCGCCGCGAGCTTCGAGAGCACGTTGGTGAAGCCCCAGATCAGGCACAGCAGCAGCATGATGCTGGCAGCGGTGGCGTCGACTGGCTGGCGGACTGCGGCGGTGGACATCGGTGCTCGGGGTTCGTGGCGGCCCGACATTGTAGGCGTACGGGGAGCGGCGCCGCCCTGCGCGCGCTCGACGCGTCATACGCGCGGACCGGCAATCGGCCTATAATCGGCGCCGATCCGGGTCCGGCACCGGTCGATCGCCGGCCTCCACCTTCGGCCGCGTATCGTGCGTGCGGCCCTTCAATGCGCGCTCAGGAGATCAACCGTGAAACCAGTCTTCCTCGCCCGACTCGCCATCGTCGTCGCCGTGCCCGCGCTGCTCGCGGCCTGCGGAACCACGGGATCCAAGCCCGCCACGCCCAACGCTGCCGACCAGGCGCTCGCGACGGCGCAGCAGGCGCTGGCGGAGGCGAAGGCCGCGCGTGCCGCGGCCGAGGCGGCCAATGCCAAGGCCGACCAGATCCTCACCCAGGTGCGGGCAGCCCCGCGCAACGACGAGATCGCAGCCCAGGCGCTGCAATCGGCGCAGCAGGCGCGCCAGGCCGCCGACGAAGCCCGCCGCGTCGCGCTCGAAGCGCAGACGGCTGCGGAACGGCTGGACACCAAGACCGACCGCATGTTCGAGAAGTCGATGCGCAAGCAGTAAGGCGTGACGAGGTGAACGCGGCTGCGCCGCTGTGGGAAGGTGAACGGGAGGCGATGGCGGGTGTTCACCTCTTCACCTTGTCACCTTGTCACCGGGTTCTCCGCAAAGGGTGCGTTCTCGAGGATCTCGTCCTGCGCCGGTGAGCGCGGCGTGATCGGCAGCGCCAGGCTGCGCTGCTCACTCACCATGCGTCGCACCTTGTCCCAGTCGATCGCCGCGCTCGGCACGCTTGCGAGCAGCGACTCGACCACCGGCGTGTAATCCATCCCCTCCTGCGCGGCCGCGCCCGTGGCCCGGAACACCTGCAGATAAGGGATGCCGCGCCAGCGGCCCACCGCATACTCCTGGTCCATGATGCGCACCCGTGCGCCCACCGGCACCTGCGGGAAGAGGGCTGCGATGTCCTCCGGATACATGCGGATGCAGCCGCCGCTCACGCGCATGCCGATCCCCCACGGGCGGTTGGTGCCGTGCACCAGGTAGGTGGCGAACCCCAGGTACAGCGCGTACTCGCCCAGCGGGTTGTTCGGCCCCGGCGGCACGAACTCCGGCAGGATCTCGCCTTCCGCGGCGCGCTTGCGCCGGATCGTCTCCGGCGGATACCAGGTCGGCAGGTGCTGCTTGCGCACCACGGTGGTTGATCCCAGGGGCGTGGCGTCATACTCCACGCCGATGCCCACCGGGTGCGTCACCACGCGCCGTGGCTCGCCCTGCCCGGCCGGGGGGAAGTAGAACAGCCGCATCTGTCCCAGGTTGATCACCACGCCTTCCCGCGGTCCTGGCGGCAGCACGAACCGGGTGGGCAAGACCACCCGCTTGCCATCCCCCGGCACCCACGGATCCAGTCCCGGATTCGCGGCGCGGATCTCGGTCACGCCCAGGTCGTGGCGCCGGGCGATGTCCAGCAGCGTTTCCCCGGGCCGCGTCGTGGTGACCTGGATCTGCCCCACCACGTCCTGGTCGGGGTCGTCGAGGACCAACGTCGCCGCGGCACACGTGACGCCCTGGATCAGGAGAGCCAGGGCGAGCGCGGCGCGGGTGTGCGCAATCAGCGGTGGAGGGTGCAAGGGCGAGCCATGCAATGGAATGCGGAAGGCGCCTGTTTACCCGCCCGCGGGGGATCTGTCCAGCCCGGAGGCCGTCCTGCCGGGTCCGATCGCGCGGACGGCTACAATGCTGCAGCGATGCCGGGCCGACCGGCGCAACGGCGACGGGTGCGCGCGGGCCGTCCTCGCGATAACTGATACATGGGGCAGGGATGCGAATCGCAGTGCTGGGCGGCGGCAACGGCAGTTACGCAGCGGCCGCGGATCTCTCCGAGCAGGGCCACGAGGTGCGCTTCTGGCGCCGGGACGCCGGGGCGTTCCGCGCGACGCTCGACGCGCAGTCCATCGACCTGAAGGACTTCAAGGGCCAGCGCCGGGTGCGGCTGGCGCTCGCGACCATCGACCTCGCCGAGGCCGTGACCGATGCCGCGCTGATCGTCATCCCCACGCCCGCCTTCGCCCAGGACGACATCGCGCGCGCGCTGGCGCCGCACCTGCACGACGGCCAGGTGCTGTTCCTCCCGCCGGGCACGTTCGGCTCGTACGTGATGCTGCGCACGCTGCGCGAGAGCGGGTGCCGCGCGCAGGTCGCGATCGCGGAAACCGGCACGCTGCCCTGGCTCACCCGCAAGCACGGCGCCAACGTGGTGGCGATCACCACCCGCGCCTCGCGCCTGCCCACCGGCGTCTTCCCGGCGCGCAGCGCCGCAGTGGCGTTGGAGGTGATCCGCGCGGCGTTCCCGTCGGTGGAATCCTGCGGCGACGCACTGTCCGGGGCACTGATGAACGCGGGGCCGATCATCCACCCGCCGCTGATCGTGATGAACGCCGGGCCGATCGAGCACTTCGACAAGTGGGACATCCACAGGGAGGGCACCCAGCCGAGCATCCGCCGGGTGACCGACGTGCTCGACGCCGAGCGCATGGCGGTGCGCGAGGTGCTGGGCTACGGGCCGCCGCACTATCCGCTGCGCGACCACTACACCAGCGACCGCTGGATGTACGGCAACCTCGCCCACGACAAGCTGGTGGACAGCGGCGACTGGAAGGAGAAGCTGGACCTCACGCGCCACCGCTACATGCGCGAGGACGTCGGTTACGGTCTGGCCTTCCTGGTTTCGGTCTGCGAGTGGGCCGGGGTGCGCTGCCCGGTTGCCCGGGGTCTGCTCGAGCTCGGCGCGGCGGTGACCGGGGAGGACTATCACCACGGCCCGCGCACGCTGCGCAGCCTCGGCCTGGAGCGCCTGGACCGCGCCGGGATGCGGATGCTGCTGCAGGACGGACTCTGATGCGCTTCCCGCGGCGGATCGCGGCGCTCGGCGCAGGGCGCATGGGGCGCGGCATCGCCCATGCGTTCGCCTACGCCGGATACCCGGTCACGCTGGTGGACCTCAAGCCCCGTCCGGCAGACGCTGCCGCCGCACTGGAACGCGAGGCTCGCAGCGAGATCGAGGGCAACCTCGCGCTGCTCGCCGAACTGGGCGCGATGCCCGCAGCGGCCATCCCGACGATCCTCGCGCGCATCGCGTTCGCGACCCTGGAACAGGCCCCGGCGGTGCTGCGCGAGACCGACGTCGCCTTCGAAGGTGTCCCCGAAGTGATGGCGGCCAAGCAGGAGGCCTTCGCGTTCGCCTGCCGGCACCTGCCTGCCGACGCGCTGCTGGCATCCACGACGTCCACGTTCCTGGTCGATGCGTTGCGCGGGTTCGTGGCGCATGACGAGCGCTTCCTCAACGCGCACTGGCTCAACCCCGCGTACGTGGTTCCGCTGGTCGAACTGAGTCCGCACGATCGCACCGCCGGCACCGTCCTCGATGCGTTCAAGGCGCTGCTCGAGGCCATCGGGAAGGTGCCGGTGGTGTGCGCTGCCGCCCCCGGTTTCATCGTGCCACGCATCCAGGCGCTGGCCATGAACGAGGCCGCGCGGATGGTGGAGCAGGGGCTCGCCACGCCCGCCGACATCGACACGGCCACCCGCTACGGCTTCGGCTTCCGCTTCGCGGCGATGGGCCTGGTCGAGTTCATCGACTTCGGCGGCAACGACATCCTGTACTACGCCAGCGCCTACCTGGCACGCGAGCTGAACGATCCCCGCTACGCGGCGCCGGCGATCGTGAACCGATTGATGGAGGAGGGCCGCATCGGCCTGAAGAGCGGCGAGGGGTTCTACGACTATCGCGGCCGCGATGCCACGGCCTACCGCAAGGATGTCATGGCGCGCATGCTGGCGATGCTGCAGCAGGTGGGGATGGCACGCCCGCCGGCCGCGTAGGCCGGCGGGCGTCGCACGGGTCAGCTCACGCGGCTCGCGCCAGGCTCGAGTTGCGGCGTGCAAGCACGGCAACGCTCGGACTGAGCGGGCGCATCCCCGCTCGTTCGGCGACCAGCGCGGCGGCCAGCCGGCTATCTCCGGCCCGGAAGCAGGCCTCGATCAGAGTCAGATCCAGCACGTCGCGCTGCGCGTGGCTGCCGCCGAAACGGTGCGCCATGCTGCGGATGGGTCGCAGCAGATCGACGGTGCGCTGGTAGTCGCCGTCCCCGAAGGCCTGGATCGCCAGCGTCGCGCCGTGTCCGACCTCCCGAGTGAAAGCTGCGTTGTCGTCGCTGCGCTCCATCGCGGCGCGCTGACTTTCGAGCAGGGCCCGCAACGGCTCCGTCCGCCGGCTGCCGACGAACGCCATCGCCGCGTGCAGATCGTTGAAGGCGTAGTTGCCGGAGCCGACATGCGGGAGCCAGCTGTCCGCCAGCGCCGCCCAGCGCTCGCCCAGTTCGATGCCGCGAAGGTGCAGACGCCACAGCATCGCGGACGCATCGATCATCTCCAGCACCAGCGCCGAAGGTCTGCCGTAGATCGTACTGTCGAACAGCGCGAGCACCTCGTCGACCTGGTCCAGCTCGAGGTGGTAGAGCGCAAGATGCCACCAGTTGTGCACCGCCAGGGCGCTGTCGCGAGACCACCCCGCGAGGTTGCCGCGCATCCACGCGATCCCGTCGTGGGGGCGGCCGGTCATCTCCATCACGTGGGCGACGGCGTGCTGGCCCCAGCAGTCGCGCGGCTCGAGTTCGACGCTCAGCCGTCCCTGCCGCTCGGCCTGCACGTAGTCGGCGGTCTCCTCCAGGCCGAATGCGTGCATGCCGAGAACGGCATGGTAGCCCGGCACCTGCCTGCTCCAGGCCGGCAGCGCACGTGCGATGCGGTCGCGCAGCATGCGCGAGTCGCCGACGAAGAAGTCGACCTGGTGACCGACCTGCAGGGCGAGCGCGTCGCGCGGATACTCGGCGCTCAGGTCCTCCAGCATGCGACCCGCATCCCGCCAGCGGCCGTCTGCCAGGCAGCGTGCAGCGGCCAGGTGGCCCTTCTCGCGTGCGTTCGTCGTCAGCCCCGTGGCGGTCGCCAGGCAGGCGTGCGCCACCGGAAGGGCCGGCGCTTCGGTGGTGAGCAGGTACATGTACGCCTTCATGACATGCGCCAGCACCATGGCCGGGCTCTGTGCGATGGCGCGATCGATCGTGGCGACCGGATCGCCGATGAAGCAGCGCAACTCGTGCTGCGCCTGGTCGAAGGTGTGGACGGCATCGGGCGTTGCACCCGAGAGCGGATGGCCGGCTGCGTCGTTGGTCTGCATGGGTGGACCTCTCTGCGGTGGAATGCGAGGAAGTCCGAACGATAGCGATGCCACGTATCTGCCGGATTGCAGGCGGCCGCCGGTTTGTATCGGCCCTGTATCCTCGGTCCGCCAGGGGGTGGGCCGGCTGCGGCATCAGCGCGCCCGGTTTATAGGACAATAGCCCACCCTCTCGAGGCAGGTGATGCCCAAGTACCGAGACAACCCGCGCGCCATCGCCGCACTGGTCGAACCCGACCGGGTGCATCGCGACGTCTACATCGACCAGGAGGTGTTCGAGCTGGAGATGGAGCGGCTCTGGGCCAGCACCTGGGTCTACGTCGGGCACGACAGCCAGGTGCCGGCCCCAGGCGACTACTTCACCACGGACATCGCCGGCAAGCCGGTGATCATGGTGCGGCACGAGGACGGCAGCGTGCGCGTGCTGATGAACCGCTGCGCGCACAAGGGGGCCAGGGTCGTCAGCGCCCCACACGGAAACACCGGAAAGTTCTTCCGCTGCCCATATCACGCGTGGGCCTACAACATGGACGGCTCGATCCGCGCGATCCCGCTGAAGGGTGGTTACGACGGCACCCGCATGAGCGAGTGCGAGACCGGGCGCGGCATGGTCGCGGTGCGAAACGTGGAGACCTACCGCGGCTTCGTGTTTGCGCGCCTGTCCGGGCGCGGCCCCGGGTTCCGGGAATACTTCGGCGAGTCGCTCTCGTCGATCGACAACATGGCCGACCGCTCGCCGGTGGGCGAGCTGGAGATCGCCGGCGGCGTGCTGCGCTACCTGCACGACTGCAACTGGAAGATGTTCGTGGAGAACCTCAACGACACCATGCACCCGATGGTGGCGCACGAGTCCTCGGCAGGCACCGCAAAGCGGCTGTGGGACGGTCAGCCGGCCGACGCGCCCAGGCCCATGGCCATCGAGCAGTTCGTGCCGTTTGCCTCCGACTACCAGTTCTTCGACGACATGGGCGTGCGCGTGTTCGAGAACGGGCACAGCTACACCGGAGTGAACTTCTCCATCCACTCCAGCTATTCGTCCATCCCCGGCTACGAGGACATGATGGTGCAGGCCTATGGCAGCGAGCGCGCCCACCGGATCCTCGCTACCGCGCGGCACAACACCGTGTACTACCCGAGCCTGACCATCAAGGGCGCGATCCAGGCCATCCGGGTGGCGCGCCCCATCGCCGCGGACAAGACCGTGATCGAGTCGTGGACGTTCCGCCTGAAGGGCGCGCCGGACAAGCTCCTGCAGCGGACGGTGATGTACACGCGGCTCATCAACTCGCCGATGTCGGTGGTCGGCCACGACGACCTGCACGCCTATCGCAGCATCCAGGAAGGGCTGCGGGCAGGCGGCAACGAGTGGATCAGCCTGCACCGCGGCTACCGCCCGGAGGAGGCCGCTGCAAAGGACCTGGCGGTCAACGGCACCAGCGAGATCTCCATGCGCAACCAGTTCCGCGCCTGGGCGAAGTTCATGACGCCGGACCTGGAGCCCGCACACGGATGAGCGCTGACGTGCCGACGCGGGAGGCGCTGATCGACCTGGTGTACCTCGAGGCGCGCCTGATCGACGAGAAGCGCTTCGAGGAGTGGTACGAGCTGTACGCCGAAGACGCGTTCTACTGGGTGCCGCTCACGCACGGCCAGCCAGACGGCGACGATCATACTTCGCTGGCGTACGAGGACAAGCTGCTGCTCAAGCTGCGCATCGAGCGCCTCAAGAGCCCGCGCGCGTTCTCGCAGCAGCCGGAAAGCCGCTGCCTGCACGTGCTGCAGCGGCCGGAGGTCGAGAGGATGGACGTCGCGGGCAACGAGTACGTGGTCCGCACCGCATACATGTACATCGAAACCCGCGCCGAGGACCAGCAGGTGTACGGCTGCACTGCGTTCCACACGATCACGGTGGTGGACGGCAGGCTGCGCATCCGGCTCAAGCGGGTGAACCTGCTCAACTGCGACGCCGCGCTGCCCTCGATCCAGCTGTTTCCTTGAGCCGCGCTCGTTCACTCTCACTCCCGGCTCCTCTCGCCTCGAGGGAGACGGGAGAAGTCCCCAACGGCCCATCGGCCTCCCGCTCCTGGAGGGCGGTGGGCCACCGCGTTGCGACGCTGCGCGCCGTTTTCGCGCTCGGTTCGAAGAAGGCGGCAGCCACCGGAGCCCGTCGATGCCGCCGCCGTTCCCACTCTCCCCTTGCGGGAGAGGGCCGGGGTGAGGGGTAGGTGCCTCCGGCGACCATGCAGCAGCTCCCCTTCGCCACCGTCACCGAAGCATTCGGCGACGCCGCCGTGCGGCACCCCCAGCGCCCGTTCCTGCATGTCCTCCCGGAGACCGCGCATCACTACGGCATCGATGCCGGCGAGCTCACCTACGGCGGCGCACTGGTGCAGGTCGAGCGCCTGACCCGCCGGTACCAGGCAGCCGGCTACGGTCACGGCCACCGGGTCGGACTCCTGCTCGAGAATCGACCCGCATTCTTCCTGCACTGGCTTGCGCTCAACGCACTGGGGGTCTCGGTCGTGCCGATCAACGCCGAGCTGCGCTCCGCCGAGCTCGAGTACCTGATCGGCCACAGCGGGATCCGCCTCGCGGTGACCCTGCCGCAGCGCGCGTCGGCACTGCAGGCGGCTGCGCAGGCCGTGGGCCGGATGTTGCCCACCGTCGCCGCGGACTCGGCCGCCGTGCCGCCTGCCGTGTCGCCGGCGCCGGGTGCCACCGCCCCGGATGCGGACACCGAGTGCGCGCTCCTCTACACCTCCGGCACCACCGGGCGCCCCAAGGGGTGTGTGCTGCCCAACGAGTACTACCTGCTGGCCGGCGCCTGGTACAACCGCATCGGCGGCCTGTGCGAACTGCGCGAGGGACAGGAGCGCCTGATCACGCCCCTGCCCATGGTGCACATGAACGCCATGGCCTACTCGACGCTGGCGATGATCCTCTGCGGCGGCTGCATCATTCCGCTCGATCGCTTCCATCCCGGGAGCTGGTGGGACAGCGTGCGCGCGTCACGCGCGACGGTCGTGCACTACCTCGGTGTGATGCCGGCCATGCTGATGGGCAGGCCGACGTCCCGGGACGATCGCAGTCACGACGTGCGCTTCGGCTTCGGTGCCGGGGTGGAGAAGGCCCTGCACGGGCCGTTCGAGGCGCGCTTCGGCTTCCCGCTCCTCGAAGCCTGGGCGATGACGGAGACGGGGGCTGGCGCAGTCATCATCGCCAATCGCGAGCCCCGGCATATCGGCACGTCGTGCTTCGGCAGGCCGGAGTCGGGCGTCGCGGTGCGCATCGTGGACGATGCGGGCGAGGACCTGCCTCCAGGACAGCAGGGCGAACTGCTGGTGCGCGCCGCAGGCGCGCAACCGCGCTTCGGATTCTTCCGCGAATACCTCGGCGAGCCGGAGGCGACTGCGCAGGCGTGGGCTGGCGGGTGGTTCCACACCGGTGACGTCGTGCGCGCCGACGCCGAGGGCTTTCTGTACTTCGTCGACCGGCGCAGGAACGTGATCCGCCGCAGCGGCGAGAACATCTCGGCGGTGGAGGTGGAAGGCGTATTGCGCCAGCATCCGCTGGTGGCCAATGTCGCCGTGGCGCCGGTCCCCGATCCGATGCGCGGCGACGAGGTGATGGCCTGCGTGGTACCGAACATGCGCATGCCCGCCGACCAGGCCCGCCACGCGGCCGAGGACCTCGTGCGGCATTGCCTGGAGCGCCTCGCGTACTACAAGGCGCCCGGGTATGTGGCCTTCTGCGATGCGCTTCCGCTCACTGCCACGCAGAAGATCCAGCGCGGCGACCTGCGCACGCTGGCCCTGCGCGCGCTGGAGGGTGGGACGTGCGTCGACACCCGGCCGCTCAAGAAGCGGCAGGGTTGACCGGACTGCGCACCGGCGCTGGCGATGCAGTCCGCCGGCTCGCATGTACCTCGGGACACGGGAAGGCCCCGGGGGCATGGGCTATGATGGCAGCAGTGATGAGCTACTCGTCCCGCAGCGCCGGATGACGCGCGCCGACTACGCCGGCATCGCCGTTGCCGTCCCGGTAACCGTCCCGTACGTCCGCTATTCCATCCGCAGCGCGCACTGGTGGATCGCCCGGGCGCTGCGCGCGCTGCTCAAGGCGTCCGGCCTGCGCAAGGCCGACGTCGACGGCTTCTGCCTCTCCAGCTTCCTGCTCACGCCCGATACCGCAGTGGGCCTCACCCAGCACCTCGGCATCTCACCGCGCTGGCTCGATCACATCCCCATGGGCGGGGCGAGCGGCGTGGTCGGACTGCGCCGGGCAGCCCGGGCGGTGCAGAGCGGTGACGCGCAGATCGTGGCCTGCATCGCCGCGGATACCAACCACGTCGATTCCTTTCGCCACACGGTGGCCAACTTCAGCCAGTTCGCACGCGATGCGGTCTATCCCTACGGCTCGGGCGGACCGAATGCGAGCTTCGCCTTCCTGACCGCGTACTACATGCGCGAATACGGCGCCACGCGCGAGGACTTCGGCAGGCTCTGCGTCGCGCAGCGCGCCAACGCCCTGCAGTATCCGCACGCCCTGTTCAGGAAGCCGCTCACGCTGGAGGAGTACCTGCAGGCGCGGCCGATCACCGAGCCGCTGCACCTGTTCGATTGCGTCATGCCGTGTGCGGGCGCGGAGGCCTTCCTGGTGATGGGCGAGGACCGCGCTCGCGCGCTCGGTCTGGCGTACTGCCGCATCCGCGGTACCATCGAGCGGCACAACGCGTTTCCCGACGATCCCGTGCAGATGCGCGGCGGCTGGGCGCAGGACCGCGATGCGCTGTACGCGCAGGCGGGCATGGGGCCGGACGCGGTGGACTTCCTGCAGACCTACGACGACTATCCGGTCATCACCGCGATGCAGATCGAGGACCTGGGCTTCTGCGCCAAGGGCGAAGCACCGGCCTTCATCCGCCGGCACACTTTCACCACCGCCGGTACGTTTCCGCTCAACACCTCCGGTGGCCAGCTCTCGGTGGGGCAGGCAGGCGCCGCGGGCGGCTATCTCGGCATGGTCGAGGCGATCCGGCAGCTGACCGGCGCCGCTGGCGATCGCGCGGTGAGCGAGGCGCGCATCGGGCTGGTGAGTGGCTTCGGCATGATCAACTATGACCGCGGACTGTGCTCCGGGGCGGTGTTGCTGGGCAAGGCGAGAGGATGAACCCCAGGGGCACAGAGGCACGGAGGGCCGCGGTGAACAACCTTCGGAACCGCTCGATCAGCCATCAGACCCGGGTGGCTTCACAATCGGCCAGCCGTTCTCTGTGCAACCTCCTCGCCTCTGTGCCTCTGCGGGTGCTCTTTCAGCCATGACCGAGCGGCTGCGGAAGCCTGAACGCAAGAACCCCGTGCTGGCCACGCGCCTCGCCAAGCTGCCGCCTGCGAGCCGCAGCCGGGTCGCGCTGGGCCTCACCGCGGCGGCGGCGCTCGGGCGTTTCGAGCTGCAGACCTGTCGTGACTGCGGCAGCGTGCAGTACCCGCCGCGCGAGGCCTGTCACCGCTGCCTGTCGGTGCGGCTCGAGTGGCGCGAGCAGGATGGGCGGGGCGAGCTGCTGTCCGAGACCGTGCTCCATCACAGCAACGACCTGTTCTTCCGTGAGCGGCTGCCGTGGCGACTCGGGATGGTCCGGCTCGACGCAGGCCCCACGGTGGTGGTGCACCTGCACGGCGCGGTTCCGGCCGCGCCGACGTGGGTGAGGGCGGGGGCACGCCTGGACCGCTCGGGACAGGCCGTGCTGGTGGGATTTCCGATCGACGAGGTGGCGAACATGGCCGACGACCGGCAACTGCGCGAGATGACCTGCGACCCGAAGCACCGCAAGGTGCTGGTGACGGATGGCAAGACCGCGGTGGGCCAGGCACTGGTCGCGGCACTGGCCAAGGCGGGTGCGGACCTGATCTGGGTCGGCCGGGCCGAACCGTGGAAGAAGCTGCCCGGCGAGGAGCGGATGCTCGCCATTCCGCAGGCCACCGTCGTTCCGCTCGACCTAACCGATGCGCGCTCGGTGCGCGAGCTGGCGGGTGAGATCAGCGGCAAGGTCGACATCGTCGTCAACAACGCCGAAGTGCACCGGCCCTTCGGCATCGCCTCGCGCCCGGGTACCGATGCCGCGCGCATGGAGATGGACGTGAACTACTTCGGCTTGCTGCGGCTGGCGCAGGAGCTCGGCCCTGCGCTGCGCTTCCGCGCTGCGGACGGCCAGTCCTCGGCGTGCGCGTGGGTGAACCTGCTCTCGATCTACGCGCTGGCCAACTTCCCGCAGCACGGCACCTACTCGGCCTCGAAAGCTGCGGCGCACTCGCTGGCGCAGTGCCTGCGCGCGGAGATGCGCCCCGCCGGCATCCGCGTGGTCAACGTCTATCCGGGGCCGGTCGAGGACGAGTGGAACCAGAGCGTGCCCCCGCCGAAGCTGATCCCCGTCGCGCTGGCCGCGGCGGTCATGAAAGCGCTGCAGGATGGCGTGGAGGACGTGTTTCCGGGGGAGGTCGCGCAGGAGTGGTATGAGCGTTGGCGCGACAACCCCAAGGCGCTCGAACGCGAGCTGTCGGGGGGATGAGGGCATGCGCGAGCACAGGCTGATGCGCCGATGATCGACCGCGAAGGCCTGGACCGGCACGCCGGGGCCGTCGCGCTGGTCGCGCTGGTGATCGGCTGCCTGGTGGTGCTGCGACCGTTCGTCTCCTCGGTGCTTTGGGCGCTGGTGATGACCTACAGTACCTGGCCGCTGTACCTGAAGGTGCGGGCGCTGCTGCAAGGGCGTGCGACCGCTGCAGCAGCGACCATGACGCTGCTGCTCACGCTGGTGCTGGTCATGCCGGTGATGATTCTCGGCTTCACCCTGGGTGACAGCATCGCGGCGGTGGGGGCTGGCATCCGCCGGGCGGCCCAGGAGGGACTTCCCGACCCGCCTGCCTGGGTGGCAGGCCTGCCCCTGGTGGGTGGATCCCTCGACGCGTACCTGCGTGCGATGGCCCACGATGGCGCGCGCGTCACGGCCGAGCTGGCGCGCTTGCTCGATCCGCTCAAGGCCTGGCTGCTGAGCGGTGGGCTCAAGCTCGGTGCCGGGCTGCTGTTTCTAGTGCTCAGCGTGGTGGTCGCCTTCTTCTTTTATCGTGACGGCGAAGTGGTGTCGCGCGGACTGGATGTCATCCTCAAGCGATTGGCCGGCGAGCGCGCCAGCCGGCTCAAGCACATCGCCGGCGACACCGTCGTCAGTGTGGTGTACGGAATCCTCGGCACCGCGTTGGCACAGGCGAGCGTGGCTGCGCTGGGCCTGTGGATCGCGGGCGTACCGGGTGCCGTCGTCTGGGCGGTGGCGACCTTCTTCCTGTCCCTGATCCCGGTCGGACCGCCGATCGTCTGGCTCGGGGCGACCGCGTGGCTGGCTGCACAGGGCGACATCGGCTGGGCCGTGTTCATGGCCATCTGGGGGTTCTTCGGCATCAGCGGCATCGACAACGTGGTCAAGCCCTACCTGATCAGCCGCGGCAGCAGCCTCCCGTTCATCCTCACGCTGTTCGGCGTGGTCGGCGGGGCGATGGCCTTCGGCTTGATCGGCGTGTTCCTCGGTCCCACGCTGCTGGCGGTCGGCTTCCGACTGCTTCAGGAATGGATCGCGGGCCATCGCCTGAAAGGCTGACCCGCCCGGGGGCGATCCCGGTGGCTCTTGTACACTATGCGTCCGTCTTTCGTATCGGTTCCGGCGACGATGAGCTTCCTGCAGCGCCTGTTCCTCTGTCTCCTCGTCATCCTCCCCGGCGCCGGCCTTTCCGCGGAGCGGCTGGCCATCACCACGGCGGATCCGCCGGCCACGCTGCGGGTCTGGAACCGGGACATCGTCACACTGCGCGCCACCATCGGCGGGGTCACGCCGCAGGAGCGCGCGGACCGGGCCCAGGCGCGAATTCTCTCCATGCCGCCGACGGCGGAGTCCCTCGACCTGGGCCAGGAGCCGACGAAGATCGGCACCCTCGAGGGGCGCGCCATCCTCGATCGCAATGCCCTCCTGTTCGTGCTGGTGCCCGAGGATCTCGATCCGACTTCCAGCGAGACCGTCCTGCATCAGGTCGCTCACGAGACCGTGCAGAATCTGCGGCAGGCCCTGGAGGCGCGCGTGGAGCAGACGCGCACGGCGATCCTGTTGCACGGCATCGGCTACTCGCTGGCCGCCACTGCGCTTCTCGCCGCCGTCCTCTGGCTGGTGATCCGGGCCCGCCGCCTCGGGCTGCGGCTGGCCGCCTGGCTGCAGCAGCGCTTGCCCAGCACGCTGCTCGGCGGCGGGGTCGCGCGGATGCTCGCGGTCGCCGAATCCGTGCTGACCCGGGTCCTGATGTTCGGGGTGTCCGGATTCGCCCTCTATGCGTGGCTGGTCTTCGTCCTGTCGGAGTTCCCCTACACCGCCCCGTGGTCCGCAAAGCTCGGCAACTACCTCCTGGGGCTGCTGACAACTTTCGCTCGCGGCATCATCGATGCTGTCCCGGGCCTGTTCACGGCGGCACTGATCTTCTACATCGCCCAGCAGGTGGCGCGCGCGGTGGGCGCCCTCCTCAAGCGCATCGAAGTCGGCGAGACCAGCCTGATCGGACTGGACCGCGAGACCGCGAAAGCCACCCGCTGGGTGGCACTGACGCTGATCTGGCTGTTCGCGATGGTCGTGGCCTATCCCTATATTCCGGGCTCCGACTCGGCAGCGTTCAAGGGCGTGAGCGTGTTCGCCGGCCTCATGCTGACCATCGGCTCCTCCGGCTTCGTCGGCCACATCCTAAGCGGACTGATCGTGGTCTACTCGAAGGCACTGCGCACCGGCGAGATGGTCAAGGTGGGCGACACCGTGGGTATCGTGAGCGACATCGGTGCGTTCTCGACGCGGCTGGTGACCGCCCGCGGCGAGGCCGTGAACATTCCGAACTCGGTGCTGGTCGGCAGCACCACCACCAACTACACGCGCTTGGCGGGCGATCGCGGGACCCTGCTCACGACCACCGTCACGATCGGGTACGACGCACCCTGGCGCCAGGTTCACACGATGCTCGAGCTCGCCGCCGTGCGGACCGCGGGGCTTCGCTCCGATCCCAAGCCCTACGTCCTGCAGCGTGCGCTGTCGGATTTCTACGTGCAGTACGAGCTGCGCGCGCACCTGGATCAGGTGCAGGGGTACTTCACGGTGCAGTCGACGCTGCACGCGAACATCCAGGACGTGTTCAACGAGTACGGCGTGCAGATCATGTCGCCGCACTTCATGATGCAGCCGGACAAGGCGGTGGTGGTGCCCAAGTCGGAGTGGTATGTGGCACCTGCCGAGACGGCGTCCCAAGTCAGCGCAAGCGGGGGCGCGCCGGGCCGCTGAGCAGTCCTCGCCGGGAAAGAAGATGGGGGGCGCGTCGCGCCGCCCCTTCATCGTTCGCGGCTGCCTCTCTACTTCTTCTCCGGCGCAGGCTCGACCTTGAGTGCCACCGCCTCGGTGTAGGTGATATCGACCAAGTCACCCACCTTCACCTTCTTCAGATTGTCAGGGTTGCGCGCCTTGATGGTGCGCGTGTTGCCCTGGGGACCCGACAGGGTCACGGTGCCTTTGTCGAGATCGATGGCTTCGATCCTGGCCGTGATCGTGGTCCGGCGTGCGACGCCGCCGGCCGGCTTCTGGCCGGGCTTTGCGGCGGCTGCGCCCGCTTCGGGCTCGACGCTCGGTTCCTGCTTCTTGGACTTGTTCACCTTCCACGCCAGCGCCTCGGTGTAGGCGACCCTGACCACGTCTCCTACCTTGACCTGACCCAGGTTTCTGGCCCGCTCATCGACATGGAGCGTCTTCTCCTGGCCGTCGGCGGTCTTCAGGGTAACAGTACGGGTTGCCATGTCGATTGCGGTGACTGTAGCCTGCGCCTCGATCGTGCGCGACCGTGCGCCCGAGGGGGCGGAGTCGTCCTGCTTGGTGGTGTCGGCTGCATGGACGATCGCGGCGCTCGCGAGCGACAGGGCGCAGAACATCCGAATCAAGAAGTTTTTCATCGAGGAGCTCCAGGGATGTTGTGAAACAGCGGGCCGCCGCTCTGGCGTGCCGCTCGGCTCACTATAAGGCAAATGCTTCAGCGGTGATCCGCAAAGAGATGGACGGCGCAAGACGCCAGCGCGCGTTCCCGCGCCCACGGACGCGTGATATCGGCACATGTGCTTCCGATGCTTTCCAGAACAATCGTGGATCTCATCCGCACTTGCCGGACGGCAGGACGGGCAGTGGGCCGGTATCCGGCGAGTAGAACGGCATCACCACGTCGGTGCCACAGTCTGGTGCTCGTAACCATTCGGAGGCGTTGCCAGCAGGGCGAATTCTTCCTCGCCGTGGAGATCGTAGCGATCGTGTGGTGATCAGCCTCGCCGCAAAGAAAAAAGGGGCGGCGCAGGGCGCCGCCCCTTCCTCCGGGTGTTACGGTCGTTACTTTGCCGGCGCGGGCTCGACCTTGATCGCCACCGCTTCGGTGTAGGTGATGTCGATCAGGTCGCCCACCTTCACCTTCTTCAGGTTCTCGGGATGGCGCGCCTTGATCGTGCGGGTGTTGCCTTGCGGCCCGGACAGGGTTACGGTGCCCTTGTCGAGGTCGATGGCCTCGATCTTGGCGGTGATGGTGATTCTGCGCCCGGCAGCACCCGCGGGCTTCTCGCCCTTCGATGCACGCGCCGCCGCTGCTTCGACGTCGGCGGTCGGCTCCTGCTTCTTGGACTTGCTCATCTTCCACGCCAAGGCTTCGGTATAGACCACCTTGATCACGTCGCCGACCTTGACCTGGTCCAGGTTTTGGGCGCGCTCGTCGACGTGCAGGGTGACCTCCTTGCCCTCCGGTCCCTTCACGGTGACCATCCGGGTGGCCTGGTCGATTGCGGTGACGGTGGCCTGTGCCTCGACCGTGGCCGACATGCCGCCGGCTGGCGGGCCGTCATGGTGCTTCTTGTCGTTCGCGTACGCGGTGGCGCCGGCGAGCGACAGGGCGAGGATGGTGCAGGTCAACAGCTTCTTCATGCAAGGTTCTCCTGGGATTGAAAGTGCGGCGCGCAGAACGAAGGGCCTGCAGCGCGCAGGACTGCGAGGACATTAACGCGGCGGAAGTCTGCGGGGTTGACCGCGGCTTGCGTGGCGCCGAGGGCATGGCTGGATCATCCAGCCCTTCGATGCACAGGCGAAAAAAAGGCGGCGCATCGCGCCGCCTTGTCGTTGCGATGTCCCTATGGGCTCAGTTGATCTTGACGATCGCCGGTGGATTCCAGGTGCCCTTGCCCGGCGGCAGGATCGACGGTGCCTCGGTCCTCGGCCAGTACAGCCGCATAACGAGATAGATGGGGCCATCCGGGGCCGGCAGCCAGTTGGACTCCCTGTCCGCCCCGGGCGAGTCCTTCTGGATGTACAGCGTCAGCGAGCCGTCCGCATTGCGCTTCATGGTGGGCACCATGGGCGAGTTGAGCAGGTAGCGGTCGATCGGGTTCTTGACCAGCAGCTGGTTCTTCGCGTCGTACATCGTCACTGACCAGAACGCGTTGACCGGCGGCTCCTGGTCGCGGGCGAACGTGAGAGTGTACTTGTGCTTCGATCCGTCGAGCACCTCGCCGTTCCCCAGCCACTTGGTGATGGGGTACATCGCCTCGTCCGCATTGTTGCCGTAGATGCCGGCACGCGCGGCAGCCGCGCGCAGCAGCCAGTCGCCCTTGTAGAACTGACGGTCACCGAAGGCTGATCCGACCTGCCAGCCGTTGATGTTCTTGCCCAGCTCCTTGACCTTCTTCTCGACGGCATCGTTGCCGGCCTTCATGCCCAGCACGATCTCGGCCTTGTGCTCGAGCGAAAGGTCCTTGAAGCTGAACTTCTTGCCCGGGCCGATGCCGATGCGGGCGAGCTTGTCGCGGATGTCCTTCTCTTCCGGACCCGCAGGCGCGAATTGCAGCGCGAAGTCGAGATACTCGAAGAACTCGGTCTTGACCAGGTCCTTGTCGATCTTCGGGAACGTGATCGCGGGGGCTGCGGCCGGCGCGGGCTGGTTCAGGTACGCCGACAGCGGCCGCACCTTGTAGCCGTCCTGGACCTTGATCACGTTGTCCATGTCCTTGGTGTCGAACAACTGGGTGCGGAAGACGCAGAGCGAGAAATCGGTGGTGGCGCGGAACACCTTCTTGATGCCCGCTGGCGTGCTGCCCTGCCAGTTCGGTCCGGCCACGAGGTAGTCACCGGCGTCGTTGCCGGTGGCACGGCTGCCGATGTAGCCGTAGTTGAACGTGTTGCCGTCGTTCAGCATGACCGAGTAGTAGCGCTTCTTCTCGACTGGCGGTACCGAGATGACCAAGGGCTCGGCGCGCAGATCCAGCCACGCCATCGAGTACGGAGTGTCGCTGTTGGGCGTGGGAATCGCGGTGTCCTGCCAGGTGAACACCTTGTGATCGTTGTACATTGCATTGAACGGCGCCTTGTACTGGCCCGAGTTCTTGTCGATCACGAACTGGTACAGCACATCGTAGTTCATCACGATGGGAAGGCCGTAGATGAAGCCTTCCTCTGCGATCTTGCGGGTTTCCTCGAAGCCGGGCGCAGGGACGCCCTTGGCGGCGTCCTGCTTCTCGGCCTGCTTGATGGCGTCGCTTGAGGTGCCGCATCCGGTCAGTGACGCGGCGGAGAGCAAGCCGCAGGCAAGCAGGGTTCGGATGAAGGGTTGCATGAGGTGGGCTCCGGACTGCATTGGTTGTTCTGATTCCGCTCGGCGGTACGGTGCTGCGAGAAACACGAGAGGGAGGCGCCGGTCTTGCCGCCTCCCTCCGCGGACGATCTATGGCATGGCTTCGAGTCGCGTTACTGCTTCGGCTTGACGAACTTCTCCAGGTTGGGCAGCACGCTCGCGGCGACGCCGTCCAGCACCGGCTTCACCGTATCCAGCGTGATCTGGTCCTTCCCGCCGACCTCCTTCAGCTTGCCACCTTCCCCGGTGAACACCTTGACTCGCTGTCCGAGCAACTCGCCGCTCACGCTGTCGGTCATCTGGCTCTCCCCGACGATGAAGGCGCGCTGCGGGGAGCCGGTCGCGGCGCGGCTCACGGTGGTCGCGATCAGGGCGATCGGGACATACTGATAGGGGGCCAGGCCCTCATTCTCGGAGGCCACCGCGCTGATCGCCGCCTTGAGGCGCACCGCACCGGGCTGGGGCTTGTCCACGAGCACAAAGCGCTTGCCCAGCGCCGTCCTGAGCGTCTCGTTCGCGTAGGCGACCATCTGGTTGAGGGCGTCGGCGCTGACCTTCTCGGTCGGACGGGGCTCCGGATAGAAGATCAGCGGCTCCAGCAGGATGGCGTTGTAGTTGGCCGGCGTCAACTTGGGGCTGACCCAGGTGCGGACCGTGTTGCCCTGCGCGTCCTTGCCCACGGTCAGCTTCGAATAATCCTTCAGGAAGCCGGAGTTCTGGTCCTCCATCTTCTGTTGCTGTTCGGATGTGCCGGCGCACGCGGCGAGGGACAGCGCGACCAGGACGGTGCCCAGTCGAACGGCAATCGGTTTAATCGTCATTGTTTCTGTCTCCAAAGGGGAAAAAGCGGCCAAATCGCTGCAGCCACGCCACCATGCTGCCCGGTGGATTCTACCGCTTGCCACAATTCAATAGGCGATCGTCGTGCAGGACGCCTACTTCGGAAGCAGGATGGAAACCTGAAGCCGGATCTGCCAGTCCGGGCCGTAGTCCGGCGTCACGACGTTGTAGTACGCCGAGGCCTGCAGGTTCAGCGGGAGCTTGCCGTCGAGCTTGATGATCTGCCCGATGCCCAGGCCGACGGGCACCGTCCAGACGTTGTCGCCGCTCGCCTCCCAGTTCGCCGTGACGATGGGCGAGAACGTCAGGTAGCGGCCAGGGTGGTCCGGGAAGTTGTAGTTGATGAAGGGCTGCAGCAGCATCTGGTTGACGTCGGGCCGGTCGCTGTCGCCGGACACGGACCACAGGTTGTTGATCAGCGCCCCGGCTACCCAGGGGCCCTCGATCTTCAGCCCGACCGCCGTGGGGCCGAGGCAGTACTTGCCCTGGCCGAGCCGGTCGTCGCTCGCCGTGTCGAACTGACCGATGACGCCCGCCCCCCAGATGAAGCCATCCGATCTGTTCGGCGACAGGAACAGCGAGAGCTGGATGTCGCCGATGCCGTTCTCGCGATCCTGCTGGGGCGTGAGGGGGGGCTGCGAGATCAGCGGGACGATGGTACGGGTGATGATGTTCCAGTCCGGCGTGAGGTGGATGGGATAGACCGGCTGGATGTTGAGGATCGACTGCGTCTTCTCCTCGGGCCCGTAGTTGAGGTTGGCGTTGTACTGGAACGGGATGCTGATCATGTTCGCGACCGGGTTCTGCGCGGCCTTGGCCAGCGCGGTCGCGCTCTCGCCGCCGCCCTGTCGGGGTGGGGGCGCGGCGGGTTCGTCGGCGCTCCATACCGTTGAGGAATTCAGGGCGAGCAGGGCCAGGAAGGGGAGCGCGAATCGGGTGCGATGCATGGAAATCATTCTTGGGTGATGCGGTGCCCGCCGAGGAGGCTGCCGCCGCACATGTGCAGGCATGCAATACGGTGGTCCGGTTATCCGGCAAGTAGTACCAGAAAGCGTCGGCCGGCCGCACCTGTTCCTTGGGGAAGTGCAGCATGCACACCCGCCGGCACTGCCGCAATCGAGCGTGGCTGGATGCCGAGCCGGGGAGGGCGGGACATGACAAGCGGGTGGCCGGTGCCTGCGGAGGTCAACCAGGCCCCGTGCCCTGGAACCGGGATGCAGCCTGATCGCGTGCGCTTGGCCGCCGGAGTGGCTCCGCTCAGCGGCCGGCGCCCCCGTGCCCCGCGATCCGCACCAGCTCGGCCACGGTGCGGATGCCGAGCTTGCGCATCAGGTTCCCGCGGTGAAACTTGATGGTCCGCTCGGTCGTGCCCAGATCCGCGGCGATCTGCTTGTTCAGCCGGCCGGAGACCACGTGATGGAGCACTTCCCGTTCGCGCTCGGTCAGCGTCTCGAGGGCGCGCGCGTTGCGCGCCCGCGCAGCACGCTCGCGGTACTGCACTTCGTCACGGGCCAGCGCGCTGCTGACAGCCGCGAGCAGCTCCGCCTCGTCCACGGGCTTGGTGAGGAAGTCCACCGCACCGTTCTTCATGACCTCCGCGCACGTGCGGATATCCCCACGGCCGGTGAGGAAGATCACCGGGAGCGCGTTGGCCCGCTCGGCCAGGGCGCGCTGCACGTCGATCCCGCTCATCCCCGGCATGGCCAGGTCCACGACCAGGCAACCCTGCGGCATCTCGTCGCAGGCCGCGAGGAAAGCGTGCGCCGACTGGAACGCGGCGACCTGTATCCCCGCGGAGACGAGCAGGCGCTCGGTCGCCTTCAGGACGTCGACATCGTCGTCGAGCACGTAAACGGTGGGCACGGGCATGCGGATGCTCAGGCGCGAGGGGCAGGGAGCTCGACGTGGAGGATAGCACCGCCATCGGGGTGGTTGCCGGCCCAGATGCGCCCGTCATGCGCGCGCACGATGGTGCGGCACAGGGCGAGCCCGAGCCCCAGGCCGTCCCGCTTCGTGGTCACGAACGGCTCGAAGATCCGCTCCAGCTCTCCGTCGAGGATGCCAGGGCCGGCATCCTTGATGCGGATGAGGATGCGTCCCGGTCCGCTCTGCACGGTGTCGATCAGGATCACATGGGGCGCAGGCGCATCGGCCATCGCATCGCAGGCGTTGAACAGCAGGTTGAGCAGCAGCTGCTGGAGTTGTACCCGGTCGCCGCGCAAGCGCGGCAGGTCGGCGGCGAGCTCGGTCCGTACGACCACTTCGCGCGCCGCGAGATCGTTTCGCATCAATGCGAGGACCTCGGCCACGAGCTGGTCCGGATCCAGCGCATGCTGTGGCGGCTCGTCGTTCCGGATCAGCGAGCGCACCCGGGCGATGACTTCGGCCGCGCGCCGGCCGCTGCCGACGATGTCGGCGAGGATCTCCCGCACCGTATCCACCTGCGGCGGCTCGCGCATGAGAAAGCGCTGCGCCGCCTGGGCGTTGCCCAGGATCGCCGAGAGCGGCTGGTTCAACTCGTGCGCGAGCGCGCCGGAGAGCTCCCCGAGCATTGCCACGCGCGCCACGCGCGCGAGCTGGTCGCGTTGGCGCGATGCCTCGAGCTCGCTCGCCTTGCGCTGGCTGATGTCGAGCACCGACGCCAGGGTCAACGGCCCTTCTTCTCCCGGCAGGGCGCTGAAGTTCGCCTCGACGGCGATGGCGGTGCCGTCCTTGCGCAAGGCGATGAACTCGCGGGCGGTCTCGGCATCGCGCTTGGCATCGCTTGCCGGAGCATCCAGCAGCGCTTCCTGGGCCGGCTGGAGCCCTGGAGGGATCAGGGCGTCGATCGACATGCCGGGCAATGCGCCGCGCTCGTAGCCGAACATGAGCGCGGCACGCCCGTTGGCGCGGGCGATGCGTCCACTGCTGTCGACGACCAGCATGGCGGTGGGTGCGGCCTCCACCAGCGCACGGAAGCGCTCGTCGGCGTGTCGCCGGGCACTCACGTCGTGGCTGACCCCGCGAATGCGCACGGCGCGGCCGGCGGCGTCGCGCTCGATGCGCCCGCGTACGCGGACCCAGCGGATCTGCTGGTTCGGCAGCGCGACGCGGAAGTCCTGCTCGAACTCGCTGCCCCCGTGGAGCATGCGGCCCCGCACCTCCCGCTGGACGGCGTCGCGGTCTTCGCGGTGAAGCGCTGCGAGGAATCGCGCGAGGCCGACCTCCTCGTCGGGTGCATACCCGAACATCGCGCGGGTTCCGCCCGTCATCCAGATCCGATCGCGGGGTACATCCCACTCCCACAGGCCCAACTCCGCCGCCGTGGCCGCCAGCTGCAGCCGGCGCTCGCTCTCGCGCAGATTCTCCTCGCTGACCTGCAGCCGGTCGCTCAACCGCGCCGCGGTGAACACGTCCCATCCGAGCTCGTATGCCATGGCCACCAGCACCACCAGGAACATGGGGGAGAAGAAGTACGGCGAATGGATGATGTTCGAATTGACCAGGATGCCGAAAATGCTGGCGACGCCGAGAAAGACGACCATGCTGGTGCCCAGTCCCAGTGCCCGGCGTCGGCTGTCCGGGTCACGCCGGCGCCACAGCGTCAGTGATGCATCGGCCATGAACACGATCAGGAGCAGGTTCCCGAACCGCTCGGTGTAGACCCACGGGTTGACGGTGCCGATCGGGGCGTAGACGGTATCACCGCCCCAGATCGACAACGGCAGCATTGCGCTCACGTGCTGGAAGTAGAGGTTGACCCCGGTGGTGAAGTTGGGAAAGAGGCCGGCCACGCGGACCACGCAGGCTGCTGCGGCCAGCCACCAGCGGCCCGAGCGCAGGTAGAACAGCACGAAGCCGAGGAGCGAGAAGACCAGCGCAACGATCGGCAGCACCGCCCAGCGCAGCGCGGCGGCGTAATGCTCGGGGCTGGCCGTCTTCATCATGAACAGCTCGAACCCCGCGAACACCGTCACCGATGCCGCACTGACGAAGAACAGCAGGTAGCCGAGGCGGGATGGCTGGAGCGTCCAGATCAGCAGGCAGATCAGCGCAAGCGCGAGGCAGGTCCCGGCAACGACAGGCCAGACGACTTCCACCCAACCGATCATCAAGGACTCGCTTTCGCGCCGCGCGCCGGGTTGCCCTGGCCTGGATGCCGGCCGGGTTGTCGCGCTACCCTCCTGCCGTATCAGCGTCCCGGACGGGACGCGTGGGCACTGGTGCCCTGCAGGCAGTAGCACCTGCGGATTGTGCGCACGCGCCGCGCCGGCGTCCAGCACGCCGGCGCAGGGTTCCTGGCGGGAAGGGCCGGGACGACGGGTTCGCGGCCTTCCTCCGAACCCGCTGCGGTCCCTCCGGACCTCAGCTCACACGCTTCGCCGGCGGAGGCGCCCACGTCCCGTTGATGATCGATGGTGTCTTTTCCTTCGGCCAGTACATCCGCATCATGAGGATGAACTTGTCGGGCGGCGCCGGGAGCCAGTTCGATTCCTTGTCCTCACCGGGCGACTCGTGCTGGATATAGAGATCGACGGAGCCGTCGGGGTTCTTCTTCAGGTCCTGGCGCGGGCTGATCGAGTAGCGGTTGATCGGGTTGTTCACGAAGAAGTACTGGGCGTTGTACATGGTCACCGACCAGAAGCCGTCTGCCGGGGGCAGCTGGCCCTTGGGGAAGTGCATCACGTACTTGTGCGCGCCGTTGTACTCGTGGCCGTCCGCATCCTTGAGCGAGGTCGGGTATACGGCGTCCTGCACGCGGTTCGCACCCAGGCCGATCGCCGTGACGAAGGCCCGGTTGAGGTAGTCGGTGCCGTAGATTCCCGTCTGCGTGTCGAATACCCAGCCGTTGATGTTCTTGATCGGCTTGCCGACCTTGAACTGCAGCATGATCCGGTCGAACGCGACTTGCGGGATGCGCTTGACGAAATCGGCCTTCAGCCTGGCCGCGTCGAAGTCCTGCCCAGCCGCCAGGCCGATGCGCTGATAGCGCTTGAGCTCGGCTGCATCGGCGGCGTAGGCGGGATTGCGCTTCATGAGTTGCGCGAGCAGGGTGAAGTACTCCACCGCATCCATGCGGTTCACCTGGTCGCGCACCGCGGTCTTCATGTCGATGGCCGGGTCCACCTTGCCGGGGGGCGGGGTGTACGCCTTGCCGTATGCGCTCAGCGGCACCAGCTTGCATTCGTCCTGCAGCTTGTGGACGGCGGCATAGTCCTCCGGCGTGCCCGTGCAGTAGATGCGGCCGAGCAGCCACACGATGCTGGTGGTCGACTTGTACTCCTTGACCCCGGCCGGCAGCGTGCCTTTCCAGCCCGGGCCGGTGATCGCGTAGGTCTGGGCGGCGGTGCCCGTCGTGCGCTTGCCGGGGACCTGGAAGACGGTGGTCCAGCCGTCGAGCATCGGGAACAGCGCATACCGGCCCTTGAGGTCCGGAATGCTCAACACCCAGGGCTCGTCACCGACGTCGATGAACGCCGTGGTGTAGAGGGTGTCCGCGTTCGGCGCCGTCACGTCCTTGAACGAAGCATCCGGATACTGGCGCATCCTGATGATCTGCCCCATCGGCGCGCGCGTTCCTTCGGGCTTCTCGACGTTGGTCAAGACCCGGCGCGTCATCTCCATCGTCACCAGCGGATAGCCGAAGATATAGGCATCGGTGGCCAGCCAGAACTCCTCCAGACCCTCCATGGGGTCGAGCGACGACATCTCGAACGCCTGGACGGCCGGATGCCAGAGCGGATAGAGGGCGGCGCCCAAGCCTGCCTGAATGGCGCGACGACGGGTAAATCCCATGTTCTTCTCCAAGATAACGGTATTTGGAACGGATGTGCCAATCGGCATGGTTGAGCAGCCGCGAAAGTTTGAATGGCCGCGGTGGTTCGGACTTGATTTATTGTGACAAGTTCCGACGGCCGCTCAGGCGCCGGACGGGCGGTTGCGCCACTCGCTGGGAGACATTCCCGACCACCTCCGGAAGGCGTGGGTGAAAGCGCTGGTCTCCGAGAAGCCCAGAGCGGCGCCGATCTCGGTGATGCTCAACCCGGTTTCGCGCAGCAATTGCCGGGCGACATCGAAGCGGACCTGGTCCAGGATCTCCTGGAAGCTCGTCCCGCGCCGCGCGAGACGCCGCATCAACGTGCGCCGATGCATGGCAAGGCTCGCCGCCACCCGGTCGCTGTTCGCGGCCCCCTGCAGGAGGAGCATGCGCAGCGACTCGTGCAGCCGCAGGAGAAACTCGTCGCCGAGCATGCTATCGGCTTCCTCCAGCAGCCGCTCCTTGCGTCCGGCATCAGCCTCCGGAAGCGGGCGTCCGAGCTCGGATGCGGGAAACCGCAGCGCTGCCCGGTCGGAGTTGAACCGCGCGGAAATCCCGAAGTGCTGGCTGTACGCCCGTTCGTCGCCGGGCGCCGTCCGGGGCAGCAGCACCTCGGCCGGACGCCATCGAGGGTCGTCGAGGAGATCGCGGACCTGGTTGACCGCGGAGGCCATCGCGACGTCGTAGGCCACCGAAATCTCCGTCACCCGCGGGTGGAACACGGCATACCCCAGCTCGGCCACCCCGCCGGATTTCGTGAGATAGGCGGCAGCGCCCTGGTTGTTCAGGCGCATGTAGACGGTCAGGGTCTCGAGGGCGGATCCGAGATCCTCGGAATGACGAGCCAGCCGCCCGGCCAGGCCGAGGTCGGCGAGGTGCCACTGCGCACCGGCCAGGATGCCGAAGTGCACGCACCCGGTCGCCCCTGCGCAGGCTGTCAGCAGCTGGACGATCGCGGGATAGGGAACCCGATTCTCCGCGTGGTCGAGCGCGTCGGGGAGCAGACCGGCTCCGGCCAACAGCTCGGACGGTGCTGCGCCGTGGGCAATCAGCAGCCGCGGGATCGCAGTGAGTGCGCCCACCCGCTGGGTCCATTGGGCTGGGGCCAGCATGCGCTATCCGTGCTCCAGATCCATCGTGCCTGCCCCTGCCGTCAGTTCCCCGCCTGGAGCTGCTGCACCAGCTGCTGGACGTCCGGCTCGTCCGGCGTCAGGGCCTGCAGCTTGCGGGCATATGTCAGTGCGACCTCGCGTGCACCGGCGCGTGCGTTCATGGTGGCCAGCGCCAGGAGCGTGTCGCGGTCGGCAGGGTGGCGCTGGTGATTGGCCTCGAGGACCTTGAGCGCTTCGCTGCCGCGTCCGGTCGAGTCGAGCGCCACGGCATAGACATACGGATAGCGCGGGTCGGCAGGGTCTGTCCGTGCCGCGATCGCCAGTTCCGCGACGGCCTCTGGATAGCGGCGCTCGCGCGCGAGCAGCAGGCCGAGCGCATGGTGCAGCGCGGGCTCGCGGGGTGCGGCCCGCAGCGCATCGCGCAGGAGCTTCTCGCCGTCCGCGTCGCGGCCAGTGCTGCGGTAGAGGTCGGCAAGGTTCACGTAGGCGCGGACGAAGCCCGGATCGAGCTTCAGCGCGGCGCGGTACTCGGCTTCCGCTTGGTCGGGCGCGTTGCGGGCCGCGTGCAGCAGGCCCAGGTTGAGGTGCGATTCGGGCCGGTCGGCGTTGAGCTTCTGCACCGCCACGTACTCCTCGATGCCGTGGTCCAGCGCGGCCCCCTGCTCGGGTGAGAGCGTGTCGGCGGGCACCGGCAGCAGGAACGACACCGCCTCCAGGCGCACCGCGCGCACCGGGTCGGAGAGGAGATGGTTCGCGATGCCCCAGCGTTGGTCGGGCGGCACGGAGGCGAGCCCGCGCAGCGCCCCGATGCGCACCAGCTCACTCGGGTCGTGGAGGCCCTTCTGCATTTCGGATACGAGGCTGGGCGTGAGATAGGCCGCCAGCTCGGCGTACGCGGTCGCCCTTCCGATCGCCGGCTGGCCGGCGTCCTGCGCGGTGCCGAACAGGAGGTTCTTCGACTCGGTCGAGCCGGTGCGGGCTGCGTGGAACGCGGGCGTCCACGCCTGCAGGCCCTTGCGCTGCGGGCCGAACCACTTCTCGACCGCAGCCGCAGCCCACGCCGCGGACTTGTCGCGATGGCAGTCGTTGCAGGCGTTCGGCGTGCCGTACTTCACCGACAGGTCGGGGCGCGGCACGCGGAAGCTGTGATCATGGCGCGGGTCGATGCCCATGTAGGTGCGCGTGGGCATGTGACAGGCGGGGCAGGCCTGCGCCTGCGGCGTGTCCGGATGGCCGGTGTGCGCGGGCAGCGGATACTTCGTGGCCGCGTGGCATTGCAGGCACACCCCGTCGCCCGGAACGCGCAGCTTGCCGCTGTGCGGGTCATGGCAGTCGCTGCAGGTCACGCCGGCGGCATGCATGCGGCTTTGCAGGAACGAGCCGTAGTTGTACACCTCGTCGCGCATCTGTCCGTCGGCTTCGTACAGGCCCTCGGTGAGCAGGGCCGGCTGGTGCGTGTCGGCGATCGGCTTGCCGGGAACATGCGGCTCCCAGATCTGCCCGCGGCGCGCGTGGCACAGCGCGCAGGTGTCGATCTCCTTGCTGCTGGTGCGCGGCGTGCTGCGCGCAGCGTTCCCGCTCGCGGGCTGGATCGCCCAGTGCACGCCGGCGCGCTCGTCGAAGCGGACGACCAGGCCGCGGGCCGGGTCGGATCGCTTGTCCTTCGCCCAGGCGATGTGCGCCGAGCCGGGGCCATGGCAGGCCTCGCAGCCGACGCTGATTTCCGACCAGCCGGTCTTGAACGTGTCGCTGCCGGGGTCGTAGTTCCTGCGCACTGCGGTCGAATGGCACTCCGCACACATGTAGTTCCAGTTCTGCATCCCCCTGGTCCAGTGCAGCGGGTCGGTGTGCGTGATCCGCTCCTTCGGGTAGAGGTGGTACCAGCGCTGCCCGCCCTGCGCCTTCGGACGTGCGTCCCAGGCGATCGACAGGGCCTGGATACGGCCGTCGGGGAACTCGACGAGGTACTGCTGCAGCGGTGCCAGGCCGAAGACGTACTTGACCTCGAACTCGGCGAGCCTGCCGTCGGGCCCATCGGTGCGCACGAAGAACCGGCCGTCGCGCCTGAAGAAGGTGGAGGTGATGCCCGCGTAGGTGAAGTGGGCGTCGGCGAAGTCCCCCAGCACCGTGGCGTCCGTGGCGTGCTGCATGGCGAGCTGGTGTTGCGAGCCCTGCCAGGCGGCGTGCTGTTTCGCGTGGCACCCGGCGCATGCCTGCGAGCCGGCATAGGCCGCACTCGCGGCCGGCGCCGAAGCCGGTGGGGTGCCGCGGGGCAGCAGCCACGCCCCTGCCGCGCCGCCGAGGACGAGGGCGATCAGCAGCGCGGCGAGCCAGGGGCGCATGGAGCCAGGAGACCCGGTGTCATGGCGCTCAACCGCGGCCCTCGGCGACGGTCGGCGGCAGCTTGTCGCGCCAGTACTGCATCAGGAACCATCCGCCCATCATGCCTCCAAGGTGGGCGAAGTGCGCGATGCCGTCCTGGGTCTCCAGCAACCCCATCACCAGCTCGAGCAGCCCGTAGAGCCCGACGAACAGCCAGGCCGGAATCGGGACCGGCATGATGATCGGGGTGAGCTTCTGGCGCGGGAACAGCATCGCATAGGCCAGCAGCACGCCGAACACGATGCCCGAGGCGCCCATCGTCGGCCGCGTCAGCGTGCCCAGGATGATCGCCACGCCGAGCTGGAGCAGCGCTGCCGAGAGCAGGCAGGCCAGGCAATACAGCAGGAAGCGCAGGGAGCCCACCCGGTGCTCCACTTCGGCGCCGAACATCAACATGGCGAACATGTTGACGGTCAGGTGGATGCCGCTCGCGTGCAGGAAGCCGTAGGTGATGAGCTGCGGCAGGTGGAAGTTCGGGGTCTCCACCGGCCACAATCCCCAGGCCAGGGCGTAGGCCTCTGGAGCCTGCTGCTCCAGGTAGAACACGGCGACATTGCTCAGCACCAGCAGCAGGCTGACGGGTTCGAAGAACATTCGGGTGGCGGGGCGGAAGGGCGGGGCGTGCGCTGGGGCGATGATGCGCGAAGCGGCGGATGAGGGCAAGCGGGCGCGATCCGTGCGTGCGCTACCATCACACCTTCGCTTGGAGAAGCCGTCCGGTGCCTGCATCCAGCCTGCTCGCCCTGCTCGACGACATCGCCACCATCCTCGACGACGTCTCGGTACTGACCAAGGTCGCCACCCAGAAGACCGCCGGGGTGCTGGGCGACGACCTGGCGCTCAATGCCCAGCAGGTCTCCGGCGTGCGCGCCGAGCGCGAGCTGCCGGTGGTCTGGGCCGTGGCCAGGGGCTCGCTGATCAACAAGGCGATCCTGGTGCCGGCTGCGCTACTGATCAGCGCGGTCGCCCCCTGGGCAGTGCTGCCGCTGCTCATGATCGGGGGCCTGTACCTGTGCTTCGAGGGCTTCGAGAAGGTCGCGCACAAGCTGCTGCACGCGCCAGCCGAGGACGAGGTGCACCGACAGGCGCTGGCGCAGGCGCTGGCCGATCCAGCGGTCGACCTGCGCCAGCTGGAGAAGGACAAGATCAAGGGCGCGGTGCGCACCGACTTCATCCTGTCGGCGGAGATCATCGTGATCGCGCTCGGCACGGTGGCCACCGTGCCGCTGGGCACCCGCATCGCGGTGCTGGTCGGCATCGCGATCATCATGACCGTCGGGGTGTACGGCCTGGTGGCCGGCATCGTCAAGCTGGACGACCTCGGCTTCTACCTGATGCGCGGGCAGGGTGACGGCGCCGGGGCGCGGTTGCAGCGCGCAGCCGGCGCCGGCATCCTGCGGCTCGCGCCCTGGCTGATGAAAGGCCTGTCGATCGCCGGCACGGTCGCGATGTTCCTGGTGGGCGGCGCCATCCTCACGCACGGCATCGGGCCCGTGCACCACTGGATCGAGCACGTCGCCTCGCTGGTGGCTGCCGTCGATGGCGTGGGCGCGGTCCTGCGCTGGGTCGTGGCGGCGCTGCGCAACGTGCTGGCCGGAATGATGGCGGGCGCAGCGGCGCTGGCGGTCCTCACCGCGGCGCGCAGGCTCTGGCCGGGCAGGCGTGCGCCGGCGCCCTGACCACGCCGGCAGCGGACCCGCGCTACGATTGCGCTTTTCCCGAAGCAGAACACCTTGGCTGCCCTGCTGACGCAACTGACGACGGCCCTTGCGGCCGGCCGCATCCGCATCGTCGACCTGACCCAGACCCTCGCGCCGGACTTCCCGCAGATCTCGCTGCCGCCCGAGATGGGGCAGTGCCTGCCGTTCCGGATCGAGGAGATCTCGCGCTACGACGAGCGCGGGCCGGGCTGGTACTGGAACAACTTCTCCTGCGGCGAGCACACCGGCACCCACTTCGATGCGCCGATCCACTGGATCTCGGGGCGCGACCTCCCCAACAATGCCACCGACACCATCGCGGTGAGGGATTTCGTCGGGCCCGCATGCGTCATCGACTGCTCGCAGGAAGCGGCTGCCGACCCCGATTTCCTGCTCACCGTGGAACACGTGAAGGCGTGGGAGGCGCAGCACGGTCGCATCCCGCCCCGTGCGTGGCTGCTGATGCGCACCGACTGGAGCAAGCGCACCGATCCGGAGGCGTACCAGAACTACGACGAGACCGGCCAGCACACGCCGGGGCCGGATGCCGGGGTGGTGCAGTTCCTGATCTGCGAGCGCGACGTGCTCGGTTTCGGGTCCGAGGCGATCGGCACCGACGCCGGGCAGGGGTATCATCTGCGGCCGCCCTATCCGTGCCACTATTTCATGCACGGTGCCGGGCGCCATGGCCTGCAGTGCCTGGCCAACCTGGACCAGCTTCCCCCCACCGGCGCCGTGGTGATCGCTGCGCCGCTGAAGATCCGCAACGGCTCCGGGAGTCCGCTGCGGGTGCTGGCGCTGGTGGAAGCGTGACCTGTGAGTGAGGAACCGATCCCCCTCCTTTCTCCCCCCGTGAAGGGAAAGGAAGGACTCCCGCCCCTGCAAGGGGAGGGGCGGGATGGGGATGGGTCCGGCTCTGCCACGACAACCGACCATGGCTGAACGTTCCTTCGCGAAGGAAGTCGAGAAGCTGCGCCTGAAGCAGGGCGAGGTGTTCCATGGCGAGGGCATCCTCGCGGTCACCAAGGCGCTGCTGCAGGCCGGAGTGGGCTATGTCGCGGGCTACCAGGGCGCGCCGATCTCGCACCTGATGGACGTGCTCGCCGACGCGCAGGACATCCTGGGCGAGCTCGGCGTGCACTTCGAGTCGTCCGCCTCCGAGGCGACGGCGGCCGCGACGCTGGCCGCGTCGGTGAACTATCCGATCCGCGGGGCCGCCACCTGGAAGTCGACGGTGGGTACCAACGTCGCTTCCGATGCGCTCGCCAACCTCGCCTCGGGCGGCGTGACCGGCGGCGCGATGATCGTCATCGGCGAGGACTATGGCGAGGGCTCCAGCATCATGCAGGAGCGCAGCCACGCCTTCGCGATGAAGTCGCAGATCTGGCTGCTCGATCCGCGCCCCAACCTCGAGAGCATCGTGGCGATGGTGGAGCAGGGCTACGAGCTGTCCGAGGCGAGCAGCACCCCGGTGATGCTGGAGCTGCGCATCCGCGCCTGTCACGTGCACGGGCGCTTCGTCGCCAAGGACAACCGCCGGCCGGCGTTCACGCTGCAGCAGGCGCTGGAGACCCCGCGCCGCGACACCGCACGCATCGTGCTGCCGCCGGCCTCGTTCCAGCACGAGAAGGAGAAGGTCGAGAAGCGTTGGCCCGCGGCCGTGCAGTTCATCCGGGACCGCCGGCTCAACGAGTTCTTCGACGGTGCCGAGCAGGAGCTGGGCATCGTCCTGCAGGGCGGCATGTACAACGGCGTGCTGCGCGCGCTCGAGCGGCTGGGCCTCGCGGATGCCTTCGGCAACGCGCGCATTCCGCTGTACGTGCTCAACGTGACCTATCCGCTGGTGGACGCCGAAGTCGTGCGCTTCTGCGCCGGCAAGCGCGCGGTGCTGCTGATCGAGGAAGGGCAGCCCGACTACATCGAGCAGGCCCTCCACACCATCCTGCGCAAGGCGGACGTGCAGACGAGGCTGTCCGGAAAGGACGTGCTGCCCATGGCGGGCGAGTACACCGGCGACGTGCTGGTGCGCGGCGTGCGCGAGTTCCTGCGCGAGCACGCGCGGCATCTTGCCGGCGAGGCCGGCGTGCCGGTCACCTCGCACCCGGCCGTGCAGGCGCTGACGGGCGTGGTGCCGCAGCGCCCGGCCGGGTTCTGCACCGGCTGTCCGGAGCGGCCCATCTTCACTGCGATGAAGCTGGTCGAGAAGGAGGTCGGGCCGATGCACGTCAGCGCGGACATCGGCTGCCACCTGTTCTCCATCCTGCCGCCGTTCAACATCGGCAACACCACGATGGGTTACGGGTTGGGCGGCGCGGCCGCTTCGGCCTTCAACGTGCCCGCAGGGCGCAAGGCCATCGCGGTGATGGGCGACGGCGGCTTCTGGCACAACGGCCTGACCAGCGGCATCGGCAACTCGGTGTTCAACCGCAGCGAAGGCGTCACGCTGATCGTCGACAACGGGTACTCCGCGGCAACGGGCGGGCAGGACCTCCTCTCGTCGAAGGCCGAGAACCGGACGCGGGCGACCAACCATCCCATCGAGCAGGCGGTCCGCGGCGTGGGCGTGCAATCCGTCGCCACGATCACGCGCACCTACGATCTCGCGCAGATGCGCCGGGCGCTGAAGGATGCGGTGAGCGGCAAGGCGCCGGGCCACAAGGTGATCGTGGCGCAGTCGGAGTGCATGCTGAACAAGCAGCGCCGCGTGAAGCCGCAGATGCGGCAGGCGATCAAGGCCGGCGAGCGGGTGGTGCGCGAGCGCTTCGTGGTCGACCCCGATACCTGCACCGGCGATCACGCCTGCATCCGCATGTCGGGCTGCCCCTCGCTCACCATCAAGCCCAATCCGGATCCGCTGCGGCTCGATCCGGTGACGCACATCGAGGACAGCTGCGTGGGCTGCGGCCTGTGCGGCGAGGCGGCACATGCGGCCGCGCTGTGCCCTTCGTTCATGCGCGCCGAGGTCGTCTACAACCCGGGTGCGTGGGAGCGGTTCTGGCAGAAGGTGCGCGGGCGGATCATCGGCGCGCTGCAGGCGCGCACCGCGCGGCGGTTGAGCCGGCATGCGTTCTGACACGAACCCATCGCGCGGGCGGGATCGCATGACGCTGGCGTCACCCTCACCCCGGCCCTCTCCCGTCAAGGGAGAGGGAGAGTTGCTCGACACCGCGGCATCGTTCGACTCTCCCCTCGCGGGAGAGGGGCAGGGCGAGGGGTAAGCCGGCATGGCTGCCACGTCACTCTCACCGCAGCGCTCTCCCGTCGACGCCGAGGACGCCAGGCGCCGCATCTCCATCGCCATCCTGGCCCTCGGCGGACAGGGCGGCGGCGTGCTCGCCGACTGGCTCGTCGACCTCGCCGAGCACGCCGGCTGGCTGGTGCAGACGACCTCGGTCCCCGGCGTGGCCCAGCGCACCGGCGCCACCATCTACTACGCCGAGCTGTTCCCATCGCCAGCGGACGGTCGCGTGCCGGTGTTGGCGCTCATGCCGACCTCCGGTGATGTGGACGTCGTGATCGCTGCCGAACTGATGGAAGCAGGCCGGGCGATGCAGCGCGGGTTGGTAACGCCCGATCGAACGACCCTGATCGCATCGTCGCATCGCTCGTACGCGATCCTCGAGAAATCGGCCATGGGCAGCGGCATCGCCGATCCAGAGCGCGTGCATGCCGCTGCCCGGGAGGTGGCGCAGCGCTACATCGCCTTCGACATGGCGGCCCTCGCAGAGGACGCGGGCAGCGTGATCTCGGCCGCGCTGTTCGGTGCCCTGGCCGGCGCGGGCGTGCTGCCGTTCCGGCGTGCCGACTTCGAGGCGGCGATCCGGCGCGGCGGCGTCGGGGTCGAGGCGAGCCTGAAGGCGTTCGCCGGGGCGTTCGAGCGCGCGCAGCAAGACGGCGACCCGCTGCAGTCTCCCGCTGCGGCCCCGACCCTTCCGGTCGCGGCCGCCGATCCCGCCATCGCCGCACTCCTGAAGCGCGTCCATGCAGACTTTCCCGAGCCGGCGCGGGCGCTCCTGATCGAGGGCCTGCGTCGGCTGGTCGATCACATGGACGTCGAGTACGCGGCAGACTACCTGCGGCGCATGGATGCGGTGCGAACCATGGATGCGCGCGCGGGCATGGCCGGGGCGCAGTGGCGGTTGACCGTCGTGACCGCGCGTTACCTGGCATTGCGCATGGCTTACGAGGACACGCTGCGGGTCGCCGACCTCAAGACCCGCGGCACCCGCTTCGAACGCTTCCGCAGCGAGGTCCGCGCGGAGCCGGGGCAGATCGTCAACGTGACCGACTTCCTGCACCCGCGCGTGCGGGAGCTCGCCGACACCCTGCCGGCGGGGCTCGGCCGCTGGCTGCTCGCCACCACCTGGGCGCGCAACCTGGTCGGAGGCCTGTTCGCCAGGGGGCGCTTCCTGCGCACCACGTCGCTTCCCGGGTTCGTGCTGCTGTGGACGCTGGGCCAGCTGCGCGGCTACCGCCGCCGCACGCTGCGCTATGCGGACGAGATGCGCGACATCGACGCCTGGCTGGCGCGGATCGAGCGGATCGGCAGCATCGACTATGCGCTCGCGTGCGAGGTGGCCGAGTCGGCGCGCGTGCTCAAGGGTTACAGCGAGACCTGGGAGCGCGGACGGCGCAGCTTCGACGCCTTGATGGCCGCTGCCGATCGCCTGAGCGGCTCGTCCGATGCCGCGCCGGCGTTGCGCCGACTGCGCGAGGCGGCGCTGCAGGACGAGGACGGCTGCGCGTTGACGGCGGCAATGCAGGCACTGGCGTTGCCGCTGCCCCGTACGCAGGGCACGGTGTGACGCGGCTCGCCGATCGCCTCGCCTTCGACCGCGCGCGCGGAGAGATCCGCGACGAGGCCCGGCGTTACCTCATGTTGCGCGCCGACGTGCTGATGGGCGCCATGCGCCGCATGGATCCGTTGCTGCGCAGGCATGCGCAGGATGCCTTCGCCAGCTCGGTGGCGCAGCACGGCCGCGACAGCGTGACGGCGTATCTCGCCCACCTCGGCGGGGATCGCGTGCGCCTGCTCGATGCGATGCAGGATGCCGCCGCGGACCTGGGCTGGGGCCGCTGGCAGCTGCAGCTGTCGACCACGGCCTTGCAGCTGCAGGTGGAAAACAGTCCGTTCGCCATGGGGTTCGGTGTGTCGAGCGAGCCGGTGTGTGGTCCGATCCGGGGGATGCTCCAGGCACTGGCCGAAGTCGTCGCCGGATCGGCGACGAGCGTGCGCGAGCTCGCCTGCGCCAGCCAGGGGGCCGCGGCATGCGTGTTCGAGGCCGCGCTGCGGGAGCCGGGGCGCGGGTGAGCGACGTTGCCGCGCTGGTCGGGGATGACCGCGTCCACCGCGATCTCTACCTGAGCCCTGCCATCTTCGCGCTGGAGCAGCAGCGCCTGTTCGCCCGCACCTGGCAGTACCTCGGTCACGCCAGCCAGGTGCCGAGCCCCGGCGATTGCTACGCCACCGAAGTGGCGGGCCGGCCGTTGCTGATGGTCCGCCGGGACGACGGCGGCGTAGGCGTGCTGATGAACCGGTGCGCGCACAAGGGGGCGAAGCTGGTCACCGCGCCCACCAGCCGGGTCGGCCGGTTCTTCCGCTGTCCGTACCATGCCTGGGCCTACAACCTCGACGGCTCGATCCGTGCGATCCCGCTGCGCGGCGGCTACGACGGCACCCGCCTGCAGGAATGCGAAGCGGCCGGTGGACTGGCGCGCGTGACCAGCACGGTCTACCGCGGCTTCGTCTTCGTGCGCCTGGGCGAGGGCCCCGCGTTCGACGCGTACTTCGGGCCCGTGCTGCATGCACTGGACAACCTCGCCGACCGCTCGCCCGAGGGCGAGCTGGAGATCGCCGGTGGCTGCCTGCGCAGCGTCATGCGCTGCAACTGGAAGATGTACCTGGAGAACATCAACGACACCATGCACGCGGTGACCACGCACCAGTCGGCTGCCGAGGCGGCGCAGGCGGTCTGGGACCGGCAGCCGGCGGGCGCGGTCAAGCCGATGAGCATGGAGCAGATGCTGCCGTTCGGCTCCGGCTACGACTTCTTCGAGCGCATGGGTGGGCGCGTGTTCGCAAATGGCCACAGCATCCTCGGGACGCAGGCGAGCATCCACAGCGCCTACGGTGCGCTCGGCGACTACGAGCAGTCGCTGGCGCGCGCGCACGGGCTGGAGCGCGCGCGCGAAGTGCTGGCCTTCGCACCGCAGAACAGCATCCTGTTCCCCAGCATCGCGGTGAAGAGCTCTCCGCAGACGCTGCGCGTGATCCGTCCGCTGGCGGCGGATCGCACGCTCATCGAGATCTGGGCGCTGCGGCCGAAGGGCGCGCCGGCGACGCTGCAGCGGCGCACCGCGATGTACAACCGGCTCGTCTTCTCCCCGATGTCGGTGGTTGCGCACGACGACGTGCACGTGTTCGAGACCATGCAGCAGGCGCTCGCGGCGCCGGGCAACGAGTGGGTGAGCCTGCAGCGGGGCCGCCGCGCCGGCGAGGACGGTGAGCGGGCCGACGTGGGCGGCACCGACGAGCGCCTGATGCGCAACAAGTTCCGCGCCTGGGCTGCGTTCATGGCGATGCAATAGAATCGCGGGCTGGCGATCGTCCTGAACCCATCCCCCTCCCAGCCTCCCCCTTGAAGGGGGAGGAGCTGCGCGGCGTGTGACGCATTCCCTCCCCTTCAAGGGGCGGGACAGGGTGGGGATGGGTCAATACAACAACGAGGAATACCGATGCTCTCAACCCTCCACCGGGGTCGCTTTGCCCGCGCCGCGTTCGGCGTCGCACTCCTGCTCGCCGCGGCCGGCCTGGCGCGCGCGCAGGAAGTCACGCTCAAGGCCGCGAACGCCTTCCCCGAGGCGTCCTACTACGCGAAGAACTTCGAGAAGTTCATCGACAAGGTGAACGCCGAAGGCAAGGGGCTGGTGAAGATCCAGTACGTGGGCGGTCCCAAGAGCATCCCCACCTTCGAGCTGGCCAACGCGCTGCGCAACGGCGTGGTGGACCTGGCCAACACCACCATGTCGTTCACGGCCGGCATCGTGCCCGAAGGGCTGGTGCTCAACTACACCGACGCGGGCATGGCCGAGCTGCGCCGCAACGGCACGATCGACTACCTGAACAAGATTTTCATCGAGAAGGGCCTGTACATCTTCGCCCGCACCGGCGAAGGCATCCCGTACCACATCTACTCGAACAAGAAGGTCACCTCCGCCGACCTGACCGGGCTCAAGCTGCGCATCGCGCCGATCTACCGGGACTTCTTCCAGAAGCTGGGCGCCAGCGTGGTGCAGGTTGCACCGGGTGAGGTGTATACCGCGCTCGACCGCGGCGTGGTGGACGGCTACGGCTGGCCGCTGATCGGGATCTTCGACCTCGGCTGGCAGGAGAAGACCAAGTACCGGATCGATCCCGGCTTCTACAACATCGAGCTGTCGGTGATCTTCAACGCCAGGAGCTGGCAGAAGCTCACGCCCCAGCAGCGCCAGTTCCTGGAGAAGGAGGCCGCCTGGCTCGAGAGCCTGAACGCGAGCTATCCGGGCGACGGCGCGGCAGAGGACAGGCGCCAGCGCGCCGCCGGCATCGAGGTCATCAAGCTAGACGACGCGCAGGCGAAGCTGTTCCTGCAGATCGCCTACGAGACCGCGTGGGACGGCGTGATCAAGGCCAGCCCGGTGCATGGGGCGAAGCTCAAGCAGATGCTTGCCAAAAAATAGGCCCCAGGCTCCAGACGCCAGATGTCGGGCGCTGCGCGCAGCGCTGCAGCAAAGCCTCTGGCGTCTAGCGCCTAGAGCCTGGAGCCTGATACGAATGTACCCCCGCCTCATCAACGCCTGCGGCGCCGCCGCCGCGATCCTGCTCGGGCTGGTCGTCCTGCTGGTCTGCTACGACGTCATCCTGCGCAACCTCGGTGCTCACAGCCTACCGTGGATCGTCGAGATCACCGAGTACATGCTGCCGCTGGCGACCTTCCTCGCGGCGCCCTGGCTGATGTACCGCAACGAGCACATCCGCCTGGACATCCTGGGCGCCACGCTGTCGCCGGCACGCATGGCGGTGATCGATCGGATCGCCGCGGGGTTCGGACTGGTCGTCAGCGCAGTGATCGCCTGGTACGCCGTTGCCGTCATTCTCGACGCCCGCGAGTCCGGCGCCCTGGTCATCAAGAGCCTGGTGTTCCCCGAGTGGTGGCTGTTCGTGCCGGTGCCACTGTGCTTCGGGCTGCTGGCGGTCGAGTGCCTGCGCCGGCTGCTGCGGCCGGGCGGTCACGCCGCGCCGGTGGTCGCGGGGCTCGAGGAAGAGACCCGCTGAGATGGAGTGGTGGGAGACCCTCGGCCTGCTGTTCGGGCTGCTCACCGTGCTGCTGCTGGTCGGGGTGCCGGCCGCCTTCGCGTTCCTCGCCATCAACCTGGTCGGCGCGGTGTTCTTCCTCGGCGGTGAGGCCGGGCTGATGCAGGTGGTGCGCAACGGCGTGGCCTCGATCACCAACTTCTCGCTCACCCCGATCCCGTTCTTCGTGCTGATGGGCGAGGTGCTGTTCCACACCGGCATCGCCATGCGGGCGATTGACGCCTTCGACAACGTGATCTGGAAGGTGCCGGGAAGGCTCGCGGTGATCGCGATCGTGGCCGGCACGGTGTTCTCGGCCATCTCCGGATCGACGGTCGCGACCACCGCACTGCTGGGCAGCCTGCTGCTGCCGCAGATGCTCAAGCGTGGCTACCACCCGTCGATGGCGATGGGTCCGATCATGGCCATCGGCGGGGTGGACATGCTCATCCCGCCCTCGGCATTGACGGTGCTGCTGGGCAGCCTCGCCGGCATCTCCATCGCCGGCCTGCTGATCGCGGGGGTGGTGCCCGGCATCCTGCTCTCGCTGATGTTCGTCGCCTACATCGTCACGCGCGCACGGCTGGATCCGGCACTCGCGCCTGCGTTCGAGCAGGAGCGCGCGCGCGGCTGGGCGCGCTGGCGGCCCCTCCTGGTGCACGTCACGCCGCTGGTGCTGATCTTCGTCGCCGTGGTGATGGCGATGTCGGCCGGCTGGGCGACGCCGACCGAGTCGGCCGCGCTCGGCGCGCTCGCCACGCTGGTCGTGGCCGTGGCCTACCGGGCGCTTACCTTCGACAGCCTGATGAAGTCCCTTCTGGGCACCGCGGCGATCTCCGGCGTGATCCTGTTCATCATCGTCGGCGCCACCACCTTCTCGCAGGTGCTGTCCTTCTCGGGCGCCACCAACGGCCTGGTTGCACTGGTGCAGGATGCGGCGCTGCCGCCCTGGGGTGTGCTGCTCGGCATGATGGGCATCCTGCTGGTGCTGGGCTGCTTCATCGACCAGGTCAGCATGATGCTCATCACGCTGCCGTTCTACATGCCGCTGGTGCAGCACTTCGGCTTCGATCCGCTGTGGTTCGGGGTGATGTATCTGATCTGCATGCAGCTGGGCCTGCTCACGCCGCCGTTCGGCATGCTGCTGTTCACGATGCGCGGCGTGGCGCCGAAGCAGATCACCATGGGCCAGATCTTCCACGCGGTGTTGCCCTACGTGCTTATGGGCCTGGCGATGCTGGTGCTGGTCATGCTGCTGCCGGGGATTGCGACCTGGCTGCCGGCGGCGCTGCTGAACTGAGCCGTTGAAGCCCAGCCTCCCGCAGCTCACGCTGGTCCTTGGCGCGCTTGCCGCGTTCGCGCCCATGACCACCGACATGTACCTGCCGAGCCTGCCCACGCTTGCGCGCGAGTTCGGCGCGACGGGCGGCGCGGTGCAGCTGACCCTCGCTGCGTTCTTCATCGGCCTGGCTGCGGGGCAGCTGCTCTACGGACCCCTGGCCGACCGCTATGGGCGCAAGCCACCGCTGTACGCCGGCATCGTCCTGTTCGTCGCCGCCTCCGCCCTGTGCGCGCTCGCGCCGACACTGGATGCGCTGGTGGCGCTGCGCTTCCTGCAGGCCACCGGCTGCTGTGCCGGGATCGTCATCTCGCGCGCCGTGGTGCGCGACCTGTTCGAGGCGCACGAGGCCGCGCGCATGTTCTCCCTGATCATGCTGGTGATGGGGGTGGCGCCGATCCTCGCGCCGCTGGCCGGCGGCTACCTGCTGGTGCTGCTCGGCTGGCAATCGATCTTCTGGGCACTGGCGCTGTTCGGTGCGCTGTGCCTGCTGGCAGCGGCGGCATGGCTGCCGGAGACCCGTGCGCCGCACGCGGCGGTTGCGCTTTCGCGCGCGCTGCCGGGCTATCTGCTGCTGCTGCGCGACCGCAGGTTCCTCGGCTTCACGCTCGCGGGCGGGCTGGCGCAGGGAGGCATGTTCGCCTATATCTCCGGCTCGCCGCAGGTCTTCATCGACGTCTACGGCGTGCCGGCCCAGCACTACGGCTGGCTGTTCGGCCTCAACGCATTCGGCCTCATCGCCGCCTCGCAGTTGAACCGGCGATTGCTCCGGCGCATGGGACCGCAGGCCGTGCTGGATCGCGCCGCGTCGGTCAATGCGGCGCTCGGGGTCGTGCTGCTGCTCCTCGTGGCCACCGGCGGACTCGGATTTGCCGGCATCCTTCTGCCGCTGTTCGGCTATGTCGCCAGCCTGGGCATGATCTTCCCCAACTCCCAGGCACTGGCGCTGGCCGAGCACGGCGTTCGCGCCGGTACCGCCTCCGCGCTGATCGGCACGCTGCAGTTCGGCGTGGCGGGGATCGCGAGCAGCCTGGTCGGCGCCCTCTACGACGGGAGCGCGCTGCCGATGGCCGCCGTGATCGCCGTGTGCGGCGTGCTTGCGCTGCTCTCCGGCAGGGTGCTCGTCCCGCGCGGCTGAGCTACTTGTCGATCTCGTCCGGGGCGCCGGCGCGGCCGCCGTCCGCTTCTACGGCACCGGCCGGTGCGACCGAGGCCAGCTGCCAGGTCGGACGCAGATGGCGGGGCAGGTCGTCGGGAACGGTGCTCACGCCGGTGGTGACGAGCGCCGCGTCGATGCCCGCGGCGATGGCTCCGGCGATGTCGGTCTCGATCTGGTCGCCGACCATCACGGCACGCCCGCCGCCCGCACGGGACACCGCAGCGTGGTACAGATGCGGTGCCGGCTTGCCCAACCGCACGAAGCGCGGCGCCCGGTCGCCGAAGCGCCGCTCGAGCGCCGCCTCCAGCACCAGCGCGACACTTCCTGCCGTGATGCCGAAGCTGTGGGTGCCGCGCGGGTAGATCAGGTCGGGGTTGGGCACCAGCAGGTGCACCGGGCGGCCCGCGTCGAGGCGATGGAACAGCGTGGTCAGGGCGGCATCCACGCTCTCGAGGAATGGATAGCCGGTCTCGTCGCCCACCACCAGCACCTCGAAATCGCCGTCGGGCGCGACCGGCTGCCCGCCGGCGAGCTCGACGTAGCGCACGCTGTCGCGGGTGCCCAGCACCGCGCAGCGCGCCCCGTCCAGACCGTGCGTGGCGAAGTACTGCTGCACCAGTTGGCCGGAGCTGACGATACGCTCCGGCGGGACGGCGACGCCGAACTTCGCGTAGCGCGCGGCGGCGGTCACCGGCAGCTTGGAGGCATCGTTGGTGACGACGAAATAGGTCTTCCCGCTGCGGTTCAGCTGCTCGACCAGTGCGCGGGCGCCAGGCATCGCCCCGGCGGCGTGGACCAGGACGCCGTACGCGTCGAACAGCAGCACGTCGTAGCGCTCGATCAGGGCGTCGATCGAGGTGGCGGGAATGGCAGTCATGCGTGCGCGATTATCGGGGAACCGCGGCGCGGCTGCCAACGCGCTGACGCAACGCGTCGTCCTTTGACATTTGCGAGCACGGGAGCGCTGTCGCCCGGCTTTACGCGGGCGCCAGCGAGCGGCTGGGGTGACGACCGCGCGAAGCTCGTGCGGTGCGACCGGTCACGACCGCCGCGCAGTCGTGCCGCACGAGTGACCGCGGGCGGTTACTGCCCCGCGGCTGCGACCTGGCTGGCGGCGCCGGCCTTGGCTTCCCTGGCGGGCTTGCTCGGCTTGGCGGCCTTGGCGGGACGGTCGAGCGCGCCCAGCGCGCGGGCGCGCGCCTGCTCACACTCGAACTTCGGCTTCAGGCGCATGCATACCGCGTGCTCCTCGGCGATCTTCTGCTCCCTGGCCGGGCGATCCAGCGGTGCCTGGGCTGCCGCCGGGGCGGGGCGCGGCGCCGCCTCGGGCAGCGGCCTCGCGGCTGCTGCCGCCTGCGGTTCGGCCACCAGGTGCGGCTGGTTGCCCTCCACTGCTGTGCTCGCTTCGGCCGCCGGCGCCTGCGCGGCGGCCGGCTGGGGCTCGGCCGGCGCAGCGGCGTCCGGCTGCGCCGTCGCCGCCTCGGGTTTCGCAGCCGGGGCATCGGCCTTGACCGGTGCAGCCTCGGGCTTTGCCGGTGCCTTGGGGGCCGCCGCGGCCTTGGCCGGCTTGGCGGCGTGTGCTGGCGCAGCGGTTGCCGCGGCCGGTGCATCGTTCAGCTTGGCGACCGCCTGGTCGCGCACGGCCGCGCATTGGGCACCCGGTTCACGGGCGCGGCGGCACGCCTCGTACTTGCGCACGATCTCGTTGAGCGGCGGGAGCAGGCGCATGGACAGGCCGTCCGCGCCGGGCTTGAACTCGATATAGCGCTCGGGCACGTTGCCGAACTGGGCGCGCAGCTGCGCGAGCATCGCTTCTCGCTGGGATGCTTCGTCGAACAACGGGCCGGTGGGGACCGCCGCGGCCGCGGGTGCGCCGCCAGCAGGCGCCGCGGCCGCCTCGGCTGCCGGCGCGGACTCGACCACCTCGGCCGCAGAGGCCGGAGCGGGCCTGGCGGTCTTGCCCAGGCGCTCGCCCATGAGACCCTCGCCGCAGGCTTCCGCGAGACGGGTCTCCCAGGCGACCTTCAGGGTGCGGCCGTCGTCGCAGCGCACCACGAGCTGGTCTTCGTACACGCCGGGTGAGGTCTCCACACGGTAGCGCCCTTCCACGATCTGGTAGGCGTGGAGAGCCGGGGCGGCGAGCAGCAAGGTGGTGGCGAAGAGGATGCGCGTGGACATGATCGCTGGTCCTTCCATGGGTCCGGATCCATGGGTTATCGGCACGCCGCTGCGTGGACTTGAACCCACGGCGCCTGCACTGCCTGGAGCATGCACCGCTGCGGAGCGCGCTGCGCGCGCATCGCCCTTTCGCCGCGCGACAAGGACTTCAGCATCCTTGATGAACCGGGCCGCTCCGTGCGCGGAACGGGGCTGCGCTCGGGCGCGTCGCGAGCGCCCGGGGATGCGCAGCGGGAAGCGCGGGGGCGAGCGCGCCTCGCGAGGCCGGTCAGTTTCCCTGCACATCGTGTCTGCGCGCGCGCATTGGCAAGGAAGCTGCTTAAACAATTCTGGGACAGACATCGCGGCAACGATTGCCGGCCTGCATGACAATCGCGAAGCGCGTCGAGCGCTGCGCGCGCGGGCTGGTGAACCGAAATCTTCGCGGTGCGTTGTTGGCGCAGGCAGGTGCGATGCGCGGATCGTTGGCAGAGGGGCCGCGCGAGTGCTTGCCAGTGCCGCTGCGTTTCGATGCAACCGATGCACCGCATCGCTGTCTCAAGGCTCGGGGCTTACGGCACGCCGCATGCTCCGCACAGGGCGAAACCGAACGAGCGAACGTGACTGGCGTTTATCCAACAACAACAAGAACCAAGGGTCGGGCGATGAACTGAGTTGAACCAAGGAGACAACGCATGACAACGATCATCGAGGGCTACAAGGCCAGGTACTCGTCCACGCAGGACGAGGAGATGTCCCTGGAAGAGTACCTCGAACTGTGCCGCAAGGATCCCCAGGCATACGCCACGGCCGCCGAGCGCATGCTGGCCGCCATCGGCGAGCCCGAGCTCGTGGACACCCGCCACGACCCGCGCCTGTCCCGCATCTTCGCCAACCGCATCATCAAGCGCTATCCCGCCTTCGCCGAGTTCTACGGCATGGAGGACGCGATCGCGCAGATCGTCGCCTTCTTCAGGCATGCCGCACAGGGCCTGGAGGAGCGCAAGCAGATCCTCTATCTCCTCGGTCCGGTGGGCGGGGGCAAGTCCTCGATCGCCGAGCGTCTGAAGCAGCTCATGGAGCACCAGCCCGTATACGCGCTCAAGGGTTCCCCGGTGAACGAGTCCCCGCTGGGACTGTTCGCGCCCGACCAGTACGGCGACGTGCTGGAGAGCGAATACCGGATCCCGCGCCGCTATCTCACGGGCATCATGTCCCCATGGGCGATCAAGCGCCTGAAGGAGTTCGGCGGCGACATCTCGCAGTTCCGCGTCGTGCGCATCCAGCCCTCCGTGCTCAAGCAGGTGGCGATCGCGAAGACCGAGCCGGGTGACGAGAACAACCAGGACATCTCCACCCTGGTCGGCAAGGTGGACATCCGCAAGCTCGACCGCTATTCGCAGGACGACCCGGACGCCTACAGCTATTCGGGCGGGCTGTGCCTCGCCAACCAGGGCCTGCTCGAATTCGTCGAGATGTTCAAGGCGCCGATCAAGATGCTGCACCCGCTCCTGACCGCCACCCAGGAAGGCAACTTCAAGGGCACCGAAGGGTTCTCGGCGATCCCGTTCAACGGCATCATCCTGGCCCACTCCAACGAATCGGAGTGGCAGAGCTTCCGCAACAACCGCACCAACGAGGCCTTCCTCGACCGCATCTACATCGTCAAGGTGCCGTACTGCCTGCAGGTGTCGGAAGAGGTCAAGATCTACGAGAAGCTGCTGCGCCACAGCGCGCTTTCGGCCGCGCCGTGCGCACCTGGCACGCTGGCCATGATGGCGCAGTTCTCCGTGCTCTCGCGCATGAAGGAGCCGGAGAACTCCAGCATCTACTCCAAGATGCGGGTGTACGACGGCGAGAGCCTGAAGGACACCGATCCCAAGGCCAAGTCGTACCAGGAGTACCGCGACTACGCCGGGGCGGACGAGGGGATGAACGGCATCTCCACCCGCTTCGCGTTCAAGGTCCTCTCCGCGGTCTTCAACTACGACCAGACCGAGGTCGCGGCCAACCCGGTGCACCTGATGTACGTGCTGGAGCAGCGCATCGCCCGCGAGGACTTCCCCGACGAGCAGAAGCGCAAGTACCTCGAGTTCATCAAGGGCTGGCTCTCGCCGCGCTACGCCGAGTTCATCGGCAAGGAGATCCAGACCGCCTACCTGGAGTCCTACTCCGAGTACGGCCAGAACATCTTCGACCGCTACGTCACCTACGCCGATTGCTGGCTGCAGGACGAGGAGTACCGCGATCCGGATACCGGCGAGATCTTCGATCGGGCGGCGCTCAACGCCGAGCTGGAGAAGATCGAGAAGGCGGCCGGAATCGCCAATCCGAAGGACTTCCGCAACGAGGTGGTGAACTTCGTGCTGCGGGCGCGCGCCAACAATGCTGGCAAGAACCCGGCGTGGAACAGCTACGAGAAGCTGCGCGAGGTGATCGAGAAGAAGATGTTCTCCAGCACCGAGGACCTGCTGCCGGTGATCTCGTTCAACGCCAAGGCCTCGGCCGAGGACCAGAAGAAGCACCAGAGCTTCGTCGACCGCATGGTGGCGAAGGGCTACACGGAGAAGCAGGTGCGCCTGCTGTCGGAGTGGTACCTGCGGGTGCAGAAGTCCTCTTGAGCGCGCGATGGCGTGCGCGCAACAGCCGCCGGGAAGGGCGTGACAGGCGCCGCCGGCAGGTATAGCGTGAGGGGCAATGCAGAGATGGGCGCGAAGGTGAACGGCAACCGGCTGGCAGTGCAGGTCAGCCTCTCCCGCAAGCGGGGGAGGGAAGCAGAGCCCGATCGCCCTCTCCCGGCGGGAGAGGGTTTTACCGGCGAGGGAGGCACGCCCCCCCTTCGCCCCGTCCGCCGCCGTGCCTGCCGTTCCCTCCTGCTGTCGTCCGCTTTTCCTCCGTTTTTTCATCGCACCTCGCTGCGTGCCGGCGTCTGGCACCTGGCGCCTGAATCATGATGCACCTCATCGATCGCCGCCTGAACGGCCGCAACAAGAGCGCCGTCAACCGCGAGCGGTTCATCCGCCGCTACAAGGACCACGTGCGCCGTGCGGTCAAGGGCATGGTCGCCGACCGCTCGATCAAGGACATGATCCAGGGCGGCGAGGTCAAGGTTCCGGCCAAGGACATCTCCGAGCCCGGCTTCAGCTATGGGCAGGGCGGCGACTGGGAGAGCGTGCACCCGGGCAACAAGGAGTTCGTGCGCGGGGACCGCATCCCGCGGCCCAATGGCGGCGCCGGTGGCGGCGGCGGGCGCGACCCGGGTACGGGCGAGTCCACCGACGACTTCGTGTTCACGCTTTCGCGCGACGAGTTCCTGAACATCTTCTTCGAGGACCTCGAGCTGCCCAACCTGATGCGCACGACGCTGGCCGAGGCGCAGCACAAGAAGCTGGTGCGCGCCGGCTACGTCAAGGACGGCACGCCGAGCAACCTGAGCGTGCCGCGGACCATGAAGACCGCGCTCGCGCGCCGGATTGCCCTCGGCGGGCCGCTGCGGGACGAGCTCGAGGAACTGAAGGCGCTGCTCGCGGTCGCCCTGCGTGACGGTGCCCCTGCGGCGCGGATCGCGGAAATCGAAGCGAAGATCGTCGACGTCGAGGCGCGCAAGCGGCGCCTGCCGTTCCTCGACGACGTCGACCTGCGCTACCGCCATCGCGTGGTGCAGCCCGCGCCAACGGCGCAGGCGGTGATGTTCTGCCTGATGGACGTCTCGGCCTCCATGGACGAGCGCAAGAAGGACCTCGCGAAGCGCTTCTTCACGCTGCTCTACCTGTTCCTCACGCGCAAGTACGAACGGGTCGAGCTGGTGTTCATCCGCCACACCGACGAGGCCGAGGAGGTCGACGAGGACACCTTCTTCTACGACCAGCGCAGCGGCGGGACGGTGGTGCTCTCGGCGCTGGAACTGATGAAGACCGTGGCCGCTGCGCGCTACCCGACGGCAGACTGGAACATCTACGCCGCGCAGGCCTCCGATGGCGACGCCTTTGGCGCCGATGCGGGCAAGAGTGCCCGCTTCCTGCGCGAGGAACTGCTGCCGATCACCCGCTACTTCGCCTACATCGAGACGCCCGAGGAGGAGTACTCGCGCAAGAGCCCGCTGTGGGCCGAGTACGAGGAGCTCGAGGGCGAGGAGGACAACTTCGCGATGAAGCGCGTGAACCGGCCGCAGGACATCTACCCGGTGTTCCGCGACCTCTTCAGCAAGGAAACCGCGTGAACGCGCCGCTGCCGCACGGCCCGGAATGGGAGTTCGAACTGATCGAGCGCTACCAGGCGGCGATCGCGGAGACCGCGGCCGACTTCAATCTGGACACCTACCCCAACCAGATCGAGGTCATCAGCTCCGAGCAGATGCTCGACGCCTACGCCTCCAGTGGCCTGCCGATCGGCTATCCGCACTGGTCGTACGGCAAGTCCTTCATTCGCAACGAGCAGGCCTACCGCAAGGGCTACCAGGGCCTGGCCTACGAGATCGTGATCAACTCGAACCCGTGCATCTCCTACCTGATGGAGGAGAACACGATGGTGATGCAGGCGCTGGTGATCGCCCACGCCTGCTATGGCCACAACTCGTTCTTCAAGGGCAACTACCTGTTCCGGCAGTTCACCCAGGCCGACGCGATCCTCGACTACCTGGTGTTCTCGCGCAAGTACGTGATGCAGTGCGAGGAGCGCTACGGCATGGCCGAGGTCGAGGAGATCCTCGACTCCTGCCATGCGTTGATGGACTACGGGGTGGACCGCTATCGCCGCCCGCAGCCGATGTCCGCGCGGGAGCGCGACGCCCGGCACCGCGAGCGAGCGGAGTACGAGCGCAAGCTCTTCGACGACCTTTGGCACACCACGGTGCCGCAGAAGGAGGTGCAGGAGGCCGAGGCGGGGAGCGGAGGGTTCCCGGTGGAGCCCGAGGAGAACATCCTCTACTTCGTCGAGAAGCATTCGCCGCGGCTGGCGCCCTGGCAGCGCGAGCTGGTGCGCATCGTGCGCAAGCTGTCGCAGTACTTCTATCCGCAGATCCACACCAAGGTCATGAACGAGGGGTGGGCCACCTTCTGGCACTACACCCTGGTCAACCGGATGTACGACAAGCGGCTGATCGACGACGCGTTCATGTTCGAGTTCCTGCACCACCACACCAACGTGGTCACGCAGCGCGGCTTCGACCAGCAGGGCTACCACGGCATCAATCCCTACGCCCTGGGCTTCGCGATGATGAGCGACATTCGCCGCATGTGCGAGAAGCCCACCGCCGAGGACCGCCAGTGGTTCCCCGATCTCGCCGGCACGGACTGGCAGAAGCAGCTCGACTTCGCCATGCGCAACTTCAAGGACGAGTCGTTCATCAACCAGTACCTCTCGCCCAAGCTCATCCGCGAGCTGCGCCTGTTCGTGGTGGCAGACCACGAGGGCGAGTCGGAGCTCGCGGTGGACAGCATCCACGACGACCACGGCTACCGGCGCGTCCGACGCATGCTGGCCGAGCAGTACCGGCGCGAGAACCGCCTGCCGGAGATCCAGGTCGCACGCTATAACCGCGACAGCGACCGCTCCCTGGTGCTGCGCAGCCCCATCTACCGCGGCCGGCCGCTGCACGAGCGCGAGGCCGACGAGGTCCTGCGCCACCTGGGGAGGCTGTGGGGCTTCCAGGTCAAGCTCGAATCGATCGACGAGCAGGGGCGCGTGGACGGCACGCGCGAGTGGCGGCCCTGAAGGGCCGCGAATCCGCAACTCACGCGCGCGTTCTCCGACCATCCCGGATCGGCACTGCGGTTGCTCCGGGTCCCGCTGTCCTCGTTGCGGCGGGTCCCGGCATGATCCACGTCCCTGCAGCCTCCACTGCCCAAGCGCGCTCCACCCGCTCGACGGGGCCTCGGCTCACCCCGGCCGGCGCGACGTTCCGGATCTGGGCGCCGAGCGCGCAGGAGGCCTTCCTGGTTCCGGACGAGCCGTCTCCGTCCGAACTGGCGATGGAATCGGAAGGCGACGGATTCTTCCGCGCGGCAGTGCCCGGAGCCAAGCCGGGCTTCCGCTACCGCTTCCGTCTCGATGAGCGCGGCCCGTATCCCGATCCCTGCTCCCGCTTCCAGCCCGACGGGCCGAACGGCCCGTCGATGCTCGTCGATCCCGCTGCCCACGCCTGGACCGACGCCGGATGGCACGGCGTGGGAGCGGCGGGACAGGTGCTCTACGAACTGCACATCGGGACGTTCACCAGGGCCGGCACCTTCGATGCGGCCATCGCGGAGCTCTCCGAGCTGGCCGCGCTGGGCGTGACCGTGCTCGAGGTCATGCCGGTATGCGAGTTCCCGGGCCGCTGGAACTGGGGTTACGACGGGGTCAACCTGTACGCACCGTTCCACGGCTATGGCGACTACGACGGGTTCAAGCGCTTCGTGGATGCCGCACATGCGCACGGACTGGCCGTCATTCTCGATGTCGTCTACAACCACCTCGGCCCCGATGGCAACTTCCTCGCGTGCTTCAGCCCGGACTACTTCACCGACCGCTACGAGAACGAATGGGGCGACGCCATCAACTTCGACGGCGAGCGGGCGGGGCCGGTGCGCGAGTACTTCCTCGACAACGCGGTGTACTGGATCGGTGATTTCCACCTGGATGGACTGCGCCTGGATGCGACGCAGAGCATTCACGACGGAAGCTCGCCACACATCCTTTCCGAGCTCTCGCAGCGGGCACGCGCGGCCGCCCCCGGGCGCGGCATTCTTCTCACCGCGGAGAACGAGCCGCAGGACCTGCGCTGCGTGGCGCAGGTGCAGGACGGCGGCTTTGGCCTGGACGCGATGTGGAACGACGACTTCCACCATGCCGCGCGCGTGGCACTCACCGGCCGGCACGATGGCTACTTCCACGACTACCGCGGGCGGGCGCAGGAATTCGTGTCCATGGTCAAGCGCGGCTTCCTTTATCAGGGCCAGTACTACCCGTGGCAGCAGAAGCCGCGCGGCACGCTGGTGACTGACCAGCCGGCATGCGCCTTCGTCGCCTTCACGCAGAACCACGACCAGGTCGCGAACACGCTGAACGGCGAGCGCGTGCACCGCATTACCAGCCCGGGACGCAACCGCGCGCTCACCGCGCTGATGCTGCTCGCACCGCAGACGCCGCTGCTGTTCATGGGGCAGGAATTCGCCTCCGACACGCCGTTCACGTTCTTCGCCGAGCACGATCCGGAGCTCAGCGCGAAGGTGCACGCCGGACGCCGGGAGTTCCTGCAGCAGTTCACCGCCTACGCCTCACCCCAGGCGCAGGCGATCGTCCCGGACCCCGGGTCCGAGCAGACGTTTCTCGACTCCAAGCTGGATTTCACCTACCGCAGCCGGCATGCGGAGGTCTACGACCTGCATCGCGATCTGCTGCGCCTGCGGCGCGAGGATCCGGTGATCAGCCGGCAGGATCGCAGCGGCGTGGATGGGGCCGTGCTCTCGGATCGCGCCTTCGTGCTGCGCTGGTTCAGCCGGCGGCACGGAGACCGGCTGCTGATCGTGAACCTCGGTGACGAGCTCGATCTGGTGCCACCTGCCGAGCCGCTGCTCGCACCGCCGGGTGGCGGATGCTGGACGCTGCTCTGGTGCAGCGATGACCCGCACTATGCCGGGCACGGCGTCATCGAGCCGTGCACGGAGCACGGATGGCGGCTCCCGGGCGAGAGTGCGACGCTGCTGGCAAACCGCCCGCAGGCGCAAGGCGCTGCGAGTTGACGAAACCTGCGAGGGTGGGCGCCGTGCCTGCCCCTCAGAGCGTGAGGTAGTCCTTCAACCCCTGCAGCGAACGGGAAAGCTCCCGCAGCCGCTGGTGCGAGTCGTCGAGCAGTTCGCGCAGCACGGCTTCGGTGCCCGGAAGGCTGTCGCCAGGAGGAGACGGTGTGCGAGCCACGCCGTGGCGCTTCATCTGCACGGCCGCGTCTTCGATCAGGGCGACGAAATTGTCCGGGGCCTCTGGCGCCATGCTCGCCTCCTCGCTGTCGGATGTCAGGAAACGGCTGCCTTGTCCCCGGGCATCTGCGCCAGACCGGCCGTCCCAGGTTGCCGTTGTCATGCAGTGTACGGCAGGGCCCGGCGGCCGTCATCCACTTTTCCGGATTGTCCGCGCTGCGCCCGGCTGGGCGACCGCCGCGCGGCCCCGCAAGCGGACTAGGAACGCCGGCCGGTGGCGAGCAGGCCGATGACCACGCTGGCGATGCCGACGATCCCCAGCACCAGCACCGACTTGACGGCCGCCTCGCGCAGCATGTCGCGCGGCAGGACGTCGAGCACGAACAGGGAGGCGAGCGCGGCGAGCAGCAGCACCCCGAGGATGCCGATGAACTTCAGCGTGCCGGCCAGGCCGTTGCTGGTTTCCGGGACTACGTCTTCCTGGGGCTCCATGGGTTGCTCCTGCACTGTGAAATCAAGCGCTTGATCCATGCAAGATCCCGGCCACGCGGACCCTGTCCGGGCGGCGGCTACGCCGCTCGGACGCCCGGCTCCGCGTTCTGCGCGCGCAGCAGCGGCGTGGACACACTCGCCTCGAGCGCCAGCAGCCTGCGCTTGCGGTTCAGGCCGCCCGCATAGCCGGTGAGGCTGCCGTCGGCACCGACCACGCGGTGGCAGGGGACGATCACCGAGATCGGATTGCGGCCGATGGCTGCGCCGGCCGCACGCACCGCTGCCGGCTCGCCGGCGGCGCGTGCGATGGCGCCATAGGTCCGGGTCTCGCCGGAGGGGATCGCGAGCAACGCCTGCCACACACGCGACTGGAACGGCGTGCCGCGGGGGTGCAGGGGAAGGTCGAACCGGGCGCGCTGGCCGGCGAAGTACTCGCCGAGCTGGCACCGGGTATCGGCCAGCACCGGATGCGAGGCGTCCTCGATCCAGTCGGACTGCGGCGTCGCATCGTACTTCTGGCCGCTGAAGTAGGCGCCGGTGAGCGCCTGCCCATCCGAGACCAGCAGCATCGGACCGAGCGGCGTGGGGATGCGCAGATAGCGAGTCATGGCTGTGGATCCTCCAGCGAATTCCAGAGATGGATGACGGCATAGGCGCGCCAGGGCCGCCACTGCTCGGCGTGCGCGAGGGCACGGCGCGGATTCGTTTCGCCCAGCGCCTTCAGCACGCCGTAATCGGTGTGCGGGAACGCATCCGGCCAGCCGAGCGCACGCATGGCGAGATATTGCGCAGTCCATTCGCCGATGCCGGGCAGCGCGCGCAGCGCGGCGAGCGTCGCTTCGACTTCCGCGCCGGGATCGAGGCGCAGTTGCGCGGCGTCCAGCGCAGAGGCGATGCCGATGATGGCCCGGGCGCGTGCGCTCACGATGCCGATCGCCGCGATGTCGGACGGCGCGAGCGCCGCCACGCGCGCGACGGAAGGGAACACGACGTTCAGTGCGGGGTGATGCGATTCGACCGGCTCCCCGAAGGCCGCGGCGAAGCGCCCGGCGATGGTATGGGCTGCGCGCACGGTGATCTGCTGCCCCAGGATCGCGCGGACCGCCGCCTCGAAGCCGTCGAAGGCGCCGGGCAGGCGCAGGCCCGGCCGGCGCCGCGCGAGCGGGCCCAGCCCGGCGGCGACGCGTTCCGGGTCGCAGCCCAGATCGAAGATGCGCTTGACGCGCGCGAGCACGGCCGGCACTGCGCCGGAAAGCGATGCGGACACGGCGACCCGGAGCGCATGGCGTGCCGCGTCGTGCATCACGGCGAACCAGCCGGTGCTGGCGCCGATGCGCGCGCTGCGCAGGTAGATGCCGTCCTGCACGCATTCGACCCCCGCGATCGTTCGCCGGGCGAGAAACGCGAGCAGTGCGTCCCAGTCGAGCGGCGGGCGGTAGCCGAGCGAGAACTCCAGCGCACCGGGCGAGGCGTCGGCCGCGGTCTTGCGCAGGTCGCTCGGCCGCAACCGGTAGCGTGCCTGGAACAGCGCGTTGAAGCGGCGCAGGCTGCCGAAGCCGCTGGCCAGCGCCACTTCGGTGACCGGCAGCGCGGTGTCGGTGAGCAGCCGCTTGGCGAGCAGCAGCCGCTGCGTCTGCACGAACTGGACGGGCGAGACGCCGAGCTCCTCACGGAAGACGCGGCGCAGGTGGTGGTCGGTGACGCCCAGGCGTGCGGCCAGTGCGTCCACGCCGGCATCCGCCAGGAGTCCATCCTCGATCATCCCGGCAGCGGCCTGCACCAGCCGGGACCCGGCGTCGATCGCGGCGTTGCCCGGTGCCAGCTCGGGACGGCAGCGCATGCACGGCCGGAAGCCTCCCGATTCGGCCGCGGCCGCGCTCGGGAAGAAGCTGCAGTTGGCGCGGCGCGGCGTGCGTACGCGGCACACCGGCCGGCAGTAGATGCCGGTGGAGGACACGCCGACGAAGAAGCGCCCGTCGAAGCGGGCGTCGTGCGCGCGCAGGGCCTGGTAGCAGTGTTCGGGGTCGAGGAGCATGGAGCCATTCTAGGCGCGCGCTTCCCGCTGCGCTGGCCGTTTTCGGACCTCGAATTGGGCGTGAGCGGCCATCCAGTGGACAGGCGGAAGGCGAAACGCCCGCTTCCGTTCCTGCGGCGCCGCGCGAATCGCTCCAACCGGCTCAGCGTGGGTGGTCGCCGCGCGGAACCCCGAGACCCTGCCGATCCTCGATCGACGCCTCGCGCTTGTCGACCTCGTCGTGGAAGGAACGTGCGATGGTCGCATCCAGCCGCGCCCGATGCTGCTCGATCGCCGCGCGCCGCTCCGGCGGCGCGTACGCGGACAGGTCTGCCATCAGGGCGCGCATGCGCCGCATCACCTGGATGCTGGTGGCGCCGCAATAACGAATCTCGTCGAAGGCCAGGGCGAGGAAATCGTCCCAGCCCGGCTGCGGGATGACCACGCGCAGCGTGCCGCCGGCGTCGTGCCAGGCGCCGATCTCCAGCCGGCGGCGGCTCAGGCGCCGCAGCAGGTCCTCGATCTGGTCCAGCGCCTGCACCGCGCTGGTCGGATCGTTGACCGCCGGTGACAGCGCGCGGATCGCGATGTCGACCAGCAGGCGGATGGCGTACTTGGGATCCTGCTCGAAGGTCCGCTCGCCACCGGTGGCGAACGCCGCGCGCAGTGGATGCTCGCGGATCGCCGCCTTCCCGCCGAACACCCGCACCATCACGCTGCCTTCCACCAGTGTGTCTCCGACCAGGGACTCGACCACGATCGTGGCATCGAGCCTGGTCGCCAGCGCGAGCAGCGTCTCCACGTCGATGGCCTGGAGCGATGCGGGCCGACCGACATGCACTAGCGTCAGCGTCGGCGTGCCGCCCGGCAGCGCGGGGATGGTGCTTGGTGGCGTGTCGAACGCGGGATAGTGCTCCGCGATGATCCGGCGGCCATGGTCCGCGGTGAACGTGAGCATGCGCCGGATCGTGAGCAGGGTCAGCTTCTCGATCAGTGCGATGAACATCGCGACGCTCGCCAGCAGCAGGGCGATGACCAGCCAGCCGCTGAAGAACGGCACCGGGTTGCCGCTGAAGCGATCCACGAAGGCGATCATGCCCAGCGAATAGAGGAAGGTGGCCGAGAACAGGCCGACCGAATGCCAGATCACCGGCGCCTGCGCCAGCCAGATCACCAGCCGGGGCGAATAGGCTGTCGCGCTGAACTGCACCATCAGGAAGGCGAGCGCGAACACGATGCCGGTCAGGGCGATCATCCCCGAGCCGACCGCCGAGAAGAGGGCGATCGCCGCGTCGGGGTTGATGCCCGAGGTCAGCGGCGGGAGGAATGCGTGTTCCAGCCTGGGCAGGGCCACAGCGGCGACCACCGCTGCGCTGGCGTACAGGGCAGGGATGGCCCAGTTGGGCAGGATTCTCTTGTGGCCTCGCATGTGCAGTCGGTCCGGATCCCGTGATCTCCCAGGCCTGCCGCAGGCTCAGGCGGCGCCGGCGCGCGCGGGATGACCGGCGGAGCTGCCGGGCCTGTCGCCGTGCGCGAAGGAGGTGCGATTCTACGCCCGGCGTTGTCCGGCGCGGAACGTCCGCTGCATGCGAGAATCCAAGCGGACTGCTGCAGCGTATATGACTGCGGCCCGCTCAGAACTCACCGGAGAGCATCCTTGGACACGTATTACAAGCCGCAGCACCTGGCGGATTTCGGCAGGATCAGTGAAGGCAGCCCCGACCTGGGCCGCAAGTTCTTCGACTACTACGGCGCTGTCTTCGCCGATGGCGCGCTCACCGCGCGCGAGAAGAGCCTGATCGCGCTGGCGGTCGCGCATGCCGTGCAGTGCCCCTACTGCATCGATGCCTATACCCAGGACTGCCAGCAGAAGGGCGCCGACTTCGAGCAGATGACCGAGGCGCTGCACGTCGCGGTGGCGATTCGGGGCGGTGCGTCCCTGGTGCACGGCATGCAGATGCGCGAGCACGCGAAGCAGTCGGGGATGTGATGGCGGCGCTGCACTTCACGCCGCGCCTGCAGGAGGTCGCCGCCGACCTTGCCGGCGACACCGCCACGCCGCGCGCGGCGACCAGCCTGCAGCGGCGCCGCGCGCCGCTCGCAGCGCCGGACGAGCAGTTGCGCCTGCTGGCGGCGCTGCCCCTGCAGCGCGATGGCCGCGCCGTCGAGTTCGATGGCTGCGTGGGCGAGGCACTGCGGCCTTCGCGGCTGGATATCTTCCAGGTCAACCTGGGCAAGCTGTGCAACATGACCTGCCGCCACTGCCACGTCGACGCGGGGCCCGATCGGACCGACGCGATGATGAGCGACGCGGTGCTCGACGCTGTCATCTCCGCCATCGCGCGCAGCGGGGCACACACCGTGGACATCACCGGCGGCGCACCCGAGCTGCATCCGCGCTTCCGCGACCTCGTCGATGCAGCAGTGACGGCGGGCAAGCACGTCATGGACCGCTGCAACCTCACCGTGCTGCTGCTACCGCGCAACGCCGGCCTGATGGATTGGCTCGGCGAGCGCGGCGTCGAGGTGGTGGCCTCCATGCCGCACTACCGGCGCCCGAACACCGACGCGCAGCGCGGCGACGGCGTCTACGAGAAGTCGATCGCCGCCCTGCAACTGCTCAACGCCGCCGGCTACGGCAAGGGCGATCCGCGGCGGCGGCTCACGCTCGTGTCCAACCCGGCCGGCGCCTTCCTCGGCGCCTCCCAATCCACCCTCGAGCAGGAGTGGCGGCAGGCCCTCGCACGCAGCCATGGCGTGGTCTTCGACCGGCTGTTCGTGCTGAACAACATGCCGATCTCGCGCTTCCTGGAGTGGCTGCAGACCTCCGGAAACCTGCATGCCTACATGGAGCGGCTGGTGAACGCGTTCAATCCCGCCGCCGTGGACGGCCTCATGTGCCGCAACACCTTGTCGGTCGGCTGGGACGGCCGGCTGTACGACTGCGACTTCAACCAGATGCTCGAGCTCGAGCTGCAACCGGGCAGCGGGGCGCACATCGCCTCGTTCGACGAGGACGCGTGGCACCGGCGCGCGATCGTCACCGCGCGGCACTGCTTCGGCTGCACCGCCGGTGCCGGCAGTTCCTGCGGCGGACAGACCGCTTAGCCTGCGCATGCTCGCCACGCTCGCGGTCTCGAACTACCGCTCGCTGCGCGAGCTCGCGCTGCCGCTGCAACGGCTCACGGTCATCACCGGGCCCAATGGCAGCGGCAAGTCGAGCGTCTACCGCGCGCTGCGGCTGCTCGCGGAGACCGCGCAGGGACGGCTGATCCCGTCTCTGGCCCGCGAGGGCGGCCTGCAGTCCACCCTGTGGGCCGGCCCTGAATCGATCTCGCGGGGGATGAAGCGCGGGGACCACTCGGTGCAGGGCACGCGGCGAAAGGAGCCGGTGAACCTGCGGCTGGGCTTCGCGGGCGAGACCTTCGGCTACGCCATCGACCTGGGGCTGCCCGAGCCCAGCAGCTCGGCGTTCGCGCTGGATCCCGTCATCAAGCGCGAATGCATCTGGAACGGGCCGTTCCTGCGCCAGGCCGCGCTGCTGGTCGACCGCCGCAACGCGGTGGCGCAGGCCAAGGCCGATGACGGCGAATGGCGGGTGGTGTCTTCGCGCCTGGCGAGCTTCGACAGCATGCTCGCCCAGCTGGCCGATCCACGCAACGCTCCGGAACTGCTCCTGCTGCGCGAGGAGATCCGCTCGTGGCGCTTCTACGATCACCTGCGCACGGACGCCGATGCGCCCGCGCGCCGGCCGCAGATCGGCACGCACACGCCGGTGCTCGACGACGAGGGTGCGCACCTCGCGGCGGCCCTGCAGACGATTCGCGAAATCGGCGACGGCGAGGCGCTGGACGCGGCGGTCGAAGACGCGTTCCCGGGCGCGAGCGTCGAGATCGAGAGCAACCAGGGACGTTTCGAAGTGCTGATGCGGCAGCCGGGATTGCTGCGCGCGCTCGCGGCAGCGGAGCTCTCCGACGGCACGCTGCGCTACCTGCTGTGGATCGCGGCGCTGCTCACGCCGCGGCCGCCTGCCCTGCTGGTCCTGAACGAGCCCGAGACCAGTCTGCACCCGGACCTGCTCCCCGCGCTGGCGCGCCTGATCGGGACCGCTGCGGAGCGTTCGCAGGTGCTGGTCGTCTCGCACGCCTCGCGGCTGGTCGCTGCGCTCGAGCAGCAGCCGGAGTGCCACCGCATCACGCTGGAGAAGGAGCTGGGGCAGACCCGGATCGTGGGGCTGCGCGAGCTGGAGTCTCCTGCCTGGCATTGGCCCGGACGCTAGGAGGCGCATGAGCACATTCGTCACCCGCAGGATGATCCAGTTCCACCAGTGCGATCCCGCCGGCATCGTGTTCTATCCGCAGTACTTCTACATCCTGCACGAGGCGAAGGAGGAGTTCCTCGCGCACATCGGCCATCCGATGCACCGCATGATCAACGCGCAGCGGCGCGGCTGGCCCATCGTGAAGCTGGAGACGGAGTTCAAGCGGCCCAGCCGCTACGGCGACGCGATCGAGGTGGAGATCGCAGTGTCGAAGCTGGGCGGCGCGTCGCTGGGCCTGCGCTACACGATCCGCGGGGAGGATGGCGAGCGGCTGGTGGCGCGCTCGGTGATCGTGCTGACCGATCTCGAGACCGGCAGGCCGGTGCCGATCGCGGGCTCGCTGCGCGAGGCCCTCGCGCCCTATGTCGAGGCGTCCTGAACAGCGACCTGTTGCATCAGGTTTCGGTCCGACAGTGTGAAGCCCGCCGCATTGCGGTGCCCACCGCCGCCGAAGCGACGCGCCAGGCGCTCGACGTCATAGTCGCCGATGCTGCGCAGGCTGACGTGGTAGCCGTTGCCTCGCGCATACCACACCATGCCGAAGGTGCCGGACAGCTCCGCCAGGCGGTGGCCCAGCTCGCTGCGGTAGTAGGCTTGCCCCTCGGCCGCCAGGCCCTTCTCGCCTTCCAGCACCACCTCGTAGCGTTTCAGCAGCAGGCGTTCGACCTCGAACTCGCGCTCCTCGAGCAGGAAGCGACCTTCCTTGGCGAAGGCGTGGAATCCTTCTGCGCCCGCAGTCTGCGCAGCGATGGCATTCCAGTTGGCGAAGGTGCGCGGCTCCAGGGACAGCCGCAGGTAGATCGAGCGCGTCTCCGGGATCGCATGGCGCCAGAGGTCGCCGTCCTCCACCGCCAGCACCAGCCGTGGCGGCGGTTGCGCCGGATGGAAGTGGCGCCAGGCCAGCCCGGCGCCCGACTGCTCCATGTCCAGCCGGGCGAAGGGCAGGTCGCCGAGCTCCTCGAGCGCGGTCTTGTGATGGTCGAGCACCAGGAACGACTCGGCCTGCTGCGCCAGCTCGACGCAGGTGGCGCGCGGCCAGGCGAAGTCGAGCAGGTAGACGTTGCGCCCGATCACGTCCGGCGGCGCGGTGCCGTGGTGGGTGGGCAGGTAGACCGCCTCCGTGCCCAGCGCGCGCCAGGCGCTCCACGCGGCCGTGAAGCCGTCCACGCAGTCGGCGTGGTAGATGACGAGCGGGGAACCCACGGTGTCCGGGCGGCCCGCCTCAGCGCCAGGTCACGTCGCTGCCGCGCTTCGCGGCGCGCTGCATCAGGTCGATGAACGGCACCGCGCGGGTCTGGATCGAGACGCGCGGCTCCTTGCGGTCGCCGTACTGGTCCTGGTCGTCTTCGGGTTCGGGCAGTGGCGGCGGCGCGCTGCGCAGTGCCGCCTGCAGGCGCTCGACTGCCGCGGGGATGTCCGCGGCGAGGATGGCGCTGGGCACCGTGCCGCTGTGCCCCATCATCTTCAGCAGCTGCACTGCGACATCGCCGAACATCGTGAAGCCGCCCACCTTGCTATCGAACTGCACCAGCATCGGGAATTCCTCCTGTTCATTGGATCGCCGTGATCCCTGCGGGTTCACGAGGATCGCTGCTTGCCTGCGTTGGACACTGCCAGCGCCGAACTTTCGGCCGCAGCGCACGGTCCGAGCGAATTAACCTGGAGACGTACAGCATGCAACTATCCCGCATTATCCTGCTCTCAGGCGTGGTTTTCCCGGGACTGGCCGTCGCCGCTCCCGAGATGCCGCGCACGAGCGTGCCCATGGAGCAGTGCCTGGCGGCCGTACTGAAAGTGGCCGGCGGCAAGGTCGAGTACATGAAGCTCGAGGTCGAGGCCGGCCGAGCGATCTACGAGTTCAGGATCGAGGGCGACGACGACCATGACTGGGAAGCCGAGTGCGACGCCAACACCGGCGAGATCGTCGAGATGCAGCGCGAGGTCAGCCGGCAGGATCCGGCCTTCAACCAGGCCGCGAAAGTCATCGAGAGTGATGCGCGCCGGATCGCGGCCGAGCGCCAGCCGGGCAAGGTGGTCGAGTCCGAGCGCAAGCTCGACTACCGGGGGCGGCCCGTATACGAGGTCGAGATCGCCTCCGCGGATGGGCGCAAGGTCGAGGTGGACGTGGATGCGGTCAGCGGCCAGATCCTCGAAGTGGAGGATGAAAGCGCCGAGCGCACTGTCTACGAGATCGGCGACTAGGACGGCGCGAATGCCCGGCGGCCGGTGGACCGCCGGACGTTCGCCCGCCGCTCAGCAGTCCCAGGGGTTGGGTGTGTCGGTCTGCACACTGTAGCGCTCGATCGCCTGCCTGACCACTTCGCGTCCCAGCTTGCCGTCGTCCGCCAGGCCCTTCAGCGCCGCGATGACGACATGGTGGCGGTCGACTTCGAAGAAGCTGCGCAGTGCCGCGCGGGTGTCGCTGCGGCCGAACCCGTCGGTACCCAGCACCATGTAGCGGCGCGGGACCCAGTTGCGGATCATGTCCCCCACGATGCGCATGTAGTCCGTCGCCGCGACCACCGGGCCCTGTGCCGGGCCGAGGCAGCGCTCGACCCAGGTCTGGCGCGGCGGCATGTCGGGGTGCAGGCGGTTCCAGCGGTCCACCTCGATGCCCTCGCGGCGCAGTTCCGTGAAGCTGGTGACGCTCCACACATCAGCGGCGACGTTCCAGTCGTTCTGCAGCAGCTCCGCGGCCGCGATTACCTCGCGCAGGATGGTCCCCGAGCCGAGCAGCTGGACGCGCGCTGACCCCTCACCCCGGCCCTCTCCCGCAAGGGGAGAGGGGGAACTGCCGGGCTGGAGCCGGTACATCCCGCGGATGATGCCCTCGCGCGCGCCCTCCGGTATGGCCGGGTGCACGTAGTTCTCGTTCATCACCGTGACGTAGTAGAACACGTCCTCCTGGTCCTCCAGCATGCGGCGCATGCCGTCCTGCAGGATGACGGTCAACTCGTAGCCGAAGGCGGGGTCGTAGGCCACGCAGTTGGGCACGGTGGAGAACAGCACGTGGCTGGAGCCGTCCTCGTGCTGCAGGCCTTCGCCCGACAGCGTGGTGCGGCCGGCGGTGGCACCGAGCAGGAAGCCGCGGCTGCGTGAGTCGGCCGCGGCCCACACCAGGTCGCCGATGCGCTGGAAGCCGAAGCAGGAGTAGAAGATGTAGAACGGCAGCATCGGCACGCCGTGCGCGCTGTAGCTGGTGGCCGCCGCGATCCACGACGAGATGGCTCCGGCCTCGGTGATGCCTTCCTCGAGGATCTGCCCATCGCGTGCTTCCTTGTAATAGAGCAGCTCGTCCTTGTCCTCGGGCTCGTAGACCTGACCGGCGGACGAGTAGATGGCGACCTGGCGGAACAGCGCCTGCATGCCGAAGGTGCGGGCCTCGTCGGCCACGATCGGCACGATGCGCTTGCCGATGCTGGCGTCCTTGAGCCACTGCGCCAGGAGCTGCACGAAAATCATCGTGGTCGACTGCTCGCGGCCCTGCGTGCCTTCCAGGTACTTCGCCATCGTCTCGACCTTCGGTGCCGGCAGGGTCTCCGCGCGCGGCGCGCGCACCGGCAGGTACCCGCCGAGCGCCTGGCGGCGCTGGTGCACGTACTTGAGCTCGGGGCTGTCCTCCGCCGGCTTGAAGAAGCGCAGGTTGTGGACGTCGTCGTCCGAGATCGGGATCGAGAAGCGGTCGCGGAACGCGAGCAGCGCGTCGTCCTCGAGCTTCTTCTGCTGGTGCGCGGTCATCCGGCCCTGGCCCCAGGTGCCCATGCCATAGCCCTTCTTGGTCTGCGCGAGGATGACGGTGGGCTGGCCCCTGTGGTTCACCGCGGCGTGGTAGGCCGCGTAGATCTTCACCGCGTCGTGGCCGCCGCGGCGCAGGCGGTCGATGTCCTCGTCGGACAGGTGCGCGACCAGCTTCTGCAGCTCGGGATACTTGTTGAAGAAGTTCTCGCGGTTGAAGCGTCCGTCGGTGGCGGCATACTTCTGGAACTCCCCGTCCACGGTCTCGTGCAGGCGGCGCAGGATGATGTTCTCGTGGTCGCGCGCGAACAGCGGGTCCCAGTCCGAGCCCCACAGCAGCTTGATCACGTTCCAGCCCGCACCCGCGTAGAGGCCCTCGAGCTCCTGGATGACGGAGCCGTTGCCGCGCACCGGTCCGTCGAGGCGCTGCAGGTTGCAGTTCACCACCAGGATCAGGTTGTCCAGGCCCTCGCGGGCGGCGAGTGACAGTCCGGCGATCGATTCCGGCTCGTCCATCTCGCCGTCGCCGACGAAGTCCCATACCTTGCGCGAGCCGGCCTGCAGGATGCCGCGGTTCTCCAGGTACTTCATGAAGCGGGCCTGGTAGATCGCCGTGATCGGGCCCAGTCCCATCGAGCCGGTGGGGAACTGCCAGAAGTCCGGCATAAGCCACGGATGGCAGTACGACGAGAGGCCCTTGCCCCCGGTCTCGCGGCGGTAGTGGTCGAGCTGCTCCTCGGTGAGCCGGCCTTCGATGAACGCGCGGGCGTACACGCCGGGGGCCGCGTGCGGCTGGAAGAAGATCAGGTCGCCGTGCTGCCCGGCCTTGAAGAAGTGGTTGTAGCCGACCTCGAACAGGTCGGCCACCGACGCGTAGGTCGCGATGTGGCCGCCCAGCTCCGAGGCGACCTTGTTGGCGCGCACCACCATCGCGAGCGCGTTCCAGCGCACCAGCGCGGAGATGCGGGCCTCGACCTCGAGGTTGCCCGGGTACTGCGGCTGGTCCGACAGTGGGATCGTGTTGCAGTAGGGCGTATTCAACACCGGCGGCAGCGGCACGCGCAGCGAGCGGGCCTGATCGAGCAGCTTGCGCAGGATGAACTGCGCGCGCTCCGGCCCCTCGGTCTCGACAATGGCCGCGAGGGCGTCGAGCCATTCGCGGGTCTCGACCGGGTCGAGGTCGGGAGGCAGCACGGCCCAGTGGCCGCTGGAGAGGATGTCGGAGAGGTCGGTCATGGCGTCTGCGCCTGCGGGTACGGGGACGTGAGTATGGGAGTTGGAATCAGCCCTGCGGAGGCGAGCATCCTACTCCCGTTCGCAGAGCACGTGGTTTCGTTTATCCTTGCGGAAACGCTTGATGGCGCAACTTCGTATCTTCGATGACCGTGTGAGCAGAATAAAATGCCGAACGACACGCTGGACCTGACTGACTGGCGCCTGCTGGCCCTGCTCCAGCGCGACGCGCGCATGACCAACGTCGAACTGGCCGGGCAGGTCGGGCTGTCGCCCTCCCCGTGCCTGAACCGCGTGCGGGCGCTGGAGGAGGCTGGCTACATCAGCCGCTACGTGACGCTGCTCGATCCGCAACGCGTGGGCCTGAAGGTGAGCGTGTTCATCCAGGTCACGCTGGAGAAGCAGATCGAGCCGGCGCTGGAGGTGTTCGAGAAGGCGATCCGCGAGCGGCCCGAGGTGATGGAGTGCTACCTCATGACCGGCGAGGCGGATTACCTGCTGCGCGTGGTGGTGCCCGACCTGCAGGCGCTGGAGCGGTTCATCCTGCAGTTCCTTTCGCGGGTGCCCGGGGTGGGCAACATCAAGTCGAGCTTCTCGCTCAAGCAGGTCAAGTACCAGACCGCCTTGCCGCTGCCGGAGCCCGCCCAAGGCAGGCCGCGGCCATCCCGGCGACGGGAACCCAGGGCGCGGCGGGCAAGGAGCTAGGTGGCAAGGCAGTGGCGTGTCTCAAGGGATGGACGCTCGCCCGGTATCCCCTGGGATGTCACAACACGCTGGCGGTCGCGGTGTTCGGTATAGTCGGTGGTGCCGGGGGGCAACGACAACCAGAAGGGGAGTTCATCATGACAGCGAAATTGACAGCGGAGTTCATCGGCACGCTGTGGCTGGTTCTGGGGGGATGCGGCAGCGCGGTGCTCGCCGCCGCGTTCCCGCAGGTGGGGATCGGATTGCTGGGTGTTTCGCTGGCGTTCGGATTGACGGTGCTGACCATGGCGTATGCCATCGGCCCGATTTCCGGTGGTCACTTCAATCCAGCGGTATCGTGCGGCCTGTGGGCCGCCGGACGCTTTCCAGCCAGCCAACTCGTGCCCTACATCGTGGCGCAGGTCGCTGGCGCGATCGCCGGTGCTGCGATCCTGTACGTGATCGCAAGCGGCAAGGAGGGCTTCGACCTCTCAGCCGGCTTCGCCTCTAACGGCTACGGTGAGCACTCGCCAGGTCGGTATTCGCTGGGCGCGGCCCTGGTGTGCGAGATTGTGCTGACGTTCGGGTTCCTGGTGGTCATCATCGGCGCCATTCACAAGCGCGCGCCGGTCGGCTTCGCCGGTATCGCGATCGGCCTGGCGCTGACGCTCATCCACCTGATCAGCATTCCTGTCACCAATACCTCGGTCAACCCGGCACGCAGCACCGGCCCTGCCCTGTTCGTGGGGGGCTGGGCTCTGGCACAGCTGTGGCTGTTCTGGGTCGCACCCATCGTCGGCGCGGTGCTGGCGGGGTGGGTCTCGAGGGCACTGCTGGACGCCGGCTCCGAGCCAGATGTGACGGGTGACTCGAAGCACTGAGCCATCGGGACCATGGGCCCGCGGCGCGCGGCTTCGCGCGACCCACGCGATGCCTGGTGCGGGCCGTTCGGGGCCGGGTATCGGACCACTGCGCGTCCGCTGGCAATTGAAGAACGGCTTCGCGGCGCGACTCCAGGTGGCGGATGCAACGGGTCCTGCCGGTCGGTTCGTCGTCCGCCCCGGTTGGGTCGGTTCGAGCTTGCCCACGGATTCATCCACACACCTACTGTGGCACCAGCTTGACCGCGTCCGCACCGGCCTGGCCGTTGCGGTCCGAGACCTCCACGTAGCCGCCGGATCCGGCCGCGAACGGGAAGGTGCCGAGCAGTTGCCATCGGCTCCCGCCGCTCTGCTGGTTCTTGAGGAAGGTGCGCGATCCGCTGCTCGAGACAACGGTGATCGGGACGCTGGTCGCGCGTGTGGCATATGCGGTCCACCATACGTACACCGCGTAGCTGCGGGCAGCCGGAATCGAGGGTGTCCAGCGATAGGTGTCGGCGTCGGTCCCGCAGGAGTAGAGCGAGTTGGCGCCGTACGCACCGGTTGCGTCCGAGATGCACCACGTGCCGGTGAAGGTTGCGCCCGTCCGGGTGTTGTCGAGGATGATCTCGCCTGCCGGTGCGGGCACCCAGCGGACGGCGTCGGCCGCGGCCTGGCCGTTCTTGTCGGAGACCTCGACGTATCCAGTGGTCCCTGCGGCGAAGGTGAAGCGTCCGAGGAGTTGCCACTGCCCGCCCCCGACGCGCTGGTTCTTCAGGAAGGTCTGCGCGACCCCTTGCGAGGCGACCGTGATCGGCACCGTGGTCGAGCGATTGGCATGAGCGGTCCACCAGACGTACACGTCGTACGTGCCGGCAGCGGCAAACGACGGTGTCCAGCGGTAGGTGTCCAGGCCGGTCCCGCACGAGTAGACCGAGTTGGCGCCGTACGAGCCGGTGGAAGTGGAGGTGCACCAGCTGCCGGTGCGGCTCGTGCGCGATTGGCCGTTGTCGATGATGATCTCGCCAGGCGGGGTGGTGGTACCGCCGCCGCCGCTCGCGGTGCTGACGGTGATCGCACTGGTGGCGGTCTTGATGGTGGTGCCGCCCGGGCCCGCGGCGGTCAGCCTGGGCAGGTAACTTCCCGCACTGGAGTAGACGTGAGTGGGCGATTGCGCGGTGCTCGTGGTGCCGTCGCCGAAGTCCCAGAGCCAGCTGGTCACCTGGCCTGTGCTTTGGTTGGAGAAGGTGACCGACAGCGGTGCGACGCCGGTGAGCGGAGTGGCGGTGAAGGCGGCGACCGGCGCATCGGCGGGAACGCTCACGGTTACTTCGTTGGAATAGGCGCTCTCCGTCTTCGCCGCATCGTAGGCCGTGACCGCGCAGTAGGTGGTGCTGCCCGGGGCGAGGTTGGCGAGCGTATAGGTGTCGGTGTTGCCCGCGTCCACGCGTGAGCTGTAGCTGCGGCTCGCGGCCCCGCAGTGGAGCATGAAGCCGCTCGCGCCCGAGGCCGTGTAGTCCCAGCGCAGCGTCACCTGGGCAGCGTCGGCGGCGAGCGCCAGGAGGCCGACCAGGGCGAGCGCGGCCTGACCAAGCACATGCGCCCTCGGGTAGCGAGCAGTCCTGCAGCGCGGGGTCAGCATGACGGTGCCGGCCGATCAGGGCACGGCGTGATGAATTGCAGTGAGAGTCGCTGCACGGGCGCACCAATGCGATGTGTGGAGTGATCGGGCACGAACTCCCGGCTCGCAGGCGGTGGTGTTCCGCGACGCGAAGGGATTCGTGTGCATGCCGCACCGGCCGAAGGTCGGACGGTCGAGCCAGGGGCGCCTTAGCTATTCGCGTACCATGCTGTATAAACAGACACTTGTATGATAAGCGTGGCTGATTTCGTTCGGCTGCAGCGACGCGCACGGCGTCCCGGTCGGATTTCTCCTCTCGCATCAGTCACATCGAGGACGGCATGATTGACGACAGTGCAGGCGGCGACACTTGCCTGCGGGCCGCACCATTCGCCCGATCGAAGGTGCCGGCCGCTGCGAGCGTTGCAGCATGATCCGGTGTGTCGTGCGGCACGCTGCCTGCGCTGCTGCGCTGGTCGCGTACGCGCAATGGCCGGGTGTTGCGGCGGCGGCTGAGGCGTTGGTCGATCCGGTTGCGAACACGACGTCGCGCGCCGAAGTGCCCGGCTACGCCGGCCTGAGATTGCGCCAGGCTGCCGAGGGCGTCGTGGTCGCCGGCGTGCAGCCCGGGCCGCTCGGCGGCGACGGTTTCACCTCACCGTCGATCTGGCGCGGCGACGTGATCGTGTCGATCGACGGGCAACAGCTCGACGCGGCGGGCTTCGCCCAGCTCATCCGTGCGCACTTCCCGGGCGATCGGTTGCGGGTCGTGTATCGGCGCGGCGCCAGCGCCGATCCGTACGCCGCCATTGCGCGCGGAGACGCCTCGGGCGAGGAGCGGGTGGTCGAGATCGTGCTCGATGATGCGGCGCGCTGGCGCCCGCTGGTGGGCACCGGACTCGCACCGGGACGCAGCGTGGCGCCTGCACTGCCGGGAGAGTTCGAGCCGCTGATCCGGCAGAGGGCCGGCGAGCTCGGGGTGCGCACCGCGATCGGCGGCCTCGATGCGCTGATCGCCTATCTCGGCAACGTGCAGGACCGGCTGCTCGCGCCCGACACCCTGACCGTCGTCGCGCAAACCGTCGCGCACCCGCTCGCGCTCGATCGGGTGGAGGCGGCGCTGGCTGCGCAGGTCCGGCCGCTGGCTGCACGGCAATCCCTGCCATCGACACTGCTGGCGTTGCACGCCCTGATCCTTGGCACGCTGGCCCTGCCGGACTTGCAGGCACAGTCAGACATCGCCACCCGGCTGTCCGCCGCACGCAGCGCCTACGTGGAGCGTGCCGAGCGGTTGATGCGTGCAATGCGTGCGGACGTCACGGCGCAGGGCCCCGCGTTGCCCGAGCACCTGCAGGTGATGCGCGCAAGCCCGGAGGTCATGCCGCTGGCTGCTGCGATGCTGCCGAGGGTCGCGCGGTACGCGGCGGAGCTCGAGCAATTCGCGCGCGATGCGATGCAGGGAGCACAACCGATTCCGCCCGAGCTTGCGGAGCGCGTGCAGGCGGCAGTCGGGGGACCGGTGCTGGCCGCCCGCGTCGTCGACGGGCAACTGTGGATCGTCGGCGGCGCGCAGGCCAATCGATACGACATGGACCGGATCGCCGCGGTGTTCGACCCCGGCGGGGACGATGTCTACGCCTTCACGCACGCCGCGGAGGGCGTGTACCAGCTCGTGATCGATGCATCCGGCGACGACGTCTACCAGTCCGCCGGGGATTTCGCCGGGCCGGCTGCCGGTGTCTTCTCGGTGTCGGTGGTGTGGGATCGCGGCGGCAACGACCGCTACCTGTCGCATCACCTCGCGGCGCTGGCCGCCGGGTTGTTCGGCGTCGGCGTGCTCATCGACGACTCGGGCGACGACCGCTATCTCGACGACACGTCCGAAGCCGGCTGGGCCGAGGGCGCGGCCATGTACGGGGCAGGCATCCTGATCGATCGCGGCGGAGACGATCTCTATGATGCGCAGCTCCTGTCGCAGGGCGCAGGCGGACCGGGCGGCATCGGCCTCGTCGTCGAAGGCGATGGCCACGACACCTATCTGGCCAACGGACCGCACGTGGGCAGCGCATACGGCACGGCCGAGGTCTACGCCGGGCTGAGCCAGGGGTTCGGGGTGGGGATCCGCGACCTCGCACCGGGCGGGCTGGGCGCGATCTACGACTTCGCCGGGGACGACTTCTACTCGGTGGGCGAGTTCGGCCAGGGCACCGGTTACTTCCAGGGCCTTGGCATCCTGCACGACGCGAGCGGCGACGACCGCTACGTCGGCTCGCGCTACGCGCAGGGCACTGGCGTGCATCAGGCGGCGGGCATCCTGGTCGACGACGTGGGCGACGACACCTACCTGTGCCCGGGACCGGCCGCGCAGGGCGCGGCATGGGACCAGGGTGCGGGGATGCTGCTCGACCGTGCCGGCAACGACCGCTACGCCGCCGCTGAGCTGGCGCAGGGCGCTGCCGCGCAGCAGGCCCTCGGTGTGCTCGTCGACCTCGGCGGCGAGGACGAATATGCCTGCGCCAGGGCGTGCCAGGGACTCGGCGGCGACAACCGCTATCACCATGACGCGAGCGGTGTATACAGCTTCAGTGCATTCGTCCATCTCGGCGGTGCGATGGACCGCTACACGCAGTCGCGGGCGAACGGCAGCGGGGAGGCCACCGGCGCACGCAGGCCGGACGACCCCGGCGCGGCGGATTGCTGCGGGCTGTTCGTGGACGACTAGCTGCCCGATCCGCGAGCCCGGGCCGCAGCGTCCACTGCTAGGGTTTCGCCGGTCCGGGATAGCGCACGCGCACCGGCCCGCCAATGCTGTTGAACAGCAGGTCGCCGTTGGGCAGGAACTGGAGCGGCGCGAAGGCCGCGTTGCCGAGATTGTCGTGGCCGAAGATGGTCCGGTGCACCGTCTTTCCCGTGTCCCAGTCCAGCCCGGTGAGTTCCCAGCCGTCGGTGCTGGTGTAGCCGTTGACGAACACGGCGTTCGCGCCGGTGCTGAGCGCCGGTGCCATGCTGGTGCCGGCCAGATCTGCACGGGTCCACACCGAGCGCCATTCGTGGGCGGAGGGGTCCCACTCGATGCGCTCCGCGCCCATGGCCGGCGCGAACACCGGTCCGCTCGCGAGGGCATCGACGAGCCTGTCGTCGGTGCCCTGGGTGCGCACGCTGTTGAGCACGAACAGGCCGTAGCCGCTCGCGACCAGCGGTTGTGCGGTCTGGACGAAATCCGGTGCAGGCGCCAGGCCGCAGGTGAGCTCGATCTGACCTGCGACGCGGCGGGACTTGGTGCCGGGCTTCTGCTCGAAACCGGCGGGAATCCCGTCGCGCCAGAACGCGACCGCCTTCATGCGGTCTGCGCCGTCGACGATGACGACCAGCTTGTCCGGGAAGCCGTCGAAGCCCATCAGCACCGGCGTCGTGCCGGTGCCCCGGCCGGCCTTCCCGTTGGGCGGTGTGCGCCCGGTGTCGTAGAGCGCGGCCCACGCGCCGTCCTGCTCGTCGGCGGAGAGCTTCGAGCCGGTCCACACCAGCTTGCGCAGGGTGGTGTCGGTGGCGAGATAGATGCCGCCCTTCTCGTCGATCGCCATGCCGGTGGTGACGCGCTCATCGGGACCGAGCTCGACCACGACCCGGTTGCCGCGCAGGCTGCGGTCCATGACCGTGACCGAGCGGCTGCTGAGGATCACCAGCTTGCCGTCGTAGGTGACGCCGAGGCCGACGATCCTGACCGGCTGTTGCCTGCTGCCCTCGCCGGCTCCGGCGGCGAGCCGCTGCAGCTCGCTGCCGAAGTCGAGGCTGCGCAGGACCTTGATGCCGGCCGTCGGATCGGCGGGCTCCGCCAGGCCGTAGGCGTGGATCATCCCTCCCGGTGCGCTGGCGTACAGGACATTGTCCCGGTCCACGAACGCGTGTGCATTGGTGTCGAGCCGCTCCGCGGGCACCCGCAGCGTCTGCCTCACCAGCGCCGTCACCTCGTCCACTGTCGACCAGCGCTGCGCCAGCGCCTGGTCGAGCGTGGCGGGCTCCAGCCACTGCGCGCCGGGCGTGGCCAGGCGTGCGACGGTGCGAAAGCCGTTGCCGGAGACGTCGATGTAGCGCACGCCACCGGTGAAGATGCCCCACATGTAGCGCGGCGAGGTCGAGGCGAGTTCCATCCAGTTGACCGGGCCGCCCGCCACGCGCGGCATCCGGCGCAGCTCCCCCCGGAAGGACCCGCCTGGGGCGGGGTAGGCCACGGAGTCGGTGCGCGCCGGGTCGAAGTGGGAGGTGGCGTACTTGTCGGCGGCCAGGTACGGGTTGCGGGCCGGACCTGCCGCCGCATGCGCGTGCGCGGCGAATGCGCCCGCGCAGGCGAGCAGGGTGAGCAGGGTCTTCCTCATCGCGGATCTCCTCTTGCACCGCCGGGCGGCGCGGCTTGGTCTCTTCCGAGGCTCTGCGGTATGGGGTGGCGCGGCAGCATGCTCCGTGCCGGCTGCGGCGTCCGGGCGACGCCGGGAGACGTCAGCCGGCCGCGTGCAGCCACTCCGGCGCGGCATCGCGCGCCGCATCGTGGTCGACGTCGGCCACGAAACTGGCTTCGTGCGGGGCAGTGGCCGTCGGTGCAATCGTGCCCGCACTGCATGCAGCGGGTCGTCCACGATGCGAATGGCCGATGCCGCGCACGGGTGAGCTGGCTGGAGTTCATCGGGTTGAAGAGCCGAGCACTGGCAGCATCAACACGATGTCGCCCATCGCATTGGCGTGCAGCATGGCGATCCTGCGGACGTTCGCTATGCGGCCGCGCTGTGCGGCCCCGCTCACCCGTTCTCCGGCGCGGACGGGACGGGGAAGGCGCTGGGCATCGCCGCGCCGGCCGGCACGGGCGGTCGGTGCAACGCTGCGGCCGCGTCGTTCAGCGCGGCGGCGATGCGGCCGCGCCGCGATCCGGCGCGGCCCTCGCGGCGGGCGATCACCTCGCGGAAGAAGGCGACGAGCCCCGGCGCGTGGTAGTCGAAGTTGAAGGTGTCGCGGTGCTGCCACATGTTCCCGCGCAGGGCGTCCACGCGTTCGCTGTCGCGCAGCTGCGCGCCGAGATCGGCCATGTCGCGCACGAACAGGCCTACGTCCAGACCGCGTGCCAGCGACTGGGTCGCGACGATTGCGCCGGTGTTGTCGTACTGGATCAGCGGCAGCCCGGCCGAGGCCAGTGTGGACAGGTGCGCGGGATAGTTCAGGTCGTCCCAGTCCGCACGTCGCAGCTCGCCGCCGTTCCTGCTGCGGAAGAAGTGCAGCCAGCCGGCATCGTAGCGCGACAGCTCCTCGACCCAGCGATCGTGGTCGACCTGGGCGTGCACGTGCAGGAAGTCCCCGGCCAGTGCCTGCGTCTTCGCGATCCACTCGCGCCACTGCGACTGCGTGACGTCACCGTAGAGGTGCAGGTGCACACCTTCGCGCGCGAGCGCTGCCACGGTGTCCGGATGCAGCCCGATGGGGCGTCCGGTGACGACGGTGTGCAAGCCACCATCGTGCTGCGACAGCCGGGGCGTGCGGCGCGGCTCGAACCAGTCGCGCTTGGGCAGGTCGCCGTCGAGCACCATCGATAGGCCCTCGAGTCCGGGCACCACGGCTTCGAACCACTCGCGCATCTCCGGGCTGGAGTAGATCCGCCCGTCGCTGTGGCGGTAGAGGTCCACCAGCTCGCGCCACGTGCCTTGCTCCATGCAGATGAACGGGCCCTCCTTGAAGTGCCAGACGAAGGGGACGCCGGGATTCGCGCGCATCACCTCCCAGGCGAACGGCACCGCTTGCCAGCTGAGCAGCGCGTAGATGACGTCGGGCTGCAGCCGTCGCACCGACTCGCGCCAGCGCTCGAACGGGATGTCGTGCACGTGTCCGAACGGCAGCGGGCCGACCGTGTTGTACCAGTGCGGCCGGCGCATCCACAGGCCATGCAGCCGATGGCCCATCTCCTCCAGCGCGAGCACGCGGTCGGCGTTGTGGGCCAGTTCGCCGACGAGCAGGATCCTGAGGCCGTCCGGTGCGGGCGGCGCGCCGGGGCGGCCGCGGTAGCGCGCATAGTGCGCCACTTCATCGATGCGGTTGCCCACCGTGGTGTGGAAGCGCAGCGGCTGGCGCAGGCCGTAGCGCTGCCGATACGGATTGATGCCGCCCTCGGGCTCGCGCAGCAGCTTGTGCAGCTGCCCCGGATGGTCTGCCCACTCGCAGGTCACCGCACCGGTGCCCACGAATGCCCCGGCCGGCCGCAGCCGGTCCCACAGCATCCGGCTCAGGTCGTCGGTCACCAGCTCGTCGCGCTCGGTCCAGCGCTCGGTGGTGCGTCGGTGCATCACCTGCACCAGCTGCATCGGCTCGCCGTCGATCACGCCCGCCGCATGGCGATTGTAGTGGTGCCGCACGCCGGAGAACGCCAGCGGCGCGCCCGGGTGTGTCTCCAGGCATTCACGCAGGGACTCGAGGTGCTCGGCATAGTAGACGTCGTCGGAGGGCAGATACGCGATGAACGGGGCATGCGCCAGGTCCATCGCGCAGTTGAGCGCGGCGCCGAGCCCGACGTTGCGCGAGAGCCGCTCGTAGCGGATGCGCGGATCGGACAGGAACGGCCGCACCGCTGCGTGGGTGTCGTCGGGCGATCCGTCGTCGACGACGAGCAGCTCCCAGCGCTCCAGCGTCTGCGCTTGCAGGCTGGCGATGGCACGGCCGATGAACTGCGCCTGCGAGTGCGTCGGCATCAGCACGGACACCCAGGGTGCGCGCCATGCGCTCATGCGGGCAGCTCCATCGGCAGGAACTCGGGCGCGTTCACGCGCCTGTCCTGCACGGTGGTGGGCAGCTCCTGGCGATGGCAGCCGCCGCGCCGGCAGTGTTGGCCGCGCCGCCCGGGGTGTCCTGCCGGCGCGAGACCGTGACGCCAGGTACCGGCGCCTCGTGCGACAAGTACAGCTGCTCGCCTTCGAGATAGCGGTCGAGGACGGCATCGCCCAGGACGAGGACTCGCAGACCGGCGAAGCCGTCGACCAGGTCGGAGGAGTCTGTGCGCATGCCGCGGTCCCTGTCTCGTCTCGGTGCTGCCTCGTCTGCGCGGGCAGCCGCGGTCCGCTGAGGGCGGAGCGCGCGATGCCGGCGTGCCGCAAGCGTCGTGCCTCGCGGCATGGGCTGCGCGAATTGCGCGGTTGCTGTCGGAACCGGCAACACGGCGGGTTGCCTGTTGCTGGGGCGCACTGCCGTCGGCGCCGTGGCTGCTCCAGCGGGAGCGAACGCAGTGCTGTCGCGCTTACAGGCAGGCTGCACCTTTTGCAGCCGCGCGGATCGCGCCGCGTCGCGCATGCGCGATCAGCAGTGCGGCGGCAGGGGAATCGGAAAGGCGAGGATCCAGTAGCGGCGCGCGCCGCACTCGAAGTCTCCGACCAGGGACATGCCCAGGCCATCGGCGTGCGCGTGCAGGGAGCGCAGGTTGTCTTTCGCGACGAACAGCACGCCGGCATCGTAGTCGCCCGCGATCTCGCGCCGGAGCGCGTCGTACAGGCCGCGCAGCACGCCCCGGCCACGGAACACCTGCGCCACGCACACTGGCCCGTAGACGAACGTGCGCTGGTTCGCGAGCGGACGACCGAGGAAGCTCGTGTGCGGCAGCTGCTCGAGCATCGCCGCCACCACCGGGATGCCTGCGCCGAGCGCGGCATGCGCGGCGCACAGGTAGCCCGCCATGGCGTCGCCTTCGACTGCGACCATCACCGCCAGGTCGAGAGCGATCTCCGCGAACTGACCCGCGTCGAGGCGCGCGGACAGGAAGCCCTGCTGCGGCAGGGCGGTAGTGTCGCGCTGGTTGGCGTCCTGCAGGGAGAGGACGGCGGATGCGTCGGCGGGGCGGAAGCGACGATACTCCATGACTGGATTGTATCTGCGCCGCCATGTGGCGGGCTGTTCCGGCTGCGGGTCAACCCGCCGCCCGAAGGTCAGAGGGGTGGGGCGGCGACGCCGATCTGCTCCAGTATCCCGCGCGGTGCGCCGCCAGGCACCGGATCGGGCCGGATCTCGACCAGCTTGCCGTCGCGGATGCGATAGAAGAAGTAGTGCTCGGGAATGCGCACCGGCTTGCCGGTGGGCGGGATCGGCGCCATGCCGGCGAGGTTCCACGTGCCGGTGTGAGTGCCGCCCTGGCGCCACTTGATCGCGTACACGCCGTCGTCGAGTTCGGCCCCGTCGTAGCCGTAGCTCCAGTCCGGGAAGCCGGTGTACAGGGCCCGCAGCATCGACAGGAACGTCGGCTTGTCGAGCCGGCGCGTGGCAGCGATGAACACCAGGTCGTCAGCCACCGTGCTGGCGACGAGGTCGACGTCATGCGTCCTCAAGCCCTCGATGTAGCGCAGCAGGACCGCTGGCGGTTCGACGTGCGCCACTCAGTTCTCCTTGCCTGCGTCGCGCTCCTCGATGAGCTTCTCCCAGAACGCCGGGTCCTCCCAGAACGCCTGCGCCAGGCGCTCATTGGCCGCAGCGTGCTGCAGGAAGATCTTCTTCGCATTCTCGCTGGAGAAGCAGTACAGCTTTTGCGACTTGGGCGAGATCCACACCACCGAGCAGTCGGTGGGCAGCTTGTTGCCGAGCGAAGCGCTCAGCGCGCACTCGCCGTTGTGCTCGGGCTTCTGTTGCGCCATGAGGGGCGTGGAGACGGCGAGCAGGAAGGTCAGGGCCAAGGTCGTAAGAGTCTTCATAGGTCGGTCATCTGGAAGCCGATGGGAACGATGGCACGTTGCGGCCGCCCGCGCAGTTGCGCCGGCACGTACAGCCTGGGGACACGACGCACGATCTCGACGGCCTGCGCATCGAGGACGCGGAAGCCACTGCTGTGCGACAGGTTCACCGTCTGCACGAGCCCTTCGGCATCCAGGCTCACCTCGATCATCGCGGTTCCAGTCCAGCGCCAGCGGCGGGCCTCGTCGGGATAGTCTTCCTCGCGCATGTGCTTGCCCACCTTCAAGGACAGCTCGCGGTCGAGTGCGGCCTGGGCTTCCTCGGGACTGAGGTGCGGCGTGACCGGGACATCCGAGTCCAGGGCCGCGAGGTCGAGGCGGCGCCCGGACGCCCGCGTCTTCCCCGGTGCGGGGAGGTGGGGCCTGCGGTTGCAGCTGGCCCTGGCCCTGGCTTCCGGTGTCTGTGCGCCGGGCGGGCAGGCCCGCACGGCGGCCTCGCCCGGCACGGCCGACAGTGCGGCGAGTGCGATGGCGAGCAGGCAGGCCGGCCGGAAGGGGAGCGAGCGCATGGTGTCGGGCCGAGTATAGCCGGAACGGCACAGCGAAAGGTTTACGGTAGCGGCCGGTTCGGCATTCTCCGAGGGCTTGCAGAGATGTAAGCCCTCGTCATCCGCTACTCACTTCTCACGGCAAATGTCGTTGACGGCGGCTATCGGCCAATGTGCGGTGTTCGGGGCGGCAAATTTCGGTGCCTGTAAGCTGCCATTCTGAGGGCAGTGGAGCGTAGTGCACATGGGCGTGGAGCATGCCGCCGAAGTCTGCACAAAGCCCGCCGCTGCCCGGTCGCTACCCTTCAATCACCCCGAAGAGGGCACGCGCGAAATCAGCGCCCGCACTCGCGCACCCAATGCAAAGAACACGAGGAGAGCCAACATCAATACCAGCAACGAGAAGGATCCAGGCTCAGGTACAGTTAGGCCGCGAACGATATAGTCGCCCCAATCCACTCTATCCCTCGCACGGACCGGCACAATCTCGATTGAATGCTCTCCCGGTCCCAGTCCGAACTTTCCGCTGCTTATCCCGAGCGTTTCGCCGCAAACAACCGGATCAAATCCACACCGGGGCAAGTGAGGTGTGCCAAGTGGCGTTGATGTCGTGCCAAGGCTGACACCGCGGTCAAAGACCTCGAACTGATCACCGCCAGTGGCCAGATCAGTAACCGTAATTGATCCCCCTGACCCCAAGTCGAACGTGAATGGCGCCGCATCCGAGAAGTACACCACTGTTCCGCCCGATGGATTGCCCGGGCAATAGGGGCCGTTCGGGTCCCCACCGTCATGACATCCAGTAGCCGGGTTTCCTACGGTACTAAAAGCAAACTCAAACCAGAGGCTGCCGAGGACTGGGTCAGCGAACGCTGCCGGGGTCAAGGTCAGTAGTTGAAGAGCAGCGGCACCTATGACAGACCGGCGGTACCTCGTTAGCAGCGAGACCATCTAGGGCTCCTCCCCAACGTCTGCGGGTGTACTGCATTACACGTGCCGCCAATCAGAGTGCGCAGGAAAACAAGCGCCTGTGTGGAGGATACGATATGAAGTACATATCGAGTGTCAAGTTCGACGACAACTTAGGGTGACCCGAGGGAACCGAGCCAGATGCAATGGTGCGTGGGCCACGTGCGGCACTGATCAACGGCAGATTTGGATTCCCCAAGGCGGACGATCCCGACCGGCAGCATCGGGTCGGAAGCTGTCGCCAGGTCAGGGCGATGGCCTCCCGCCAGTACCCCGATTCATCGCCTCCGGTGCGCCACTGCCGGCCAGGCCACCAGGCCGATTCCGGTGAGCAGCATGGCCGCACCCGACCACAGCAGCAGGCGGTCCAGGTGCTGGACGCCTTGCAGCACGGTGATCGTCACGTGCGTGACCTGTGCGGCGGGCTTGCCGAGCTCCTCGATCACCAGCAGGTGCTGGTTGGGCCGGCGCACGGCGAAGGAGGACAGGTCCACCGTGCGTGCCGCGCCGGACGTGAGCGCCACCGCGAAGTCCCGCTGCAGCACCGGGTAATCATCGTCGAACACCGTGGCCTGGTAGCGGTTCTCGCCCTGCGCACCGTCCGCGGCATGGAAGCTCAGGCGCAGGCGGACTTCGTTGTGCTCGGGGGTGAGTTCGAGCACCAGCGGCTGGTAGGCGAAGTGACCGACGAAGCGCTGAATGCTGCCGTCGGGCAGCGTCCAGCGGTCGCCGCGCTCGCGCAGCTCGTAGCGGCCGACCTCCTCGCCCCCGAGATACTGCCAGTAGGCGTAGTAGGCGGGCCCGAACAGCAGCCCGAGGACGATCAGGATGATGCCGGGGCGGGTGGTGTTCATGACGAGGACTACAGCCCAAGGCCAACCGCAGAGACGCGGAGGCGCAGAGTAGCACGGAGAACGGCGAACACCTTGCGGGGACAGGCAATTCGGGCGGGGCCTTGCCGCTGTGGCCCTCCCTGCCTCTGCGCCTCTGCGGTTGCTCGAGGCTTCAGCGCAGCGACGAGTTGAACTTCTGCAGCGCTGCCGCGCCGGGACAGAGCTCACGCTCGCCCAGCTGGTTCAGCGGCGTGTCGACCGTATTCAGGTGAGAGTGCAGCTCGTCGGCATGCGCATCGAGATACAGCAGGCCGGTCACCACCTCGCCGGCCGCCTGGCGCTCCTGCAGGTAGCTCATGGCGGCGATGCGGTCGCTGGGGTCGTAGCCGGGGGACAGCTTGCGCAGCCGCAGCACGCTGCCGTCGTGCTGCACGACCTCGGTCGTGCTGCCTTCCTCGTAGTCGGCGGTGATCTCGTCCGCGCCGGTGATGACGTCGAGGCGGTTGACCGCCTCGTTGTGCTCGCGCACGTAGTCGTAGCTGCGGGTCGAGCCCGCGTGGTTGTTGAATGCCACGCAAGGGCTGATGACGTCGAGGAACGCGGCACCGCGATGCAGGATGGCCGCCTTGAGCAGCGGCACGAGCTGGGACTTGTCGCCGGAGAAGCTGCGCGCCACGAAGGTTGCGCCCAGCTGCAGGGCCATGCTGACCATGTCGATGGGTGAGTCGGCGTTGATCGCGCCCTTCTTGCTCTTCGAGCCCTTGTCGGCGGTGGCGGAGAACTGGCCCTTGGTCAGCCCGTACACGCCGTTGTTCTCGACCACGTAGACCATGTTCACGCCGCGGCGCAGGCTGTGTGCGAACTGGCCCAGCCCGATCGAGGCGGAGTCGCCGTCGCCTGAGACGCCCAGGTAGATCAGGTCGCGGTTGGCGAGGTTGGCGCCGGTGAGCACCGAGGGCATGCGTCCGTGCACGCTGTTGAAGCCGTGCGAGCTGCCCAGGAAGTAGGTGGGCGTCTTGGACGAGCAGCCGATGCCCGAGAGCTTGGCGATGCGGTGCGGCGGCAGATCGAGCTCGAAGCAGGCCTGGATGATCGCGGCGCTGATCGAGTCGTGCCCGCAGCCGGCGCACAGCGTCGAGATCGCGCCTTCGTAGTCGCGGCGGACGTAGCCGAGCTTGTTCTTCGCGAGGCTGGGGTGGTGGAGCTTCGGCTTGGCTAGGTAGGTCATGCGCTCGTTCCTGTGAGGCTCTAGGCTCTAGGCCCTAGACGCCAGGGGTTTCGTGGACGCTGCGCGCCCGCCTTGGTCCTGGCGTCTGGAGCCTAGGGCCTGGAGCCTGATGTGTCATTGCGCCACCGTGCGCAATGTAACGACATTCATCGCGCTCATCTGCTCCGCGATCTCACCCACGATGAAGCGCGCCGTGATCGGCGTGCCGTCGTAGTGCAGGATCGGGATCAGGCGGGCGGGATCGACCACGCACTCGTTCACCAGCAGCATGCGCAGTTGCGCGTCGCGGTTCTGCTCGACCACGAACACCTGGTCGTGCTCGGCGATGAACTCGCTCACCTCATCGCTGAACGGAAAGGCGCGCACGCGCAGCGCATCCAGGTGCAGGCCCTGCTCGTCGAGCCGGTCGAGCGCCTCCTGCATGGCCGGGCTGGTCGAGCCGTAGTAGATCACGCCGACCCTGGTGGCGTGCCGCGCCGGGCGCAGGCGCGGCGCGGGCACCAGCTCCTTCGCGGTCTCGAACTTGCGCAGCAGGCGCTGCATGTTGTCCATGTAGTCCGGCCCCGCCTCGCTGTAGCGCGCGTAGCGGTCCTTGGTGGTGCCGCGGGTGAAGAACGAGCCGCGCGAGGGATGGGTGCCGGGGTAGGTGCGGTAGGGAATGCCGTCGCCGTCGACGTCCAGATAGCGGCCGAACTCGCGGCCCGCCTCGAGGTCCTGGTAGCCCATGACCTTGCCGCGGTCGTAGCGGTGCGCGTCGTCCCAGTCGAGCGGCGCGCACAGGCGCTCGTTCATGCCGATGTCGAGGTCGAGCATGACGAATACGGGCGTCTGCAGGCGCTCGGCCAGGTCGAAAGCCGTCGCTCCCATCTCGAAGCACTCTTTCGGGTCCTCGGGCAGCAGCAGCACGTGCTTGGTGTCGCCGTGGGAGGCATAAGCGCAGGAGAGCACGTCGGCCTGCTGGGTACGGGTGGGCATGCCGGTCGACGGGCCGCCGCGCTGCACGTTGAAGATGACCGCGGGCACCTCGGCGAAGTAGGCCAGGCCGATGAACTCCTGCATGAGCGAGATGCCCGGGCCGGAGGTGGAGGTGAAGGCGCGCGCGCCGTTCCAGCCGGCGCCGATCACCATGCCGATCGAGGCGAGCTCGTCCTCCGCCTGCAGGATCGCGTAGCGCGCCTTGCCGCTGTCGGGGTCGTGGCGGAACTTGCGGCAGTGCCGGGCGAACGCCTCGGCCAGCGAGGAGGAAGGCGTGATCGGGTACCACGCGCACACGGTGGCGCCGCCGTACAGCGCGCCCAGCGCCGCTGCGCTGTTGCCTTCGAGGAAGATGCGGTCGCCCACGGCGTCCGCGCGCTGCACCTTCAGCGAGATCTGCGGCAGGTGGGTCGCGGCGTAGTCGCGACCCTTGAGCAGGGCGCGCACGTTGGGCTCGAGCAGCTTCTCCTTGCCCTTGTACTGCTCGGCGATCAGCTTCTCGACCTCGGCCAGCTCGATGCCCAGCAGTCCGGACAGGGCGCCGACGTAGATGATGTTCTTGAACAGCTGCCGCTCGCGCGCATCGGTGTACTCGCGGTTGCACAGCTCGGTGAGCGGCATGCCGATCACGTGGACGTCGTCGCGGAACTTCGACTTCGGCAGCGGCTTGGTGCTGTCGTAGAACAGGTAGCCGCCGGGCTCGATCTCGGCCAGGTCCTTGTCCCAGGTCTGCGGATTCATCGCCACCATCAGGTCCACGCCGCCGCGGCGCCCGAGGTAGCCCGCCTCGCACACGCGGACCTCGTACCAGGTCGGCAGGCCCTGGATGTTGGACGGGAAGATGTTGCGCGGGCTCACCGGCACGCCCATGCGCATGATGGACTTGGCGAACAGCGTGTTGGCGGACGCCGAGCCGGAGCCGTTGACGTTCGCGAACTTGATCACGAAGTCGTTGGTCTTCGGCATGGTCTGGGGCTGCGGCATGGGGCTCATCGGCTCGTCGTCGGCTGCGGCTGCGCGGCCACCTCGCGCTGACGGCCGCGGCACTTCGGCCCGGCGTGCGTCATTTCCAGCAGGAACTTCTGCATGTCCCAGGCGCCGGTGGGACAGCGCTCGGCGCACAGGCCGCAATGCAGGCACACGTTCTCGTCCTTCACCATCACGTGACCGGTGATGCGCAGCGCGGGCGAGACGTACAGCGCCTGCCCGGCATCCGGCGCGGGCGCGCGCAGGCGGCCGCGCAGGTCGGCCTCGTCGCCGTACCCGGTGAAGTTGATGCAATCGGTCGGACAGATGTCCACGCAGGCATCGCACTCGATGCACAGTCTGGGCGTGAACACCGTCTGCACGTCGCAGTTGAGGCAGCGCTGGGCTTCGGAGAAGGCGAGCCTGGGATCGAAGCCGAGCTCGACCTCGACCTTGATGTCCTTCAGCGCGATCCTGGTGTCCTTGAGCGGCACGGCGTAGCGCGCGTCGTTGGACACGGCGTTGTCGTAGCTCCACTCGTGGATGCCCATCTTCTGCGACATCAGCGTCACGCCCGGTGCGGGCCGGCGCGCTGGATCCTCGCCGTGGCACAGCTTGTCGATCGACACCGCGGCCTCGTGGCCGTGGGCGACTGCCCAGATGATGTTCTTCGGCCCGAAGGCGGCATCGCCGCCGAAGAAGACCTTCGGGTGGGTGGAGCGCAATGTGACCGGGTCGACCACCGGCATGCCCCACTGGTCGAACGCGACACCGATGTCGCGCTCGATCCAGGGGAAGGCGTTCTCCTGGCCGATCGCCACCAGCACGTCGTCGCACTCGATGTGGACGTCGGGCTCGCCCGTGGGCAGCAGCTGGCGCCGGCCGCGCTCGTCGTATCTCGCTGCAACCTTCTCGAAGACGATGCCCGTCAGGCGCCCGTCCTCGTGCGTGAATGCCTTGGGCACCATGTAGTTGAGGATCGGGATGCCTTCGTGCATCGCGTCCTCCTTCTCCCAGGGCGAGGCCTTCATCTCCTCGAAGCCGGAGCGCACCACCACCTTCACGTCCTCGCCACCCAGGCGGCGCGAGGAGCGGCAGCAGTCCATCGCGGTGTTGCCTCCGCCGAGGACGACCACGCGCCTGCCGATCCGGTCGATGTGGCCGAAGGACACGCTGGCGAGCCAGTCGATGCCGATGTGGATGTTGGCTGCAGCTTCCTTGCGGCCGGGGATGTCGAGGTCGCGGCCACGCGGGGCGCCGGTCCCGGCGAAGATCGCGTCGTAGCCCTGGTCGAGCAGGCCCTTCAGGCTGTCCACCCGTTGCCCCGGGCGCCAGTCCACGCCCAGGTCGAGGACATAGCCGGTCTCCTCGTCGATCACCGACTCGGGCAGGCGGAAGCGCGGGATCTGCGTGCGGATCATGCCGCCCGCCCTGGCCTCGCCATCGAACAGGACCACCTGGTAGCCCAGCGGGGCGAGGTCGCGGGCGACGGTCAGGGACGCGGGGCCGGCGCCGACCAGCGCGATGCGCTTGCCGTTGGCCTGCGCCGCCCGGCCGGGGAGGCGGGCACGGATGTCGTCCTTGTAGTCGGCCGCCACCCGCTTGAGCCGGCAGATGGCCACCGGTTCGGGCTTCTCACCGTTGCCTTCCTCGACCCGCCCGCGCCGGCAGGCCGGCTCACAGGGGCGGTCGCAGGTCCGGCCGAGAATGCCGGGGAAGACGTTGGATTTCCAGTTGACCAGGTAGGCATCGCCGTAGCGGCCCTGTGCAATCAACCGGATATATTCGGGCACGGGGGTGTGGGCGGGGCATGCCCACTGGCAATCGACTACCTTGTGGAAGTAGTTCGGATTGCCGATGTCTGTCGGGTTCAAACCTCCTCCTCGCGGCTCCCCCCTGCTTGATATGAGGGTTTTTTGCCTTTTTGTACGCGCGGTTGCATGCAAGGCACCGCTGCTGGCCGCATGGTACTCCGCAGCGGGTGGGCTGAAAAGACGCAGGAAACGGACCGTCTCGAAATGCAGGGCAGGGGTGGACGGCGCAACCCCGACGCGGAAATCCCCTCTCGACCGCGGGAACGGGGGTGCCGCCCCAGCCTGGGGCGGGACTGGGGCCTTACAGGCGCGGCGCGTCCAGCTCGCGCAGCGGGTCGGGGCGGCCGCTCTGCCAGTTGCGCAGGAGTTGCTCGCTCTGGGTCGGCGGGTCGGAATCGCGCAGCGCCGAGGGCCGGGCCGCGGCAGCCGATGGCGCCGCGTGTGTCGCCGCCCCGGCCGCGCTCACGGGGGTGCGCCGGACGCTGAAATCGTCGAGCTTCCACTCGCCGCGCTCCACCCGGAACACCAGCACCGAATACTGCGCCGCGTCGCCCTTGCGCCAGCGATACAGCGCACGGGCAGTGCGGTCGTTGGCGTCGAGGCGGACGAAGTCGAGGGTGGACAGTGGCGGCAGCAGCGTTGCCAGCAGGCGGATGCGCTGGGCGTCCAGCGCCGGGGGACGGTTGCGCGAGGCCTCGGTGCGCAGGCGGAGATAGCTGTCGAGATCGCCTCGCTGCGCGGCAGCGATGCACGCGTTGTAGCGCAACTCCAGTTCGCGCAGCAGCGCTGCGCTGGCGAGCTCGGGGGCGTCCCCCGTGGACCGGCTCCCGGCCAGCGCGGTCTGGGCGTAGAGCACCGTGGTCAGGATCAGGACGGCTCGCAGCATCATCAGGCCTCCATGGCGAATGCCAGGGAATGCCTGATCTTCGGCCGGGACACCCCCTCGCTTGAGGGTGCGATGCGTCCGGCGGGCGCGGTTATGCCGGCTGGGTACGGGTACGGGTGCGGTAGGCGGTGCCGCCCAGCCCCATGGCGGTGAACAGCGCCAGCACCTGGAACGAGCCGATGGCGATGAAGACCCAGCCTGGGTGGTGGCTGTCCAGCATCGCGCCGAACATGAGCGGGGCGATCGACATCCCCACGTCCAGCCCCGAGTAGACCACGCCGTAGACGCGTCCCGTGGCGCCGCGCGGCGCGGCTGCCCGCACCAGCAGGTCGCGCGAAGGTCCCGCAATGCCGGCCCCGAACCCGATCAGGCCCAGCATGAGGACAGTCAGGCCGGCCGAGATCGCGCCGCTGGCGACCAGCACGCACAACGATCCCGAGACGGTGAAGGCCCCGGCGATCACGCGCTCGTGATAAGTGGTGCGTGCGGCCAGGAAGCCGCCCGCCAGCATGCCGGTGGCCTGCGCGAGCATGTAGGCGGTGAGCGCGGTCGTCGCGAGCGCGACCGGCACGCCGTAGATCTCGACCAGCGCCGAGGGCGCGAAGCTCTGGATGCCGCCCAGCGCCATCGCGGTGATGAAGAAGAACGCGAAGCACATCCAGACTCCGCGCAGGCGCAGGAAACCGAGGACGTGTTCGGAGGCGCCGCTGCGAGCCTGCTGCGCTGCGGCGTGCGCTTCGCGCGTGTCGAGCAGCTTGCGGTGCATGCCGATGGTCGCGACCACCGCTAGCGCCACCGCCGCCGCCGCGAGCAGGGCGACGCGCCACCCGATCAGGGTGGCCAGCCCGGCCAGGAACACCGGTGCGGTCGCCCAGCCCAGCGTGCCGCAGATGCCGTGCAGGCTGAACGCGTGGCCCAGGCGCGGGACGCTCACGCGCCGGTTGAGGATGGTGAAGTCGGCCGGATGAAACACGCTGTTGCCCAGGCCGGCCACGCCGGAGAACAGCAGCAGCATCGGGTAGTTCTGTGCCGCGGCCAGCCCCAGCGCGGCGAGCGTGAGGCAGCACAAGCCCGCCATCAGCACGATCCATGCGCCGAAGCGATCGACGACAAAGCCGGCGATGGCCTGGCCTATGCCGGAGACGACGAAGAACACGCTCACCGCCAGGCCCAGCTCGGCGTAGCTGAGATCGAAAGCCTGCCTGAGCCATGGGAACAGCGGCGCCAGGATCAGGTGGAAGAAGTGCGACGTGCCGTGCGCGAAGCCGACCAGGCCGATGACCCGGGCGTCGTGACGGGCGGAGTGCTGCGCGGGGGTGTGGACGGTATCGCTGTTCATCGTGCAACGTTAGTGGATGCTGCGGCGCGGGTCAAACCACGCACGGCAAACAACAGATGAACCCTCCCCTTCAACGGGAGGGTAGGGTGGGCAGCAGACAAAGAGATCCCTCCCCTTCAAGGGGAGGGTAGGGTGGGGATGGGTTTCCCTTGCGCCCCACCGATCCCACGTACCTTCACCTCGATCCGTCCCCATCCGCCTCCCGGCCTCCCCCTTGAAGGGGGAGGAGCCCCCGCTAGTGGAACACCTTGCCGGCGTCGATCACCAGTGTCTGCCCGGTGATCGTGTCGGCCCGGCACATCGCCACCACCTGATTGGCGATATCGTCCTTGTCGGCCGCCTGCTTGAGCAGCGAGGCCTGGCGCGAGCGCTGGCGATAGGCCGGGTCGAGGTTGGCGGTGGCGCGGGTGTCCTCCAGATAGCCGGGAGCGATGCAGTTCACCAGCACCATCGGTGCGAGCGCCACCGCCATGCAGCGGGTCAGGTGGATGAGTCCCGCCTTCGACACGGCGTAGGCGATCGACGAGCCTTGCGGCGCGAGGCCGGCGACCGACGCGATGTTCACGATGCGGCCGGCGCCGGCGCGCTGCATCGCCGGTGCCACGGCCCTGGTCATCAGCATCGGGCCGGTGAGGTTGATCGAGAGGATCTTCTGCCACTCCTCGTGGCTCAGCGCGTCGAGGTCCGGGAACGGGATCCACTTGTTGTAGGCCGCGTCGTTGACCAGGATGTCGATGCGCCCGAAGCGCTCCAGCACCTGGGCGGCCAGCGCCTCGACCTGCGCCGGGTCGGCGAGGTCGCAGCCGAACGCCTCTGCGCGCACACCGGTTGTGCGCAATCCGGCAGCCACCGCGTCGGCCTCGTCGTGGCTGCGGGCGTAGACCACCGCTATGTCACAGCCGGCCTGCGCCAGCGCGCTGCAGATGCGCTGTCCCAACCCGCCGTTGCCCCCGGTCACGATCGCGACTGTCCCCTTCAGCTGCATGGCAGGCCTCCCTCTTCGGCGTAAACTGCGCGATCGTATAGCATCCCGGCACCGGTCATCTTCCGTGGAGCACGACATGACAACTGCAAGCCGCCTGGCACGCCTGCTGCGCATCCCTGCGGGACTGATCGTTCTCGTTGTGATGGCAGTAGGGCCTGCCACCGCGGACGTCGGCGACTGCCTGAAGGTGGTGGCGAGCAAGGGCGATGGCAGCGCGGCCTTCAGCAACGTCTGCATCGACTGGGTCAACGTGATGTACTGCATCGAGGGCGGACAGGGCGCCACCGCCTGCGCGAGCAAGCCGAAGGACGTCTACAGCCTGGTGACCGGTGCGAGTGTCCCCATCGAGGGCTACGCGGGGGCGTCGTCCCTGCACTGGGCGGCGTGCATGTATCCGGAAGCGCCGGTCGGCTGGGATCCGGGGCCGGACCACCCGTACACCTGCAAGAAGACCTGCGTCATGTGCTGAGCGCGAGCGCCGACCGTGCGGCGCTTGTGCTATGGTCGCGCCTCGTTCCACTCTGCCTGACCCCGCCATGAATGGCGCCGAAAGCCTCGTCCGCACGCTGCTCGCGAGCGGCGTGGACACCTGCTTCGCCAACCCCGGCACCTCCGAGATGCACTTCGTGGCCGCGCTCGACAAGGTGGCAGGCATGCGCTGCGTGCTCGGGCTGGCCGAGACGGTCGTCACCGGATGCGCCGACGGCTACGGCCGAATGACCGGCAAGCCGGCTGCGACGTTGCTGCATTGCGGCCCCGGCTTCGCGAACGGGATCGCCAACGTCCACAACGCGCGGCGCGGTTTCTCGCCGATGGTCAACATCGTCGGCGACCACGCCACCTATCACCGCCAGTACGACACGCCGCTGACCTCCGATGCCGAGGGCCTTGCGCGTGCCGTATCGAACTGGGTTCGTACGACCACGTCGTCGACCCGCGTGGGGGCCGACGGCGCCGCGGCCGTGCAGGCCGCGCTGACGCCACCGGGGCAGATCGCGACGCTGATCCTGCCGGCGGACACCGCATGGAACGAGGGCGGCGAAGTCGCCCCGGCGCTGCCGGTGCCGCCGCGCACGCCCGTGGCGCCGGAGACGCTGCGCACCGTCGCGCAAGCGCTGCGCAGCGGCGAGGGCGCGGTGCTGGTGCTGTCGGGACAGGCGCTGCTGGAGGCCGGCCTTGCCGCAGCGCACCGCGTCGCACACGCGACGGGCGCGCAGCTGCGCGCACCCCAGCAGCTGCCCCGCATCGTGCGCGGACGCGGACGCCCGCCGGTGGATCGCATTCCCTACGTCGTCGACAACGCGGTGAAGGCGCTCTCCGGCGTGCGGCACGTGATCCTCGTCGGGGCCAAAGTGCCGGCCTCGTTCTTCGCCTATCCCGGCAAGCCCAGCCTGCTGGCGCCGCCGGATGCGATCACCCATGTGCTGGCACGTCCGGAGCAGGACGCCACTGCCGCGCTGGAGTGGCTCGCCGACGAACTGGGCGCGCCGAAGCAGCCGCCGCTGCCCGCGGTGGAGCGGCCGGAAGTGGTGCGCGGTGCCTTCGAACCTGCAGCCTTCGCGCGTACGCTCGGCGCACTGCTGCCGGAGAACTGCATCGTTGCGGAGGATGCCGTGACCTCGGGCCGCCAGCTGCTCGCGCCGACCTTCGGCGCCGCGCCGCACGACTGGCTGCAGATCACCGGCGGCGCGATCGGTCACGGCTTTCCGTGCGCAACCGGTGCGGCAATCGCGTGCCCGGAGCGCAAGGTGGTGTGCCTGGAGGCCGACGGCGCCGGCATGTACACCGTGCAGTCGCTCTGGACCCAGGCGCGCGAGAAGCTCGACGTCGTGAACGTCGTGTTCGCCAATCGCGTCTACAAGATCCTGCATGGCGAACTGCTCAACGTCGGCGCGAAGCCGGGTCCCGCATCGAACGAGCTGTTCGACCTGGGCCGCCCGGAGATCGACTGGGTCGCGCTGGCAGGCAGCATGGGGATGGAGGGCCGGCGTGTAGAGAACCTGGATGGGTTCGCCGACGTGTTCAAGGCCGCATGCGCGCGGCGGGGGCCGTTCCTGATCGAGTTCCGGATCTGAGCAAGGTGAACAGGTGAAGGCGCTGCGCGCTGTCAACGCCTCCCTCTCCCCCGGACCGGGGGAGAGGGTCGGGGAGAGGGGGCTTCACCTTTTCGCCTCTTCACGTCCGACGCGCGTGACTAAACCCGAAAAGTCATCCCAATGACCAAGCAGGACTACGACGTCATCGTCGTCGGCGGCGGCAACGCCGCCTTCTGCGCCGCGCTGTCGGCGCGCGAGCGCTGCGAGCGTGTGCTCGTGCTCGAACGCGCGCCGCAGGACGAGGCGGGCGGCAACTCGCGCTTCACGGCCGGCGCCATGCGCGTGGCCTACCGCGGCGTGGACGACCTGCGCAAGCTGATGCCAGACCTGACCGAGGAGGAGATCGCCCGCACCGACTTCGGCACCTACACCGAGGACCAGTTCTTCGACGACCTCGGCCGCGTCACGCAGTACCGCTGCGACCCGGATCTCACCGAGGCGCTGGTCAAGCGCAGCTTCGACACCTTGCTGTGGATGCGCAGCAAGGGCGTGCGCTTCGTGCCGATCTACGGTCGCCAGGCGTTCAAGATCGACGGCAAGTTCAAGTTCTGGGGCGGTCTGACCGTCGAGACCTGGGGCGGCGGGCCGGGACTGGTCGAAGCGCTGACCCGGGGCGCGAACAAGGAAGGCATTGACGTCTGGTACTCGGCGCGGGCACTCGCGCTGCTGCACGACGACGATGGCGTGCACGGCGTGCGGGTGAAGCGCGCCGGGAAGACGGTGGAGGTGAGGGCCCGCAGCGTGGTGCTGGCCGGCGGCGGCTTCCAGGCCAATCCGGAGTGGCGGGCGCGCTACCTCGGGCCCGGCTGGGAACTGGCCAAGGTGCGCGGCACGCGCTTCAACACCGGCGACGTGATCCGCATGGCGCTGGACATCGGCGCATCGCCCGCGGGCAACTGGTCCGGCTGCCATGCGGTGGGCTGGGAGCGCAACGCACCCGAGTTCGGCGATCTCGCCGTCGGCGATGCGTTCCAGAAGCATTCCTATCCGTTCGGGATCATGGTGAACGCGGATGGACGGCGCTTCGTCGACGAGGGTGCGGACTTCCGCAACTACACCTATGCCAAGTACGGCCGGATGATCCTGAACCAACCCGGCCAGTTTGCCTGGCAGATCTTCGACAGGAAGGTGCTGCACCTGCTGCGCGACGAGTACCGCATCAAGCAGGTCACCAAGGTGTCCGCCAATACGCTCGAGGAACTGGTGGGCAAGCTCGACGACGTCAACGCGGCTGCGGCGCTGGAGGAGATCCGGCGCTACAACGACGCGATCCGCAAGGACGTGCCGTTCAACCCGAACGTGAAGGACGGCCGCTGCACCACCGGGCTGGCGGTGAACAAGTCGAACTGGGCCAACACCATCGAGGAGCCGCCGTTCGAGGCGTACGCCGTCACCTGTGGCATCACCTTCACCTTTGGCGGGTTGCGCATCAACACCGACGCGCAGGTGATCTCCACCGACGGCGAACCGATCGCCGGGCTGTACGCGGCCGGCGAACTGGTGGGCGGGATCTTCTATTTCAACTACCCCGGCGGCAGCGGGCTCACCAACGGCGCGGTGTTCGGCCGCATCGCAGGGGCCTCTGCGGCGGCTTACGCGAGGCACGCGTGACGGGAGCGAAGGCGAAGCCGCTGCTGATCGGTGGCGAGTGGCTTGGCGACACGGCCGAGGCGATCACCTCGATCAATCCCGCCACCGGACAGGTCAACCACGAGGTGTGCGCAGCCTCCGCGCACCACGTGGAGGCTGCGGTGCAGGCCGCGCAGACGGCCGCTTCGGCGGCCGCATGGCGGGAGATGCTGCCGCACAGGCGCGCGCGCCTGCTCGCGAAGCTCGCCGAGCTGATCGAGGCGCGCGGCGAGGAGTTCGCCCGCATCCAGATGCTGGAGAACGGCAAGGTGCTGGCCGAGTGCCGGGCGCAGGCCACCTCGGCGGCGGCGACGTTCCGCTACTACGCGGCGGTCTGCGAGACGCTGGGCTCGGAGGTGACGCCTTCGCGCGGGGCGTACGTGTCGATGACCGTGTACGAGCCCTACGGCGTGGTGGCCGCGATCACGCCGTGGAACTCCCCGCTCACGATGGAAGCGCAGAAGGTCGGCCCTGCCATCGCGGCCGGCAACGCGGTGATCCTCAAGCCGTCCGAGGTCACCCCGTCGGCCGCGCTGTTGCTCGGCCAGGCGGCGCTCGACGCGGGCATTCCCGCCGGCATTCTCAACGTGCTGCCCGGCACCGGCGCGGTGGCCGGCGACGCGCTGGTGCGCCACCCGGGCGTCAAGTTCGTCTCGTTCACCGGCGGCACGGCCAGCGGCCGGCGCATTGCGGCAATCGCGGCGGAGAAGCTGATGCCGGTGGCGCTGGAACTGGGCGGCAAGTCGCCCCACATGGTGTTCGCGGATGCCGATCTCGATGCCGCCGCTGCCGCCGTGGCGGACGGCATCTTCGAGGCGAGCGGCCAGTCGTGCGTCGCAGGCTCGCGCATGTTCGTGCAGCGTGAGGTCTACGATCGGGTGCTCGGGCTGGTCGCCGGCCGGGCGCAGCAGCTCAAGCTCGATCTGCCCGATGCACCGGGCGCGAAGCTCGGGCCGCTGTCATCGTTCCCGCATCGCGACCGCGTCGAGCGCTTCGTCGCGAGCGCACGCGACGAGGGCGGCCGCATCGCCGCAGGTGGTGCGCGCCCGTCGGAGGCGAAGCTGGCGCAAGGCGCGTACTACCTGCCCACCGTCATCGCCGGCCTGACCAACACCGCGACCGTCTGCCAGCAGGAGATCTTCGGCCCGGTGCTGTGCGCACTGCCGTTCGAGGACGAGGAAGACCTGGTGCTGCAGGCGAACGATTCGGCCTACGGCCTGGCCGCCGGCATCTGGACCGCCGACTACAAGCGCGCGTGGCGGGTGGCGCGGCGCATCGATGCCGGCACGGTCTGGATCAACACCTACAAGCAGCTCTCCATCGCCACGCCGTTCGGCGGGTTCAAGGACAGCGGGATCGGGCGCGAGAAGGGCGTCGGCGGGCTGCGCCTGTACCAGCAGTCCAAGAGCCTGTACTTCGGGCTCGACGCATAGGACGCAACGCATGAGCAAGCCGGTCGTCGGATTCATCGGGCTGGGCGTGATGGGCGAGCCCATGTGCCGCAATCTTCGCGTACGCGGCGGCTATCGCGTGATCGCATCCGACCTGGACGCAGCGCCGCTGGAGCGGCTGGTCACCCACGGCATCGAGAAGGCCGATGGAGTGGGCGCGCTGGTGCGCGCCAGCGAGGTCGTGTTCGTGTCGTTGCCCTCCGGGCGTGTGCTGGAGGCGGTGGTGCGCGCGAAGGACGGGGTGCTCGCCAACATGCGCCCGGGACAGATCTTCGTGGATCTCGGCACTTCGCCGGTCGCCCTCACGCGCACGCTCGCGGAAGAGTTTGTCGCGCGCGGCGCGCGCTACCTCGACGCGCCGGTCGCGCGCACCCGGCAGGCGGCGGAGGCGGGCACGCTGTCGGTGATGGTTGGCGGAGACGCCGCGACGTTCGCGCAGGTGCAGCCCCTGATCGCCTGCTTCGCCTCCGACATCACCCATTGCGGTGACGTTGGAACCGGGCAAGTGACCAAGATCCTCAACAACATGGTGCTGTTCGAGACGGTTGCCGCGCTGTCCGAGGCGTATGCCATCGCGCGCAGAGCGGGGCTCGACCCGGCGCTGCTGTTCGAGACGCTGTCCAAGGGCTCCGCCGACAGCTTCGCTTTGCGCAATCACGGGATGAAGGCGATCATTCCGCAGGCCTTTCCGGAGCGGGCGTTCTCGGTGGAGTACGCCAGGAAGGACCTGGCCTATGCGCTGGAACTGGCGGCCGACACGCAGGTGGATGCGGAAGGCGCGCGCAGGGTCGACCGCCTGTTCGGTGAAGCCATCGGGCAGGGGCTCGGGGAACAATACCACCCCGTGATCAGCCGGATCGTGGACGGCAAGTAGGTACTGTCTTACCACTCGGCTCGGACCCAGCCCCGGAGTGGAGCCGGTGCCAGAAGCGAGGGGTGATCACGAAGGCCGCCGCCGTGATCGGTAATCCGGCTGCCCGGCTTACATCCCCATTCCGCCGTGGCCCGCACCGTCTTCCTTCGCCGGTGAACCCACCATCGCATCGGTCGTCAGGATGAGCGAGGCGACCGACCCGGCGTTCTGCAGTGCGCAGCGGGTCACCTTGGTGGGATCGAGAACACCCATGGACACCAGATCGCCGTAGTCGCCTGTCGCCGCGTTGTAGCCGAAGTTGCCTTTGCCTTCGACCACCCGGTTCACCACGACCGACGGTTCGTCACCGGCATTGGCGACGATCTGGCGCAGCGGCTCCTCGACCGCGCGCAGGACGATGTTGATGCCGGCGTCCTGGTCGGGGTTGTCGGCCTTCAGGTTCTTCAGGTTCGCGCGTGCGCGCAGCAGCGCTACCCCGCCGCCGGGCACGATGCCCTCCTCGACGGCTGCGCGCGTTGCGTGCAGCGCATCGTCGACGCGCGCCCGCTTCTCCTTCATCTCCATCTCGGTGGCCGCGCCTACCTTGATCACGGCCACGCCGCCGGCGAGCTTGGCGCTGCGCTCCTGCAGCTTTTCGCGGTCGTAGTCGCTGGAGGAGTCCTCGATCTGCTTGCGGATCTGCAGCACGCGCGCACTGATCGCCTCCTTCTTGCCGGCCCCACCAATGATGGTGGTGTTCTCCTTGCCGACCTGGATGCGCTTGGCCTGACCCAGGTCCTGCAGGGTCAGCTTCTCCAGCGACAGACCGATCTCTTCCGAGATGACCGTGCCGCCGGTGAGGATCGCGATGTCTTCCAGCATCGCCTTGCGCCGGTCCCCGAACCCGGGGGCCTTCACCGCACAGGTCTTGAGGATCCCGCGGATCGAGTTCACCACCAGGGTGGCGAGCGCTTCGCCGTCGGCGTCCTCGGCGATGATCAGCAGCGGACGGCCCGCCTTCGCAATCTGCTCGAGGACCGGCAGCAACTCGCGGATGCCGGAGATCTTCTTGTCGTGCAGCAGCACGTAGGGATTCTCCAGCACGCAGGCCTGCTTGTCCGGGTCGTTGATGAAGTAGGGCGAGAGGTAGCCGCGGTCGAACTGCATGCCTTCCACGATCTCCAGTTCGTCTGCCAGGCCGGAGCCGTCTTCCACCGTGATCACGCCCTCCTTGCCGACCTTGTCCATCGCCTCGGCAATCCGGTCGCCGATGGAGGCGTCCGCATTCGCCGAAATTGCGCCGACCTGGGCGATCTCCTTGGTGGTGGTGGTGGGGCGGGAGATGTCCTTGAGCGCTTCGACCATGGCGACGACGGCCTTGTCGATACCGCGCTTGAGGTCCATCGGGTTCATGCCGGCAGCCACGTACTTCATGCCCGCCTGCACGATTGCCTGGGCCAGCACGGTCGCGGTGGTGGTGCCGTCGCCGGCCATGTCGGAGGTCCTGGAGGCCACCTCCTTGACCAGCTGCGCGCCCATGTTCTCGAAGCTGTCCTGCAGCTCGATCTCCTTGGCGACGGTAACCCCGTCCTTGGTGATGGTCGGGGCGCCGTAGGAGCGGTCCAGCACCACGTTGCGGCCCTTCGGGCCGAGGGTCACCTTGACGGCGTCGGCGAGGATGTTGACGCCGGCAACCATGCGGGTGCGTGCGATGTCATGGAAGTGGATGTCTTTGGCGCTCATTGTCTGTTCTCCAAGGGGCGGATGCGAAGGGATCAGCCCTCGACCACGCCCATGATGTCTTCTTCGCGCAGCACGAGCTGCTCTTCGCCGGAAACCTTGACCACCTGGCCGGCATACTTGCCGAACAGGACGCGGTCGCCGACCTTCACCGCGAGCGGGCTGAGCTTGCCGGTGTCGAGCAGCTTGCCCTCGCCGACGGCGAGCACTTCACCCTGATCGGGCTTCTCGGCGGCGCTGTCGGGGATCACGATGCCGGAGGCGGTCTGCCGCTCCTGATCGATACGCTTGACGATAACCCGGTCGTGCAGGGGACGGATCTTCATGGCGACTCCTGGAAAGGCGCGCGCGCAGGCGGCGCCGGATGGCGGCCGCGTCTGCAGACGAATCTGAGGTGGACGGGGGAAACAGGCCAGGTGATTGGCACTTGGCCGGCGAGAGTGCCAAGCATACTCCCATCGTCGTCCGCCAGATAGCAAATTCGTGATCCGTCGCGTGCGACGCATGCGAAATAGCTTGACCCGAGGGGGGGCGCCGCGTACAAGAGTCGGGCATTCCCACGCTGCGCATTCAGGTGCCTGCCACAGCCTCCCCGACGCGCTTGCCCTGTCCTCGCCCTGTGTCCCGACCCACTTCCCGGGCCGTGCGCAGCAACTTCCATCGTTTTCTTCTCCCAGGAGCAGCAATGTCAACGGACACCATCAAGCTGACAGGCAAGATCAAATGGCTCAACGAGGCAAAGGGCATCGGCCTCATCACCCCCGATCGAGGGGGGAAGGATGTGTTCGCCAGCGTCCCGGTGCGCCTGGGCGCCGACAAGCCCGGCGGGTTGAAGGTCCGGCAGCATGTTTCGTACGACGTGAAGACCGGTCCTGACGGTGACCAGGCGTTCAACGTCAAGCTGGTGGCGGCATAGGCGGCCACGCAGCGCGCCAGGGCAACCATTCGGTGTGTCTGGCGCACCACCGGCCATCGGAAACCGCGCGATTCCTTGATCCAGTGCAAATCGGCTGGGGGCGCTCTGCGGAAAATTACCCAATTTGGGCGGCCGGTGCCGGAGCTCCCGGGCAACTGCCGCCATGATTCACGGGAGGGATCCGCATGGTGGACAAAGACCCTGACAGCCCGCGTGACGGTGCAACGCCCGATCGCGTAAAGACCTCGTCGCGCGCGCCTTCGCCAGTTGCCGGGGCGAGGCGGGCACGGCGCGCGTCCAGGGGAGACATTGCCCCGTCCGCCACGCCCGGTGGCATCGGGAGTTTCACCGTGTCGGAAGCCGTGAGCGCCGCGCAGGAAGCCAAGGTGGCTGCGGTGCAGGACATTGTCCAGCATGCGCGCACCGGCGATATGGCCGCCCTGGCGGAATCGCTGGCGGCAATCATGGCCGGCGCCGCGCCCGATGATGCCACCGTGCTGCGTGCTGCGTTGCTCCAGCAGCCACCGGTCGGCGCGGTGCTGCCGCGCAGCCCGGACGACGAGCTCGCCCCGGATTGGCGCGAAGGAGGGTATCCGTACAAGAACCTGATGACGCGCAAGAACTACGAGAAGAACAAGTACCGCCTGCAGGTCGAGCTGCTCAAGTTGCAGGCCTGGGTCAAGGCCACCGGCCAGAAGGTCGTGATCCTGTTCGAGGGCCGGGATGCAGCGGGGAAGGGCGGCACCATCAAGCGCTTCATGGAGCACCTCAATCCCCGCGGCGCGCACGTGGTCGCGCTGGAGAAGCCCAGCGAGGTCGAGCGCGGACAGTGGTACTTCCAGCGCTACGTTCAGCACCTGCCCACTGCCGGTGAGATCGCCCTGTTCGACCGCTCCTGGTACAACCGCGCCGGCGTCGAGCGCGTGATGGGGTTCTGCAACGCGGACGAGTATGCCGAGTTCATGCGCCAGGCCCCGGAGTTCGAGCGCAACCTGGTGCGCAGCGGCGTGCACCTGATCAAGTTCTGGTTCTCGGTGAGCCGAGACGAGCAGCGCCGCCGCTTCAAGGAGCGCGAAGCGCATCCGCTCAAGCAATGGAAGCTCTCGCCGATCGACATGGCCTCGCTGGACAAGTGGGACGACTACACCAAGGCCAAGGAAGCGATGTTCTTCTACACCGACACCGCGGATGCGCCGTGGACGGTGATCAAGTCGGACTGCAAGAAGCGCGCACGCCTCAACGCCTTGCGCTACGTGCTGCACAAGCTGCCCTACACCAACAAGGACCTCGACGCCATCGGCCCGCTCGACCCGTTGCTGGTCGGCCGCGCGCACGTGGTGTACGAGCGCGGCGAGAAGCAGGCTGGGGCGGCGATTCTCTAGCGGCGCCCGCGCGCTGCAGGGATGGCGGCGCGGAAGCAGACGGCGCCCAGCGCGGAGGATGCTGCGAGCGCCCACAGCAACAGTGCGTAGCCCTGCGTCGGCGTCCACAGCCATGCTGCGATGATCGGCGCTGCAGCGCGGACCATCACCACCGGCGTCTGCAGCGCGCCGCTGATGGCGCCGTAACGGCTGCGGTCGAACAACTCGGCCGGCACTGCCGCGCGCACGATCGTCATCACCCCATTGCTCGCGCCGTAGGCGAGCAGCGCGGTGCCCACCATCCACGGGTTGGCGCCCGCTGCGAGCAGCAGGAGCATCCCCACGGGCAGCAGCACCAGCGCGACCATCCCGGAGCGAACGATCGACACGTGCCGGCCAAGCGCGTACTCCACGACGCGCCCCGCCACCTGCATCGGCCCCACCAGCGCCGCCAGCGTGACCGCGAGCGCCGGGGACAGTCCCCGCTCGGTCAGCAGCGGGAGCAGGTGCACGGACAGCGCCGAGAAAGCGAGCATGTTCGCGGTGAACGCGATCGCCAGCAGCCAGAACGGGCGCGAGGCGAGCAGCTGCGGCCCCTGCGCCTGCCTTTGCGACGCCGGGTGGTCGACCCGCCTCGCCGATGCGCCAGGCGTGCGCGGCAGCACCAGCGCGTGCAGCGGGAAGCACACCAGAAGGTTGAGGAGCGCGAGAGCGACCAGCGTGCCGCGCCAGCCCAGGGTGTCGACGAAGATCTGCGTAAGCGGCCAGAAGAGGGTGCTGGAGAACCCCGCGGCAAGGGTGAGGGCGGTCACCGCCTTCTTGCCGTCCTCACGGAAGCTCTGGTAGATGACGGCGAACGCCGGCTCGTACAGGATCGCCGCCATCGCGATTCCGAGCGCGGCCCAGAGCAGGTAGAACGCGATCACGGAGTCGACCCACGCGAGCAGTCCGAGCAGCGTGCCGGCGGCGAGCGATCCCAGGCTCATCAGCCTGCGACCGCCATAGCGGTCGATCACCACGCCGGCGGGCCAGGCGGCGAGCGCGGCGCACAGCATTCCAACCGAGAATGCACCCACCAGCGTGCTGCGGCTCCAGCCCAGCTCCTGTTCCATGGGGACGAGCAGCACGGAGAATGCGTAATACAACGTGCCGTACGAGATGATCTCGGTGACGGCAAGGGCCCAGACGATGCGCCAGGGACCGCGCATGCTCATCGGGGACGCCGCATGCGCGGCGCATGGCGCTGGGACAGATTGGTATCGGATGGCATGGCCGCCTTATAGCATCTGGGGGGCACGGGAATCCGCACGCGCCGGCAGGTAGACTGCGCGATGTCGAGCCCGGCTGCCGCAGCCGGTCGGCAGGAAAATGAAGGGAGGGTGCATGGAGTTTCGCGAGGCATCACCGGCTGCAGAGCGTGACCTCTGTGCGCGCTTTCGCGCCGTCGTGCCAGAACACGTCAATGACGATGCCCATCTTGTGTGGCGAGGCCGCACGCTGAGCGCCGACTGCCTGGTGCAGATTGGCACCTCGCCGCTGCTCCTGCGCATCGACGCGGGGCGGATTCGCGAGTGCCTCACGCAGCTGCCGCTGCTGTGCCCCTGGACCTTCGCGATCCGCGGCTCGGTGCAGGCCTGGTCGGCGCTCTGGCAGGACCCACCGCCACCCGGATGGCACGACCTGTTCGCACTGTCCAAGCGCGGCGAGATGGCCTTCGACGGCAACCTGCAGCCGTTCCTGGCGCACCTGCAGTACATCAAGGACGTCGTCACGCTGCCACGCGCAGGAGGTGTGCGATGACCCGTGCCGCAATCGAGCCCATCGTCGGGCGCTACGTGCACGTGCCGATCCTCGGCGAGACCTGCCGCGTGTACTTCGAGGAAGCGGGGCAGGGCATCCCGCTGGTGTGCCTGCACACGGCCGGCGCGGACTCGCGCCAGTTCCGGCATCTCATGTGCGACGAAGCGGTGACGCGGTACTTCCGCGTGCTGGCGTTCGACCTGCCGTGGCACGGCAAGTCCTATCCGCCCGAAGGCTGGCAGGACCGCGAATACCAACTCACCACCGAGCGCTATGTCGCGTCGATCCGCGCCTTCTGTGCCGCACTCGAGCTGGACCGTCCCGTGGCGATGGGCTGCTCGATCGGCGGCCGCATCGTGCTGCAACTCGCGCATGCGCATGGCAGCGAGTTCCGCGCGTTGATCGGGCTCGAGGCGGCCGACTTCCAGGCGCCATGGTATGACACGAACTGGCTGCATCGCGGGGACGTGCATGGCGGCGAGGTGTGTGCCGCGCTGGTGTCGGGGCTGGTCGCCCCGCAGAGCCCCGCGGTGCACCGACACGAGACGCTGTGGCAGTACATGCAGGGCGGACCGGGCGTGTTCAAAGGCGATCTCTACTTCTACCGTGTCGATGCCGACCTGCGCGGCAGGCTCGGCGGCATCGACACGGCGCGCTGCCCGCTCTACCTGCTCACCGGCGAATACGACTTCTCCTGCACCCCCGAGGACACCCAGCGCACGGCGGCGTCCATCCCCGGTGCGAAGGTGGCCGTGATGAAGGAGGTCGGTCACTTCCCCATGAGCGAGAACCCGGCGCAGTTCCGTCGCTACATCCTGCCCGTGCTCGAGGAGATTCGCGCGGGCGCAGGTTGAGCGTCCGGTGCCGCTCTGCCGTCGCGTCACGCCGCGCGCACGCCGGCGTCGTACCAGCCCTTGCTCCGGTTGACGATGCGCACCACCAGCAACATCACCGGCACCTCGATCAGCACGCCCACCACGGTCGCCAGCGCTGCGCCGGATTCGAAGCCGAACAGGCTGATCGCGGTCGCCACCGCCAGCTCGAAGAAGTTGCTGGCGCCGATCAGAGCCGAGGGGCACGCGACGCTGTGCGCTTCGCCCACGCGGCGGTTGAGCCAGTAGGCCAGCGCCGCGTTGAGGAATACCTGGATCAGGATGGGCACCGCGAGGATGGCGATGACGAGCGGCTGCTTCAGGATCGCCTCACCCTGGAACGCGAACAGCAGCACGAGGGTGGCGAGCAGCGCGGCGATCGACCAGGGGCCGATCCGGGCGAGCGCAGCATCGAACGCGGCCTGGCTGCGGCGCAGCAGCGCGTTGCGCCAAGCCTGGGCGATCAGCACCGGGATCACGATGTAGAGCACGACCGAGGTGAGCAGCGTTTCCCACGGCACGGTGATCGAAGAGAGCCCGAGCAGCAGGCCGACGATCGGCGCGAAGGCGAACACCATGATCGTGTCGTTGAGCGCCACCTGGCTCAGCGTGAACAGCGGGTGGCCGTTGGTGAGGCGGCTCCAGACGAACACCATGGCGGTGCACGGCGCCGCAGCGAGCAGGATCAGGCCGGCGATATAGCTGTCGAGCTGCTCCGCCGGCAGGTACGGCGCGAATACCTGTCGCACGAAGAGCCAGCCCAGCAGCGCCATCGAGAACGGCTTCACCGCCCAGTTCACGAACAGCGTCACGCCGATTCCCCGCCAGTGCTGCCGGACCTGGTGCAGCGCGCCGAAGTCGATCTTCAGCAGCATCGGGATGATCATCACCCAGATGAGCAGGCCCACCGGCAGGTTCACCCGGGCGATTTCCATCGCCCCGATGGCACGGACCGGCCCCGGCAGCGCCCGCCCGAGACCGATGCCGACGAGGATGCACAGCAGCACCCACACCGTGAGGTAACGCTCGAACCCGCTCATCGCCGGGTGGGGCTGGCGGGCGGCAGGCAACGTGTCGGTGGTCATGAATGAGGCGGTCAGGATCGGGCGATGCGAAGCAGCGCGGACTCCAACGCGGCGCGATCCATCGTCTCCAGCGGCAGCGCCAGCAACTGCAGCATGCGGTAACCGATGGCTTGCCGGGTCAGCTCGAAGGCGCGGCGCCTGCCATTGTCGCCGCCCTCGGCGTTGGACGGGTCGGGATAGCCCCAGTGCACCTTGACGGGCTGCTGGCCGGTCGTGCTGAGGAATACCGGGCAGGCTTCGGCCGCCGCGTTGTCGCAGACCGTGATCACGATCGAGAGCGGCAGCGCATCGCCGCCGCAGAACTCGTCCCAGCTTTTGCTGCGCAGTCCGGCGGTGTCGATGCCGGCGTTGCGCAGAGCCTCGATGGCGAACGGATTGATGCGGCCGCTCGGGGCGCTGCCCGCGCTGTGTGCTCGCACATCCCGGCCGTGACTTGCGGCCAGACTGTTGAGCATGCCCTCGGCCAGCACGCTGCGCGCGGAGTTGTGCGTGCAGAGGATCAGGACGTGCGCCGTCACGCGCCGCGTGCCCCGCGCGGCGTCAGCAGCAGGAAGACTGCGACTTGACCGGGATTCCGATCGGCTTGCCGCGCGGGGTCGGCGTGCAGCACGCGCCGTCATCGGCAGCCGGGGCGGCGGCTTGCGTAGTCGTCGCTGCGGCCGGCGAGCAGCAGCCGGCGGCCGGCGCGGCCTCACGGAAGACCGGGATGTTCGCCAAGGTATGGAAGTGCTCCCACGCGATGCCCTGCGGATCGGTCACCCAGTGTTTCTCGCTGCGCGCGTAGCAGCAGGTGGTCTCCCCTTCATCCAGCAGCGCCATGTCGGCGGCCTCTGCGCGCGCCTTCATCGCTGCGAGCTCGGCGGGGTCGTCGGTCTGGATGCCGAGGTGATCGATCCCCGGCTGTGCGCCGCGGGTGGAGATCGCGAAGTTGACCGCAGGATCGTCCAGCATCCACTTGGCGTAGTCGGCCTCGACCCGAGCCGGCTGGGCGGCGAACAGCTTCGAATAGAAGGCGATGCTCTGCGCGAGATCGTCGACGTGCAGGTGAACGTGAAAGCGCTTCATGAGTCCTCCGGGGTCAGCAGGTGGCGCGGCGGCGCGACTTGGCCGGCCCACAGGCCTGCGCTTGGCAGCAGTGATCGGTGAGGTATCCGAGCAGCGCGTTCATGTGGGCGATCGCCGGCCGGTAGTAGAGGTTGCGGCTCTCGCGTTCGACAGTCACCAGCCCGGCGTGCACCAGTTCCTTGAGGTGAAACGACAGAGTCGAGGCCGGGATGTCCAGCAGCGCGGACAACGCACCGGGCGTCATGCCCTCGGGCGCCGCACCGACCAGGGCGCGGAACACCCGCAGGCGTGCGGCCTGGGCCAGGGCACCGAGTGCGGAAACCGCCATTGCTTCATCCATGATTCCATCATCGTGGAAACATGGAGTCGTGTCAAGAATGGCGTGCCGGCGGTGGCTTGAACCACACCCCGCGCGCGATGGCGCCGACGATGATGACTCCGTAGACCAGCAGTGCGAGCGACAGTGCACCGAAGAGTCCGGCGAGGGACCCGGTGAGCGTCAACACCAGCCACCCGCCGCCGATGCCGATCACCAGGCGAACCGCACTTCCGATCAGCGGCCACAGCAGACGCCCGGCGCCCTGCGAGGCGAAGTACAGCGACAGCCCCAGGCCGAAGAAGCCGTAGGCGGGCCCGACGATCCGGAGGTAGGCGCTCCCGGCTGCAAGCATGCCGGCGTCGGCGCCGAACAGCCCGAGCCAGGCGTGCGGCCAGATCGCTGCGATCAGGCCAATGAACTCGGTGAGCCCGAATGCGATCACACCTCCGGTGAGCGCGATGCGCAATGCGCGTTCGCGCTGACCTGCCCCGATGTTCGTCCCGACCAGCGCGACCATGGGCGCGCCCAGCCCGAAGACCAGCGGGATCAGCAGGTACTCGAGGCGAGCGCCCGTTCCATAGCCCGCCACGGCCGCAGGGCCGCCCACCATGCCCACCAGTGCGGTGGCGAGCCCGAAGACGAGCGTGGTCTGCAACGTGTTGATCGATCCGATTGCGCCCACGCGCAGGATGTCCACGAACAGCGCCCTGCGCAGCCTCGGCAGCACGGGGTGCACGACGGCGCGTCCGCTCCACAGGTACCAGGCGAGGATCGCGGCGGTGAGCGCAGTGGTCAGCAGCACAGCCACTGCGCCCCCTGCGATTCCCATGCCCGGGATCGGCCCCCACCCGAAGATGAGCAGCGGGGAGAGCGGCACCAGCAGGACGACGCCACCGCACACGGCGAGCGACGGGACCAGCATGTTGCCGGTGCCACGGATCACGCTCGCCAGCGCGTTCATGAACCACACCAGGGCAGCCCCTGCGAACGCGACATTCGAATAGTCCAGCGCGGCGCGCAGCGACGCGCCCTCGCCGCCCATCGCGCCATAGAGCTGGGTGCCGAAGACGAGGAACAGCAGGGAGAAGACCACCCCAAGCCCGAGGTTGACCACGATCGCGTGCATCACCAGCGCGTTCGCATCCCCGCGCTGCCCGGCGCCCAGCGCGCGCGCAACGGCAGAGGAGATCCCGCCGCCGACGGCTCCTGCGGACAGCATCTGCATCATCATGAAGCCGGGGAATACCAGGGCCATGCCGGCCAGCGCATCGGTTCCCAGGCGCGCGACGAACCAGGTCTCGATCAGGCCGGTTGCAGCCTGGGCCACCATCACCAGGATGTTGGGCCAGGCCATGCGCAACAGCGTCGGGACAATGCTGCCTTCCAGGAGGACGCGGGTCCTTGCGTTCATGCCCGTTACCGCTGCGCCGGCGGACGGCGGCGGGGCGACTGCGGAGGCCGGGGCGTTCACGCTCGGCGATTACCGGGTGCGCGAGCTTCTTCGCTGCCTGAACCCGCGTGGGCCGGGTGCCCGCTCCACGGGCTGGAGGCAAGCTTGCGTCGGGTGGCCGGACTGGCTGCAGGGCCGGGCGCGATCACGTATTCGGGCTGGGTGAGCGGACGCCCGGTCGCGCGATCCACCAGTACGGGATCCGCCGGAGCGCCGGTCTTGGCATGAACCAGCATGACGCTGGGGCCCTCGGGTGCGAAGTGCTTGTTGCCCCAGGCCTGCAGGGCAACCAGCACCGGGCGCAGGTCGCTGCCGCGCTCGGTGAGGACATACTCATAGCGTGGCGGCCGCTCGCTGTAGCGCCGCTTCTCCAGGATGCCCGTCTTGACGAGCGCGGCGAGCCGGCGCGTCAGCATGCTGGGTGCGATTCCCAGGCTCTGCTGGAACTGGTCGAAGCGAGTCAGACCGTGGAACGCGTCGCGAACGATCAGCATGCTCCACCACTCGCCGATGCGTTCCAGACCGCGCGCCACCGGACACTGCATCTTGCCGAAGCTCTTGCGTTTCATGTCGGCATGCTAATCGAGTGGGTAGCATCATGATAGTCAGGGCGCAGCATGAATCTCATTCCATGCGGGACTGAGTGGGTGGTTTCAAGCAGCCGATCGACGGGTCATCCGGCTGCGCGTTCGCGCCGGGCTCATTCACCGGCCGACCGATCCGCAGCCGGCAGCAAGGCTGATAGCGGTCAGCCGCGGGCGGAACGACGACCATCGACCCGCACCCGGGTCGTGCCCCCGGACGTGCCATCGCTCTCTGATCGACCGGGCCGGTCCTGCCCCCAAGGCGGACGCATCAAAGCAGTGCGCCTGGCTGCTCCGATGCACCGGGTACCACCTCACCACCACCCGCGGAGACTTCACCGCGGACCAGGTGGTGGGCACCGCTCGCGCCCTCGCTCAGTCCGGCGTGAGGACGGTGCGATGCGATTAGCAGTGTTGCCACATTCGTTGAGGACAATCGGGGCTTCGTGGCAAGTTTGTCAGCAATCGACCAGACAGCCTGACACAGGCGGGGAGACCACATGAACGAGCTGATAGAAGCGTTGAGGAAGGCCGTCCGCGCAGAGATCGAGGCCGCGCTGCATGCCGCCGGACCGATCAGCGACAACCGTCACGTCGCATCGCTCGCCGAGCGCATGGAGGTGGAGCGCTGCTGGGCCCACGCCGCACGCATGGCCGGGCAGATGGGACGCGAAGGCGTCCGTGCGGAGCGCTACGAGCGCGCCATGTCCGGTCCGTTCGGGCCGCCGTAAACGCATCCTTTCTCCGGGCCCGCTCCCGGCAGTCCGGCTTTGCTGCCAAGGCAAGCGCGACCAGGCACCTGCGGGGCGGCATGGCACGGCTCCCGCGTCCCAACGCCCGGGACCGGGAGGTGTCCGCACAAGCTCTTGATCCTGCTTGTCCTGCCATCCGCTGACGCAGCGCTGCGCCGCCGACGGATCGGGCGGCGCGCGCCATGGTTGCGCCAGCTACCGGCCGGTTGGCGATGGCGGTGAGAATCGCCACACGTCGTTGTCGACCCGAAACGGGTTGAGCGGGTCGGTGAAGTCGAACGTCTCACGGTCGCCGCCGAAGGTATAGATCGCGGGCAATGGACCCTTGTCCCAGTCCCAACTCGCCAGCGCGGCGAAGTCGTACTTGATCTGCTCAGGCGCGGTGGAATTCCAGGGAGTACCCGCCACCTGCTCCCAATCCCTGCCGTTGGCGCTCACCCATATGTCCTGCGGATTGCCCTGCGGCGGCAGGCCGAAGCCGCCGAAGCAGACGATACTGCCGACGATCACTTCGCACTGATGCCCGGGCCGCGGGGACCAGCCGGCGGCGGCAGTGACCCGCTCCCAGCGAGCGCCATCGCGGCTGCGCCACACGTCGTTGAAGTAAGGCGGGCATGGTCCCCCGGGCAGGCACACGAAGCCTTCCTCGCCGCCGAGCAGGTAGATCCATTCCCCCTTGGTCACCACGACCGCGCCAGCGCGCGGCTTCCAGGGCGCGCTCTTCGTCAGGCGCGTCCACTTGCGGCCGTCGTACGACTTCCAGACGTCATTGAAGTAGATGCGGGCAGGCGGTCCACCGATGATCGCCGTATCATCGTTGACCGATCCGCCCAGCACGTAGATCGCCCCCTTGTGCACCACCGCGCTCAGGCCCGCCCGCGCGCTCCAGCCCGCGTTGGCGGTTTCCCGCTTCCATCTCACGCCGTCCGGACTGCTCCACACGTCGTTGAAGAAGTCGGAGCAACTCGGGATCCCCGGCGGGCATGCGGGACCGGCCTTGAAGTTCTGTCCGCCCAGCACGAACATCATCCCGCCACGGGTGACAGCCTGGAAGTAGGCGCGCGCGGACCAGGGTGCGTCGGGCAACTGGCTCCATGTAACGCCACGGTCATCGCTGCGCCACACGTCGTTCCAGATCTGGCTGGCGCCAGGCACGCCTGGAATGGCCAGCGGCGTGCGGCCCCCCATGACATAGAAGTCGCGTCGCAACTCCACGGCCTGCAGCCCTGCGCGCGGTGACCAGGCATCGCGAGGATGGCTCGGCTTCACTTCAAGCCATTGGTATGCATCGAAGTCCTGCCATCTGCTGAACGCGCCGTTTCCGACTGAATCGTTGGGCCCGTTCGCGGCTGCATTGGCAACTGCGAGCGGGCCAAGCAGCCATAGCGCGAGGCGAAGCATCGTCACCGATTTCACAATTTTTCTCCCGGAAGCCTGCGGTCACGGCAGGCGCATGGCATGGAACCTGTCCGATTCCTGCGGCGCGTTCGACCGCGGCAGAGCATCGACAGTTCTCACCATTCGCAACCCCGCTGCAGATCCTCCGGCCAAGATACCATGAGCGTCCGTGTGCCCTAGCCGGCGTCGACCTCCAGCGCCAGGGCGATCTGCGGTCGGGCAGTCGGGAGCAGCGGTAGCGACACGGGCCGACCCCAGAGCCGGCGACGCCCGAACGCCCGGCAGATCATCAGGCTTGCGTAAATTCCGGGGCCGCTGGAGTAGATGCGCCAACCGCCATCCACATCCACCGCGGCCGCTCGCACCCGCTCCCACTCGGCGGCGGCCGCATAGCGGTCCCGGAATCCGGCGTCGCTGCTGCTGAAGTAGGCGTTGCGCTGGCGCAGCCTTGCGTTCGCTACCTGTCCGGTCACCGACACCGGGTTCACCACCTGCAGCGCTTCCCACAGCGCATCTGCTTCCCCCAGCACGGCCAGCGCCTCGCCATAGCGGATGTGCGCGTGGACATACATCAGACCGATCTCGCGACCGAAGAACGCCGCGGACTCCGCCCGGCGGAAAATGCGCTCCGGTCCGCCGCGGTAGAGGACGGGGCGGTCCAGCAGTCGCACCCCGTCCCCGAACAGGAGGTGCTCTCGGATGATGCCCAGGTGATGACGAGCCTGTTCAGGCGTGAACAGGCCGCCGATGATGCTGCGGGTCATGGGCAGCAGCGAGTACCGCAGCCCGGTGCGCCGGTCGGTGGGGTGCAGCAGCAGTTCCGGCTGGCCGTTGCCCGGATCGAACAGCGCATAGCCGGCGACCACGCCGTCGCGGACCAAAAAGCGGTTGAAGTCGCGCTGCACGTTGGCGGCCAGGGCCTCCAGCGCCTGCCCGGCCTCCTGCCTCCCCGCCCTGCGCAGGATCTCCGCATAGCGCCTGACCTGCTGGTACAGCACTGCCACGGTCCAGCTGCTCACCATCCAGTCGCGCATCGTCGGATCGGCGGGCTGGAGCGAGTCGTTCCAGTCGCCGTGGCCATAGCGGATCAGGCTCGTACCGGGGATGAAGCGCTCTACCACCGTGGCCAGCAGCTTGGCGACATGGACCCAGAGAGCATCGTGACGCGACCCAGGCGTGAAATCTTCGTCCCTGCGCCAGCCGACCGGCTCGTCCAGGAAGGCGAAGTCGCCGGTCGCCTCGACGTAATCATTGAGGGCCTTCAAGGGCCACACGACGATGTCGCCGTGGCTTTCACGGTCGCGGATGAAGGCGTACGGCTCCAGCATGAACCATTGCGGCCAGTCCCCGCGGCCTTCGTACTGGTGCGCGAAGACCGTGTGCAGGATCTGCCGCACCGGCTCGTCGTGCTCCAGCGCGAGCAGGAACTCGACGGGACCCTGGCAGACATCCCGCGTGCCCCAGGCGGCCCCGGTGAACTGCTCCAGGCCGTGCGGCACGGTCAGGTGGACCATGGCATCGTGTGCGAACCACGGGAACACGATGTCGAGCGCGCGGGCCTCGGGGTCCTCGCCGTCGATCCGCAGGCCGCGCGTGACGTGGCGCCAGTAGCGTGCCGAGGTCTCGCGTAGCACGTCGTCGTCGATTCCGTGTTCGTGGCGTGCGGCGAGCGCGGCAGCCCTGCCGGGATCGGTGAGCGACCCCACCACGGCGAAGCACAGTGTGGTTGTGGGCAGCGTCCGCAGCACCACGCAGGCTCTATCGCGTGAGATCCCGTCCGCGTAGAGCAGCTCGTCGCCCCCGATCGCCTCCACGGCCTCGGGCGTGCTCGTGACCAGGTGATGGACCGCGGAGGGGTAGCGCTGCGCCCACAGCCCCTCCGGGTCCGGACGCATCGCGATGTGCCTGCGTTCCGGATCCACTTCGAGCACGCCTTCCTGTTCCCTCTCGCGCTCGCCCATCACGAGATGTGCACAGACGAGGAGGCGGCATGGATCGCCCTGCACGTCGATGCGCCATTGCACGGCGGCGTCCTCTCCGGAGACGGCCGCCGAGACGCTGACTTCGCGCCGGTCCAGCCGATAGATCCAGCGGCAGTCGCCGAGCCCCATCTCGAACGCCGACGGCACGGTCAGCAGCAGCCAGCCCTGTCCGGTTTCCAGCAGGAGCCGCAGACCGCTTGCCCGCAGGACGTTGTACGGGTCGCGCGAGACGGAGAGGACCTTGTGCAGCGAAGTGTTGCCCAGCGTCAGCTGTGCGCCGAACACGCCGTGCATCCACGCCGTGAGACAGAGCGTCGCATCGTCCGGCAGCATCGCCTGCCCGGAGCGCAGGATCGCGCCGTGGCGCCGCGTCACCCTGCGCTCCTTGCCGCGCAGCACGACGTGTCGGTTGTGGGCACCGTCCGGGGTGAAGAAGGACAGCAGGCGGCCCGCCTCGCGCTCCTCGAGCCAGCGCTCGGGGTGGCGCGCCGCCACGTCGGCATCGCTCAAGGGTGCGCTCGCTGCTGCCCGGGACCGCTGCAGGAGGCTGCACGCCGGCTCAACCCATGTCAGCGCCTGCGGCCGGTCCGCGGCCCACGCCACTGGATCGATCCGCGCCAGGTCCGAGTCGTCCGAAGCGGCGGGATGATCCGGGACGAAGACGCCGAAGAACCGGAAAGCGATGGTGCCGCCGGCCGCGACGGTGACGCGCCGCGACTGCAGACCTGTGCACGCCATCTCGTGCTGCAGCCGCTGGCTCGGCAGATCGGTGCCCTCCGCTGCTGCGATCCCATCGCTATCCCGGTGCTGCGCGCCGAACAGTTGCGCGCCGTCGGTGGCGAAGGCCGCTGCGCCATCGAGACAACCGTGCACGACCCAGGGATGCCGGCCGAACTGCGCGAGGTTCTGCCGGCACATCACCACCGGCCCGCAACGTGAGTGCCGCGCGACGTGATGGTCGATGTACTGCGATGCGTAGGCTTCGCTGTTGGCGAGAAAGCCGCGAGGACCGAGTCCGACGTCCTGGATGAAGATCGCGTCCAGGGTCGATGCCGTCTCCTGCGCGGCCGTGAGCTCGAGTCGCCAGGTCCAGGCCAGCGCATCCGCGTGGAGCTGCAGCGTGACCCGGTGTGCGAGACCCCCCGTCGCGCCCTCCCACACCGCGCAGTCCGAGCCAAGGCCCAGCCGGAACTGTGCGCGCGGTCCGAACGCCTCGAGCGACCAGGGCGCCTCGTCGTGGCTGCGCACGAGGATGCGGCCCACGCCCCAGTCCAGCGGCGAACCGACGAACTGGTTGATCAGCGTGACCTCGTCGCCGTTGCGGTGCTCGATGCTGGAGACCGCCCCGTTGGGGAGGATATCCACCGACAGACCGGCGCCGTTGGAGATCCGGTGCAGCCCGAGCGGTTCCCGCGAGATCCTCCAGGTCCGACGGGCCGCCTGGTTCATCCGCTGTGCGCCTCCGTCGCGCGCCGTCGGGCCTGCGCAGCCGTCACGAACGCGGCATAGCTCCAGCTCAGGTGCCGGGCGCTGCGCTGTACGCCGGTCTCCCGGTCGAATTGCTCGGACATCGTGCCGTCGGGCGGGGTGAAGCGCCGCACCGTCGCCATGAACGCATCGCCGTTGTGCAGCAGTGCCTGGACGAGGCGCCCGTCCTGCGGCCCCCCGAGGTAGCCGCACCCGGCAAGAAAGGCCGCGTTCTCGGAGGTTGCGCTGAGGGCGGCGCCCTGCGCGACTGCACTCCCGAGGCGGTAGTAGAGCTCCGCGATGGCGAGCGTGGTGACATACCAGGCTCCCCCGCGATAGTAGACGTCGCCCTTGTAGCGCCCGATGGCCGGGCCGAAGCCGGGCGGCAGGTCCTGGTTGATCGGATATCCGGCGCGAAACAGCTGCTCGAGCTGCAGCCAGGTCGCGTGCACGCGCGGATCGAGCACACTGTGCCGGCCGTCTGGCAGGCCCGCGTGCAACACCGCGAGGAGAGTGGACATGTCGAGCAGCTTGCTCTGGTCACCGCCGGTCCTGACCCCGGCCCGGCTCAGATAGCAGCCGTGCCCGGCGGACCATTGCCGGGTCAGTGCCGCCTCCAACTCGTGGGCGGCGGCCTCGAAGCGACTGCCGCCGTCGGCGTCACCGAGCTCCCGCGCCCAGGCCGTCCCCTCAAGCAACGCGGCGTGTTGCACCAGCCGGGCGTAGTAGGGATCGCACAACTCCTCCTCCCAGATGTCGAAGCAGGGTGTGGCGCGCGTATCGACGGTGTAGTGCAGGTCGGCGCGCACCAGTGCGTACACGAGGCGATGTACTTCCGGCTCCCGGGCGAGGGAGGTTCGCCGGCAGCGCAGCAGCGCCAGCGCGCGCATGGCGGGGCCGTCGTTCTGCGGCCGCGGCCACTTCAGGATGTCGAGCGTGCCGTCCGGGTTGAAGCGGGTCTCGCCCAGTAGCCGCTCGCCTGCGGCCTCGCGCAGCTCGGCTTCGGGACGCAGGTACTGCACAACCGACCGGTCCACGCGCGCGCGAAAGCCGGTGGCGGCCAGCCTCGAGCCGTCGAGCGCCAGCAGATGCAGGCTGAAGCGCAGGTAGTCGGCGAACTTCGCGTCGGCCTCGTCCCGCCTCGCGTCGTCGTCGAGCAGGCAGCGCAACGCGTCCACGATCACCGCTGAGTCGCGCAGCCAGTGGAAGAAATAGTCGGGGTCCGGATCGTAGAACGCCACCTGGCGCGCGGCCAGGATCGATCCGCGTGCCGGAACGATGCGCTGGCCGAAGCCGGGTCGTTCGCACACCATGTCGGTGGCGGAGATGGCGCGCAGCAGGGCATCGGCGGCGATCTCGCGCTGGTGCGCGATCCAGGCCGGCAGCGCCAGCCCGTCGGTTGGCACAGGGCTAGGCGGCATCGCGGCGGGTGCGAGTGAAGCCGAGGCGCTCGAGGCCGGCTGCGATCTCCGGGGCCTGCATGAACAGGCGCCAGAGCAGGCCGCTGCGGTGGTTCTCGATCATCACGACGATTGGTCCCTGATCGATGCCGACCCACTCGTCCGACACCCAGTCGGCGCCCGGGTTGAAGGCGGAGGTGAAGCCGCAGTCGCCCCAGATCCGGTGCCCCCAGGCACCAGCGAAGTGCCGCAGGGCCTGCATGGACTGCACGGGCGTGTAGGGAAAACTGGCCAGCGCCGCGTTCGGGGCGATCACGCCGGGGTCGTGGCCCGGCGCATGCATGGCGTAGCCGCACACGTTGTCGCCGGCGGTCAGGCCCCAGCAGGCAGGGCCGTAGCCCGCGTGGCCGTCGGGATTGCGCACGCAGTGCTCGTGGTTGATCAGTGCATGCCGCCGGTTCTGCTCCCAGTAGTCCGCGTAGCGGTCGCACAGGCCGCGCGGGTCGAGGCCGAGGAAGGAGTACTGCGCGAACGCGAGCGGCCCGCCGTACGCGGGACCGAGCGGAAGCTCGATGCCGTACCAGGTGCGGCCGTTGATGAACTCACGGCCCTGCGCCCAGCCGCGGTGATAGACGCGCGCGTCAATCGGATAGGTCGGGCTGGAGGCGGCGAGCACGTAGGCGATCAGGCACTCGTTCCAGCCGCGGATCTCGTGATCCATGGCCCAGCCGTGGTTGGGACTCCAGTGCCAGTACAGGACCTCGCGGCCCTCGCGCGTGTGCCAGTTCCACTCCGCCTCGCGCCAGAGCGCGTGGCTCAGGTCGCGGATCGCGCGCTCGTGCGCATCGTCCCGGTCGAAGTAGGCGCGGGCGCACAGCAGCCCCTGGAGCAGCAGCGCGGTCTCGACCAGGTCGCTGCCGTCGTCCTTGCGACTGAACGGGATCGTACGGCCGCTACGGCCGTCGATCCAGTGCGGCAGGATCCCGTGGTAGCAGCTGGCGCCGGCGAGGAACTGCAGCATGTGCGCGAGCCGCTGCGCGGCGGTCTCGCGCTCGACCCAGCCGCGTTCGACGCCGGCGATGATCGCCATCACGCCGAAGCCGGTCGCGCCGATCGAGGCCCGGTCGTCCGGCAAGGTGCCACTGCGAATGCGCTCACGGGCGAGCCCGCTCACCGGGTGCGCGTAGTCCCAGAAGTAGCGCAGGGTCTGCCGCTGCACCAGGTCGAGCAGCGCCTCGTCGCCCAGCGCTGCCGCCGCCGGGGACAGCGCAGCCAGCTCAGCGACTGTCGACATCCGCGGGGGCGAGGTGGTCCCGGGGGTCGAGTGCGGGGGCTGGCTCCTGGGTCGGCCCGATCGACTCGTGATCGCTCGCACGGCGGGCCAGCCGCGGTACCTCGCGCCGGAGCAGGTGCAGCGTTCGCGTGTACGCGCCGTTGTGCGCGGGCCGCCTCCGCATGCTCACCACCGTGGTGCCCTTCAACTCGTGGTCGAACACCGACAGGACGCGGCGGCGATGTTCCTCGTCGAGCAGGTCGATCGCCTCGCCGATGAACACCCACTGCGGGCGATGCAGCAGCATGCGTGCGAAGGCGATGCACTGCTGCTCGCGCACGCTCAGCTCGCGGTACCAGTGCTGCCGCTCGCCGAGCATGGCCGGCAGGTGCGATAGACCGGTGCGGTCCAGCGCCATGCACATCGCCTCGTCCCCGAACGCGCGCGGCGGCAGGGGGTAGGCGAGGGCTGCGCGCAGCGAGCCGATCGGCAGGTAGGGCCGCTGCGGGAGGAACATCACGCTCGCGTCCGCAGGCCAGCGCACTTGCCCGCTGCCCCAGGGCCACAGCCCGGCCAGGGCGCGGAACAGGACGCTCTCGCCCAGCTCGGCCTGGTCGAGGATGAGCACGTGCTCGCCGGGCGTGATCTCGACGAGGGGCTCGGCCAGCGCGGCCGAGCCGCGGGTGGTCTGCACGTCCAGCTTCTCGAGGACCAGCGTAGCGCCGGCGTGCGCGCCGACCTCGATGCTGCGCAGCCCCTTCCGGTTGCCTTCGACGTCGACCAGGGCCTGCCGGAAGGACGCGACCCGCAGCAGCGTCGCCTGCCAGTCGGCGATGCCGCGGAAGTTGTCGACGAACCAGCGCAGCGCCTGCTGCACCTGGTTGAACGCGCCCACCACCATCATCAGCGCGCCGATGGTCATGCTGCCGGTGAAGTAGCCCGGTGCGGCGACCAGCAGGGGGACGATCAGCGCGAACCAGCCGTAGCCGGAGGTCACCAGGCTCAGGCGCGCCACCGAGCGTACCAGTCGCCGCAGGATCACCATGAGGCGGTCGACCTGGCCGTGCAGGCGCTTGGCCTCGTCCGCCTCGCCGGCGTTCAGGGCGATGCCGTCGGCGTGCTCGCTGGCGCGGACCAGCATCGCGCGCAGCTGCGCCTCGCTGCCGTAGCGCTGTGCGTTGAGCGCGATCAGCGGACGTCCCACCCGCCAGCTCACGAAGTACCCCGTCGCCGCGTACAGCAGCGCGCACCACACCATGTACCCCGGCACGACCACGTCTTCGCCGCCGATCGGCAGCGTGATCTGGCCGGAGAGGACCCACAGCACGCCGAAGAAGCTCACCAGAAGCAGGCCCGACTGGGTCAGGCCGATGGCGAGATCCGCACTGAGCTCGGTGAGGTGGCGCGCATCCTCGTGGATGCGCTGATCCGGGTTGATGCCGATCTCCCCCGACCAGACGATCTGCACCGGGCGCCGGGGCTTGAGCCATTCGGACACCAGGTCGGAGGTGAGCCAGTTGCGCAGGCGCAGCTTGGCGGTCTCGTGCAGCCAGGTCTGGGTGGCGTTGAACGCGATGAGCGTGAGCGCGATGACGACGAACACGCCCGCCTGGACGAAGAAGGCGTGCAGGTCCCTGGTGGCGATGGCGTCGTAGAAGGGCTGGTTCCAGGCGTTGAGCCGGACCTGGGCTGCGGTGGTGCAGACGATCACCGCGACGAGCCCGGCGGCGATCAGCGCCAGCGGACGCCAGTGCGTGGAGCCGCGCAGCGCCAGCGCGAGCACGAGGAGCTGGGATGCGACGCCCTGCGCGTTGCCGGCCCGCCTGCGGCGCTCGGGTTCGGTTGCATGGGACTGCGGCTGCGCAGCCGAACCTGTCAAAACATCCAGTTTTCCAGCCATCGCTGCTTCGGCCTGAAGATCACGGCGATCATACGCAGGGGCTGCGCGGAAAGCACTACGCGAAAGCCTCCGCGATCGCCGGGTGCGACCGAAATGAGACAACCGCCACGCGGTCGGGTGCCGCAGGTTGTCGAACCGACAAGGTGTCGGAGGAATTGACACCACTGCAGCGACGCGACGGCGGTCACGGCAGGCGAGTACCATCTGCGCCACACGCACGTTTGATCCGGGGGAGGCGTATGCGCGAGGGCCTGGGGTTCGACCATATTCACCTGATCAGCCGCGACCCGCAGGGGGCGGCGGACTGGTATCGCGACATGTTCGGCGGCGAAGTGACGGCGGTGCAGGAGAGCCTGCGCGGTGCGCCGCAGATCGACGTGCGGGTGGGCGGCATGACCCTGGTCATCCGCGGCCGGCGACCCGGCGAGCAGCCGGGGACAACCAACCCGATGCGCCATTTCGACGGCTACTCCAGCCACGACGAGTGGGGCACCGACCACTTCGGCTTCACCTATCGCGGGGACCTGCGCGCGTTCTGCGACGAGCTCAAGCGCAAGGGCGTGCGCATGGCGGTCGAGCCATGGGAGTTCAAGCCCGGGATGGTGCTCTGCTACGTCGCTGCGCCCGACGGCGTGAGCATCGAGCTGATCCAGGCGGCGACTTCGGGAGATTGAGGCGGCACGCCAGCGCGTGGCGCTCACCCGAAACCGGCGCAGTGCGTGGTGGCGCCCGGCTTACGGTTCGTCGCCCAGCGTGAACATCTCCTGCGGGCCTTCGACGCCGCGCAGGTCGAAGTGGCCGATCGAGCGGACGGAGCGCCGGAGGTGGGTGGCGAATTCGCGCGACATGAGCAGCGGCACGCCGACGGCCCGGGTCATCGACTGCAGTCGCGCCGTCTTGTTCACGGCGGGCCCCACGACGTTGAAGGCGAGCCGGTTCGGGGCGCCGACGTTGGCGTGCGTCACGCTCCCCAGGTGCAGCCCGAGGCCGAACTCGATCGCGGGCAGTCCGGCGTGGCGCCGCCGGTGGTTGACCACGGCGACCGACGCGAACGCATCGACCGCGGCATCGAGCGCGGCCGTGCAGACCGCGGCCTCGTCCTCCGGGCGCTTGATCTCGAACACCACCAGCATCGCATCGCCGATGAACTGCAGGATCTCGCCGCCGCGGGCCGCCGTCGCGGCGGCGCAGTTTTCGAAGTACTCGTTGAGCAGCTGCAGCAGCTGGGGCGGCGGCAGTGTTTCGCTGAGCGCGGTGAAGCCACGCAGGTCGGAGTACCAGAATGCGGCCTCGATGCGATCGCCGTCGCCGCGCCGGACCTGTCCGTCGAGGATGCGCGCGCCGATGCGCGGACCGACGAAAGTGTCCAGCAGCCCCAGGGTGAGCCGGCGCGCGTGCAGGATCTCCGCGACCGGTGCGAGCAGGTTGGACAGCGCATCGAGACGGTCGAGATCGTCGTCGGTGAACCCGTCCGGCGAGGCGGTGGCGGCGGTCATGAAGTTGACTGCCCCGGAGCCGAAGACCAGCGGCAGGGCGGCGTAGTCGGTAAGCCCGGCGGCCTGCAATTCGTGCAGGACGGCGTGGTCCGCCGCCGGATCCAGTGCTCGCAGGCGGCGTCTGAACGGGCGCTGCTGCTCGCGCACGAACTGCACCGGGCTGCCGAGGTACGCGTCGCTGTGCTCCACGCCGTGCCAGCCCGCGAACTCGGCGGCACCGCTGCCGCGGGTCCAGAATCCGCCCCAGGACAGCAGTTGCGGATGGATCGTCCCCAGGTTGAAGCCGAGGCGGTCGATCGGAGCGCCGGCGGCATCGAGCCGCGCGGCGAGCGCGTTGAGCAACTCCACCGGGTCGTGGATGAGCCGGCCCTCGATTGCCAGCCAGGCCGCGACCGGTGCGAGCGACCAGCCGGCTTCGGGACCGAGCAGCCCGCGGCGGCTCAGCTCGCGCCGGCGCAGTGCCGTCATAAAGGTTCCCCGGGGAAGAGATGCCGGGAAGTCTACCCGCCTGCGCGTGCTGCGGCAGGCCGGGAGGGTGGCCGGCTTCGCGAACGAGACCGAACGGCGCTTGCCGGCGATTCCGCCTTGCGCGGCGTAGGATGGGCGCCGGACATTCCGGGAGCAACCAGATGCGCTACAGGACCTTCGGCCGCACCGGCCTGCGCGTCTCCGAAGTGGTCTTCGGCGGCGGCTGGGTGGGGGGCGTGCTCATCCACCAGGACGACGCCACCAAGCTGGCCGCCCTGAAGCGGGCGATGGAGGCGGGCATCAACTGGGTGGACACCGCCCCGATGTACGGCAAGGGGCAGTCGGAGCAGGCGCTCGGGTGGCTGCTCAAGGAACTGCACACCCAGCCGCACCTGTCCACCAAGGTGTACCTCGACATCGAACGGCTCGATGACATCGCCGGGCAGGTCGAGCGCAGCGTGCACGAGAGCCTGCGGCGGCTGGACCGGGAATCGGTCGACGTGCTGCTGCTGCACAACCCGGTCGAGCGGGACGGGACGGCCAACGCGGTGACGTTGCGCCACGTGCTGGGCGAGAACGGTGCGGCGGACGCCCTGGACCGCATGCGAGCGCAGGGCCTGGCCGATCACATCGGGTTCACCGCTCTCGGCGATGCGTCGGCGTGTCGAGCGGTGGTCGACAGCGGGCGCTTCGATGCGGCACAGGTGTACTACAACCTGCTCAACCCGAGCGCTGCGCGGGCGATGCCTGCGCAATGGAGCGGGCAGGACTTCGGCGGCCTGATCGCGGCGTGCAAGGCGCAGGGCACGGCGGTGATGGCGATCCGTGTCTTCGCCGCAGGCGTATTGGCAACCGATGTCCGGCATGGGCGCGAGGTGGTCGTCACGCAGGCTGCGGACGTCGGCACCGAGGAGCGTCGCGCGCGTCCAGCGATGGCGGCGCTGGACGATCGGCACGGCACGCGTGCGCAGGTGGCGCTGCGCTTCGTGCTGTCGAATCCCGACATCGCGTGCGCCATCGTCGGCCTGGCCGAGCCGGCGCACCTGGAAGAGGCGCTGGCGGGCCAGGCGCTCGGGCCGTTGCCGGCGGATGCGATGGAAGCGCTCGAGCGGGTGTACGCGGGCGGCTTCGCTGGGGCTTGAGGTGGACCCTCGCTCCGGGGGGATTGCGAGGACCCGTTGCACCCTAGAGAACGTCCCCTCTTGCGTCAGAGCGACAGGGTGAGGGGTAATCCCGCGAGCGTCATGTCGTTGCGCTCGTGCCGCCCTCACCCCCGCCCTCCGTCGAGGGAGAGGGTGAACTGCGGGCTACCCCAGCGCAGCGCGGACGTATCGCGTCAGTTCATGTTCAGCCCGCCATCCACGTGGTACGACTGCCCCGTGATGTAGTCGGAGTCGGCGCTCGCCAGGAACACGGCCATGCCGGCGAGATCCTCGGCGACCTCCGGCCGGCCCATCGGGATGCCGCTGATGCGGTCCTGCCAGGCGGCTCCACGCTCACGCCGGTCGATCTCGGTCCACTCCTGGTCGATCTGGCGCCACATGGCGGTGTCGACGACGCCGGGGCAGATGGCGTTGACGGTAATGTCCGGGGCGAGGCCGAGGGCGAAGGACTGCGTGATGCTGATCGCGGCAGCCTTGCTGGCAGCATACGCAGCGAACATGGGCCGTCCGCTGCGCCCGGCGATCGAGGCGACGTTGATGATCTTGCCGCGCGGACGTCCGGCCGCGACCGGCGCCTGCTTCTGCATCTGACGTGCCGCCGCCTGCACTGCGAAGAACAGCCCGCGCGCGTTCACGTCATTGATGAAATCCCAGTCCTCTGGTGTGACCTCGAGCAGCCGCCCGACCCGGATGACGCCCGCGTTGTTCACGATCGCGTCGAGACGGCCGAAGCGCTCGGCGGTGCGCTCGACCATCGTGCGCAGCTGCGCGGGGTCGGCGGCGTCCGTGCGCAGGGGTTCGGCACGGGCGCCAAGCGCGCGGATCTCGTCGGCAACGGCCCTGGCTGCACTCTCGTCGATGTCGCTCACCACCACGGTGGCGGCCTCGCGCGCGTAGCGCAGCGCGATCGCGCGGCCGATGCCGCGGCCGGCGCCGGTGACCAGGGTGATGCATCCGTTCAGCGTGCTCATGTCGTTGCTCCGTTGTCTCCGCTCGCTCCCCGCGGGGGTCGCATCGGCACGGCGATGCCGACCCGCGACCGACCCGCGTTCGGCCCTACCTGCCCTCGAACCGCACGCTGCCGATCTCCCACCCAGGGGAGACGCAGATGCCAGCGCCGACGGGTTGCGTGCGCGGGCCGCCAAAGTCGCCCTGCTGCCATACGCTGGCCCCGCCACCGGACTCGACCCTGAAGGAGCGCATCCCACCCGCGACCTTGGGTGTCGTGGCGGATACCCGCAGCTCGCTCCCGGAGCAATCCTCCGATGCGAAGAGGAGCAGGATCCCGGCGCCGTCGCCCGCGGGAGCCGTCGCAGCCGGAGCGGTCGCGGGAGCCGTCTCGCACTTGCCCGGCTTCGCGAGGGTCGCGCGCCTGCATTCCAGCGAGCACTGCGCGCCGGCAGTGAAGTCGTCGCTCGCGCTGAGCGTCTTGCCGGTCGTCTTGCCTTTGCAGATGCAGCAATAGTCGGCTGCCCACGCCTGCGACCCGCTCAATGCCAGCCCGATCGTGATGGCTGCAAGCGCATGGCTATTGCCTCTTCTCGTCCCCGATCGCATGGCTATCCTCCCCTGTTGGGCAATCTGGCGGAATTATTGTATCGCCAAGCAGGTCGGGCGCGGTTCTCGGCCAATCCACGGCATCGGCGCCGTGATTAGGGCAAAGTATGGAGGTCGCATCACGCGCCCTCACGACCAGTCCGATCACCGTGCTCCCCGACCTCGTCTCGCTCGCGCTGTTCGTCCGCGTCGCGGAAACGCGCAGCATCACCAAGGCGGCCGAAGCGAGTCACATCGCGCTGGCGGCGGCCAGCCGCCGGATCAGCCTGCTCGAGCACCAGTACGAGGTGCAGCTCCTGGAGCGCACGGCCCGGGGCGCGGCCTTGACGCCAGCGGGACGCGCCTTGCTGCACCGCGCACGCCAGATCCTGAGCCAGGCCGACCAGCTGCAGTCCGAGCTGTCCGAGTACGCCTCCGGCGGCAAGGGGCATGTGCGGATGCAGGCGAGCGAGTCGGCCATCTCGCAGTTTCTCCCCGCCGACCTGGCGACGTTCACGGAGGCAGCACCTCAGGTCGTGATCGCACTGGAGGAGCGCTTCAGCGGCGAGATCGTGCAGGCGCTGCGCGAAGGTGCGACCGACGTTGGCGTCATCATGGAGGGCACGCAGACCGAGGGGCTGGAGTGCTACGACTACCGCACCGACCAGCTGGTGGCCGTGGTGCCGAAGGGTCACCCGTTGCGCGGGCGCAGCGTGGTGTTCTCGACCTTGCTCGACCACGACTTCGTGTGCCTGGAGAACGCGACCGCACTGACGCGCCTGCTGACCGACCAGGCGGCGGTGGCGCGCAAGCCGCTCCGGGCACGCATCCAGGTGCACAGCTTCGCCGGGCTGTGCAAGATGATCGAGGCGGGGATGGGGATCGGTGTGCTGCCCGAAGGCGGGGCGCGCCCCTTCGCTGCTGCGATGCAGCTACAGCTGGTCAAGCTGAGCGACCCGTGGGCCCTGCGGCACATGTATGTATGCTGCCGGGAGTACAAGTTGCTCCCGGCCATCGCCCGCAAGCTGGTCGACCACCTGAAAGTGGTGAAACATGCCGCGGACCGGGGTACCCTTCGCAATCCGCGAAGCACCGGTTGACGGATTTGGGATTCCCCGCCGGGCGGGGTTTGCGCAAGCTAATGGGTTGGTCGTACCGATTGCCACTGCACCAAAGAGTCGCAGTCCCACTGGAGGAGGAGAGCATGTCCGATAGCAAGCAGTCGCGCGCCGGCCGGCGCGCGTTCGTCCAGGCCGCCGGCGCGTTGACCGCCGCGGCCGGCCTGGGCTTCCCGTATATCTCGCTGGCGCAGAACAAGCCGATCCGCATCGGCGTGCCCACCATCCTGTCCGGTCGCGTCGCGCAGCTCGGCATCTCCTCGCGCAACGCGCTGCAGATGGAGGCGGACAAGTTCAACGCCGCGGGCGGCCTCGGCGGCCGTCCGATCGAGCTGATCACGCGCGACTCGAAGGGCAAGCCCGACGAGGCCGCGAACAACACCCGCCAGCTGATCAACAGCGAGGGTTGCGAGATCATCATCGACGCCGAGGCTTCGTCCGGCGCCTTCGCGGTGCAGGAGGTGATCCGCGAGCTCAAGGTGCTGTGCATCCACACCAACTCCGAGACCTCTTCGCTGTCGGCCGATCCCAAGATCCGGATCCCGACCGCCTTCCGCTGCGTGCGCCAGGGCATCCATGACGCGATCGTGAGCGCGAGCTACGCCGGCGAGGTGGCCAAGGCCAAGGGCTGGAAGACCTGGATGAGCTGCTCTCCGGACTACGCCTACGGCCGTGACAACACCGCATTGTTCATGGAGTACCTGAAGAAGTTCCACCCCGAGGCTGAGATCGTCGGCGAGGCCTGGCCCAAGCTCTTCCAGGCCGATTACACCGAGAACATCACCAAGATCCTGCAGGCCAAGCCGCATGCGCTGTACTCGGCGCTGTGGGCGGGCGACCTGGTGTCGTTCGTGGACCAGTCCAGCATCTACGGCCTGTTCCAGCAGACCCACATGTTCGCCATCAACATGGCGGACTACACCACGTTGACGGCGGTCAAGAACCTGCCCGCCGGAATCCATTCGGCGACACGCTACCTCAAGACGTTCCCGAACAATCCCGAGAACGCGGCCTGGGCCGACGCCTACAAGGCCAAGTACACCGACTACCCGACCAACTGGTCCTGGGAAAATTCCCTGGGGATCAGCTTCCTGTTCGAAGCCATGCGCAAGACCAAGTCGACCGACGCGAACAAGCTCGCGGAGGTGCTGCGCGGGATGAAGATCAAGTCGCCATTCGGTGCCGACGGCACCGTGACCATGCGGGCGGACGACCAGACCATCATCAACTACGCCATCGGCTGGGGCACCACGATCCCGAAGCCCCCCTACGTGCCCGACGTCACCCCCGGAAACTGGAAGACGATCCTCGAGTACGAGGCCGAATGGAAGAAGAAGATGGGGTACGCGTAAGTCGGACCGTCCCCCCTCTCCCCCAGCGGGAGAGGGGCGGCGGTGAGGGGGCAGCCGGCCCGGTCTGATCCAGGGCACGTTGCGCCTGCCGCCTCACTCTCACCCCAAGCCTCTCCCGTCGAGAGAGAGGGTGGCAACCGCGCGGCTTGCTGTGCCGCGTAACGTCAGGAGCTTCCCTTGGATTTCCAGGCACTGCTGTCCTGCTTCGGCTCGGCCTCCTGCGTGGTCACGCAGACCACTGGCGGGCTCATCAGCGGGATGCTGCTGTTCCTCGTTGCCGCCGGGCTGTCGCTGATCTTCGGCACGCTGAAGGTCACCAACTTCATGCACGGCTCGCTGTACATGCTCGGCGCGTATTTCGCATACACCGTGTACAACCTGTCCGGCAACTACGCGGTCGCGGTGGTGGGTGCGGCCCTGGGGGTGGGTCTGTTCGCGCTGATCTTCGAGCGGCTGTTCATGAGCCGGGTCTATGGCTCGGACGTGCTGCTGCAGCTGCTGGTCTGCTACGGCTTCATCCTCATCCTCGACGACGTGGTGAAGATCGTGTGGGGTGCCGAGTTCCTGTCGATGGGCATGCCCGAGACCTTCCAGCGCCCGCCGATCATCATCGCGGGCGGCGTGCTGCCGGTGTTCTACCTGTTCCTCATCGTCATGACGCTGCTGGTCGCCGGCACGCTCGGCTACGTCATCGCCCGCACGCGGATCGGAAAGATCGTGCGCGCCGCCGCGATCAACCCGACCATGACCTCGGCGCTCGGCATCAACACGGCGCTGGTATTCGGTGGCGTGTTCGCGCTCGGCGGCATGCTGGCGGGGCTCGCGGGTGCGCTGGCCGTGCCGGTGCGGTCAATGGTGGCCGGCATGGGCTTCTCGATCTTGATCGAGTCGTTCATCGTGACCGTGATCGGCGGCATGGGCTCGGTCGGCGGGGCACTGGTCGGTGCGCTGCTGATCGGCCTGGTGCGCAGCTTCGGCACCATCGGCTTTCCGTTGTTCACCGAGGGGCTGATGTTCCTATTCATGACGGTCGTGCTGATTGTCAAGCCTAGCGGGCTGTTCGGGAAGGAGCAGTGATGACCCGCCGCACTTCCATCGTCCGCGATGCGGTCATTGCCGTGATCGTGCTGGTCGTGCTGGCGCTGCTGCCGCTGATCTTTCCGGGCAAGCAGTTCTCCGACTACATGATCCGCCTGTCCGCGTTCGCCCTGTTCGCGACCTCGCTGAACCTGCTGGTCGGCTATGGCGGGATGGTGTCGTTCGGCCATGGCATGTTCTACGGATTGGGGGCGTACAGCTTCGCCCTGCTGATGCAGAAGCTCGGCACCTCGATCCCCGTCGCGTTCGGACTGACCATCCTGATCTCCGCCGGGGTGGCCGCTGTCGTGGGCGCGATATGCATCCGGCTCAAGGAGATCTACTTCTCCTTCCTCACGCTGGCGTTCCAGATGCTGCTGCACAGCCTGATCATCGCCTGGACTCCGGTCACAGGCGGGGATCAGGGCCTGACCGGTGGGGTCCCGCGGCCGGAATTCCTCGGCATCCGCCTGGACGATCCCCACCACCTCTACCTGTTCTGCATGACGGTGCTGGTGGTGTCGCTGTTCCTCATGTACCACTTCGTCCAGTCGCCGTTCGGCTATACCCTGCGGATGATCCGCGACAACCCGCGCCGCACGGCCTTCCTCGGCATCGAGGTGTGGCACGTGCGGCTGCTCGCGTTCGTGGTCGCCGGCGTGTTCGGCTCGGTCGGAGGCCTGCTCATGAGCCTGTTCGTGTCCAGCGCCTATCCGGACTTCGCCTACTGGACCATCTCCGGCGAGGGCGTCTTCATGATCCTGATGGGCGGGATGAGCGTGTTCCTCGGGCCGGCCGTGGGCGCGGCGCTGCTGCTCATCCTCAACGACACGGTAACGCGCTACACCGAGTACTTCGGACTGGTGCTGGGCATCGTCATCCTGTGCTTCGCCATGGGCCTGCGCAAGGGGCTGCTCGGGTTCGCCTGGGAAGCCTGGCGCGACCGCGCCGCGCGGCAGAAAGTCGCGCCCGCTGCCGTTGCGGCCGGGAAGGACTGACGCATGCTCAAGGTAGAGAACCTGCGCAAGTCCTTCGGCGGGGTGAGCGCGATGAACGGAGTGACGCTCAACTTCGACCAGGGCTCGCTGACCGCCATCATCGGCCCCAACGGTGCCGGCAAGACCACCTTCTTCAACCTGATCACCGGCGCCTTCAAGCCCGACGGTGGCATCGTCCTGCTGGGGGACGAGAACATCGCCGGCATGTCCGCGCCGGACATCGTGCGCCGCGGCATGGGCCGCGCCTTCCAGATCGCGAGCATCTTCCGCACGATGACCGTGCGCGAATCGATCCTGGGTGCCATCCACGCGCACCGCCGCCTGCACGCCCGGCTGAACCGGCGCTTCCCGCTGCACGAAGTGGAGGCCGCTGCCGACGAGGCGATGGAACTGGTCAAGCTCACCTCGCGGGCGCACACGGTGTCCGGCAATCTCTCGCACGGCGACCAGAAGCTGCTCGACATCGCCCTGGCGCTGGCGCTGGAGCCACGTGTGCTGCTGCTCGACGAGCCCACCGCCGGGATGGGCAGCGAGGAGCGCTGGCAGATGATCGAGACCGTGCACGAGTTGTGGGAGCGCAAGAAGATGACGCTCATCTTCATCGAGCACGACATGGACATCGTGTTCCGCTACGCCCAGACCGTGCGCGTGCTGAGCTACGGCACGGTGCTGGCCGAGGGCACGCCCGACGAGGTGCGCCGCCATCCCAAGGTGATCGAGGCCTACCTCGGCACCCAGTACGCCGGGGAGCACGCATGAGCGCGCGCGAGATCGTCGCCGCGGAAGGCATCGACGTCTTCTACGGCACCAGCCAGATCCTGTTCGGCGTCAGCCTCTCGGTCACCGAGGGCCAGACCATGGCGCTGCTCGGGCGCAACGGCGCCGGCAAGTCCACCACGATGAAGGCGCTGGCCGGCATCGCTCCGCCGGCGCGCGGCTCCGTCCGGGTGCTCGGCAAGTCGATGCAGGGCGCCAAGCCGCACCTCATTGCGCGTGCCGGCCTGGGCTTCGTGCCGGAGGACCGCCAGGTCTTTCCCGAGCACAGCATCGAAGACAACCTGCTGATCGCGGCGAAGAAGGGCCCGGAGGGCCAGGACTACTGGAACCTCGCTCGGGTGTACGAGATGCTGCCGCGCCTCGCGGAACTGAAGGACCGCATGGCCGGCAACCTGTCGGGGGGCGAGCAGCAGATGCTCACCATCGCCCGCACCCTGATGGGCAACCCCATGGGCCTGCTGCTGGACGAACCCAGCGAGGGACTGGCGCCGGTCATCGTCGAGCGCATCGGCGACCTGCTGCGCAAGCTGCGCGACCTGGGCACCACGGTGCTGCTGGCCGAGCAGAACATGCATTTCTGCCTGGGCATCGCGAGCCACGCGACGGTCATCGACAAGGGCGAGATCGTCTACCGCGACACCATCGAGGCGTTGCGCCAGAACGAGGCGGTCAAGAGCCGCTACCTGGCGCTGTAGACGGAGGGGCAAGGGACCATGGTGCGCGTAGCGGTGCTCGACGACTGGCAGAAGGTCGCGCGCAAGGTGGCGGACTGGACTGCCGTCGAGCAGCGTGCGCAGGTCACGTACCTCGAGCAGCCGATCGGCGGGCAGGACGCGACCGCGGCGGCGCTGAAGGACTTCGATATCCTCGTCGCGATGCGCGAGCGAACGCCGTTTCCGGCCAGCCTGATCGAGCGTCTCCCAGCGCTGCGCATGATCGCGCTCACCGGCACCTTCTCCGGCACACTGGATCAGGAAGCCTGCGCCCGCCGCGGCATCATCGTGTGCAACACCGGATCCACGCGCTCGGATGCGACCACCGCAGAGATCACGCTTGCGCTGATGTTGGCCGCCGCGCGGCAACTGCTGGCAGGCGATCGCAACGTCCGCGCCGGCCGCTTCCAGGAAGGGATTGCGCCCGGCATGGTGCTTGAAGGGCGCACGCTCGGCGTCGTCGGGCTGGGTCGTATCGGCAGCCGGGTGGCGCGGCTGGGCACCGCGCTGGGCATGCAGGTGCTGGGCTGGAGTCAGAACCTTACCGACGAGGCTGCGCAGGCGGCCGGCGCGCGCCGCGTGGACAAGGCGCAGCTGTTCGCGCAGTCGGACGTCGTGTCGCTGCACCTGAAGCTGTCCGAGCGTACGCGCCACGTCGTCGGCGCGGCGGAACTGAGGGCGATGCGCCCGGGCGCGATCCTGGTGAACAGCTCGCGCGGCGGGCTGGTGGACGAGGCGGCGCTCATCGCGCGCCTGCGCACGGGGCAACTCACCGCGGCGCTCGACGTTTACTGGGAAGAGCCCGTGCCTGTCGATCACCCGCTGCTTGCACTGCCCAACGTCGTGCTCTCGCCGCACCTGGGCTACTGCACCGAAGAGGTGTATACGCAGTTCTACCGCGAGTCGATCGAGAACGTGCTCGCGTTCCTCGACGGCAAGCCGATCCGGGTGCTGAACCCGGCGGCGCTGCAAGGCCGATGAGCCGGGTCGCAGCCAGCGCTGTGGGCGGAGCAGTCTTCGCGTTTTTCGAGGGCCGCCTTGCCGATTTTCGACTGGCTGCCCCTGCGGTGCTGCGTCATGCTGGCGGCGTCGTACCGAAGTCTCAATCTCCCCTTGAGGCGCTCCACCCGGAGCGCCGCCTCTTTCTCCGAAGCCCGCGCCTGCGGGCCTGAATCCAGGCAGGAAAGCTCATGCGTCCGCTCGAAGGCGTCACCGTTGTTGCGCTCGAACACGTCATCGCCGGCCCGTTCTGCACCCGGCAGCTCGCCGATCTCGGTGCGCGCATCATCAAGATCGAGCGCCCCGAGGTGGGCGACCCGGCCCGCGCCTACGACGAGCGCGTGCGCGGCATGTCCTCGCACTTCGTCTGGACCAACCGCTCCAAGGAGAGCATCACGCTCGACCTCAAGCAGGAGGCTGCCCGGAAGATCGTGCACCAGCTCCTGGCCAGGGCCGACGTCCTGCTGCAGAACCTCGCCCCCGGCGCGGCGGCGCGGATGGGCTTCTCCTACGACGCGCTGAAGGACATCTATCCCCGGCTCATCGTGTGCGATATCTCGGGCTACGGCTCCTACGGTCCGTATCGCGACAAGAAGGCCTACGACCTGCTCATCCAGAGCGAGTCGGGACTGCTGTCGGTCACCGGCACGCCTGAGACCCCGTCGAAGGCCGGCTGCTCGATCGTCGACATCGCCTCCGGCATGTACGCCTACACCAACATCCTCGCGGCGCTGATCCAGCGCGGCCGCACCGGCAAGGGCACGCGCATCGACATCTCCATGCTCGAGAGCATGGTCGAGTGGATGAGCTTCCCGCTCTACTACGCCTACGAGGGTGCGCCGCCGCCCGTGCGGGCTGGCGCCTCGCACGCAACGATCTATCCCTACGGACCGTTCCCGGCCGGCGACGGCAAGTTCGTCATGCTCGGCCTGCAGAACGAGCGCGAGTGGGCGGTGTTCTGCGACAAGGTGCTGGGGCAGCCCGACCTCAAGACCGATCCGCGCTTCAACTCGGGCCCGAAGCGCTCGAATGCCCGCAAGGAGGTCTACGACATCATCGTCAAGGCGCTTTCCGGGTTGACCGCCGAGCAGGTGGTCCGGCGCCTCGACGAGGCGCAGATCGGCAACGCGCGCATGAACGACATGCACGAGGTCTGGAGCCACGCGCAGCTGCATGCGCGCAAGCGCCAGGTCGAGGTCGAGACGCCAGTCGGACCGGTCAAGGCGATGCTGCCGCCGGGCGTGCCGGAGGACTTCGAGCCGCGCATGGACCCAGTGCCCGCGATCGGCGAGCACACCGAGAGCATCCTGGCCGAGCTGGGCTACTCGCCGGGCGACATCGGGAAGCTGAAGGCGCAGGGCACGATATGAGCGTCGCGCGCGGCCGGTCCTGGCTCTACGTGCCGGGCAACCGTCCGGACCGCTTCGACAGGGCGTGCGCCGCCGGGGCGGACGCGGTGATCGTGGACCTCGAGGATGCGGTGCCTGCGGCCGAGAAGCCTGCTGCGCGCGAGGCGGTCGCCGCGTGGCTGTCGCTGGCGCATCCGGTGCTGGTGCGCGTGAACGGCGCGGACACCGAGTGGTTCGAGCGCGATCTCGCGGCGTGCGACGCTCCCGGCGTCGCCGGCATCGTGCTGCCCAAGGCAGAAGTGATCGGTGAGGCGGTCATCGCGCTGTGCAAGCGTCGTGGTGCCGCGCTCTTCCCGCTCATCGAGACCGCGCGCGGCATGGAGCAGGCGAAGGCGGTGGCCGCCACGCCGACCGTGCAGCGCCTGCTGTTCGGCACCATCGACTTCCAGTTCGAGCTGGGCATCGACGGCGATGGCGACGAGCTGCTCGCGTTCCGCTCGCAGCTGGTGCTGGCCTCGCGCCTGGCCGGCATCGGCGCGCCCGTCGACGGGCCCTGCACGTCGTGGGAAGACCGGCAGCTGCTCGACGCCGATTGCCGGCGCGCGCGGCGTCTGGGCTTCGGCGGCAAGCTGTGCATCCATCCGAAGCAGGTCGAGGTCGTGAACGCCGCGTTCTCGCCCAGCGAGGCCGAGGTCACGTGGGCGCGCCGGGTCCTGCAGGCGGCGAAGGAATCGCGCGGTGCGGCCGTCGCGCTGGACGGGCGCATGATCGACCGGCCGGTGATCCTGAAGGCCGAGCGCATCGCCCGCGACGCCGGGCTGGATGCCTGAAGTATCTGGCTTGCCGGGCGAATCGGTTATCGTGGCGGGCCGCGGCGGCCCGCAGGACGCTGGATGCCGCTCGGAGGAGAGGAAGGATCGATCATGTCCGGTCAGACCATGCGGGCGGTGCAGGCGACCGCCTTTTCCATCGACGCGCTGAAGCTGGCGGAGCGTCCGGTGCTCGCGCCCCGGCGCGGCGAGATCCTGGTGCGGCTGCGCGCCGCCAGCCTGAACTATCGCGACCTCGCCATCCTGGCGCAGAACTACATGCCCACGCTGCCGCTGCCCTACGTACCGGCCTCCGATGCGTCTGGCGAGGTGGTGCAGGTGGGCGAGGAGGTGACGCGCTTCAAGGTGGGGGATCGCGTTACGCCGATCTACACGCAGAGCTGGTACGACGGCAAGCCCACGCAGGAGATGCGCACCCGGCGCACGCTGGGCGCGCCGCTGGACGGCGTGCTGCAGGAGTACATCGCGGTCCCGGCCGAGGACGCGGTATCGGTGCCTGCCCACCTGTCGGATGCCGAGGCGGCCACCCTGCCGATTGCGGCGCTGACCGCTTGGACCACGCTGCAGGAAGGCGACGTGAAGCCCGGCGACACGGTGCTCGTGCAGGGTACCGGTGGCGTTGCGCTGTTCGCACTGCAGTTCGCCAAGCTCGCCGGCGCACGGGTGATCATCCTGTCTTCCAGCGACGAGAAGCTCGCGCGGGCGCGGCAGTTTGGTGCGGACGTCGGCATCAACTACCGCACGACCCCGGCGTGGGAAGGACCGGTGCGCGAAGCCACCGGCGGCCGCGGCGTGGATATCGTGGTCGAGACCGCGGGGGCGACACTTTCGCAATCGCTTGCGGCACTCGCATTCGGCGGGTTCGTCGGCGTGGTCGGCTTCGTCGCCGGCTACGAAGCGAAGATCCCATTGCGCGCGCTGATCGGCCCGCTCAACCGGGTGCAGGGCATCGCGGTCGGCTCACGCGCGCGGTTCGAGGCGATGAACCGCGCCATCGGACAGCACGGCCTGCGGCCGGTGATCGATTCGACCTTCCCGCTGGAACGGGCTGCGGATGCGTTCCGTCACCTGCGCGACGGCAAGCACTTCGGCAAGGTCGTGATCGACCTGCAGGGACGGTGAGGCGACGATGAGCAACGTACCCGGATTTTCCATCTGGCCCGCACCTGCCGCAGCCGACCCCGCGTTGGTGCGGGCGCTGACCGGCCTGTCGGTCTCCCACATGTCGGATGTCCTGCAGCGCAGCCGGACCACCGGCGCGCTGCGGCCGTTCGCGAAACCAACGGCGCGCCTGTGCGGCCCGGCGCTCACGGTCCGCGTTGCGGTCGGCGATCACCTGATGGTGCAGAAGGCGCTGGACCTGGCCCGGCCCGGCGACGTCATCGTCGTGGACGCGCGCGGCTTCCTTGAGGCGGCGATGGTGGGGGAGGTGATGACCCGCTATGCCCGCAGCCGCGGGATCGCCGGCATCGTGGTCGATGGCGCGATCCGCGATCTCGACTACATCGGGGCGAATGATTTCCCGGTCTATGCGCGGGGCGCGACGCCGGGTGGGCCGACGCGTCGCGGCCCCGGCGAGATCCACCTGCCGGTGCAGGTCGGCGGCATGGTGGTCGCGCCCGGGGACATCATCTGCGGCGATCTGGACGGGCTGGTGAGCGTGCCGCCAGAGGCTGCGCTGCAGGTGGCGAAGCAGGTGGACGCGCTGCAGAAGAAGGAGGTCGTGTCGATCGCGGCCATCGAGGCCGGCAGTCTCGACCGGAGCTGGATCGACGAGGCGCTGCGGGCGAACGGGTTCCGAGTCGCATGACATTGGTGCGGTTCCCCCTCTCCCGTTGCGGGACAGGGCCGGGGTGAGAGGTACACGGGACGTGCCGGCAACCCTCACCCTCACCCCAACCCTCTCGCGTCGAGGGAGAGGGGGAACATATCGATGAGGATAGTTCTGTGGTTTCACCAGGCAAGGGCCTAGGCTCTGGAGACAGATCGAAACGCGCTGTGGCGCAAGGGTCCCAAGGCGCATGGCATTGCTGCGGTTCCCCCTCTCCCCTTGCGGGAGAGGGCCGGGGTGAGGGGTACGAAGGACGTGCCGGCAACCCTCACCCTCACCCCAACCCTCTCCCGTCGAGGGAGAGGGGGCACACATCGGTGCGGAAAGGCTTGTGTTCCAGTCAGATCGTGGCAGGGAGGATGAAATGACCAAGGCGGTATGGGACGGCGCCCGCCAGCGCATCTACATGTGCGAAGTCGGCACGCGTGACGGCCTGCAGATCGAGGCTGCCTTCGTCCCGACCGAGGACAAGGTCGCGCTGGTGGACGCACTGTCGGAAGCCGGGCTGGCGAAGATCGAGGTGACCGCCTTTGTCTCGCCGCAGGCCATCCCCGCGCTGCGCGATGCCGACGACGTGCTGCGCCGGATCAAGCGCAACCCATCGGTCTGCTACACCGCGCTCGTCCCCAACGTCCGCGGGGCCCAGCGCGCGGTCGATGCGCAGGTCGACGAGATGAACCTCGTCATGTCGGCCACCGAGACGCACAACCTCAGCAACCTGCGCATGACGCGCGAGCAGTCCTTCGCTGCGCTGACGGCCGTCATCGCGTTGGCACGCGAGTCGGCGACGCCTGTGAACGCGTCGATCTCGTGTGCGTTCGGCTGCCCGATGGAGGGAGACGTTCCCGAGGCCACGGTGCTGGACTGGGCTGCGCGCTTCGTGGACCTGGGCGTGCGCGGCGTCTCGCTCTGCGACACCACGGGCATGGCGCATCCGAAGCAGGTCTCTGCGCTCGCCGCTGCGTTCCTGTGCCGCTTCCCCGGTACCGAGCTCACGCTGCACTTCCACAACACGCGCGGGATGGGGCTGGCCAACATCCTCGCCGGCATCGATGCCGGCGCCCGCAGCTTCGACGCGGCCATCGGCGGCCTGGGCGGCTGTCCCTATGCGCCGGGTGCGAGCGGCAACGTGTGCAGCGAGGAGATCGTGCACGCTCTCGAGCTGATGGGCTACGACACCGGCGTGGACCTGAACAAGCTGATCGCAGCATCCAAGCGACTGCCTGCGCTGGTCGGTCACGACGTCCCGAGCCAGATCGTCAAGGCCGGCCGCCGGCTCGATCTGCACCCCGTGCCTGCGGACTTCGAGCAGATCAAGGCCCGCGCGCTGGCGCGCGGCTGACCCCACACATCGAGAGGCACACATGGAAACCATCCGTCTCGGCGCTACCGGCACCCAGGTCTCGCGCATCTGCCTGGGCTGCATGACCTACGGCGAGCCGCAGCGCGGCGCGCACCCCTGGACGCTGCCCGAAGCCGAGAGCCTCCCTCTGATCCGGCAGGCGATCGAGCTGGGTATCAACTTCTTCGACACCTCGAACAGCTACTCCGACGGCAGCAGCGAGGAGATCGTCGGGCGCGCGCTGCGGGAGTTCGCCCAGCGCGATGAGATCGTCGTCGCGACCAAGTGTTTCTTCCCGCAGGTCAAGGGCCCCAACCGCGGCGGCCTGTCGCGCAAGGCGATCATGCAGGCCATCGATGCCAGCCTGACGCGGCTGGGCATGGACTACGTGGACCTGTACCAGATCCACCGCTGGGACTACGCCACGCCGATCGAGGAGACCCTGGAGGCACTGCACGACGTGGTGAAGGCCGGCAAGGCGCGCTACATCGGCGCCTCGTCCATGTACGCATGGCAGTTCGCCAAGGCGCTGTTCCTCGCGGACCGCCACGGCTGGACGCGCTTCGTGACCATGCAGGACCACTACAACCTGCTCCACCGCGAGGAGGAGCGTGAGATGCTGCCGCTGTGCGCCGACCAGAAGGTGGGCGTGCTGCCGTGGAGCCCGCTGGCCCGCGGCCGCCTCACCCGCGACTGGGACGAACGCAACCGCCGCACCGAGACCGATGAGGTCGGCAAGACCCTGTACGCCGCCAGCGAGGCTGCCGACCGCAAGGTGGTGGAGACGGTTGCCCGGGTCGCGGCGCGGCGCGGAGTGCCGCGCGCGCAGGTGGCGCTGGCGTGGGTGCTGTCCAAGCCGGTGGTGACCGCCCCGATCATCGGTGCCTCGAAGCCTGGCCACCTCACCGATGCCGTGGCCGCCCTGGGGCTGAGGCTCACGGCCGAGGAGATCGCCGAGCTCGAGGCTCCGTATGTCCCACATGGGGTCGTCGGCTTCAAGTGAAACGGAACGACGTGGAGACGCAATGAATCTGCCTCAGTACGAAACGCTTGCAACCGAGACGGCGGCGCCGCACGTCCTGCTGATCAAGCTGAACCGGCCCGAGGTGCGCAACGCCTTCAACACCGCGATGGGCCGCGAGCTGCTCGACCTGTGGACGCGGCTCACCGAGGACTCGGGTGATTACCGCTGCGCGGTCATCACCGGTGCCGGTGACCAGGCGTTCTGCGCCGGGGCCGACCTGAAGGAGCGCAATGGCATGACGCGCGAGGCCTGGCGTGCGCAGCACGAGCTGTACGAGCGCGCGTTCTGGGCGCTGGGCGATCTGCCGCTGCCGATCATCGCCGCGGTGAACGGTCCGGCCTACGCGGGCGGTCTCGAGCTCGCGCTGATGTGCGACTTCATCTACGCCGTGCGTACCGCGCGCTTCGCGCTCACCGAGGTCTCGCTCGGCATCATCCCCGGCGCCGGCGGCACGCAGAACCTGCCGCGCGCAGTCGGCGACCGGCGTGCGAAGGAGATCATCCTCACCGCGAAGCCGTTCACCGCCGAAGAGGCGGCCGCGTGGGGCATGGTGAACCGGCTGTTCGAGCCCGGCCAGGTGCTGCAGCCGGCGGTCGAGACCGCCACCGCGATCGCAGGCAACGCGCCGCTCGCCACGCGCCAGGCCAAGAAGTCGATCCGTTACGGTAGCCAGATGGAGATCCGCACCGCCTACCGCTTCGAGGTGGAGGCCTACAACCAGCTGGTGGACACCGACGACCGCCACGAGGGCATCCTCGCGTTCAACGAGAAGCGCAAGCCGCAATTCAAGGGCAAGTGATGAACCAGTCCGCTGCAGACCAGTACCAGGACATCCGCGACGGCGTGCGTGCGCTGTGCGCGGAGTTTCCCGACGAGTACCACCGCAAGATCGACGAGGCGCGCACCTACCCGGAAGCATTCGTCGACGCGCTCACCAAGGCGGGCTGGCTCGCCGCCATGATTCCGCAGGAGTACGGCGGCTCCGGCCTGGGCCTGGCCGAGGCCTCCGTGATCATGGAGGAGATCAACCGCTCCGGCGGCAACTCCGGCGCTTGCCACGGGCAGATGTACAACATGGGCACGCTCCTGCGCCATGGTTCCGAGGCGCAGAAGAAGCAGTACCTGCCGAAGATCGCCAGCGGCGAGTTGCGCCTGCAGTCGATGGGCGTGACCGAGCCCACCACCGGCACCGACACCACGCGCATCAAGACCACTGCCGTGCGCCAGGGCGACCGCTACGTGGTGAACGGGCAGAAGGTGTGGATCTCGCGCATCCAGCACTCCGACCTGATGATCCTGCTGGCGCGCACCACGCCGCTGGCGGAAGTGAAGAAGAAGTCGGAGGGCATGTCGATCTTCATCGTCGACCTGCGCCAGGCCATCGGCAAGGGCATGACGGTGCGGCCGATCGCCAACATGGTGAACCACGAGACCAACGAGCTGTTCTTCGACAATCTCGAGATCCCGGCCGAGAACCTGATCGGCGAGGAAGGGAAGGGCTTCAAGTACATCCTGGACGGGCTGAATGCCGAGCGTACGCTGATCGCGGCCGAGTGCATCGGCGACGGCTACTGGTTTATCGATCGCGTCACCAAGTACGTCAAGGATCGCGTCGTGTTCGGCCGGCCGATCGGCCAGAACCAGGGCGTGCAGTTCCCTATCGCCGCGGCCTACATCGTGGTCGAGGCCGCCAACCTGATGCGCTGGAAGGCGTGCGAGCTGTTCGACCAGCACCTGCCGTGCGGCGCCGAGGCCAACATGGCCAAGTACCTCGGCGCCAAGGCGTCGTGGGAAGCGGCCCACGCCTGCCTGCAGTTCCACGGCGGCTTCGGCTTCGCCGCGGCATACGACGTCGAGCGCAAGTTACGCGAGACGCGGCTGTATCAGGTGGCGCCGATCTCGACCAATCTCATCCTGTCGTACGTGGCGGAGCACATCCTGGGGTTGCCAAGATCGTTCTGATCGGCGGCCCGCATCAACCCTGTGCAGGGCCGGCCAGCCGCCCGGTCCGCGCCGCCTCCACCAGGAAGTCCACGAACGCCCTCACCCTTGGGGTAAGGTGCCGGTTCTGCGGATAGATCACCCACATCGACGGGCTTTCCACCTGGAACGCCGTGAGCACCGGCCGCAGCGCGCCGCTGCGCAACGCATCGCCGGTGACGTAGCTCGAGATCTGGATCACCGCGTTGCCCGCGATCGCCGCCTCGACCAGGCATTCGGCGTGGTCGAAGGTCAGGTTGCCCTGCACCGGCACGCTGAACGGCTTGCCCGTGCGCTGGAACATCCAGTCGCGTGCGACGCCAGTGCTCGGCACGACGAACCGTGCGCAGTTGTGCCGCGCCAGTTCCTCGGGTTCGCGGGGCTCGCCGTGGCGCTCGAGATACGCTGGTGCCGCGCAGGTGACGAGCACTCCGCCGACGAGCTGGCGGGCGACCAGCCGGGAATCGGGCGGCTGGCCGAGCCGGATCGCCACGTCGAATCCTTCCTCGACGAGATCCACCATGCGGTCGGTGGCGCTGGCCTCGACCGTCACCTCGGGATGGCGGGCCAGGAACTCGGGCAGCAGCCGGGCCAGCTGGAGCCGGCCCAGTGACAGGGGCATCGTGACCCGGAGCCGTCCCCGGGCGGTGGCGTGGGCGGCGCTCAGTACCTGCTCGGCGTCTTCCAGGTCCGCCACGATCTGGCGGCAGCGCTCGTAGAACGCCGCGCCCTCGGGCGTCATGGTCACGCTGCGCGAGGTGCGATGGAGCAGGCGCACCTTGAAGCTCGCCTCCAGCCGCGAGATGGCCTTGCTCACGCCGGATGGCGAGATGCCCAGGCTGCGGCCGGCCGCGGTGAAGCTGCGGGCCTCCGCGGCCCGCACGAACGCGAGCATCCCGGTGAGATTCTCCATGCCGACCGCCGCCATCGTTGACCTCCTGTCATCCTCAGACTTCCAGCGGGACGGATTATCGCCGGATCGGCCGCCCGCTATCGTTCGCTCCACCTGATCCATCACCCTGAAGGAGCGACACATGGCAAGATTCGACGGAAAGATCGCATTGGTAACCGGCGCCAGCTCGGGCATCGGGCGCGCCACGGCGCTGGCATTCGCCGGCGAGGGGGCGGCGGTGGTCGTCGCCAGCCGGCGCGAGGCCGAGGGCCGCGAGACGGTTGCCCAGATCGAGCGCGCGGGCGGCAAGGGACTGTTCGTCCAGGCCGACGTCAGCCGTGAGGCCGACGTGGCCCGGCTGGTGGAGACCACGCTGGCGCGCTTCGGGCGCCTCGACTTCGCCTTCAACAATGCCGGCGTCGAAGGCAAGGGCGCGCCGGTGGCCGACGAGACCGAGCACAACTACGAGCAGGTGTTCGGCATCAACGTGAAGGGAACGCTGCTGTCCATGAAGCACGAGCTGCGCGCGATGCAGAAAGGCGGCGGGGGAGCGATCGTGAATGTCTCCTCCATCGTCGGCCACATCGCATTTCCGGGTGCGAGCGTGTACACCGCGAGCAAGCACGCCGTGATCGGCCTGACCCGTGCTGCTGCGCTCGAGCACGCCAAGACCAGCATCCGCATCAACGTCGTCTCGCCCGGGGCGGTGGCGACCGACATGATGGATCGCTTCGTCGGCGGCAGCGAGGAGATGAAGGCCGGCTTCGCGGCCATGCACCCGATGGGACGGGTCGCCCAGCCCGCGGAAGTGGCCCAGACCGTGCTGTTCCTGTGCTCGGATGCCGCATCGTTCATCACCGGCCAGTCGATCGTGGTCGACGGCGGGTTCACCGCGCAGTGAGCATGGGCGGCGCCGGTTTGCTCGAGGGCCTCCCGGCGCACGTGCGCGCGCAATGGCCGTTCACGCCGCGTTTCGCACGCGTGAACGGCTGGCGCATGCACTACGTGGACGAGGGGCGCGGCGATCCGGTGGTGCTGCTGCACGGCAACCCGACGTGGGGCTTTCTGTATCGCGAGTTCGTCGCGCCGCTGGTTATGGCGGGCTACCGGGTGGTGATCCCGGACATGATCGGGTTCGGCCTGTCGGAGAAGCCGGGCCGCGAGCATGCGCACACGCTGGATGGACACAGCGCCGACCTGGTCGGGCTCCTGCGGCAGCTGCAGCTCGAACGGGTGACGCTGGTGTGCCACGATTGGGGCGGCCCGACGGGCTTGAGCGCCGCGATGCACGAACTGCAACGGATGCGGGCGCTCGTGATCATGAGCACCTGGGCCTGGCCGGCGCCGCCCGCCGAGTTCCACACCCGCATCTTTCCCTGGCGCACCATGCACGCCCCGTTGGTGGGGCCCTACCTGCTCGGGCGCCACGGCGCGCTGGCGGGTCGAGGGATGTACCTCTCGGTGGTGGATCGCAAGCGGTTCCAGGAGCGTGCCCAGGCGGCGTACGAGGCGGTGCTGCCGGACCCCGAGACGCGTCTCCTGACCTGGGCCTGGCCGCGCTGGATTCCGCTCGACACGAGAGCGCGCGCGGCCACGCGGTTTGCGTGGCTCGAGCGCGAGCTGTCGCAGTGCCGGCTGCCGGCGCTCATCGTCTGGGGGCGCGAGGACGACGTGTTCGACCACGCCACGTTCGCCGCGCGCTTCAAGCAGCTGCTGCCCCATGCGCAGGGGCCGCACCTGGTCACGGGGCGGCATTTCCTGCAGGAGGATTCGGGGCCCGAGATCGCGACGCACCTGGTCGCGTTCCTCGACGGGTTGCGCGGTGGCGATGGTGGGAGCGATGAGCGCTGAAGTCGAGCTGATCGCCGCGCCCGGCCTGCGGGACAAGCGCTGCGCGCTGGTGCTGCTCGAGGATCGACTCGGGCACTATCCGGAGTTCCGCGCGTTCTTCGATCGCACCTTCGACCTGCAGCGCTTGGGTCTGTCGGCACCCGGGTACATCGCGGTCGGCGGGCGCCTCTACCAGCTGGTCTTCATCGGCCGCAGCGGCGAGCCGTTCCCGTCCGGCGTCGAGCTCAACGCTGTCGTCGGCGCGCTGGAGCCGCTGGACGATGCGAACATCGATGCGGACCTCTGGGAGATCCTGCGCTGGATGATCGCGGGCGTGGGCCCGCCATGGACTGTCGCGGACCTGGAGCACACCGGCAACCTGTACCGGCTGCCGGCGACGATCCGCCGGGGCTAGCGGACTGGGGGTCTGCCGGCTTCCGGGTGGCGGCGGAAGAGGAGGCAAGGCGGGGGGCGCGCGAGACCTGGCCGCGCCAGCCGGCGCCGATCGCCGGCAAAGCCGTCCAGTCCTGCATGGCGACGCAGTTCCCGGGGCGCCGTGGGGTTGCCGAACCACCCGATGCGCTGCAGTGCCGCAAGTGCGACTTGCTCTCGAATCCCAGCGCGATGCGGGCATTGGAATTCCGCAGCTGCACATGGTTCGGGTACCCACATCGCATAAAGCGCACCCACGCCCATGCTGGACGCGCAGATTTCTTCGGGTACACTTGCCTCGCCATCCGCCTCCAGGCGCATGGAGTGGGAGGAATGACCCAAAACGAGGAGCGTGTGTCCATGAGAACGAAGCGCATCAAGACGATGGCGAGAAAGGGGGCCTTACTCGCCTTGGCAATGGCCGCTGCACCGGCCTTCGCAGGTGACGTCACCTGGGATCGCCTGGTCAACAGCGAGAAGGAGCCGCAGAACTGGCTCAACCACCACGGCAACCTGGAGGCACAACGCTTCTCGGGCCTGAACCAGATCAACACCGGAAACGTCAAGAAGCTGAAGGTCGCCTTCACCTGGGCGATGGGCGGCACGCAGGGCGGCGGCAAGGAGATCATCAAGTGGCCCTTCGCCGGCCTGGAAGGCACCCCGGTCGCCGAGGACGGCTTCCTGTACATCACCACCGGGTGGGGCGTGGTGACCAAGCTCGACACCCGCGGCGGCGTGCCGAAGATGGTGTGGAGCTACAACCCGGCGCCCGATCCCGACTTCGCCACCACGGTGGCCTGCTGCGGCATCAACAACCGCGGCGCGGTGCTGGCGGGCAACCTGGTGATCTCGCCCGTCATCGATGGCCGCATCGTCGCGCTGAACAAGACCGACGGCACGAAGGTCTGGGAAGCCCAGGTCGCCGATCCGAGCAAGAGCGAGGTCATCACCGGCGCTCCGCTGATCGTCAAGGACATGGTCGTGACCGGCATGGCGGGCGCGGAGTTCGGCGTGCGCGGCTGGCTCGAGGCCCTGGACCTCAAGACCGGCAAGCGCAAGTGGCGCACCTACACGATCCCGGCCCCCGGCGAGCCCGGCTCCGAGACGTGGAAGGACAAGCACGACGCGTGGAAGACCGGCGGCGGCACCACCTGGGTCACCGGCTCGTATGATCCGGAGCTGAACCTGATCATCTGGGGTACCGCCAACCCGGGTCCGGACTGGGACAACGCCTACCGTCCCGGCGACAACCTGTGGACCGACTCCACCATCGCGGTCGATGCCGACAGCGGCAAGATCAAGTGGGGCTTCCAGCACACGCCGAACGATCCGTACGACTACGACTCGATCAACGAGAACACCTTCGTCGATACGCAGATCAACGGCCGGTTCGTGCGCGCGACGCTGCACGCCAACCGCAATGGCTACGCCTACGCGCTGGATCGCAAGACCGGTGAGCCGCTCTGGTGCACGCAGTTCGTGGCCGAGCTGAACTGGTCCGGCGGCCTGGACGCCAAGTGCAAGCCCAAGTCCTACGATCCGAAGAAGGATGTGCAGACGTACATGCCGGGTACCGCTGCTGCCCGCGGCACTGCGACCAAGGGTCGCGGCACCGTGGAAGGCGTGCTGCGTCCGGGTCACATGGGCGGCAAGAACTGGCCTCCGACCACGTACAACCCGCAGACCAACATGTACTACATCCCGACGATCGACGGCTGCAACAAGGCCTTCGCCGAAGTCGCCGTCCCGGGTGAGTTCAAGCATCGCCAGCTGTTCCTGGGCGGCGCGCCGTTCACCACGTTCGAGGATCAGGACTGCGGTCGGATCTGGGGCTCGATCACCGCGATCGACGTCGGTACCGGCAAGGTGGTGAAGAAGCACACCACCAAGCACCCGCAGCTGGGCGGCCTGCTGTCCACCGGCGGCGGGCTGGTGTTCGCGGGCTACGCCGAAGGCCAGGTCGTGGCGCTGGATGCCAACACGCTCGAAGAACTGTGGAAGTTCGAGACGGGTTCGGCGATCAACGCCCCGCCCATGACCTTCATGGCCGACGGCAAGCAGTACGTGGCCATCGAAGTGGGTCTGGGCGGTGCCTGGCCCCAGTGGTTCGTCAGCGCCACGCCGGAGCTGAAGGGCCAGGTTCCCAGCAACATGCTGTACGTGTTCGAACTGGGCGAGTAAGCAGCGTTTGAAGCACGCAGGGCCGGCTGCATGCCGGCCCTGTTTCATTGGAACGATCACGGGTCATCGAGCGGCCTCGGGGGATGAGGCGCGGACCTGTAAAACAGGGTGAAAGTGAATGAACGGCGTTCGCAAACCAAGAACATTCCTGCTGGCGGCCTTGCTCGGTGCACTGGGCACCTCGGCCTTCGTGCCAGGCCTCGTCATCGCGGAAACGGAGACCGGTGATCGCCCCGAGATCAACATCCCGCGTGGCGGCGGCAAAGCCGCGTTCGAGAAGTTCGGTTGCATCACCTGCCACATGGGCGACGGCCGGGGAGGCCAGAACGAAGGCGGCTATGGCGCGGATCTGCGCGTGACCAAGCTGACCGAGCAGGAGGTCGTCTACACGATCACCAACGGGCGCCAGGGCAAGGGCATGCCGGCGTTCAAGGGGATCATCGACCAGGAAACCATCGAAGTGCTCGCCAAGTACGTCAAGGAGGACCTGCGCCTGAAATAGCGCGCGGGTCCTCGCTGCGTCGGCGAGGCATCTGCCCGGGGCGCCGCGCGCGAGCGCAGTGCCCCGTTTCCTTACTTCTTCGCTTCCGCGAGCTGCTCGGGCGTCAGGCGCCCGCTCACCTGGTCTAGGATGCGCTGCAGGTCCAGGCGCTTGTACTTCGTGCCGGCCGCGATGTCGGCCGCCACCCAGCGATAGCACTCCACCTGGTTCTTGTGCCCGCCCAAGCCGCACTGGATGTAGATGAACTTCATGAGCGCCTGGCCATGTTCGATGTCCTTGCGCTCGATCAGCGCCGCGGCGTAGCCGTGCGCTTCGGTCAGGTCGCCGACCTCGCGGCCCCGGTCGAAGGCATCGCGGCCCTTGATGAACAGGTCCATGTTCTGGTTCTTGTAATCGCAGATCTCCTGCGACTCCTCCATGCAGACGAAGGCGTCGCCTTCGGCATGGACAACGGCGGCCGACAGGCCGCAGGCCAGGAGTACGCCGGTGGCAAGCCGACGCAGGCTGCTGTGGCCATTGCAGGTCGATCGCTGCTTCATCGCGGTTCGCTCACTTCCCGAGGTTTGCGAGGGCCTTGGCCTTCGCCGAATCGAAGTACAGGGTGGCGGAGCTGAACTGTCCGCTTGCGCCCACCTCGAACACACCGACCATGTCGACCTTGGTCTCGTCGTTCGATTTGCGGTCCGTCGCCTCCCAGGTCATCACGACCGCGGCCCAGTTCTCCTGGATGAACATCCGGGTCACCTGGAAGCGCGCCTTGTAGGTCTTGAACTCGGCGTCGAACTGGCGGGCGAGCTCGGTGCGCCCCGACAACCGCACGAAGGGCGACTCGTACTTCGCGTTCGAGGCGAAGTACTTGGCAAAGGCCGCGCTGTCGCCGTCCTCCATGGCGGTGTTGTACTCCGCCATGGCAGCCTTGACCAGGTGTTCGACCTGCATTGATACCGAGCCGGCGGCGAAGGCGGTGGGGGCGAACATCATGACCGCCAGGAAGGCGGCGATCGGGGTCCAGGGTCTTCTCTTCCAAACCGACATTGTTCTTTTCCGGGTTCGTTGGGAATTCAGCGCGGGCGGCTGGGCCCGTCACGCGCTTTAGATTACCTTGAATCGCGGTGAAGCAGGGTGCGGAAGAGCACGTGCAATGCTTCGCCGGAATCGGACGGCGTCGGGATGTCGCCGTTGTTCCGGAAGCGGGCCCATCGGGGCCTGCTTGGGTCAGGCCACGGCGCGGACCTGCCCGTCCGCAGCGGCGGCTCAATCCTTCGCTCGTGATCGATGCTACCGGCCGTGCGCAGCCGAAGCGGTCAGGGCTGGACCTTTCCGCTGCCAGTCCCGGCTGCAACGCCGGGCGCGGAGAACCCGAGGATGTACGTGCCCAGCACGTCGCCCTGCACCTGGAAGTCTGCCTTGGTGGTGGTGGCGGGGATCGTGACGGTAATGGCACTACCCGGCGGTTGGAAGGGGCCGCCGGGGACTGCAAGCTTCACGCGGCTGGGCGTGGACGTTTCCATGATCGTCACGGTGATCGGCACCGACCGGAAGTTCTGCACGCCGACGTAGACGGATGCTGCCGAGAACTGCTTCAGGTCGCGTGCAGTCGATGCGTAGGTCGTGCTGTTGTACACGAGCTGCGGGACGGTGAACTTCACCTCCTCGGCGTTGTAGGCGCAGAACGTCCCGCAGGTCGCTGCGGCCTTGATGGTGTGGCCGCCTCCCTTCGCGAAGCTGAGCGGGACGGTGCTGCTGCCACCCGGTGCAGGGGCAGGCGAAAAGCCCGTGAGGTCCGTGCCGTCGAGATCGACGTGCCAGGGCTCAGCGGGGTTGAACTTCGTGTCGAACGTCACCACCGCCTGCGTGACGGGGTCGTATGGGTTCTTGGCATCGGGCTTGATGATGTGGATCGGTGAGGTGCATGCCGAGGACAACAATGCGATGCCGACGATGGAGAACGTGGCGCGAGATTGGATCATGGCGAGCTCCCTGATGCCCGCGCGGCAGGAGCGCGCGTGGGGGGCGAGGATGCATGCGGCATGCCGACAAAAGATTCAGCAAGTTAGCTGCGCCATGCGACGCGCTGTAAGGATATTCGACGACCGCGGCTTCGATGCCACCCGGGTGTCCTGACCCCCGGATACGGGGTGCCGCGCGTGACAAACGAGGGGTCGCGGTGCGTTTCCAGCTTGCCACCTGCGCGGCCCGCCGGGGATGTGCGGTCAATCCACTCCCGTGGCTAACGTCGTCACATCGCGGATCGACCCTGCATGGACGGGGCTCCTGTCCGGCATTCCGGCGGCAGGCGGGCCTTCCGCTGTGCTTCCTGGCGCACTTCTTGTTTGCTCCAGCGCCCGTGTTCGAATTCAAACGCAAAAAGGCCGGTGTCACCTCCGACGGCGACAAGGGCCGCCCGCCGCGCTTCTTCGAGGACGGGATCGCGGCCCTGCGCTACGCCTGCCGCTTCCTTGACTGCCCACTGCACGAGGGGGCTTTCCTGCCGGCCATCGTCCTGGACCCCAGCGAGCTGTTCAAGGGCCGTCCAGCGGTGACGGCGGGGCCGGATGGCAGCAAGATCTTCTTCCTATGCGTGGCTTCCTCCGACGGCGGCTTCGTCGTGGCGGCCAGCCCTGCCGGCCCGAAGGGGCCGGTCCTCATGCCCGGCCAGCTGGTGTCCTGGAAGGCGGTCCGGCACGTTCCGGAGATCGCTGCCGGGCGCAGCGACCCACGCTTCGGCTGGGTGGGCGCAATCGTCGGCACCCTCAAGCTGGAACAGCGCGACGGATGCTGGATCAGCGAGGATATCTTCCGGGCGGCGCCCGTAGCGGCCGCCTGAGAACGGGCTCAGTCCCGGGGCTGCCCTAGCGCGGCGCGTTTGCCCGCCCTGCGTCCGGACACGAACGCCCAGGCCAGGTGATGGCCATGCCCCTTCAGCAGCAGCCCACCCTGGCCGGTTGATCCTGCGGCGTAAAGCCCCGGGATGGGGCGGTCTCCCGTCCCAAGCACCCGGTGGTCCGTATCGACGGCCAGCCCGCCTTCGTTGTGCACGAAGACGGCGCGCACCGGGCCCAGCGCGATGAAGGGCGGTTCGATCAGAGGCTGGCGTGCGTCACCGGTGCGGTTGTCTTTCACCTTCGCGTTGTACTGCGTGACCGTGGCCTCTAGTGACTCCGCCGCCATGCCGTATGCAGCGGACAGGCTGCGCAGGTCCGACGCTTCCCTGAACACGTCGGGCCGGTTGCGCCGGTAGTCCGGCACATAGGCGTAAGCCACGCCCGGCGCCGTCGACACGAAGTGCGGCCAGGCCGAGAACTCCCGCGCGAGCCGGCCGTCGATCACGATGTATCCCACCTTGCCCGGCTGGTCCGGCAGCGCCAGTGCCGGGCGATCCAGCTCGTCGCAGAAGCGCTCGCCGCGCTGGTTGACCAGGATCGCGCCGCGCTGGAACAGCAGCGGCGAGGGGGCGAGGGCGGTGGTCAGGAAGCTCATGATGAACGGGCGCAGCAGCCGAGCGGGCAGGTGCCGCATCGACCACTCCATCGCGACGGCGAGCACTGGCCACGGCGGCAGGCGACGCACCAGCGTCACGCGGGCCGGCGGGATGAAGCGAATCTCGGGGCCGAGCGCGAGGTCGCCATTGAGGATGCGGGCGCCCAGCTTCAGTGCCAGCTTCTGGCCGTCTCCGGTGGCGGTCGTGTTCACGCCTTCCACCTTCGCCTCCTGCGGGCCCATGTACAGGGCCTTCAACTCGGGGTCGTTGGTGAAGTCACCCATGGCGAGGACCACGCCGCGGCGTGCGTGGAAGCGGATGCCGCCATCACGCTCCACGCCGGTGACCGTGCCGTTCTCGGCGAGCAGCTCGGTGACGCGCATGCCGAGGCGGATGTCCACGCCGGCGCGGCGCGCCGCACGCTCGAGGTGGTAGATGTACGAGAGCGAGTTGGGCAGCACGTTGTGCATGCGCGGCTGCTTGTGCGGGGGCTCCGGCATCGGCCCATAGAAGCGGATGCCCAGGCTCATCAGCCAGCGGAACGCATCCGGGACGTCGTCGCACAGAATGCGGCGCAGGAGATCGTTGTCGCGGGCGGCGAGGTCGCCTGCGAAGCCCGGCATGTCCTCGTAGTGCCCCTGTGGATCGTCGCGGATGCCGTCGCGCAGCTGATGCGGCGTGCGGGTCGAGGTGATCGAGCCCACCGACCAGGCGGTCGAGCCTCCCAGCTTCGGGTTCTTCTCCAGCAGGACCACGCTGGCGCCGGCCGCACGGGCCTCGATGGCAGCAGCCAGGCCGGATCCGCCGCCGCCGACGACGATGACGTCGAAGGTCTCTTCCATGCCTCGTATGTTATTCGTTGCCCGGGGATGAGGTTCGGCACTACAGTATCCGATTCCAGTGATGGAGCGAGCCCCGGATGGCCAGCGCACGACCCCTCGACATCGGCGTCAACACCATGTCCTTCATGTGGACCACGCCCGCGCGCGAGGCCCTGGAACTTCTGGCACGCAAGGGTTACTCGCGCTTCGAGGTCATGGCGCAGCATCCGCACTTCGACGCGTGGATGAGCCGCGAGGAGGCGCAGGCCTTCGACCGCTTCCTCCGCGATGCCGGGCTCACCGTCGAGACGATCAACATGCCGAGCCTGGACCAGAACCTCGCCAGCGGCACGCCGCAGATGCGCGACTACACCGTGCAGCTGTTCGAGCGGCTGATCGACGTGGCGGAGATCATCGAGGCGCGCGGCGTGATCGTCGTGACGGGGCGGGTGAATCCTCTGATCGCGCCGCCTCGACGGGAACTGGTAGGCTGGTTCGAAGGCGCGTTCGAGCGGCTGCTGCCGGCGGCCGAGCGCAGCGGCGTGCAACTGCTCCTCGAGAACATCCCGATGGGGGTGTATCCGCGCGCCGAACAGCTCATCGCCTTTGCCGACCGCCTGAACCATCCGCTGGTCAACATCTGCTACGACATCGCCAACGCGCACTTCATCGGCGAGGACGCGGCGGCCGGCGTGCGAGCGGTGGCGCGGCGGTTGGGCATCGTGCATCTGTCCGACACCAACCGGCACGCGTGGAAGCACGATCCGGTGGGCGAGGGGAATTGCGACTTCGCGGGGTTCGCCGATGCGTTGCGTGAGGTGGGCTACGCGCAGACCTCGATGCTGGAGCTGGTGTGCGAGTCGCCGCTGGAGCGCATCGTGGAGAGCCATCGCAAGGTCGCGGCGTGGGGGTGGGCGCCGTTGCATGCCTGATCTCGTTGTACCCCTCACCCCAGCCCTCTCCCGCAAGGGGAGAGGGGGAACGGCCGCAGTGCCCCCTCTCCCTTGACGGGAGAGGGTCGGGGTGAGGGTGAGGCGCGCGCCACAGTACGCAGGAAGTACACAGTGCCGTTTGCTATGATCACCTGATCGAGCGAAGCCTCATCGGGGGAGCGAGCATGCCACGCGTCAAAGGCGCAGATCTCATCTGCGACTTCCTGATCCAGGAGGAAGTGCCCTACGTGTTCGGGATCTGCGGACACGGCAATGTCGGCCTGCTGGACGCGATGTACGAACGGCAGGACAAGCTCAAGCTGATCTCGCCGCGCCACGAGCAGACCGCCGGCCACATGGCCGACGCCTACTTCCGCATCGCGCACAAGCCGGCCGCAACCCTCACTTCCTGCGGACCCGGCACCTGCAACCTGGTGATGGCGACCGCAGCCGCCGCGGCCGACTCGTCGGCGTTCTACGCGATCACGGCCAACGTCCCGACCTCGCAGTTCAATCGGGGCCCATTCCAGGAGAGCTACCGCAACCAGGCCGCCGACGGCCCGTCGGTGCTCAAGCCTTACGTCAAGCGCACCTTCCAGCCGACGCGCGTGGCGATGCTGCCGCTGGCGCTGCGGCAGAGCTACAACCTGATGCTCACCGGTCGGCCGGGGCCGGTGAACCTGGACGTGCCGTTCGACGTGTTCCAGGAGGAAGACGACGCGACGCTGCTGCGCTCGGATCAACGCGCCGGTTTCGTCAAGCCCGGCGCCTCTCCGGAGGACGTGCGTCGGGTGATGGACATGATTCTGCAGGCCGAGCGGCCGGCGTTCTTCGTCAGCCACGGCGTTACCCTGGCCGAGGCAGGGCCCGAGCTCACGCGCGTCGCCGAACTGCTCGACATCCCGGTAATCACCTCGCCCAACGGCATGGGCACGCTGCCGATGCCGCACCCGCTCGCGCTGGGCTTCATCGGCCGCAACGGCACCTATCCCGGCAACCAGACGGGGCGTCACGCCGATCTGCTGATCGCGGTCGGGGCGCGCTTCGACGACCGCTCGTCCTCGTCGTGGATTCCGGGCTACTCGTGGAACATCCCGCCCACGAAGCTGATCCACGTGGACATCGACCCGAGCGAGATCGGCCGCAACTATCCGGTCACGCTCGGGATCCTGGCCGACGCGAAGGTGTTCCTTGCGCAGCTCGCGCAGGAAGCCGCCAGCCGCGGTCTTTCGGGCCGGCGCTTCGCGCCGTGGCACGAGATGATCGGCGGGTGGAAGCGCGAGTGGGACGTCTTCACCCGGCCGCACTTCGACGTCAGCGGCTCGCCGCTGCGGCCCGAGCGCGTGGTCAAGGAGGTGCGCCGTGCGCTGCCCGACGACGGCATCATCTCGCTCGACAGCGGCGTGCACCACAACTGGTTCATGCAGTTCTGGGAGGCGCGCCAGCCGCAGGCAATGCTCAACTCGTGGGGCTTCTCGGCGATGGGCTTCGGCGTCAGCGGCATCCTCGGGGCGAAGCTTGCGGCGCCGCACCGTCAGTGCATCGCGGTGATCGGCGACGGCGGCTTCATCATGACGCCGCACGTGCTCGCGACTGCGGTCGAGTACGACATTCCCGCTGTGTGGCTGGTGTGGAACAACTACTCGTGGGCCGCGATCCGCGACATCCAGTACGGCATGTTCGGCGGGCGCGAGATCGGCACAGGATTCTACGCAGGGCCGAATCGCGAGCCCTACAATCCGGATTTCGCGGCGATGGCGCGCAGCTACGGGGTCGAGGGCATCAGCGTGAAGCACTCCGACCAGCTCGGCGACGCGCTGCGCCATGCGCTGGCGCTGGGCAAGCCGTGCCTGCTCGACGTCCACGTGGACGACAAGATCAAGCCGCCCGGCACCGGCACCTGGCAGCTGCCGCCCACGCCGTTCCGCGAGCCGGCGTTCGGCAAGCCGTTCAAGCGCGATCCGCACGGCGCCGCATGAGCGCAGGCACGTTCCGCGCGGTCATCGCCCGCAATCTGATTGGCGGTGACTGGCGTGATGCGGCGCGCAGCATCGAGGTGCGCGATCCGTACCGCGGCGACGTGGTCGGAACGGCACCGGTCTCCGCGCCAGCCGATGTCGAGGCGGCCGTTGCCGCCGCTGTTCAGGGAGCTGCGAAGGCCGCCGCCATGCCGGGTTACGAGCGTGCTGCGCTCCTGCGCCGGGCCGCAGGACTGATCGAACGCGACGTCAAGCCGCTCGCCGAACTGATGGCGCGCGAGACCGGCAAGGCGATCAAGGATGCCGAGGGCGAGATCCGCCGGTCGCTCGAGACCGTGCTGCTGGCCGGCGAGGAGGCCATCCGCATCGAGGGTCGTCACATCCCGCTCGACGGCAGTGCGATGGGTGCGGGCAAGCTCGCGGTGATGATGCGGTTCCCGGTCGGCGTGGTGGCTGCCATCACGCCGTTCAACGCTCCGTTCAACCTCGCCGCCCACAAGATCGCGCCGTCGATTGCTGCAGGCAACGCGATGGTGCTGAAGCCGCCACCGCAATCGCCGCTGATCGTGCATCGGCTGGTCGAGCTGTTCGTGGAGGCTGGTGCGCCGATGGGCATGATCAATGTGGTGCACGGTGGGGCCGATGTCGGCGCAGCGCTGGTTGCCGACGCGCGCGTGGATTTCATCACCTTCACCGGTTCGAGCCGTGCCGGCGCTGCGATCAAGGCCGCCAGCGGGCTGCGCCGCGTGGCGCTCGAGCTGGGCGGCAACGGTGCGACCATCGTGCACGACGATGCCGAGCTCGCACCTGCCGCGCAGGCGTGTGCACGCAACTCGATGCGGCTCGCGGGGCAGAGCTGCATCTCGGTCCAGAGCGTCTACGTGCAGCGGCGGGTATTCGAGCAGTTCGTCGGCCTGGTCGAAGCCGATGTGCGCAAGCTCAAGCCCGGGGATCCTCTCGATCCGGCGACCGACGTCGGCACGCTCATCGACGAGCATGCCGCCCGCCGCGTTGAAAGCTGGGTGCAGGAAGCGAAACGTGATGGCGCGCACATTCGCACCGGCGGGCAGCGGCACGGCGCCGCGTTCGAGCCGACGGTTCTCACCGGCGTGCAGCCGCGCATGAAGGTCGTGTGCGAGGAAGTGTTCGGCCCGGTGGTGAACCTCATCCCGTACGAGACGCTGGACGAGGCCTTTGCCGCCATCAACGCCGGTCAGTACGGCCTGCAGGCCGGCATCTTCACGCGCTCCAACGAGGCGAGCTTCAAGGCGATCCGCATGCTGCGCGTGGGCGGCGTGATCATCAACGGCACCTCGACCTGGCGCACCGACCAGCTCGCCTATGGCGGGGTGAAAGCCAGCGGCATCGGCCGCGAGGGTCCGCGCTACGCGATCGAGGAGATGACCGAGCAGCGGCTGGTGGTGTTCAACCTCTGACCGGGCTTACCCGATCCTCGCGAGCGCCCCGCCGTCGACAGGCAGCGCGACGCCGGTGATGAAGTCCGCCTCTTCCGAGGCGAGGAACAGCGCGGCATTCGCCACGTCCCACGCGGTGCCCATGCGGTGCCGCAACGGCACCTGGGCATTGCGCTCCGCCACCACCTCGGCGCGGGTCTTGTTCCACGCCCTCGCGCGCGTGTCGACGGCCATCGGCGTGTCGATCAGGCCAGGCAGGATGACGTTGGCGCGGATGCCGTACTCGGCATTCTGGATCGCCACCTGCTGGGTGTAGGCGATCATCGCCGCCTTGGTGGCCTTGTAGGCCACCAGCGGGTAGCCCACCCAGGCGGCGATGGACGAGATGTTGATGATCGAGCCAGCACGCTGCTGGCGCATCACCGGCAGCACGTGCTTGCACGCCATGACCGTGCCGCGCAGGTTGATTGCGGTGACTCGGTCGAACGCCTCTTCGGTGATGTCCAGCGGACCCGCGTCGCCCCCGGCGATGCTGACGCCGACGTTGTTGTGCAGGATGTCGATGCGGTCCCAGCGCCGTATCGCGACCTGTACCGCTGCGGCGAGCGTTGCCTCGCTCGTCACGTCGGCGTGGAAGGCGATGCACTTGCCGCCTGCGGCCGTGACGAGTGCAGCGGTCTCCTGCGCGGAGGCCAGGTCGCGGTCCACGGCAAGCACCCTTGCGCCTTCCTGCGCGAAGCGCAGCGCGGTGGCGCGGCCGTTGCCCACGCCTTCGCCCGGGCTCTGGCCCGCGCCGATGATGATTGCGGTCTTGTCCTTCAGTCGCATGGTGTCCTCGTCGTCGTCGCGTCCGTGCCGGCGCCCCCTCCCCCCCGCCCCTCTCCCGCGAGGGGCGAGGGGAGTGCTGGCGATTATGCGCTCTGGCGCTTCGTCAGGTTCCGTTGCGCGATCCGTGGCAACATGAGCCCATACTTCGACATTCCCGGCGAGGAATGCTGCACATGCGAGTGCTGGTCACGGGAGGGGGCGGCTTCCTGGGAGGGGCTGCGGTCCGGGCGCTGGTGGCGGCGGGCGATACCGCCATCGCGCTGGACACCCAATGGGGCGGGCTGCTCGGCGCACCTGCGCATGAGCGGCTGATCCGGGTGCCGGGCGACATCACCGACATGGCCAGCCTGGCGCAGGCGATGCAGATGTACCAGCCCGACGCCGTGCTGCACTGCGCCGCCATCGTCGGCGTGCTGTCGTCGCTGGGCAGTCCGATCAACGTCGTGCGGGTGAACGTCGAAGGGTCGCTCAACGTCTTCGAGGCGATGCGACTGGCGAAGGTGCGCCGCTGCGTGCACATCAGCTCCGAGGAAGCCTACGGGCCGTTCCGCACCGATCCCGTCGACGAGACGCATCCCCTCGACCCGGTGATGCCCTACGGCATCTGCAAGGCCGCGGTGGAGCAGCTCGGCCGCAGCTATCGCGACCTGCACGGGCTCGAGGTCATCAATCTGCGCACGTCCTGGGTGTACGGGCCGGGCCTGCCGCGCGACCGCATCCCCAAGACACTGATCGAAGCCGCGCTGGACGGGCGGCCGCTGCACGTGCCGTCCGGCGCGCAGGTTGCCATCGACCACACCCACGTCGACGACTTCGTGTCGGCCGCTCTCGCAGCGCTGCGACGGGTGCAGCACCGCCACGACGTGTACAACGTCGCGAGCGGCCAGGCCGTCACCGTGGCGCAGATGGTCGAGGTCGTCCGCCAGCTCGTTCCCGGTGCGCAGCTCTCGGTCGGCCCCGGGCCGCTGCGCCATGGCGACCGGGTCGAGCTGGTGCGCAAGGGCGCGCTCGACCTGACGCGTGCAGCGGCCGAGCTGGGCTGGCGGCCGAAGTACGACATCCATTCCGGGCTGGCCGCGTACGTCGACGCGCTGCGGGCCGCCCGATAACCAGGAGAAGCAGATGGGGGAGGGGAAGAAGCCGGCCGCACCGCGCGCGATGATTCGCCCGGCGGCGAGCGTGATGTGGGACGAGCCGCCGGCGCACTTCGGCGGCGCGTTCTCGAAGATGCTGGTGCGGCCCGAGCCGTGCGGGTCGAAGAACCTCGACTACCGCGTATCGGTGTACCAGCCGCGCGCCTACGTCGCACCGCACCGCCACCGCATCCAGGAGCAGATCTACCACATCCTCGATGGCGAGGGCCTGATGGAGATCGAGGGCGAGCGCACGGTGGTGCGCCGGGACGACGTGATCTTCATCCCGCCGGGGGTGGAGCATGCCATCTACAACAGCGGCATGACCGACCTGCGCTTCATCGTCGTGACCTCGCCGGCGGACGAGTAGCGCGGCATGGAGAAGCTCCTCGTCCTGCAGGGCGCCAACATGAGCTACCTGGGCCGCAGGGAGCCGGAGGTCTACGGCACCACGACGGCTGCGCAGCTCGATGCGATGCTGCAGCAGCACGCGCAGGCGAACGGCTACCAGCTCGAGATCTTCTACAGCAACGTCGAGGGTGCGGCGATCGACCGCCTGTATCGCGCCGTGGACGAGGGCGTTCAGGGGGTGGTGATGAACCCGGCCGGCTTCAACTATGCCGGCTATGCGCTGCGCGACTGCGTGCGGACGCTGCCTTTCCCGTACGTCGAGGTGCACATGACCAACGTGCACAAGCGCGGCATCCATTCGGTGCTGGCGGAGGCCGCCGTGGGCGGAGTGTTCGGTTTCGGCGTGCACTCGTACATCCTGGGCCTGGAGGCGATGCTGCGCCTGGTGCGCCCGCCCCGAACCGGTTGAGAACCGCCCGCCGCGGGATTCATGTCCGCCCGCCGGCGGGTCATCGCAGGGCCGGGGCATGGCACACAGAGAACGAAATCCGAGAGGAGGAGCCGATGATTGCGATGCGACGTCTGTCCTGGCTGGTCGCGCTGCTGTGCGTGGCGGCCGGCATGCTGTTCACCTCCGCGTTCGCGGCACAGGTGAAGGAGGGCTGGTTCACCACCAGCGATGGGGTGAAGCTGCACTACCTGGAAGCCGGCACCGGCAAGCCGCTGGTCCTGATCCCGGGCTGGTCGCAGACTGCCGCGCAGTTCAAGCACCAGCTCGACGGCCTCAGCGACCGCTACCGCGTCATCGCGATCGACATGCGCGGGCACGGCGACTCCGCCAAGCCGGACTACGGCTACCGCATCCATCGGCTCTCGCAGGACGTGCACGAGTTCCTGGCGGCCAACAGCCTGGCGGACGTCACGCTCGGTGGCCATTCAATGGGCTGCTCGGTGATCTGGGGCTACTGGGAGCTCTATGGGGGCGAGCGTATCTCGCGCCTGCTGCTGATCGACCAGATGCCCATGATCACGACCAATCCGGTCTGGTCCGAGCAGGAGAAGATCGACGCCGGCTCGCTGCTGGACAAGGACTCGCTCTACGGCGTCACCAACGCGCTTGCCGGTCCCGACGGCATCAAGACCACGGAGGGCTTCATCGGCGGCATGTTCACCAAGCAGTACCCGCGCGAGGAGGTCGAGTGGGTGATCCAGCAGAATCTCAAGTTCCCGCGCGCATACGCGGCGAGGCTGCTCTACGACCACGCCACCAACGACTGGCGCGACCAGATTCCGCGCATCAACGTCCCGACCCTGGTCGTCGGCGGCAAGGCGAGCCTGGTCGGCTGGCGCTCGCAGGAGTGGATCGCCGCGCAGATCCCCGGCGCGAAGGCGGTGATCTTCGAGGAGGCCGAGGGCGGGAACCACTTCATGTTCATGGAGAACCCCGGCAAGTTCAACCAGCTGGTGAAGGATTTCGCGCGCTGAGCTGACGGCCCCGCTCTCGCCGGAGGGCGGGGCCGAGGTCGGCCGCGTTCGGGTACGATCGGTTCCGCTCGATCACGTTCCATCAGGAGAAGCATCATGTTCCACCGTCTCAGCCCATTCACCACGTTCACACTGGCGCTCGCCTGCGCCGGTGTCCCACCGGCCTTCGCGGCGGGCGACGCGGCCGTCGGCAAGCGGCTGTACGACCAGACCTGTCTCGGCTGCCATGGCGACGCGAACACGCCGGGCACCACCGGCCCCAGCCTGGTCAACCTGTTCGGGCGCAAGGCCGGATCGAGCGCCAACGGCGTGGTGTCGCGGGCCAATGCGGAGGCCGGCATCGTCTGGGACGAGCAGGCCCTTGATGAGTATCTGTCCGCGCCGTCGGAGAAGATACACGGCACGATCATGCCGGTCAGCGTGCGTGATCCCGGCATGCGTGCCGACCTGATCGCCTACCTCAAGACGATGACGAAGTAGAGCAGGCCGTTCTCTCCCGGCTTGAATGGAAGGGGAGCGCTGGGAGGTGGGTGGAGGTGAGGGTGATGCGCGGTGTCTCGAGACGGTGCGAGCACTTCATCCCTCACCCCCGCCCTTCTCCCGCAAGGGGCGAGGGGCGCGCTGCGACAACCGAGGTTGCGAGGACGACATGATTGAGATGAAGCTCGACATCGCGGAGCGCGCGGCGCGTGCCGCGCTGGCCAAGGCCGCAGGCATCGGCACGGCCATGACCGTGTCCGTGGTCGATGAAGCGGGCCGCCTAGTGCTGACCCTCAAGGGTGATGGGACCGGCTTCCTGACCACCGACACTTCGCGCGCGAAGGCGTTCGCAGCGGCGGCGTTCCGGCGCTCGACGAAGGAGATGGTGGAACTGCAGAAGACCAACCCGGTGTTCTGGACTTCCGTCCCCGCGATCTCGCGCGGGGAGGCGCTGGCGTCGACGGGCGCGGTGCCCATCGTCGTGGGCGGGCGGGTGATCGGAGCGATCGGCTGCGGCGGCGGCTCGCCGGAGCAGGATGACGAGTGCGCGCGGGCCGGAGCGGCCGCCGTGGCGGGCTAGAGGGTGATCAGCAAGGCACTGCGGAGCGAACCGGGAGGCGGCACGCGGCTCAGTGCATGAGGTTGCTGGTCTGCGAGAGGATCATGTTGCCCAGCAGCAGCACCGCGACCAGGAGCCACGGCAGCCCGGAGCGGAACATGCTGTGCAGGATATTGTGGGCGTTGATCTGGGTGCGCATGGGACGGATCCTCGGGTGGCGGGGCGCTTGCCAAGCATGAACTGCGCCCACGCCCCCTGTCTCGTGCCGGACCCCTATGCTTCAAGCATTTGCGCCATACGTCCCCGCTCGTGGTGCCCGCAGCGTGCCGGAATCCCGACCCTTCGCGTCTCCGGCCTGCGACGGCGCCCGCGTCGACTGACGCGTTTGACCGCCTAGCGCAGCACGCCGCCGAAGTCGAACCAGGGTGCCTGCGCGGTCTGCCCGAGGAACACTAGCGGGGTCTTGTCGGTGGTGATGGTGCCCTTGCCGGCGAGCAGCGCCCTGGCCTCCCTGCGGTACTGCGCGCACACGTAGTACTCGCTGAGGGACAGGTCCCCGGTTTTCAGCGCTGCGTCGGACTGGGAGTTGCTGCACGGACCGTTGCGCCCCATGCGCTCCAGGTCGGCCCGCATCCGGGCGTCGGCGAGGTCCAGCGGAGCCGGCGCCGACTTGAGCTTCTTCGCGGCGCGGTTCGCGTCGTTCACCAGGGTCTGTTTGAACGCTGCCTGCTCCCTGGAGTCCGGACGCGCCGTGAGCGAGCCGGCGCGCAGGGTCGGCGCACGCGCGGACACGGTGATCTCGAGCAGCCGGGACACGTCGCGTACGCGGACCTGCCGGGGCTGCCTGCTCTTCGGGTCCGCCGTCACGAAGCGGAACGGTGCCTCGAATGTCATCGCGGTCGCCTCGACGCTGTCGCGGCCCAGGGCCTGCAGGCGTACCAGGGTGTGCGCCGGGTCCATGGTCCTGCCGGTCTCGTTCACCACCGAGCCGTCGCGCATGACGATGCGCATCGCGCCGTCGGCCCAGCGTACGCTGAGCACGTCCACCAGCGGGATCAGGAACCGCCCCGGCACCTGGATGGCGTAGTAGTCCGGGCCGGACAGGCGCCCGAAGCGCCCGGCCGGAAGCGACTCCCCGTCGCGCAGCAGGACATCACCCGAGGGGCCGTTGCCCTGCAGCGTCTGCAGCAGCTGCGCGCGCTGGATGCGCCGCAGGGCCTCCATGCGCTGGACGTGCTCGCCGGTTTCCGCGGCGAAGCGCAGCTGCTCGGGCTGGAACTCGGCGGCATGGACGACGTCGACCTCCAGCCCGGCGATCGCGGAGCCATTGGCCGCCACGCAGCGGCGGCCCGCGCCCTCGCGAGCGGCCGTCACCTTGCCGCTGCGCGCGCTGCAGAACGCCTCGTATGCCGCCATCAGACGGTCCACTCCTGCCGTCACCTCGGCGGAGCTGCCCTGCAGGGAGTAGGCGATCCGGCCGCCATCGTCCTCGCTGGGGGGCGTCGAGGCGAGCCACTGCCGGAAGAAGACGGTGACGTCCTGCGGTTTTTCTGCCAGCGCGCTGCGGTAGTCCGGCAGCAGCGAGGTGCTCGCGGGCTTGGGGCCCGGGAGCGAGCAGCCAGCGATGGCCAGGGCCAGGCTCGCAGCGAGGGCGGGGCAGATCCAGCGTATCGTCATGCAGTCCTCGGTGGAAAGGGGGCAGGCCAGGGCCGCAGGCAGCTGCGGGCCGACGACAGCGCTAGCAGGGCCGATGCCAGTCGCCGCCCTCACCCCTTGGCGGGTACCGGCGGCGTGGCTTCGCAGGCTGGGCCGACCCATCCCACCGGGGCGTCGTACTCGTCCAGTACCTGCACGGGCTTGCCGCAGGCGCCTGCCGGCAGTCCACTCGGGTCGGGGTAGAACAACGGTCCCTCGGGCGGCAGCGGCTCGTAGGCGTTGGTTTCGCGCCAGGCCAGCACTTCCGAGCCGTTGCGGCGCGCCAGGCAGACCCACGTCGCCCCGTCGGTGCCGCGCAGGCGCACGGCCACGGTCTGGTCCTGCTCGGGGTCCTCCCAGGCGTTGCCGATGCGCGCAACGGCAGCAGGTGCCTTGCGCAGGCAGGCGCGGATGGCCTTGAGGTATCCGCCCAGCCCGCGGGTCCAGCCTTGTCCGGCGGTGGCGATGGCCTCGGGGGGCAGCTCGATGGCCTTGCCCGGCTGCGCCTCGGCGTAGTCCGGGCGGCTGCGCAGGGCGCCGATGCGCATGGTGTAGCGCAGCTCCAGGCACTCCTGCGGGGAGGACTCGCGCCGGCATTCGTCGCGGGTGGCCCACCAGCGCCGCTGCTCCGCCGTGAGGCTGCGCTCGGACTCACCCGAGGTGATCTGCAGCAGGCGTGCGTACACGGAGGCCAGTTCGAGATCCAGCGCTGACAGGCGATCGCTGGCGCAGATGGTCCTCTCCACCCACGTCTTCGCCTTGCTGCACAGGAAGCTGGGGGTGGCCGCGTGAAGCCCGGCCGGGAGCAGGAGCAGGGCCGAGCAGGCCAGCGAGCGGCAAAGGGCGGGGTGCATTCGGTCTCGGCGCGCAGGTTGAATGTGCTCCGGAATGCAAAATCCGTGACAGGGCGAGGGCGATGACAGCTGCTGCGTGACAGAAACCGCGTGACGTCAAAACGGTGACCGGGACGGCGTGACGGATACAGCGTGACCGAAACGTGACGTTGCGCAAATGTCGGCGCGCTCGTCACGCCGTTCAGTCACGCGGTTTCTGTCACGCCGTACCTGGCACTGCAGTTACCGGGCGAGCAGCGGCAGCACCAGCTCCTGGTACTGGGACGGGCCCTTCGCGCCGGTGATGCGATGGCGCAGGATGCCGTCGCGGTCGACGATGAAGGCGGTGGGCGTCGGATAGCGGGGGGCGAAGCCGCTTTCCTGCAGGCTCGCGGCCATCGTGCCCGGCAGGTGGTAGATGTTCAGCATGCGCTCGACGCGCTCGCGGTCCTCCGGCGCATCGACGCCGATGGCGATGACCTCGAAGCCGTCCTTCTGGTGGGTCTCGTAGAACGATTCGAGCGTGCCGATCTCGTATGCGCAGAACTTGCAGTAGCTGGAGTAGAAGTTGATCAGCACCACCTTGCCGCGCATCTGGGCAAGGTCGAAGGGCTCGCCTGAAAACAGCGTGCCCCTGAGCGGCGGAGCCGGCTCGTCGATCTCCGGCACGGCGAGCGCCGGTCGCGCCGCAGCCAGCCACAGCATCAGCCCGATACACAGCAAGACCCGGGCGCAACAGGCACGGCTCAACGCAGGAACCTCCGGTTGACGTCGCGGAACTCCTCGGTGGCTGCGCGACCCAGCCACTCGAAGGCGACCATCTCGCGCGAGACGATCTGCGCGCCGCACTGGCGCATGCGGGCCAGTGCCAGCTCGCGGTCCGCGGCCTTGCGGGAGCCCACTGCTTCCGCGACCACGCAGACCTGCTTGCCCGCCCCGAGCAGGCCGAGCACGGTCTGCAGCACGCACACATGCGCCTCGGTGCCGGCCACGACGAACTGGTGGCGCGCCCACGTCGCGTGGCGTTGCAGGCTGCCCTCTGCGACGCACGAAAAATGCACCTTCTCGACCATCTCGTCCTGGGTCAACAGCGCACGCAGCGGGGCGGCGGTGGGGCCGAGGCCGGTCGGATACTGCTCGGTCGTGACCACCGGTACCCCGAGGCGGCGCGCCACGGCGAGCAGCCAGGTGGTCTGGGCGAGCACGCTCTCCGCCGCGTCGATGTGCGGCAGCAGCCGCTCCTGCAGATCGATGATCAGCAGGGCGGAGGTCTCGCGTGCGAGCAGCATCGGGTTGCTGCCCCTCAGGCCGCGCTCTCCGCCTTGACCAGTCCGCGCGCCAGCAGCTCCTTGAACGCGGCATACGTGCCGCGCATGCCGTCGTCCAGCGGCACGACGCCGTAGTCGCCGAGGTGCCGGCGCACCGGCTCGTCGGACAGGTCCATGGGGAACGGCAGCGGCGAGCCCGTGCAGGTGATCTGCGCGCCGGGCGCGATCTTGTGCATCAGCTCGAGCGACTTCTCGACCGAGGTGGCCACGCCATTGATGTCGAACACCGGCGCGCCCTCGCGGTCCTTCGAGACGGCCTTGAGGAAGGCGCTGGCCACCTCGCCCGCATGCAGCCAGGAGACTGCCCCACGGAAGGGGATCTCGTAGCGCCGGCCGGCTGCTGCGGCAAGCAGCGCCACGGTGGTCTTCGAGGTCAGGCCCTGGTCGCGGCCGACGCCGTACACCACGCCCGGCCGCAGCCCCACGCTGTGCACCTGCCAGTCCTGCGAGTAGACCTTGGCGGTCTCCTCGTTGCAGAACTTGTAGGCGCCGTAGAGGGTGGGCAGCGTGCCGTGGCCTTCCATCGCGCCGTGCGCCGCGATGGAGCTGGCGTAGGTGATGCGCTTGATGCCGAGCTTGCGTGCAGCCTCGAACACGTTCACTGTGCCCACCACGTTGACCTTCGCTCCGGCGATCGGATCGGCCTTGCAGAAGGGCACCTGCAGCGCGGCCAGGTGCACGATGGCCCTTGCGCCGCTGGCCTCGATCGCGTTCATCACGATGTCGGACTCGGAGATGTCGCCGGTGAGCCAGCGCACCTGCGCCAGCTCGTCCTCGCTCATCAGCAGGCGCGGACGGCGCTTGTCCTCGGTGAGATCGAATGCGACCGCCGGGATGCCGGCGCGCGTGAGCAGCGCAAGGGCCCAGCTGCCGATGCAGCCGCCCGCGCCGGTCACCAGCACCGGGCCGTCGTATTCGCTGCGCTGGATCGGGAAGTACTGGAACATCGCTTCAGCTCCTCCTAGGCGCCCGTCTCCATGGGCAGCGCGGGATCCGCGGCCCACTCGGTGAGCGAGTTGTCGTAGACCTTCACGCGGTCGTGCCCGAGCATCGCGAGCACCAGCGCGACGCTGGTCGCGGCGATGCCGCCGCCGCAGTAGGTGATGACCTCGGGCGAGGCGAGGGCGGGCGCGAACAGCGCGCGCAGCTCGTCGGCCGTGCGGAACGTGTTGTCCTCGCGGATGTGCTGCAGCGAGGGGATGTTGATGCTGCCCTTCACGTGGCCGCGGCGGCCGTAGTGCACGCCGCCGGTGCCCGCATGCTGCTCCGCGCGCAGCGCGTTCACCGTGCAGGTTCCGGTCCGTCCGATCGCGCTCAGCACGTCCTCGCGGGTGGCGACCATCTCCGGCCGCATGCGGGCGGTGAAGCGCCCGGCAGCATGTGGGCGGGCGGGGCCGGTCTCGACCGCCCGTCCCTCGCGCTGCCACTTCTGGAAGCCGCCATCGAGCACCGACACGCGGTCGTGCCCGAACACGCGCAGCATCCACCACAGCCGCGTCGCCCACCAGTGGTTCCCGGTTGCGTACGTCACGACGTGCGTCCCGTCGCCGACGCCGAAGCGGCCCATCGCCGCAGCGAACACTTCCGCGCCCGGCAGCATGAAGTGCAGGCGCGGATGTGGCGTGGAGACGTCGTGCTCGATGTCGACGAAGGCGGCGCCGGGGATGTGTCCCTTCTCGAAGTCGGCGCGGCCCGGGACCACGTCGTAGAGCGAGAGATCGGGCAGCGGGGGCAGGTGGGTGGTGCCGTCTAGCACGCGCACGTCCGGGTCGTCGAGGTGCGCTGCGAGCCAGTCGGTGGTGACCAGGTATTCAGGGTGCGCGAACGAGGCGGTCATGGGGGTGAAAGCGTTGTGAAATCGGCGCGCCGATGTTAGCACGCGATGCGCCGTACGGCGTCAGCATCGGGCTGGCATGGACGCTCTGCAGCCTTGCGCGACAAGGCCCTGCCGTCGCATTCCTCCGGCATGGAAGCTGCTGAAACCCTCCCCCGTGCACACGCGAGTGTGAAAAGGGGAATTCGCAATGAACAAGTTGACAATCGGCGTGGTCGCGGCGGTGGTGGTCACCGGAGCGGCGGGCGCCGCTGCCCTGCCCTGGTACCTGGGGTGGCGCACCGAGCACGGCTTCGCCGAAGTGCTGCGCCAGACGCAGGCCGGCAACGCCAACTCGCCGCTCGCGATCACGCTGGTGCAGTACCGTCGCGGATGGCTCAGCTCCGAAGTCACCCACCGGATCTCGATGAAGTCGGATCCCGACGCCTACTTCACCATCAAGCATGCCGTGCGGCACGTGCCGGATCCGGGCAAGGGCTTTGTGGTCATCCAGTCCACGCCGGTGTGGCCGCAGAAAGTACAGGCCGCCGCCGACTACTACTTCGGCGGCAAGCCTGCGTTCCAGGTGCAGTCGGTGGTGCGCTTCGACCGTTCGCTGGCCATGACGCTGGAGTCACCGCAGTTCAGCAAGCAGATGCTCGCACAGCCTGCCATGAAGCTGACCTGGGGCGGTGCCAGCGGTACGGTGACGACGGCCGATGCCAGCAAGATGAACCTGGTGCTCGACCTCCCGCGCATCGCCGTGGAGGGAGGCGGCGTCACCGCCGAGTTCGCCGGCATGCAGGTGCGCGGGGACTGGGTCACCGCGGCCAACCAGGCCGACTGGTCGGGACGCACCGACTTCGACATTCGCGAGGTCTCGGTCGAGAGCCCGTTCGGCAACGGCAGCGTGAAGGGCATCCAGACCTCCGCGGTGCAGCGCAACCAGGGCCAGACCCTGATGCTCGGCTACCTGCTCAAGGTGCGCGAGGGCAGTGGCCAGACCGTGGGCGGCGAAGTGAAGTCGTTCAAGAACGCCGTGCTGGACGTCGAGTTCGACCGCATCGACCGCAAGGCGCTGGCCAGGTACCTCGACGACGTCGGCGGGGCAGACCAGGCGCAGCTGGATGCCGGTACCTACAACCGCCTGGTGGCGCAGTCGGCGCTGCGCATGCTCGGGGACATGCTCAAGGGCTCGCCGGAGGTGCGCCTCAAGCGCCTCGCGGTGCAGACCGAGCAGGGACAGGTCGCCGGCACCGCGGTGCTGGCCTTCAACGGCAAGGGCTACACCGGCGGCGCCAACGGCGAGCCGGCACCGGCCGAGCTGATGTCCCGGCTGAAGTTCAACGGCTCTGCCGAGATGTCCAGCTCGCTGCTGCAGGCCTGGATGGCCGGCGACGCGCGCCAGCAGGCGCTGAATGCGCTGACCGCGCAGGGCGCCACCTTCGAGGAGGCGCAGCTGCAGAGCCTGGCCGAGGAGATGCTGCACCGGCAGCTGGCGGCCCTCGAGGCCACGGGCCTGCTCAAGGCCGACGGAGACAAGTTCGTCATCGATGCCGTGTACGACGGCGGCGCGCTCACCATCAACGGCGTGCGCAACGACGCGTTCATGCCGCGGATCCCCGCTCCGCACGGCGCGCCGGAGCGGGACGACCAGCAGGCGGCGCTGGAGGCGCCGCGCGGCTGAGCGTGCGCGGTGGCAGGCGGCCGCCCCGGCCGTCCATCTGCATGACCCGGGGCTGCCCTGCAGCTGCCAGCCGTCGTCAGCGCAGCCCGACGGCCCCGTTTCTGGTCAAATAGCGTCCCTCATCGACCAGGAGAAGACCAAGATGAAGAGGGATGCGCAGTACTACGAGACCCGCTACAACCCACGCCTGGCCGTCCCCGAGTTCGCCTCGCACTTCGAGGCCTGGGGCAAGCGCTCCGCGGAAGCCCGCGCGAAGCTGGACGGCTACCTCGACGTTGCCTACGGCAGCCACCCGATGGAAAAGCTCGACCTCTTCCGGGCGAAGGGGACGAGCCGCGGACTGCTGATGTTCATCCACGGCGGCTACTGGCGCGCGCTGGACAAGAACCAGCACTCCTTCGTCGCAGAGCCGTTCGTGAATGCCGGCGTGACGGTGGCGATGATCAACTATGCGCTGTGCCCGAACGTGACGATCGAGGACCTGGTGCGCCAGGTGGTGCAGGCCGCCGCATGGCTGTACCGCAACGGCAACAACTTCGGCGCGCCGGCCGGGCCGCTCTACGTGGCGGGCCATTCCGCCGGCGGGCACCTGACCGCGATGACGCTGTGTGCGCAATGGCCGCGCTACGCCCCGGATCTGCCGGCGAAGGTGGTGAAGGGCGGGCTCGCTGTCAGCGGCCTGTTCGATGTCGAGCCGGTGATGAACACCCCTTCGGTGAACGTCGACGTGCGCCTGACCCCCGCCTCGGCCAGACGCGTGAGCCCGGCGCTGATGCAACCGGCCACGGACGCCCCCCTGTATCTCGCCGTGGGCGGGAAGGAGCAGGACGGCTTCCACGAGCAGCATGCGCTGATCAAGCGGGCGTGGAAGACCCGGGTCGCCGGCGAGTTTGCCTGCCCGGAGGACAACCACTTCACCATCCTGAACCGCCTGGCCGACCCGGGCAGTGCGCTGTTCAAGGGGGCGCTGAAGATGATGGGCGTGGCGGCGTAGCGTCGCTGTAAGTCCCACTCTCCAGAGGGGGGCGGATGGGGCGGGAGGCTCCGTTGGCTGGACTTATGATCAGTACCTGTATATCCTGTCAGGAATATGGTGCCTGGCAGGATGTGCCGTGCCGCTCAAGACCGTCAATGGCGCCGTGCCCCAGCCCTACAAGGGGCGCGGGGCCGGCCTCAACCCGGAAGGACGCTTCGAGTCGCTGCGGCGGCACGCGTTCGACGACGGCTGGGATACGCCGCGTGAGCCCCCCGATGCGCCGGGCACCACCGTAACGCCGGAGCGAGTGAAGGGCATCATCACCCGGAACGATTCGCCGGACGTCCCTTTCACGTACTCGATCAACCCGTACCGCGGATGCCTGCATGGATGCGTTTACTGCTATGCGCGTCCATCCCACGCCTATCTCGAGCTCTCGCCCGGCCTGGACTTCGAGACGCGGCTCTTCGCCAAGGTGAACGCCGCCGAGAAGCTGCGCGAGGAGCTGGCGCGGCGGGGTCACCAGGTCGAGCCGATCGCCATCGGGGTGAACACCGACTGCTACCAGCCCATCGAGCGCGAGTGGAAGATCACGCGTCAGGTGCTGGAGGTGCTCGCGGAGACCCGGCATCCCTGCACGATCGTCACCAAGAACGCCCTGGTCACGCGCGACCTCGATCTGCTGTCTGCGATGGCGCGGCAGAACCTCGTGCAGGTGTTCGTCACGGTCACCACGCTGGATGTCGACCTGGCCCGGCGCATGGAGCCGCGTGCCTCGGCGCCGCACAGCCGGCTCGCGGCGATCCGCCGGCTCGCCGACGCCGGGGTGCCGGTGGGGGCGATGGTTGCGCCGGTGATCCCGTTCCTCACCGACGCCGGGGTGGAAGCGGTGCTGGAGGCCGTTTCCGAAGCCGGGGCTGAATCCGCATCCTATGTGCTGATGCGCCTGCCGTGGGAGCTCAAGGAGCTGTTCAAGGATTGGCTGGAGACGCACTACCCGCTCAAGGCGGCCCACGTGATGAGCCGGGTGCGCGAGATGCGCGGTGGGCGGGAGAACGATTCCCGCTTCGGCAAGCGCATGAGCGGCGAGGGCCTGCTTGCCGACCTGCTTCGCAAGCGCTTCGACATCGCATGCAAGCGGCTGCGGCTCAACCAGGAGCGGCGCCGGCCGCTGGATTGCACGCTGTTCCAGCCGCCGCGGGTGGGGCCGCAGCTCGACCTGTTCGGCTGAGTCGTGGGCCCGGAACGTGCGTGCCTCGCGGGGAATCACGCATGATGCAGGATCTGGATTCATGGTAACGCCAGTGTCGCGCCGAGGCACCACCTTCTTCGCAGCGGGTGCGGCCCTGCTGCTCGCCCTGGCCGGCTGCCAGTCGGTCGACGATGTGCTGAAGTCGGCACCGAAACCGACTGCGCGCGTCACCGGCGCGCACCTTCAGGATCTGAGCCTCGAGAAAGCCGGCCTGGTCTTCGACGTCGAGGTCAGGAACCCTTACGCTGTGGCCCTTCCGCTCGTGGAGGTGGGCTATGCGCTCGCCACCGGCGGACAGCAGGTGGCGGAAGGCCGGATCAAGCCTTCCGGATCGATCTCCGCGAGCGGCAGCAAGGTCCTGCAGGTGCCGGTCGGCATCGAGTTCCGCTCCCTGTTTGCCGCTGCGAAATCGGTCCGGCCGGGCAGCGTGCTGCCCTACACGGCGAATATGGACCTGGGTGTCGATGCGCCGGTCGTCGGACGCGTGAACGTCCCGGTGTCCTACCGGGGGGAACTCCCCGTTCCAGCGGTACCGGAAGCGAGCCTCGCCGCGCTCGACATTGGCGCACTCAGCTTGGACAAGGTGGCCGCCACAGCGAAGGTACGCGTGCAGAATACCAATCAGTTCGACCTCGATCTGGGCAAGCTCGCGCTCGAGCTGCAACTGGGCGGCAAGGACGTGGCGCGCAGCACTGCGGTCGCAGGCACGAAGCTGGGGCCAGGGCAGAGTGCGACGGTGGAAGTGCCGGTCGCGTTCTCGCCCCGCGCATTCGGCATGGGCGTGTTCAACCTGCTGCGCGGCAGCGAGGCGGGGTATGTGCTCTCCGGCTCGCTGGACGTCGGCACGCGCTTCGGACCGATCACGTTGCCGCTCGACGCGCGGGGGACCGCACCGATCTCGCGCTGAGGCGGTTCCACGTATCTCCGGGTCCCGGCAGGGAAGAGGACTCGCCGCTGTTCCCGTCCCCGCCCGGGACCTTGCGCTATGATGGCCCGAACGGTCACACGCCCCCATGAAACGTCTCTGCCGCGCTGTCAGCCTGCCCGATGCGCACATCCTCCGCGGATTGCTCGCGCAGGCGGGCATCGAGGCGCACGTGTTCAACGAGAACGCGCAGAGCGGTGCAGGGCAGCTGCCGGTCACCGAAGCCTATCCCGAGCTCTGGCTGGCCCACGAGCAGGACCTCGAACGGGCGCAGGCGCTGGTGAAGGACTTCGAGTCGTCGCCGAAGGTGACGGGCCGGGTATTCTGCCCCGCGTGCGGAGAAGAAAACCCGGCGAACTTCCAGCTGTGCTGGCACTGCAATGGGACCTTGTGACGATGCGCGCCCCGCGCGGCCCAGGCTGTCCCGCCGTCGCTTCGGCCGCTTTCTTCTCGGCGCAGGCGCGCTGGCGTGGTCCGGTGCGCAGGTCCGTGGAGCGGCGGCCGTGAACCCTCGGACCTGCCTGTACCACGGCGAGGCGCTGGGCCGGTACGGGTTCCCACACGGCCATCCGCTGGGCGTGGACCGGCAGGGCGCCTTCATGCAGGAGCTCATCCGCCAGGGCCTGGATGCACGCGTTGCATCGATGGCGCCACGGGTGGCCTCGCGCGAGCAGATCGAGCGCTTCCACACCAAGGCCCACGTCGATCGCGTGATGAGCGCCGAGAGCGAAGGGCTGGACTACCTCGACAACGGCGACACGCCGGTCTTCCCCGGCGTGTACGAGGCAGCCGCCACCGTGGCGGGTTCCGCCCTCGACGGTCTGCAGCACGTGATGCGCGGCGAGTGCCTGCACACCTTCCAGCCGATCGGGGGTTTGCACCATGCGCGCCGCGACCGGTCGGCGGGCTTCTGCGTCTTCAACGACCTCGGGGTGGTGATCGAGACGCTGCGCAGCGAGTACGGCATTCGCCGGATCGCCTACGTCGACATCGACGTGCATCACGGCGACGGCGTGTTCTACGCGTACGAGGACGACCCCGATCTGATCTTCGCCGATATCCACGAGGACTACCGCAGCCTGTATCCGGGCACCGGACGGCCGGACGAGACCGGCACCGGCGCGGCGCGCGGCACCAAGCTCAACATCAACCTGCCATCGGGCGCCGGCGACAAGGAGTTCCTTGCAGCTTGGCCGGACGTGGTTGCACACCTGCGCCGGTTCAAGCCGCAGTTCGTGCTGTTCCAGTGCGGGGCGGACGGACTGGACGGCGATCCGCTTGCGCGCCTGCGCTACTCGCCGCAGGTGCATGCGCATGCGGCGCGAAGCCTGGTCCACCTGGCCGGGGAGTACTCCGCCGGAAGGTTGATGGCGTTCGGCGGCGGGGGATATGACCGGACGAACCTGGCGCGGGCGTGGTGCGAGGTGGTGCGGGAACTGGCTGCGTAGCGCAATGCGTCGAACGGCCGATGGACGGGGACCGGACGGCGGGGGCCAGCCTTTCGGGCGAGGGGGATTCGTTCTGTTGTGGAGGGGCGTAGTGGCCGGGCGTGCAGGTGCCCACATCCTCGCAGTCTTCGACATGAGCACCACATCCAAGCCTGCCGAGGCACCAAGCACGGAGTTGGCGCTGGGCTCCGAGATCGAGCGCTTCGGGTTCCCTTCAAACGGATGGCGCCTGTGCGTGCAGCGCCCCCGCCCTACGCCACGAGCAGTGCCATCCAGCGAACGAGTCTCGGGCAGAATCCATCCTGGAGGAGCGGCGAGGATGCCGTGAGCCGCAAGACGTGTCCCAACGCGGCCTCGACCGGAGGTGGTTGGTCGGGCAATCGAATGACAGCCACGAACGCTTCTCCAGCCCTGCGAGTCACGGGATAGCCATGCATTATTCGCTCGAGAACCTGCTCGAACATCGCAACCACGGCTTGAAGCACAATCCGTTCAAGGCGCTGGTTGCGCCGCGTCCGATCGGGTGGATCGGCACGATCAGCAAAGCCGGCGTATTCAACCTGGCGCCGTACAGCTTCTTCAACGCCGTGTGCGACGCACCCCCGATCGTGATGTTCTCCTCGGCGGGTCGCAAGGACAGCTTGACCAACGTCGAGGACACAGGCGAGTTCACCTGTTCGATGTCCACCCAGGGGCTCGTCGATGCGATGAACCTGAGCTCGGCGCCGGTCGCAGCGAATGTCGATGAGTTCGAGCTGGCGCATCTCGAGGTTGCACCGTCGCTGGTGGTCAGGCCGCCCCGCGTCGCCGCCAGCCCCTCCGCGCTCGAATGCCGGTTGTGGAAGACGCTCGCGTTGCCACGCACCGACTCATCCCAGCCTGAGCATGTGGTGGTGTTTGGCCATGTGGTCGCAATCTACATCGACGATGCCTTCGTAAAGGACGGCATCGTCGATACCGGCGCAATGCGCCCCCTGGCGCGGATGGGCTACATGGACTATTCGGTGGTCCGGCCGGAGTCGGTGTTCACATTGAACCGCCCGGTCGTCACCGAAGATCGGCAAAGCGCGAGTCTGCGCTCCGGTCCGTGGGATGGCACGTATCGGTAAGGCTTGCGAGGCCGACGCGCCTGCGCCGCGCTGGAAGCGGCTGTCTGATTCAACCGTCGTCGATCCCTACTGCCTCATGGGTAGCCGTTTGGCGCGATGCGGCCGGTTGGGGGCGCGGCCACCCTGCCTGCTCAGGCCGCCGACATCTCCGTCGCCGCGCTCTTCGCCCGCGGCAGGTCCACCCAGAACACGCTGCCCACCCCAAGGGCGGTGCGATAGCCGATCTCACCGCCCAGGCGGCTCACCAGCGCGCGGCAGATCGACAACCCCAGGCCACTGCCGGGCAGACGTGAATGCTCCTGGTTGGCGGCCTGGCCGAAGCGCTGGAAGATGCGGTCGCGCGATTCCTCCGGGATGCCGGGACCATGGTCCTCGACGAACAGGCGGACGCGCTCGGGCAGCAGCTCGCAGCCCAGCCGCACCGCATTGCCTTCCGGCGAGAACTTCATGGCGTTCGAGGTCAGGTTGGTGAGGATCTGCAGCGCGCGCTGCGGGTCGGTCCAGACGTAGACATCGCTGGTCGGCGGATCGAGTTGCAGCATGACGCTGAGTTTCAGCGCGTACGGCTCGTTGATCTCGACTGCCTGGGCCAGCAGGTCGCTGACGCGCGTCGCGCCGAACTTGAACGCGTGCAGGCCGGTCTCGATGCGCTCCAGGTCGAGAGCGCTGTTGATCAGGCTGGCGAGCTGGTTGCCGTTGCGCAGCGCCATGTCGAAGAAGCGGCGGGCACCCGGCGACAGCTCCTCGCGGTGCTCCTCGCGCAGGATCTCCAGCGCGCCCAGCACGGACGCGAGCGGCGTGCGCAGTTCGTGGCTGACCGAGGCCATGAACTCGGCCTGGCGCGCCTCGAGGATCTTGCGGTCGGTGATGTCCGAGCAGGTGCCTGCCACGCGCAGCGCCCGGCCGTCCGCATCGCGCCGCATCACCCTGGCGTGTGCCTCGATCCATTTCGATTCGCCCGACTGCGTGCGCACGCGGCACTGCGCGCGCAGGAAGGGGCGTTCCCCACGCAGCGTCTCGTTCAGCGCGACCTCGACGCCTGCGCGCTCGCGCGGTTCGATCAACTCGAGCAGGTCGCGCACGGTGGTGACGGCCGGACCCTGCGGACCGCCCAGCATCGCCCCCCACTGCTCGCTGAAGTACAACTCGCCGGTGTCCAGGTCCCAGTCGAGCAACGCGTCGCCCGAACCCTCCAGGGCGAGCTGCAGGCGCTCCTGGGATAGCCGCAGCGCCTCGTCGGCGCTGCGTTGCGAGGTGATGTCCTCGCTGACATGCACGAAGCCGAGGAAATTGCCGCCGTCGACGATCGGGGCGCCGTTGATCCGGCTCCAGGTGTCCGGCCCTGAGGCATGGGTGTAGCGGTGCTCCACGCGATAGGGCGTGAGGTTGCGCCGCGCGTTGTCGCGCGCCTCGAGCAGCCGCGGGCGGTCGTCGGGGTGCACGCTGGTCAGGTAGCCCTCGCCGCGCAGCTGGTCTCCGCGCAGGCCGCTGATGCGCTCGAGGTTAGCGTTGGCGAAGATACAGCTGTCGTTGGCATCGGTGACCAGCACGCCAAGGGGCGAGGCTTCGCAGATCGCCCGGAACCGCGCCTCGCTCTCGCGCAGCGCCTGCATGCCCCGGCGGCGGTTGGTGATGTCGCTCAGCGTGCCGCGCACGCCATTGATGCCGCCCTGCTCGTCGAGCTCGGGGTGGGCGTAGATCTCCACCCAGCAATGCATGCCGTCCCGGCGGCTGCAGCGCGCCGGCACCCGGCACGAGTAGATCTCGCCGCGGATGAGCGACTGCAACGCCTCCAGCACGGCGGGGCGATCGGTGGGGTGGCAGAAATCCGCGAAGGGCTTGCCGATGGCATCGTCGCGCAGCCAGCCCGTGAGCGTGGTCCAGCCCCACTGCATGGCGACGATGTTGCAGAACCGGTCGACGGCGAAGGCGGTACTGGTCTCGGCTTCCAGCTGCCAGGGCAGCGGCGCGGGGGTGCTCATGCGCAGGTGTGTTGTGGTCGGTTATCGGCTGCGCGCACGAAAGGCGCACTACGGCTCCGAGTGTACCGCCAAACCGCCGGATGGTCAGCCCATCCGGGCGAGCCGTGAAGCGGGGATCAGCTCGCTGCCGGCTGGATCCCGCGGTGGGGGTGATCGACGGACTCCTGGACCAGCCGGCGATGGTGCTCGATCTCCTCGCGCAGCTGCGCGGCGCTGCGCCGCTCGCGCAGCCCGCCGCCGCTCATCAGCTTGAAGAACATCGGGATGAAGAAGATGGCGAGGAAGGTCGCCGACATCATGCCGCCCATCACGCCCGTGCCGACCGAGTGCCGCGCGCCTGCCCCGGCGCCGCTCGACACCACCAGCGGCATCACGCCGAGGATGAAGGCGAGGGAGGTCATCAGGATCGGCCGGAACCGCAGGCGCGCCGCCTCCAGCGCGGCCGCGGAAGCCGACAGGCCCTCCTGTGACTTGAGCAGAGCGTACTCCACGATCAGGATCGCGTTCTTGGCCGCGAGGCCCAGCAGCGTGACCAGGCCGATCTGGAAGTAGACGTCGTTGGTGAGCGGGCTGCCCTGCATGATCGGGCCGGCTCCCAGCATCGCCGCCAGCTGGTTGATCCAGAGCGGCCCGAGGTTGTTGACCCAGATCGCGGCCAGGGCGCCGAAGGTGCCGAAGGGCAGCGCCATCAGCACCGAGAAGGGCAGCGACCAGCGCTCGTACTGCGCGGCCAGGATCAGGAACACCATCACCACGGCCATGCCCATCGCCAGCCCCGACGTGCCGCTGGAACGTTTCTCCTGGTACGACGCGCCGCCCCAGTCGAAGCTGAACTCGGCCGGCAGCACCTCGTTGGCGATCTCCTCGACCGCCGCGATGGCCTGGCCCGAGCTGATCCCCGGCGCGCCCTGTCCGAGGATCTTCACGGCGGGCAGGTTGTTGAAGCGGTCCATCGAATCCGGCCCTGACGAGTAACGCACGCTGGCGAGCGACTTCAGCGGGATCATCTCGCCGCGGAGCGAGCGCACGTAGATCTCGCCGATGGAATCCGGGCGTTGTCGATACGCCGGCTCCGCCGACATCAGCACCTGCCAGGTGCGGCCGAACTTGTTGAAGTCGTTCACGTAGTAGGTGCCGACCGTGGCCGCGAGCGTGTTGTAGAGCGAGTCGATCGGCACGCCCAGGGCCTTGGCCTTCTCGCGGTCGACGTCGACGTACAGCTGCGGCACATTGGCCCGCCACAGCGTCTGCACCCACATGAAGCGCGGATCCTGCGACGCGCGGCCGATGAACTGGTCCTTCACCTCGGCCAGGCGCTTCGCGCCGCCTTCGCCGCGGTTCTGGATGTAGAACTCGAAGCCGCCGGCGTTGCCCAGGCCGAGGATCGGCGGGGGCGGGAAGGCCAGCACCAGACCTTCCTTGATGCCCGCGGTGCGGCCGAAGAACTCGCCGACCAGCTCCTTGGTGTACACGCCCGGCCGCTGGTCCCAGTGGATCTGCGAGGCGAAGATGGTCGCGGCGCTGTTGCGGAAGCCGCCGCCGAGGAAGTCCAGCCCGGTGAACGCCACCGCGTACTGGTTGGCGTTGTTCGCCAGCATCGCCTCGGTGACCTTCTGCACCACCGCATCGGTGCGCTGCAGGGTCGCGCCGTCGGGCAGGAACACCGCGCCGATGTAGTAGCCGGTGTCCTCGTCCGGGACCAGGCTGGTGGGGGTGTTGCGCCAGAGCCAGGCGGTGGCCAGCACCATCACGCCGAACAGGACCAGGCCGATCGCCGACCAGCGCAGCATCACGGCCACCCCGTTCGCGTAGCGCACGGTCAGCCGTGCGAACCAGTCGTTGAAGGCCCGGAAGAAGCGGCCCGGGGTGCCGTGATGGCCGGACTTGAACAGCAGCACGCACAGGGACGGCGTGAGCGTGAGCGCGACGAAGCCCGAGATCACCACCGCGATGGTGATGGTGACGGCGAACTGGCGGTAGAGCTCGCCCGCGAGGCCGCCGAGGAACGCCACCGGCACGAACACCGAGCACAGCACCAGCACGATGGCCACGACCGGGCCGGTCACCTCGCTCATCGCCTTGATCGCAGCCTCGCGCGCGGAGAGCTTCTCCTCGCGCATGATGCGCTCGACGTTCTCCAGCACCACGATGGCGTCGTCCACCACGATGCCGATCGACAGCACCATCCCGAACAGGGTGAGGGTGTTGATGGAGTAGCCGAGGATGGACAGCCCGGCGAAGGTGCCGATCAGCGAGACCGGCACCGCGGCGAAGGGGATCAGCGTGGCGCGCCAGTTCTGCAGGAACAGGAACACCACCAGGAACACCAGCGCCATCGCCTCGCCGAGCGTCTTGACCACCTCGCGGATCGAGACCTTCACGAAGCGCGTGGTGTCGTACACGTTGGCGTAGGCGAGGCCGTCGGGGAAGCGCTTGGCGAGGTCGGCCATGACCTGGTTGCATTCGTCGGCCACTTCCAGCGCGTTGGCGCCGGGCTGCAGGAACACGCCGACCAGCGTCGCCGGCTTGCCGTTGACGCGGCCGATGAACTCGTAGTCCTTCGAGCCCAGCTCGACGCGGGCGACGTCGCGCACGCGCACGGTGGCGCCGCCGGGCGTGGCGCGCACGATGATGTTCTCGAACTCCTCCGCGGTGGACAGCCGGCCCTTGGTGGTGATCGTGTACACCAGCTGCTGCCTGTCGCCCGCGGGGGTCTGGCCGACCTTGCCGGCGGCGAACTGCGCGTTCTGCTCGGAGATCGCCCTCACCACGTCGTCGGGGGTGAGCTCGAGCTGCGTGAGCCGGTCGGGCCGCAGCCACACGCGCATGGCGTAGTCCTTGGCGCCGAAGATCTGCACGTTGGTGGTGCCGCGCACGCGCTTGAGCGCGTCGAGCACGTTGAGGGTGACGTAGTTGCTGGTGTAGACGTCGTCGAAGCGGCCGTCGGGAGAGAAGAAGCCGTAGACGAACAGGAACGACGAGGAGCCCTTCTCGACGGTCACGCCCTGGCGGCGCACCTCTTCGGGCAGGCGGGCCTCTGCCTGCTTCACGCGGTTGTTGACGTTGAGCGCGGCCTTGTCGGCATCGGCACCGATGTCGAAGGTGACCTGGATCTCGAGCAGGCCGTTGGAGCCGGAGTTCGAGGACATGAAGATCATGTCCTCGACGCCCGTGAGCTGGTTCTCGATCGGCGCGGCGACGGTCTGCTCCAGCGTCTCCGCCGAGGCACCGGGATAGATGGCGCGCACGGTGACCACGGGCGGCGCGATCTCGGGATACTGCGCGATCGGGAGGACGCGGATCGCCGCGAGCCCCGCGAGCACGAGGAAGCCGGAGAGGACCGCCGCGAAGATGGGACGGTCGATGAAGAAGCGGGAGAAATTCATGGCATCACCCTGCAAGCGCGAGAACTGCTCCTCCGGAATCGCGCGGCGAGAGCTGACGGATGCCTGTGCGGTGTTCCCCCTCTCCCTCGACGGGAGAGGGCCGGGGTGAGGGTGATGCGTGTGAGGGGAAATGCGAGAGGCCCAGGTCTTTCGTACCCCTCACCCTGACCCTCTCCCGCAAGGGGAGAGGGGAGAACCGGTTGGGTTGCCATGGGGCTCTACGGTTTCGCACTGACCTGCGGCTGCGCCGCCGGTGCCTCGGGCTTGGGCTGCGCGATGGTCACCGGCGCGCCGGGGCGGATCTTCATCACGCCGTCGAGGATGACGCGGTCGCCGGGCTTGAGGCCGCTGGTGATCACCCAGTCCTCTCCGGCCCACTGGCCGACCTGCACCGGGCGCGGCTGCGCCATGCCCTTCTCGTCGACGACGAACACGATCTTGCCCTGCGGGCCCTCCAGCACCGCGCGCTGCGGCACCGCCAGCGCCTTGGCATACTGCGCGCCCTGCAATGTCACGCGCACGAACTGGCCGGGGCGGATGCGCTGATCCGAATTGGGCATCACGGCGCGGAACTCGCTGGTCCCCGTCGCAGGGTCCACGCGGATGTCGCTGAAGTCCACCACGCCGGGCCGCTCCGACTTGCTGCCATCGGGCAGCTCCAGCGTCACGACGAAGCGATTGTCCTTCGGCAGGCGCAGGCGCCCGGCGCTCGCCTCCTCGTTGAAGCGCAGGCGCTCGCCCTCCGACATGCTGAAGATCACGCGGATCGGATCGATCTGGGAGATGGTCATCAGCAGCGTGTTCTGCGCCTCGACCAGGCTGCCTTCGGACTTGAGCGCGCGGCCCGTCACGCCGGTGATCGGGGCCTCCACGCGGGTGTAGTTCAAGTTGAGCTTGGCTTCGGTGAGCGCCGCCTCGGATGCCTTCATCTGGGCGACGGTCACTTCCTCGGCGGAGATCGCATCGTCGTACATCTTGCGGCTGATCATCCCCTGGTCCACCAGGGGCTTGAGCCGCTCGATGTCGCGCACGGCCTGCAGGTGGCGCGCCTTCGCGCTGGCGAGGTCCGCCTCCGCCTTCGCCACGGCGGTCTGGTAGGGCACTGGGTCGATCGTGAACAGGCTGTGCCCCGCCTGCACCGTGCTGCCTTCCTTGTAATTCCAGCTGAGCAGGATGCCGCCCACCCGCGGGCGCACCTCGACCTCGCGCACGCCCTCGGTGCGGCCGACGTACTGCAGCGCGATCGGAATGTCGCGCGGCTGGACGGTGGTGGCCGTCACCTCGGGCGGGGGCATCTGCGGCGGCGCCTGCGTCGCGCCCTTGTCGCACCCGGCCAGCAGCACGACGCATACGAGCGCGGGCGATGCGCAGAGGGATCGGAATGCAGCTGGCACTTCGACTACTCCTTGGCGTGGACGGCCGCGGCGCGCACGCGCCTGCGCACCGACGGCAGTGAGCGGATCGGCCCGAAGAGAATCAGACCAGGGACGGACGGATCGTAACCGCCCGCGCGGGAAAAGTCTCTACCCGTTACGCGCTAGAAGCTCAGGCGCAGCCCGAGGCGGATCTCGGGCTTGAGGCCCTGCGTGCCGGTGTCTTCCATCAGCGCGTCATAGCGCAGGGACCAGGTGTCGCTGAGCCAGTGCTCGCCGACCAACCCGACGTTGGAGGTGTCCGGGAGGCCGTTCATGCGCACGCCGGTCAGGGCGTCGGTCTGCTGCTGGGCGGTGTAGGCCAGTCCGACCGAGCTGCGCTCGCCGTAGAAGTAGTTGAGCTGGAAGCGGTGTCCGCTGGCCGTCGTACCGGTGTCGGAACGGCCCGCATAGTAGGTGTATGCGCCGCGATAGCGGTCCCAGTTGCGCTCCAGCGTAAGCATGCCGATGTCCGAGGAGCCGAGCGAGCCGGTTCCGGGCGTGTACATCGGCATCTCCTTCAGCCCCAGTTCGCTGTGGCGCATGCCGGCGCGCATGCCCCAGCCGGCGCCGAATGCCGCGGAGAACTCGCCGAGCATCGAGCGCTCCTGTTCCAGGCCGCCGGCGTTGGTGTAGGTGGACTCGAACAGGGTGGACAGGCTGTCGGAAAGTGGCTGGTACACCCCGCCCGCCACGGTGGCGCCCGTTGGGTCGGCAGGATTGGCGTAGGCGAACGCGCCCTTCGGTTCCAGGCTGCTGCCCGGGCGATACTGCGGCCGGGCGCTGTCCAGCCGCCAGGCATCGAGGTTGTCGAGGGTGCCCGGAGCCTTCAGGCCCTGCGCGGCAGCGATCCCGCCGGTGCCCGCGAGCATCGCGCACAACGCCAGACGTGAGAAGTACTGAACCATCCACCGCTCCTTGCAGCGGGAGAGCGCTGCATGAGGTGGATCAATGTTAGCGTGGCTCGGCCTGGCTGGGTAGGGAAAACTGTTGTACCGGGACAAATTTACAACAGTCCCTCGGGCAGGGCAAACCTCGTGCTAACGGGCCGTACCGAGGCGGCGATCGGGTCGTTCATGCGGCGGCGCGTCAATGCACCGCTGCGAGGCGCGGCGACCCTCCTGCGCACCGCCGCGTGGCGCACTGATGAGGCCAAAGCCCCGCCACAAGGGGCAAACAGGGAATCAGCGCGGTGGCATGTGCGTTGCAAACAGGGGTCTCAACGCTGCGGGAGACTCGATGCAATTGCTGCACACCATCAAGCATGTCGCTCAGGGACCGGATGAGGTTCGTGACCTGTCGGAGAGCGACGCCTATCAGCTGTTCAGCGCCATTCTCGATTCCGGCATGCCGGATCTGGAGCTCGGCGCGCTGCTGATCGCCCTGCGCCTCAAGGGTGAATCCGTTCCCGAACTGCTCGGTTTCCATCGCGCGACCGGCGAGCGCCTGTACGCGCTGGAGTTGCCCGACGCTGCGCTGCGCCCGCTGGTCATCCCAGCCTACGGGGGCGCCCGGCGCGAGCCCAACCTGCTGCCCCTGCTGGGGCTGCTGTTGCGGCGGCTCGGTGTACCGGTCGTCTTCCACGGCACGCTGGAGGGCAGCGGGCGGGTCGCCTCGGTCTACATCCTGCGCGAGCTCGGCATCCTGCCCAGCGGCTCGCTGGCGCACGCGCAGAGCATGCTCGAGCAGGAGCACATCGCATTCGTGCCGGATGCGCTGCTGTGTCCCGGGCTGGCTGCGCTGCTCGCGCTGCGCAACCGCCTGGGGGTGCGCAACAGCGGTCACTTGGTGGCGAAGCTGATCGATCCCTTCAATGGCGCCGGCGTGGTCATGGCCGGAGCCTCCAGCCCGGCTTACCTGGACAAGCTCGGCGCCTTCTTCCTCGAGACCGGCGCCTCCGCGATCCTGCTCGGCAGCACCGAAGGCGAGCCGTTCGCCAACCCGCAGCGCCGCCCACGCATCGAGTACTTCGACCAGGCCGAGCGCAAGGTGCTGTTCGACGGCGAGGTGGGGCCGGTGAAGCCGCTGGCCGGCCTGCCGGCCGCCACGGATGCGCACACCACCGCCGAGTGGATGCGTCAGGCCCTTGCAGGCGAGGTGCCGATCCCGCACCCGCTGGTCAACCAGCTTGCGTGTTGCCTGTACGCCTGCGGGTATACGGAGGACATGAACCAGGCCAAGGCCATCGCCGCGGTCGAGGCGGGCAGCCTCGGACCGGCATCGCGGCGCCGGCCCGCTCCCGGACGCCCCTCGCGCGCGCTCATGCGCTGAACCGCGCCGCCGCGGGCGCTGGGTTATAGTGGCAAGCGTTCCTTGCCACGCTGCCGACCCATGACGCGGCTCGCGCTGCGCCTCGCTGCCGTGCTGGTCCTCGCGCCGGCGGGCGCGCTCGCACAGAACGAAAGCCCCCTCGTCGCCCTCACCCCAATGGAGGCGCTGCGTGACGGCAACCTGCTGCTGGAAGTGCGTCCGCGCTACACCTGGGTCGAGCAGGACGGGACCAGCGGCGACGCGCACTGGGCCAGCGTGCGCACCACCCTGGGCTGGCAGACGCTGGAGTACCGGGGCTTCAGCGCTGTCGCCGAAGCCATCAACGTCAGCCGCTTCGACGACCGCAACGGGCTGGACTGGAACCGCTCGCCGGGCAACAGCGACACCTGGAGCAGCTGGAATGCGTGGAGTGCCCAGGGCTATCCGCCCGGCTACTATCCGCTGCTGTACGACCCCGACACCACGCAGTTCAACCGGCTGTACCTGGACTACACCGGCTTCTCGCACATGCTGTTGCGGGCCGGGCGCCAGCTGGTGCGCGTCGACAACCAGCGCTTCATCGGCGACTACGACTTCGGCCAGCTGCCACAGGCTTTCGACGGGATCACGCTCGATGCCCAGCCGTTCGGCGGTGCGCGCGTGCTGTACGGCTACTACTACCAGGTGCGCAACGCCTATGCGAAGACCTGGGACACCAGCATCAATGCGGTGAACGTGCACTACGAGATCGCCCAGCCGCTGAAGCTCGCGGCGTTCGCCTACTTCCAGAACCAGCCGGAGACCGGATCCGTCACCGGGTTCTCGGACAACTCCAACAAGATCTACGGCGGCCGCGCGTGGGGCGCGTGGCCGCTGGGCGAGAGCGTGCGGGTCAACTACACCGCTGAGGCGGCGCAACAGCGAGACTTCGCCGGCGGCGACTCACGCATCGACGCGAGCTACAACCGCTTCGGCGCCGGCGTCGACTTCCGCCAGGCGTATGCGCGCGTGGACTGGGAGCGACTGGGGAGCAACTCGGGGCAGTACGGGTTCCAGACCCCGCTCGGCAGCACCCAGCTGTTCACCGGCATGGCGGACATCTTCGCCACCACGCCCAAAGTGGGCCTCGAGGATCTGCGCGGGACGGTGGGATTGGAGCTCGGCCGATTGCGCGCCCGCGTGGCGTATCACGACTTCCACAGCGACGTGTCGGACTGGGATCTCGGCCGCGAGGTGGACGTCGGCGTGACCTGGCGCTTCACCTCGCGCCTGTCTGCGAGCGCCGACTACGCGGACTACCGGGCGGGTGATGCCGCCGCGGGACTGCGCGATACCCGGAAGGTCTGGGTCACGCTGGACTACCGGTTGTAGTCCGCTACTGGCGGGCCACCGGCCCTGCCGGCAGGCGCGCGGCGATGCGCTTGAGCAGCTCGCGGGCATCGTCCGGCTGCACCTTGCGCGTGGCGGCCGCCTTGAAGCCGCTGATCTCCACATAGGTCGCGCCCACCAGGGCGCCCGCAGCGCCTTCGACGTAGAAGGCCGCGGTGCCGACATCCTGGAACTCGATGGCAGTACGCAGCCCGCTGCTCGTGGCGAGCGCCAGGCGCTGCGCATAGCGCTTGCGATCCCACGGCGTGCGCTCGACCATGAGCAGGAACCGGCTGCCCAGCTGGTCGGTGCGCTCGTAGATGCACATGGGATTGCCGAGCGGATCCCGCTCGGGCTTGCCGGGTGCCGGCGTGTGCCCGAGCACCGGGCCCAGCTCGGCGGGCGTGAGCAGGCAGGGGAACGGCTCCGCGGCCGCAGCGACGGCGGTGGGGAGCAGCAGGGCAAGAATGAGGGCACGCACGCAGGCAACCTCCGATCCGGGGCTCGGTGAACCCGTTATCGGCGCCCGGGCTGCAGGTCTGAACCCTATGCGGTGCAGCAGATTTGACCGTTCGCGGCCCGGCCGCGAGCCCGGAATGGTGGTTGCTGCCGGCGCTCGCCACGGCCGTTCCGCTGCAGCGTCGCTCCGGTTCACGGCGCCGCGCCCGGATGCGCACGGTCATGGCGAAGGTTTCGAGAACCCCTGCAGGCGTCCCCCGCGGCGCCGGGAAGAGGACGCCATGCCCATGCGTGTGGAATTTTCAGTCGCGGTGAGCGTTGCAGTGATGCTGGCCGGATGTGGAGGAGGCGGTGGGGGCAGCTCGGGCACCCGCTCCACGCCCGTGCCCGAGGTCTATCCCGACATCACGAAACCGGGGCAGACGCGCTTGACCGGCCAGGCCGTCAACCTCGGCATCGACGCCGCCACGTCGACCGCCAGGCAACTCAATGGGACCGTGGAGGGACGGATCGACTGGGTGTCTGGGCAGCCGAAGACGATCGCAATGGACTTCTCGGTGCCGGCCGCCCCGCTCCAGTTCAGCGAGACCTTCGCCAACCTCGCCACGAGAACGGTGCCGATCTCGCCTGGTTTTTCCGTCGCCGTCAGCTCGGAGCAGAAGGTCGCAAGCGACGGGTCGCTCCGCTCGGTCGAGCTGCTGAACCCGCGCACCGCGGGGCTGCAGTACACCACCCTCGGGGCATGGGGCTATTCGCAGTCGCCGTCCGCGGCGACGCAGTACGACGGGCGCTTCATCCTCGGCACTGCCACCCGCGTGAGCGACATTCCGGTCACCGGATCCGCGAGCTATGCGGGCGTGATGCTCGGCACGCTGGTCAACTCGGCCGGTGTGCATGACGTCACTGCGCATGCGACGGCACAGGCCGACTTCGGCGCACGGTCGATCAACTTCGCCACCGACTTCTCCGTCCGCACGTTGCGCGGGAGCGGCATCCCGGTGTCCGACTCCAGCCTCGACCTCTCCGGGGTGCTGAACTATGCCGCTGGCAGCAACCGGCTTTCGGGGACCCTGGCCACGCCCTCCGCCGACATGAGCGGCCAGGCCACTGCGCGCTTCTACGGCCCCGCCGTGCGCGAACTGGGCGGAACCTACTTCGTGGAGAAAGCCGACAAGTCGCAGCAGATGAGCGGTGCATTCGCAGTGAAGCGATGAGCGCAGTGCGCCGGGGCCCTCTGCGGCGCCCGGTGCAGCGCCTTTTTCCCCATCCCCCTTGACGCGTCTCGCGGTCCCCGGGCCGCCGCAGGTACTATTGCGGCTGTGGCAGACGGAGGATGAATGCAGAGACGTGAATTCCTGACGAGGACGACTGCGCTGCTGGCCGCGCTCGCGGCCGCCGGTTTCCTCGGCCCCGAGGCTCGCGCCGAGGCGTGGAACAAGGCCGCGTTCGACGCGCGCAGCCTGGACGAACTGTTCAAGGTCCTGGGTGAGGGCGGTGCCGCGGAAAGCCCGGATGTGGCCATCGTCGCACCGGACATCGCGGAGAACGGTGCCGTCGTACCGCTCAACGTCAGCAGCGCGGCAGCGAAGACCGACGCGATCGCAGTGGTGGTCGAGAAGAACCCCACGCTGCTGTCGGCGATCTTCTTCTTCCCGCAGGGCACCCTGCCGGAGGTACAGACGCGGGTCAAGATGGCGATGACTTCGAACGTGTACGCGATCGCGCGCTGCGAAGGCGGGTTGCGCTATGCCGCGAAGGAGATCAAGGTCACCCTGGGCGGCTGCGGAGGCTAGCGGCGATCATGGGCAATCCGATGCGTATCCGCGCCAGGGCGGACGGCGATGTGGTCGAGGTCCGGGTCCTGATGAGCCACATCATGGAGACAGGGCAGCGCAAGAGCCAGGACGGGGAAGTCATCCCAGCGCACTTCATCCAGCTCGTGACCGTCACCTGCGGCGATCGCACGGTGCTGTCCGCGCACTGGGGGCCGTCGGTGTCCGCGAACCCGTTCGTGTCCTTCCGGTTCCGCGGCGGGCAGAAGGGCGACAAGGTGAAGGTCGCATGGGTTGACAGCAAGGGCGACTCGCGCGCTGACGAGGTCGTGGTCAGTTGAAGCCCGCCCGGCTGTACCGCCGACTGCTCCTCGGCAGTGCGGTCCTCGCGTTCGCCGCCGCCGCCCCTGCGCAGGACCGGACGCTGCAGGAGATCCGGAAGTACCGCGAGATGCTGCAGGCGGACAACCCCGCCGAACTGATGGAGCTCAGGGGCGAGGAACTGTGGACCATGCCGCGCGGTCCGAAGCGGGCGACGCTCTCGCAGTGCGACCTTGGCCTCGGGCCGGGCCGGCTCGAAGGCGCCTATGCGCAGCTGCCGCGCTACTTTGCGGACACCGGCAAGGTGCAGGACGCCGAATCGCGCCTGGTCACGTGCATGACGACGCTGCAGGGGGTCTCGCCGGCGCAAGCGATCGACCGCTGGTATGCGCGCGAGTCGGACATCGAGGCGCTGGTGACCTACATCGCGACCAGGTCGAATGGGTACTTGATCGACGTACCTGCGCGGCATCCGCGCGAAGCGCAGCTGTATGCCATCGGCGAGGCGATCTTCCACCGGCGCTCGGGACCACTCGACTTCGCCTGCGCCACCTGCCACAGCGCGGACGATCGCCGCATCCGGCTGCAGGATGTGCCCAACCTGACTACCGCGGCGGGCGCGCGCGCTGCGATGGCGCAGTGGCCCGCCTATCGTGTCTCGCAAAGCGCGGTGTGGACCATGGAGCGGCGCGTGATCGATTGCATGCGCCAGATGCGCCTGCCCGAGCCGGCGTTCGCGTCGGAGGCCGTCATCGCGCTGCAGGTGTATATGCAGAAGAACGCATCCGGGGCGACGCTGGAAGCACCTGGGATCAAGCGGTGAGAGACTGACATGGCGCGGCGAGCGGAGAGGAGAGGAGATTGCGGCGCGGCAGCGCCGGGTGCCGGGGCGCCTCACGGTGTGCGCGCGTTGTGCGCGTCACCCTCACCCCGGCCCTCTCCCGTCGAGGGAGAGGGGGAACCCAGCGATGTGCGATCGCCAGTGCGCCCGGGATGCAACGCGGGTGCTGAAGCGTCTCTTGGTCTGGGCGCGTTGCGCGCGTCACCCTCACCCCGGCCCTCTCCCGTCGAGGGAGAGGGGAAACCCAGCGATGCGCGATCGCCAGTGCGCCCGGGATGCAACGCGGGTGCTGAAGCGTTGCGCGCGTCACCCTCACCCCGGCCCTCATCGATTGACGGGGAGGGGGAAGACGGTGATGTGCTGACTTCGGCGCAGCACGTACGCAGCTCGCACGCTCCACGCTCCCCTCTCCCCTTGCGGGAGAGGGCCAGGGTGAGGGGTACGAACGACAGGCGCACTTCGCATCGCCCTCGACCGTCATCTCCCGCCGCAGCCGCCCTCGTCACGACGCTCCTTCTCGCTCCCTTCGCCTCAGCCGACGATTCCAGCATCGCCGAGACAGCCTTCCACGACTCGTTCCCCACTGCAACGGACGCGGAGCGCACCAGTCGCCTGCAGCAGGACGAGGTCAACGCCCTGTGCAGCCGGTACCGCAACCAGCCGCCGCCGGAAGTGGCTGTGCGCATCCTCGAGCTCTCGCGGTCGAGGCTGCAACTGCCCGCGGACCCCGGCGCGATGCTGGGCGACTGGCGCAAGGGCGAGAAGCTGGCTGCCGTGGGCAGCGGCGGACAGATCGGCCGGATCCAGCCCGACCGGGCGGACACCCCTCGCGGCGGAAACTGCTACGCCTGCCACACCATCGCGCGCTCGGAGATCGCGGCCGGGAACCTCGGCCCTTCGCTCACCGGCTACGGCAAGGCCCACGGCAGGTCACCGGAGGCGGTGCGCTTCGTCTATGCGAAGATCTACGACGCGCAGGCATTCCACGCCTGCTCCGGCATGCCCCGCTTCGGGCGCAACCAGTGGCTCACGGCCCAGGAGATCGCGGACCTGACCGCGTTCCTGCTGGATCCCCAGTCACCGGCGAACCAGTAGCGCACGCCGGCCGCGCAGCATGAACCGACGGGACTTTCTCAGCGTGCTGGCCGCCGCATCGGCGGCAGGGCTCGCCCTCGACCGGCACGATGCGCTCGCAGGCCAAGGTGATGCGCTCTACGACGTCGCGCCGTTCGGCAACGTCGGGCTGCTCCACTTCACCGACTGTCACGCACAGCTCAATCCGACGTACTTCCGCGAACCGAGCATCAACATCGGGGTCGGGCCTGCAACCGGGCGGCCGCCGCACCTCGTCGGCGAGGCGCTGCTGAAGCAGTTCAACGTCCCGCCCGGCACCGCGCAGGCGCACGCCTTCACCTGCCTCGACTTCGCGCAAGCCGCGAAGATCTACGGCCGCACGGGCGGCTTCGCCCACCTCGCGACCCTGGTGAAGCGCCTGCGCGCGCAGCGGCCCGGCGCGCTGCTGCTCGACGGCGGCGACACCTGGCAGGGCTCGGCCACCGCGCTGTGGTCGAAGGGCCAGGACATGGTCGACGCGTGCCTGGCGCTGGGTGTGGACGTGATGACCGCGCACTGGGAGTTCACCTATGGCCAGGAGCGGGTGCAGCAGATCATCGCGAGCGACCTGAAGGGCCGCATCGATTTCGTGGCCCAGAACGTCAAGACCCTGGACTTCGGCGATCCGGTGTTCCCGCCGTACGTGCTGCGCGAGGTGAACGGCGTGCCGGTGGCGATCATCGGTCAGGCGTTTCCGTACACGCCGATCGCCAACCCGCGCTACTTCGTACCCGACTGGACCTTCGGCATCCAGGAGGAGAACCTGCAGCCGCTGGTCGACGCGGTGCGCGCCAGGGGCGCGCAGGTGGTCATCCTGCTCTCGCACAACGGCATGGACGTCGATCTCAAGCTGGCGAGCCGGGTGGGCGGCATCGACGCGATCCTCGGCGGCCACACGCACGATGGCATGCCGGCGCCGACGCTGGTCGCCAACGCGCGCGGCAGGACGCTGGTGACCAATGCCGGCTCGAACGGCAAGTTCCTCGGCGTGCTCGACCTCGAGGTGAAGGGCGGCAAGGTCGCCGACTACCGTTACCGCCTGCTGCCGGTGTTCTCCAACCTGCTGCCGGCCGATGCCGCCATGCAGGCGCTGATCGATCGAGTTCGCGCGCCGCACGCGGCGCGGCTGGCCGAGCCGCTCGCTGTCACCGAGGGGGTGTTGTACCGGCGCGGCAACTTCAACGGCAGCTTCGACCAGCTCATCCTCGACGCCCTCATGGCGGTCAAGGGTGCACAGATCGCGTTCTCCCCCGGCTTCCGCTGGGGACCGTCGCTGCTGCCAGGCGACGTGATCACGCGCGAGGACCTGCTCGACCAGACCGCGATCACATACCCGTCCACCACCCTCACTCAGATGAGCGGGGCGACGCTCAAGACCGTGCTCGAGGACGTCGCCGACAACCTGTTCAACCCCGATCCCTATTATCAGCAGGGCGGTGACATGGTCCGCGTGGGCGGGCTCACGTACACCTGTGCGCCGGGCGCGAAGATGGGCGAGCGCATCCGCGACATGCGCCTGCGCGGCAAGCCGATCGACCCGGCGAAGGCCTACAAGGTGGCGGGATGGGCCCCACTGGCGGAGGGCGCCCGCGGTGAGCCGATCTGGGACGTGGTCGAAGTCTGGCTCAAGGACCGCAAGGCGGTCTCACCCCGGCAGCCGAACGTGCCCGAACTGATCGGCGTCCAGGGCAATCCCGGCGTGGCAGGCTGACGCATGCGGCTCGACAACTGGCTCATCTACCTGCTCGCCGCCATCGGCCTGTCGCTCTCGCCCGGCCCGAACGGCCTCCTTGCGCTCACGCACGGTGCCCTGCACGGCCGCGGCAAGGCGCTCTACACCATCTTCGGCGGCGCGGTCGGGTTCGTCACCATCATCGCGCTGTCCATGTTCGGCATCGGCGCGCTGCTCAAGACGTCGCTCGCCTGGCTGACCGTGATGAAGTGGCTCGGTGGAGCCTACCTGGTGTGGCTCGGCATCCAGGTCTGGCGCTCGCCGCCGATCGGGCTGCAACTGGACACCGGGGTCGAGTCGCGGCCCGGCTGGTCCCTGTTCCAGCAGGGTGCGCTCTCCGCGCTCACCAATCCCAAGGCGCTGCTGTTCTTCACCGCGTTCCTGCCCCAGTTCATCGATCCCGCGCGCAGCCTCTTCGTCCAGTTCCTCGTCATGGCGGGGACCTTCGCCGTGACGGAGATCGTCACCGAGATCCTCATCGCCAGCATGGCCTGGCGCATCAGCCCCTGGCTCAAGCGCGTGGGGCGCCGCTTCAACCAGGCCTGCGGCGGGCTGTTCGTCCTGATCGGCGCCGCGCTTCCGCTGCGCAGCTGAACCAACTCTCACCCGCGAGCCGTCAATGAAAGAACAATACGTCCTCGGCTATTCCCCCGCATCGGTCACCTTCGTCGAGCGCCGCCGCCTGCTGCGCGACGCAGCGTTCGTCCTGCCCTTCCTGAGTCCCGGTGCCAGGGTGCTCGATTGCGGCTGCGGACCGGGCACGATCACCTGCGACATCGGCGCGCGCGTAGGCCCGGCGGGCGAGGTGGTGGGCCTGGACGCGGCGCCGTCCCAGGTTGCGATCGCGCAGGAGCGCGCCGCGCGGCTGGGGCAGGCGAACGTGCGCTTCCAAACTGGCGACGTGTATGCGCTGCCGTTTCCCGAGGGCAGCTTCGACTGCGTGTTCTCGCACGCGCTCCTGGAGCACCTGGCCGACCCGCGTGCAGCCATGCGGGAGTTCCATCGGGTGCTCAAGCCGGGCGGCTGGGTTGGCGTGCGCACGCCGGACTGGGGGGCGTTCCTGTACTCGCCGGAGACGCCGGCGTTCATGGAAGCGATCCGTTGCTTCACGCAGCGACAGAACGCGCGTGGCGGTGACGTGCGCTGCGGCCACAAGCTGCGCGACCATGCGCTGGCCGCGGGCTTCAACCAGGTCAAGCCGCACGCCACCTACGAAGTCTTCGAGCCCGTGTCCGAAATCCTCGACCTCCTCATCGACCAGTGCAGGCAGCAAGGGCATGCGGACCACGTGCGTGCGCTGGAGGAGTGGGCCGCGCTGCCCGGCGTCCTGTTCGCCGAGGCTTGGGTATCGTGCATCGGGCAGAAATAGCCCGCTCCCTGCGGGCCGGCCCCCGCCGGGCGCTCAATCCGGGATGTCAGCCTCGACCAGCTTGCCCAGCAGCGTGAGCGACTCCTGCCAGCCCAGGTAGCAGGCCTCGGCCGGGACCACGTCCGGGATGCCCTCCTGCACGACGTTCAGCTCGGTCCCGCAGGACACCTTGCCGAGGATGACCGTGACCTGCATCGTCCCGGGCAAGTTGGGGTCGTCGAACCTGTCGGTGTAGCGGATGCGCTCATGCGGCACCAGTTCGAGGTACTCGCCGCCGAAGAAGTGACTGTGCCCGGTGGAGAAGTTGGTGAACGACATGCGGTGCCGGCCGCCGACGCGCGCATCCATCTCGTGGACCTTGCCGGTGAAGCCGTTGGGCGGCAGCCACTTCGCCATCGCATCGGGGTCGAGGAAGGCGCGATAGATGCGCTCGGGCGGTGCCCGCAGTACGCGGTGCAGGCGTACGGTGTTGGCCATCGGGGTTCTCCTCCAGGGTGCGTTGCCGGTGTGAGCCATTGTGCCCACGAAAGCCGCGCGCCGTCCGGTCCCGGCTACTGGCTCGCCACCAGCTTCCCGATGGCGGCCCAGGTCTCGCATTCGCTGAGGCCGCGTGAGCGGTGGTCGCGGACGATCCGCTCAGCGCGCTCGATCAGCGCCTGCGCCCCTTGCCGGTCCCGCTCGCTGGACATGGGCGTGCGCTTCATGGTCTGGATCATGCCGTCGACCATCTGCCGGCATTGCGCCTCGGTCGGCGGCCTGGCCTGCGGTAATGCAGGGCTGCTGCACAGCGCGACCATCAGGGCCGCCAGCGCGGCCTTGCGCGAGCTCATGGAGTCTTCTCCTCCCGGCTGATCGTGCCGGCAGTATGGGCTGCCGGCACGTCGCGATCTAGGCCCGACGCGCGCGCCTGCGGACGACGGCGTCGGCCAGCACGTCGAGCAGTTGCACGGAGTCGTCCCAGGCCAGGCAGGCGTCCGTGATGCTGAGACCGTACGCGAGCTTCGAGGGATCGTCCTTGCCGGGCGTGAACGGCTGGTTGCCTTCGTTCAGGTGGCTCTCCACCATCACCCCGAAAATGCTGCGGGAACCGGAGGCGACCTGCTCCGCCACGTCGCGCGCGACATCGAGCTGGCGTCGGGCCTGCTTGGCCGAGTTCGCATGCGAGCAGTCGACCATCAGGGACGCCGGCAGTTTGGCCGCTTCCAGCTCCGCGCAAGCCCTGGCGACACTCGCCGCGTCGTAGTTCGTCGCCTTGCCCCCGCGCAGGATCACGTGGCAGTCTCGGTTGCCGGCCGTCTCGACGATGGCGACCTGGCCGTTCTTGTGCACGGACAGGAAGTGATGCGGGCGGCCGGCGGCCTGGATCGCGTCGGTGGCGATGCGGATGTTCCCGTCGGTGCCGTTCTTGAAACCGATCGGCGCGGAGATGCCGGAGGCCAGCTCGCGGTGCACCTGGCTCTCCGTGGTGCGCGCGCCGATGGCGCCCCAGGCGATCAGGTCGCCGATGTACTGCGGCGAGATCACGTCGAGGAACTCGCTGCCGGCCGGCACGCCGAGGCGGTTGATGTCGATCAGCAACTGCCGGGCGATCCTCAGGCCCTCGTCGATGCGATAGCTCTCGTCGAGGTAGGGGTCGTTGATCAGGCCTTTCCAGCCGAAGGTGGTGCGCGGCTTCTCGAAGTACACGCGCATGATGATCTCCAGCGACGCCGCGTAGTCCTTGCGCGCCTGCAGCAGGCGCCCGGCGTACTCCAGCGCCGCCGCGGGATCATGGATCGAGCAGGGCCCGATGATGACCAGCATCCGGTCGTCCTGGCCCCGCATGATGCGGCGGACCCGCTCGCGCGTCTCGGCCACCAGCGCTTCCACCGCTGTGCCCCGGATCGGGAAGAACCGGATCAGGTGCTCGGGCGGTGGCAGCGTCGTCACGTTGCGGATGCGCTCGTCGTCCGTCTTCGAGGTCTTCTCGGCGGAGGCACTCCAATGCTCGACGGGGTTGCGGGATTCGGGGCTCATGGGGTTCGTACTCCAGGGGATGCGGGCGTTGCTCCGCAGGACCAGGGGGGCAAAAAAAAACCGCCGGTATGCGCCGGCGGTTTGCTGGATTCGGTTCGCTCGTGCTGGGCTACGCGCTTGCCTCTCCTCCGCCGATGCGGTGCGAGAACCAAAAATAAAACCCGTAATGCGCGACACGATTCATGCGCACTACTCTAGCACGAATGCGCATGGCGCCGTCAAGTCGTGGGCGAAGACTGCCCCGCGTGACAGACGACGCACAGCTTGTTGCCTTCGGTGTCCCGGAAATACGCGCCGTAGTAGTCGTCGTGGTACTCGGGGCGCAGCCCGGGGGCGCCTTCGGCGGTGCCGCCGTGCGCCAACGCCACCGCATAGGCCTGCTCCACCGTCTCCCGCCGGTCGGCCAGGAACGCCGTCATCTGCCCGTTGCCCGGTGCGTGCGGCAGCCGGTCGTAGGGCCTGCCGATCAGCAGCAGCGGGCGCGGGTCCGGCTGGGACTGCCAGCCTGCCCAGGGACGGCTGCGATCGCAGAACCGCTCGCGGATCCCGAGCACCGGCATGAGCGCGCGATAGAAGGCCAGCGCGCGCTCGAAGTCGCTCACGCCGAGGAAGATGTGGGAGAACATGTGGGTTGCCTCGTTCCCTAGGGCTCGCGGTGTCAGAGCGAACGCAGGAACGCCATGAGCGCCTCGCGATCGCTGCGTCCGAGCTGACGGAAGGCCTCGCGCGAGACCTCGCCCTCGCCGCCATGCCACAGGATGGCCTCGGCGAAGCTGCGCGCCCGGCCATCGTGCATGAACGCGCCGGCCCCGTTCACCTGCACGGACAGGCCGATGCCCCACAGCGGCGGCGTACGCCATTCGCGTCCCGTTGCAAGGTAGTCCGGGCGCCCGTCCGCCAGCTCCTCGCCCATGTCGTGCAGGAGCAGGTCGGTGAATGGCTGGATCCTCTGCTGCGCGAGCTGCGGCAATTCCGGGTACGGACCGGTGGTCAGCTCCAGGACGTGGCATACCGCGCAGCGCGCCTCCACGAACACCCGTTCGCCGCGGCGTACCGTCTCATCGTCCGCCTGTCGGCGGGCCGGGACTGCCAGCGCGCGCACGTACAGTTCGGTAGCGGCCAGCCGCAGTGCAGTGATCTCCGGCTTGCCCGCGACCATCTGGATCGGGCAGGTCTCCTGAATCGCCGGGCAGTTCTGGTCCGGGTAGACCGGCGAGCTCAGGCCGATGTCGTTGATGAACGCGGCCGCCACCTGCTCCCGCAGGCTGCCATGGTTGGCCTTGAGCCCGAAGCGGCCCAGCGCCGTCCTGCCCTGGCTCTGGTCCCAGACCCGGTTCGCCTTGCCGCGGATGCCATCCACCGGTGTGCGCGCCGCCAGCGCGAGGATCGTGTCCTCCGGAACCGCCTCGAGCAGGCCCAGCCCGACCAGCGGCGGCGCCTGGCGCAGGCCGGTCATGGCATCGTTACCGAGGGGGCCGTAGGCGAGATCGGTAATCGTGACCACGGGCGAGCGCAGGCTGACGGCCTCGCCATCCGCGAGCGTCACGGTGCGCTCCCGCCAGGCGACGTGGAAGCGGCCCTCGAGCGGCACGACGCCCTGCACGCCGAAGATCTGCAACTGGTCGCCGTAGTGCGGATGAGGCTTCGGGCCGCCGTGCGCGTCCGTGCCCTTCACGCTCACGCGGACCACGGCGTTGGGCGCAGGCTCGAAGGGTACCTTGATGTGATGGTCGCGGTCCTCGCCGTCCGCGCCGCGTACCAGCTCCGTACCGAAGGCCAGGCCGCGTCCGTTGTTCACGTGGCAGGTCGTGCAGGCCTGCGCGTTCGAGGTCGGGCCGCGTCCGAACTCGGCGTTCTCGAACCAGAAGAATGCCCACCGGTTGGTGAACATGCGATGCCCTAGCGCGAAGAGCTCCGTCTGCTTCGCGTCGAGGGATGCAATGGGGTGCAGGTACGCGGTGGGGGAGTCGTCCCGGACCGTCAGCTGCGCGCTGCTGCTGTCGGGCACCGCGTGATCAGCGGGGGCGAGCCGGCCGGCTGCGGGAGCCAGGGCGAGTGCGGTCAGCAGGAGGAATGGCGCGGCCTTGGGCATCGGCGACGGAAGCGAATCGACGGGATCGATTATGCAGCATCACGTCCGGCGCGGTGCGCAGCTTCCCCAGGTGCCGCTCAGGGTATCGACAGTCCGCCGTGCGCTCCCCCGACGGCCCCGGCCACCGTGACGAGCGCCGCGACCAGCAGCGCCCAATGCAGCCGCTGCACCAGCCGCACGGTTCCCTCCGGGTCGCGCGCGTTCCGGGCTTCCAGCCACCGGTGCAGGATCAGCGGCTCCAGCACGAACAGCATGACGGTGAAGATCGCCCAGACCAGCACCATCGCATGCATCCACCAGAAGCCGGGTTCGGCGAAGCGCGGCCACAGGCCGAAGCGGTCCGTCATCCAGAAGCCGCTGACGCCGGCGAGCAACGTGGTCGCGCGCGCCTGCCACGCGAAGCGCCGCTCGATCCGATCGAAGAATGCCAGCCGCTCCTGCGGGCGCGGCATCCGCCGCACGGCGGGCAGCAGCACGGTGGTGACGAATGCCACGCCGCCGATCCAGAGCACGACGGCCAGTACGTGCAGGGCGCGGGCGATGGCCCACTCGTTCACGGCCGCACCTCCTGCCGCTGCGTCACTGCACCAGTGGCGAAAGGGCCGCGTCCACGCCCGGGATCTCGACGCCGTGCACCCCGGACAGGACCTGCACGTACTGCAGCAGGGCCTTCTCCTGCACACGCGCGTGCAGGCGTGCGGCGATCTGTTCGCGTACCGCCTCGTAGGGCACCGTCCGGCCCGGCACGCGCTGATCGATCGCCACGATGTGGAACCCGTAGCGGGTCTTGACCAGGCGCGCCAGCAGCCCGGTCGAGCGGCCTTCGAACAGGGCCTGCTCGAACTCCGGCACGCAGTCGCCCCGCGCGAGTTGCCCGAGGCTGCCGTCCTGCTGCCCGGACGGACAGTTGCTGTACTGCCGGGCCAGTTCGGCAAAGCGCTCCGGCTGTGCGCGGAGCTCCTGCAGGACCTGTTCCGCGTGTCCGCGGATGGGCGTGATCGGTGCGCCCGCCGTGATGCCAAACAGGATGTGGCGAGCGAACACCAGGTCGCCGCTGCTGAACTCGTCCGGATGCGTGGCGTAGTACCGGCTGCACGCCTCATCGGTGGGTTCGGGCGTCACGACTTCGGCATCGAGCAGCCGCTCGATCGCCGCGTCCGCCTGCTCGGTGGTGTGCGTCGGGGCCAGCAGGCCGCGCTCGATGGCGGCAGTCACCAGCAGGTCGTGGACCGCGGTGATGGCAGCGGTGCTCACGATGCCCTCCATGCGCCGGGGGCGCTCTCCGTGGCCGTCTTGCGCCCGCGCGGGCGGACCAGCTGGTAGGGCCGGATCAGGTAGGTCACCGATGCGAGCCCGCTCCAGATGTGCACGAGCCGCCCGAACGGAAAGATCAGGAAGATGGTCAGGCCGAGCACGATGTGGATCTTGAACACCCACGACACGTTGGCGATGAGATCGGCCGCGCCCGGTTGGAACGTCACGATGCGCTGGGCGCATTCGGCCAGGACCAGCATGACGCTGCCGTCGAGGTGCTGCCCAGAGAGCGGCACGGACGCCAGTCCCAGGGCGAGCTGCAGCCAGAAGATGAAGAGCAGGGCGATGTCCATCCGGCTGCTCGTGGCGCGGATGCGTGGATCGGCCAGCCGGCGGTGCAGCAGGATCGTCAGCCCGGTGATGGCGAGCACTCCCGCGATCCCGCCCGAGGCCATCGCCAGGACCTGCTTGTCGCCGGCGCTGATGAAGCGCTCGTAGGCCCAGTGCGGCGTGAGCATGCCGACGAAGTGCCCCAACAGCAGGAACAGCACGCCGGCGTGGAACAGGTTCGAGCCCCAGCGCAGCTGGCGCTTGCGCAGCAGCTGGCTCGACCCGCTGCGCCAGGTGTACTGCTCGCGGTCGAAGCGGACCAGGCTGCCGAGGAAGAACACGGCCAGGCAGATGTAGGGATAGATGCCGAAGAGGAACTGGTTCATGGCATGGGGTCAGGGTTCGTGAGGCGAGATTCGTTCACCCCTCACCCCGGCCCTCTCCCGCAGGGGGAGAGGGGGAACACAACGGGGAGAGGGAGCGCGGTGGTTACATGTGGGGGGCCGGGGGTTGTGGCTTCCGGGCAGGGGTGGAGCAGGGCGCTGCAGCAGGGCCGAAGATCACCGGCTCTTCGGCCCACTCCTCGTCCATGCTCTTCTCGCTTGGCGGCGCTGCGGTGTCGCCCGCGCCGATACCGCTCTCGCCGACGCTTTCCAGCACCGCATCGATCACCACGGCGTAGCGGCTCCGGCGCTTGACGAGCTGCCCGCCAAGGGCCCGCAGGATGTGCGCGCAATCGCCGAGCAGTTCCTTCGCTTCCTCGGCTGGCCGCGTCGACAGGTACTCGAGCATCGCGGGCAGGTAGTCGGGCAACTCGTTGCCGCGCAAGGCCAGGCCGCCGCGCTGATACAGGTTCTTGAGGTCAACCATCGCCTGGCCGCGGTCGCGCGACTCGCCGTGCACGTGCTCGAACAGGTGCAGGGACGTCGCCCGTCCGCGGTCGAACAGCTCGACGTAGGCTTCCTCCAGGTCGAGAGGATCGTGGCTCGCCATCCACAGCAGCAGGCCCTTCATCTCCTGGCGCTGCGGCTGGTCCAGAACGGCCTCCTCGACGATGACTGCATACAGGTCGGGCAGCGCATCGAGCAGCGCCGCGGTGGGGTAGGTTAGCAGTGCTCCGAGTGCTTTCAGTGTCCTCATCCTTCCAGACCTCCAAGGCAACCGCAGAGGCGCGGAGGCGCAGAGAAAACACGAGCGGCCTCCCTCTGACGCTGCGCAACGGGTGGGTGGTTCGATTGCATCACTTGCGCTTCTCCTCCGCGTGACTGCGTGCCTCTGCGCCCCCGCGGTTCAGCCTTTCGCTGTAATGGGTATGGTCCTGCGCTTCTTCCCGCCGAAGAGGCTCGCCTTCGAGGTGCCGTCCGAGCAGCCGTTGCCGAAGGAGAAGCCGCATCCGCCGCGCAGGTCGAAGGCATCCTCGGCGTACTCGCGATGCGTGGTGGGGATGACGAAGCGGTCCTCGTAGTTCGCGATGGCGAGATACCGGTACATCTCCTCGACCTCCGCGGCGGTCATGCCGACCTGCTGCAGGACTGCGCCGTTCTCCCGGTTTTCGACGTGGCGGTCGCGCATGTACGCGCGCATCGCCAGCATCCGCTCGAGCGCGGTGACGACCGGTGCCTCGGCGCCGGCGGTCAGGAGATTGGCGAGGTAGCGCACCGGGATGCGCAGGCTGCGCACGTCGGGCAAAGCGCCGAAGGTGCCGACTTCCCCGGAGTTGGCGGCGGACTGGATCGGCGAGAGAGGCGGCACGTACCAGACCATCGGCAGGGTGCGGTACTCGGGATGCAGGGGGAAGGCGATCTTCCACTCCATCGCCATCTTGTAGACCGGCGAGGCCATGGCGGCCTGGATCCACGCCTCCGGCACGCCATCGCGGCGCGCCTGCTCCTGCACTTCGGCCGCATTCGGATCGAGGAACAGCGCCAGCTGCTCGGTGTAGAGATCGTGCGGGTTCTCGGTGCTGGCGGCCTGCTCGATCCGGTCCGCGTCGTACAGCAGCACGCCCAGGTAGCGGATGCGGCCCACGCACGTCTCGGAGCAGACCGTCGGCTGCCCGGCCTCGATGCGCGGATAGCAGAAGATGCACTTCTCCGCCTTCCCCGACTGCCAGTTGTAGTAGATCTTCTTGTACGGGCAGGCGGAGACGCACATGCGCCAGCCTCGGCACTTGTCCTGGTCGATCAGGACGATGCCGTCCTCCTCGCGCTTGTAGATCGAGCCCGACGGGCAGGCCGCGACGCAGGCCGGGTTCAGGCAGTGCTCGCACAGGCGCGGCAGATACATCATGAAGGTGTTCTCGAACTGCCCGTAGATGTCCTTCTGCACCGCTTCGAAGTTGGTGTCCTGCGAGCGCTTGGCGAACTCCCCGCCCAGGATCTCCTCCCAGTTGGGACCCCACTCGATCTTCTCCATGCGCTGGCCGGTGACCAGGCTGCGCGGGCGCGCGACCGGTGCCGCCTTCATCTCCGGCGCCGTGTGCAGGTGCTCGTAGTCGAAGGTGAAGGGCTCGTAGTAGTCGTCGATCTCCGGCAGGTGAGGGTTGGCGAAGATCTTCATCAACACCTGCCATTTGCCGCCGATGCGGGGCTCGATGTTCCCGCCGGCCTTGCGGACCCAGCCGCCCTGCCAGCGCTTCTGGTTCTCCCAGTCCTTGGGATAGCCGATCCCCGGCTTGGTCTCGACGTTGTTGAACCACGCGTACTCCATGCCTTCGCGCGAGGTCCACACGTTCTTGCAGGTCACCGAGCAGGTGTGGCAGCCGATGCACTTGTCCAGGTTGAGGACCATGCCGATCTGGGCGCGTACTTTCATCCGATTCTCCTAGAACCCCTTCACCGCAGAGGCGCAGAGGCACAGAGGCCACGCAGAGAAAGGCAAGGTGACAGTCAACGCCATCCTCCTCACCCGATTCAGCTCCGTGAACCTCTGCGTCTCTGCGCCTCTGCGGTTCATGCCGTTCTCTCTTCGACAGGCTCGTCGAGCCAATCGACCTTCGCCATCCGGCGCACCACCACGAACTCGTCGCGGTTGGTCCCGATCGTCCCGTAGTAATTGAACCCGTAGGACAGCTGCGCGTAGCCGCCGATCATGTGGGTGGGCTTGGTCACGCAGCGAGTCACCGAGTTGTGGATGCCGCCGCGGGCGCCGGTGATCTCCGAGCCCGGCACGTTCACGATCTTCTCCTGGGCGTGGTACATCATCACCATGCCTTCCTTCACCCGCTGGGATACCACTGCGCGGGCGGTGATCGCGCCGTTCACGTTGTAGAGCTCGATCCAGTCGTTGTCGGCCACGCCGATCTTCCGCGCGTCGACCTCCGACAGCCACACGATCGGGCCGCCGCGCGACAGCGTCAGCATGATCAGGTTGTCGGTGTAGGTGCTGTGTATGCCCCACTTCTGGTGCGGGGTGATGAAGTTCAGCACCAGTTCCGGATTGCCGTTGGGCCTGTGCCCGTGGATGGGCTTCACCGCCTTCACGTCCACCGGCGGGCGGTAGCTGCACAGCCCCTCGCCGAACCCGAGCATCCACTTGTGGTCCTGATAGAACTGCTGCCGCCCCGTGAGCGTGCGCCAGGGGATCAGCTGGTGCACGTTGGTGTAGCCCGCGTTGTAGCTCACCCGCTCCGACTCCAGGCCAGACCAGGTCGGGGAGGAGATGATCTTGCGCGGCTGCGCCTGCACATCGCGGAAGCGGATCTTGTCGTCCTCGCGCGGGATGGCCAGATGCTGGTGCTCGCGCCCGGTGATCTTCGAGAGCGCGTCCCATGCCTTCACCGCGACCTCGCCGTTGGTCTCCGGCGCCAGCATGAGGATCACCTCGCACGCGTCGATGTCGGTCTCGATGCGCGGCATGCCGCAGGTGACGCCGGGCTCGGTGACCACCTGGTTCAGCGCCTGCAGGTTCCTGACCTCGTGCTCGGTGTTCCAGGCGATGCCCTTGCCGCCGTTGCCCGCCTTGACCAGCAGCGGGCCCAGCGCGGTGAACTTGCGGTAGGTGTTGGGATAGTCGCGTTCGACCACGGTCATCTGCGGCGCGGTGCGCCCGGGTGCCAGCTCGCACTCGCCGCGCTTCCAGTCCTTCACGTCCAGCGCCTGGGCCAGCTCGCCGGGCGTGTCATGCATCAGTGGAGTCAGCACCAGGTCCTCCTCCACGCCCAGGTGACCCTGCGCCAGTTCGGAGAACTTCCGGGCGATGCCCTTGTAGATCTCCCAGTCCGAGCATGCTTCCCAGGCCGGATCCACCGCGCACGAGAGCGGGTGGATGAACGGGTGCATGTCGGAGGTGTTGAGGTCATTCTTCTCGTACCAGGTCGCCGTGGGGAGCACGATGTCCGAGTACAGGCAGGTGGTGGACATGCGGAAGTCGAGCGTGGTCAGGAGGTCGAGCTTTCCTTCCGGGGCTTCCTCGTGCCACACCACCTCCTCGGGCCGTGCGCCGCCGTCCACGCCGAGGTCCTTGCCCTGGACGCCGTGGCCGGTGCCCAGCAGGTGCTTGAGGAAGTACTCGTGCCCCTTGCCCGACGAACCGAGCAGGTTGGAGCGCCATACGAACAGGTTGCGCGGGAAGTTCGCGGGGTTGTCGGGGTCTTCGCACGAGAGCCGCAGGCTGCCCGACTCCAGGCCCTCGACGGCCCAGGCCTTCGGGTCCAGCCCGGCCTGCCGCGCCTGCTTGCACACCTCGATCGGATTGGTCTGCAGCTGCGGCGCGGAAGGCAGCCATCCCATGCGCTCGGCGCGCACGTTGAAATCGATCAGGCTGCCGCGGAACTCATCGGGATCGGCCAGCGGGGAGAGGATCTCGTCCACCCGCAGCCGCTCGTAGCGCCACTGGTCGGTGTGGGCGTAGAAGAACGAGGTGGAGTTCTGCTGGCGCGGCGGACGGTGCCAGTCGAGCGCGAAGGCGAGTGCGGTCCAGCCGGTCTGCGGGCGCAGCTTCTCCTGGCCCACGTAGTGCGCCCACCCCCCGCCGGACTGGCCGATGCAGCCGCACAGCATCAGCATGTTGATGATGGCGCGGTAGTTCATGTCGCTGTGGTACCAGTGGTTCATCGCCGCGCCGATGATCACCATCGACTTGCCGCGGGTCTTCTCCGCGTTCTCGGCGAACTGCCGTGCGACCGTGATGACGTCCTGCGCCTTCACCCCGGTGATGGCCTCCTGCCATCGGGGCGTGTACGGTACGTCGTCCTCGTAGGACCGGGCCGCGTTGCCGCCCAGGCCTCGATCCACGCCGTAGTTCGCGGCCAGCAGGTCGAACACGGTCGCCACCCTGGTTTCGCCGCCTGCCAGGCGCAGCACGCGCACCGGCACGTTGCGCACGAGGATCTCGGTACCCTGGTCGTTGTGGGCGAAGTGCTCGTGCGCGATGCCGCCGAAGTACGGGAACGCGACGGGGGCGACCTCATCGCGCGCGTCCAGGAGAGACAGGCGCAGCGTGACGTCCTTGCCATCGGCCGACTTCTGCTCGAGGTTCCACTTGCCCAGGTCCTCGCCCCGCTTCTGGTTCCAGCGGAACCCGATCGAGCCCTGCGGCACCACGACGTGTCCCGACACCTGGTCCAGGGCCACGGTCTTCCAGTCCGGGTTGTTGGCCTGCGCGAGCGTTCCGTCGAAGTCGGACGCGCGCACGAAGCGGTCGGGCACGTAGCGGCCGTTGCGCTCGACCAGGCGGACCAGCAGCGGCAGGTCGGTGTAGCGGCGGGCGTAATCGGCGAAGTAGTCCGGCTGCCGGTCGAGGTGGAACTCCTTGAGGATCACGTGGCCCATGGCCATCGCCAGCGCAGCATCGGTGCCCTGCTTGGGATGCAGCCAGAGATCGGCCAGCTTGGAGACCTCGGCGTAGTCCGGCGTGACCGCCACCACCTTGGCGCCCTTGTAGCGCACCTCGGTGAAGAAGTGCGCGTCCGGGGTGCGCGACTGCGGGACGTTGGAGCCCCACGCGATGAGGAAGGTCGAGTTGTACCAGTCGGCCGATTCGGGCACGTCGGTCTGCTCGCCCCAGGTCTGCGGGCTGAACGGCGGCAGATCGCAGTACCAGTCGTAGAAGCTCATGCACACGCCGCCGATCAGGGAGAGGTAGCGGCTGCCGGCGGCGTAGGAGACCATCGACATGGCGGGGATCGGCGAGAACCCGATGATGCGGTCCGGGCCCCACTTGCGGATGGTGTAGACGTTGGCGGCAGCGATGATCTCCTGCACTTCCGGCCACGACGAGCGCACGAATCCGCCCAGGCCGCGTACGGACTTGTACGACTTGGCCTTGGCCGGGTCCTCGACAATCGATGCCCAGGCCTCGACCGGCCCCAGCGATCTGCGCGCCTCGCGCCACAGCCGCGCCAGTCGGCCGCGCACCATCGGGTACTTGATGCGGTTGGCGCTGTACAGGTACCACGAGTAAGAGGCGCCACGCGCGCAGCCGCGTGGCTCATGATTGGGCATGTCCGGCCGGGTGCGTGGATAGTCGGTCTGCTGCGTCTCCCAGGTCACCACGCCGTTCTTGACGTAGATCTTCCAGCTGCACGAGCCGGTGCAGTTGGTGCCGTGGGTCGAGCGCACGATCTTGTCGTGCTGCCAGCGCTTGCGGTAGCCGTCCTCCCAGGTGCGGTCTTCGTGGGTGACGACGCCATGGCCGTCGGCGAAGGGTTCCCGCTCGCGGGTGAAATAGGTGAGGCGGTCTAGAAAATGCGACATCTCAGTTAACTCCAGGCTAGAGGCTAGAGGCTAGAGGCGGTGGCGAACTTCCCTCTCGCCTCTTGCCTCTCGCCTCTCGCCTTCAACAGGGCATCGGCGCATTGCGCCGCGCGTACTGCCACCACGTCAGGGCGATGCAGCTGACGTAGAAGACGATGAAGAGGTACAGCGCAGCCTCCGGACCGCCGGTCATCGAAATCGACGTGCCGTAGCTCTTCGGAATGAAGAACCCGCCGTACGCGCCGATCGCCCCGGTGAATCCCAGCACTGCGGCCGCCTCCTTGTTGCCGCTCTTCACGCCTTGCTCCCATTCGGGCGAGCCCTGCCGCATGCCGCGGGTGCGCTCGCTCAGGAAGATGACCGGGATCATGCGGAAGGTGGAGCCGTTCCCGATGCCGGTGGTGAGGAACAGTGCGATGAACATGGCGAGGAATCCGCCGAAGCTGCCTCCCGAGCCGCCGCTGGGCAGGAAGTAGAGGACTCCGACGACGCCCAGGGCCATCGCGACGAAGTTCCAGAACGTCACGCGCGCACCGCCAAGCCGATCGGCGAGCCAGCCCCCGAAGGGGCGGACCAGTGCGCCCACCAGCGGTCCCATCCAGGCGTATTGCAGTGCGTTGACCTCGGGGAACTGGGACTTGATCAGCAGCGGGAACCCGGCCGCGTAACCGATGAAGGAGCCGAAGGTGCCCAGGTAGAGCCAGCACATGAGCCAGTTGTGCTTGCGCTTGAAGATCACCGCCTGGTCCGAGAACGAGGCCTTCGCATCCGCGATGTCGTTCATGCCGAACCAGGCGAGCACCGCGGCGATGGCGATGAACGGCACCCACACGAGCGCCGCGTTCTGCGGCCAGATCTGCAGCGTCTGCCCGGCCTTGTTCACGATGGTGTGCGCCTCGCCCTGGAACACCAACCAGATCGGCATGGTGACCACGAGCGGCGCGAGGAACTGCACCGACGACACACCCAGGTTGCCCAGCCCCGCGTTCACGCCGAGCGCCGAGCCCTTGCGCTCCTTGGGGAAGAAGAAGCTGATGTTGGCCATCGAGGACGAGAAGTTGCCGCCCCCCAGGCCGCACAGCAGCGCGAGCACCAGCAGCGTGGGATAGGTGGTGTTGCTGTCCTGCACCGCGATGCCGATCCCGATCGCGGGAATCAGCAGGCTGGCCGTGGAGATCGCGGTCCAGCGCCGGCCGCCGAAGATGGGCACCATGAACGAGTAGAAGATGCGCAGCGTCGCGCCCGAGAGCGCCGGCGCGGCGGCCAGCCAGAACAGCTGGTTGGTGGTGAGCTTGAATCCGAGCGCGGGCAGATTCACCGCGGCCACGCTCCACAGCTGCCAGATCGCGAACGCAAGGAACAGGCAGGGGACCGAGATCCACAGATTGAGCCGGGCGATGGCCTCGCCTTCCTTCTCCCAGAACGCCTTGTCCTCGGGCGTCCAGATCGTGAGCAGCCGGCTGCGGCGCGGCTTCCCGGGGTGCTCGTTGACGACGTCGGTGGTCATGCTCGTTGTCCTCGATCGATGCAAGCGCTCAGTTGCCGGGCTGCAGCTGGCCGGCGCGCGGACCGATGACCTCGGTGCGCCGGACCTCGGTGAAGTACATCCAGATCAGTGACACCCACACCACGCCGTACATCAGCATGAAGCAGCTGGAGCGGATGCCGGTCAGGTCCAGCAGCGCGCCGAACAGGATCGGCAGCAGGAAGCCGCCGAGCCCGCCGGCCAGACCGACCACGCCGGAGATGACGCCGATGTTGTGCGGGTAGTCGTCCGCGATGTACTTGAAGACGGAGGCCTTGCCGAAGGCCCAGGCCATGCCCATCACGAACATCAGTGCGGTGAAGCCCCACGGGCCGAGCCCGACGTGGAAGGTCCTCGGCCCGTCGACGGTGGTGACGGTGAAGTCGGTCTGCGGGTAGGACAGCAGGAACAGGCAGATCCAGCTCACCCACAGCACCCACCAGGTCACCTGATGCGCGCCGTAGCGGTCGGACAGCCAGCCGCCGACGGCGCGCAGCACGCCGCCAGGCAGCGAGAAGCACGCGGCGAGCAGCGCGGCGATGCGGATGTCGAAGCCGTACTCGCCCACGTAGTACTGGGTCATCCACAGGGCGAGCGCGACGTAGCCGCCGAACACGATCGAGTAGTACTGCGAGTACTTCCAGACCTTGGGGTCGCGCAGTGCGGTCAGCTGCTCGCGCCAGGTGATGCGCGCGTCGACCTGGTGCGCCGGGTCGTGGTGGCTGAAGAACCAGAACAGCAGTGCGGTCACGAGCATGGACGCGGCATACACCTGCGGCACGACATACCAGCCGTAGGCCACCAGCAGCGCCGGGGCGACGAACTTGTTCACTGCGGCGCCGGAGTTGCCCGCACCGTAGACGCCCATCGCCAGCCCCTGGTTGCGGCGGTCGAACCAACGTGCCACGTACGGGGTGCCCACGGAGAACGAGCCGCCTGCAAGGCCCACGAACAAGCCGAGCACCAGGAACTGCCAGAACTGGGTGGCGTAGGAGATCAGCCAGATCGGCACGACGGTGGACAGCATGAGCAGGAACATCACGATGCGGCCGCCGTACTTGTCGGTCCACATGCCCAGCGGCACGCGGATGAGCGAGCCGGTGAGCACCGGCGTCGCGGTGAGGATGCCGAACTCGGTGGCGTTGAGGCCCAGCGTCTTCCTGATCGGGATGCCGATGACGCCGAACATCATCCAGGCCATGAAGCAGACGGTGAAGGCGAGCGTGCTCACGATCAGCACGGACAGCTGCTTGCGTGTCTGTTGCGCCGCGTGCCCCCCGTGGATGGCGGACTTGCCTGCTGCCGTCGAACCGGTCGATCCCACCGCGTAGCCTCCGCTGCGTTGTCCAGACGCAGAGTACGCACGGCGCGCCGCCGCGCCCATTCAGCGGAGGGAGGATCGGAGCGGAGGATTACGACCTACGCCGGGCAGCCGGCGGACGAGGCGGGATAGTCCGGAAGGAGTAGTTCGGGGCGGGGCGGCGCCTACTTCTGGGCTTCTGCCAGGCCGGCTTCCACCGCATACACCGCCGCCTGCACGCGGCTGGTGAGGTTGAGCTTGCGCAGGATGTGCTGGACGTGGATCTTGACGGTGCTCTCCGCCACGTCCAGCGCGCGGGCGATCTCCTTGTTGCTCGCGCCCTTGGCGAGGTAGGCGAGGATCTCGCGCTCGCGGGGGCTCAGGCGGTCCTTCTCGGCCTGCGGGTCGGCCTTGGGGCCGGCTTTCAGGCCACGCACCAGATGGCTCATCATCGTCGTCGACACCACCGATTCGCCATCGGCCGCCTTGCGCACCGAGTCGAGCAGCGTCTGGGTGTCGATATTCTTCAGCAGGTAGCCGCAGGCGCCGGTGCGCAGCGTCTCGAGCAGATCCTCCGCATCCTCCGACACGGTGAGCATTACCACGTGGGATTCGGGCAACTCCTCGCTCAGGATCTTCACCGCCTCGCGCCCGGAGAGTCCCGGCATGTGCAGGTCGAGCAGGATGACGTCCGGCCTGAGCTCCTTCGCGTGCTTGATGCCGTTCAGGCCGTCGGCGGCCTCGCCGACCACGTCGAAGCCGGGCTGGCGCGTGAGCAGGGCCTTGATCCCGCTGCGGAACAGGGTGTGGTCGTCGATCAGCAGGACGCGGATGTCGGGCATGTTCAGGCCGCCTGGGCGTGGGAGACGGGCAGGGTGAGCACGACCTGTGTGCCCCGCCCGGGCTGCGAGGTTACCTGAAGCGTCCCGCCGATGCGCTGGGCGCGCTCGCGCATGATGCGCAGGCCCACGTGCAGGTCTGTGGGCACCTGGTCGGGCTCGAAGCCGCGGCCATTGTCTCGCACCGAGAAGCGGTAGACGGGGCCGCGCAGCAGCTCGACTTCCACCGAGCTCGCACTGGAATGCTTGCGCGCGTTCGACAGTCCCTCCTGGATGATGTGCAGGACCTGCAGCTGCACCTCGGGCGAAAGCGGCAGCCCGAAGCCGGACTGCGAGAACTTGGTGCGGATGCGGGTCTGCTGCTCGAAGCGCAGCAGTGCCGAGGCGATGGCCGCCTCCACGTCGGATTCGGCCATGCGCGTGCGGAAGTGCACGAGCAGCTCGCGCACGTCGTCGTAGCTCTCCTGGATGCCCTCGCGGATGCGGCCGAGCTCGGCGCGCGCGCTGTCGATCTTGCCGTGTGCCAGCGAGTCCTCCAGCAGCTGGGACTGGATGTTGAGGAAGGCGAGCGACTGCGCGATGCTGTCGTGCAGCTCCTGCGCGAGCAGGTTGCGCTCCTCCGAGATCGCCATCTCCTTCTGGCGGGCGACCAGGCGCTGGCTTTCCACCGCGATGCCGAGGTGCTGCCCGAGCGTCTCGAGCATCATGCGCTCCTGCGCACTGAACTCGCGCGGCTCGCGGTAGTACAGGTTGAAGACACCGATGCTCTGGTCACGGAAGCGGATCGGGAACACGCCCACGGTGGCGAAGCCGACGTCGCGGCAGCGATAGGGCTGTCCCAGGTAACGATCCTGCACCAGGATGTGGATGCTGGGGTGCGGCCTGGGCAGGCCTTCGCCGCACAGGCACTCGCCGCGCTTGAGGCACTGCTCGGGCTCGGCCAGTGCGCGCGGCAGCCCCTCTTCGACGAACAGGTGGATCTCGCCGCTGTCGGCCTCCGCGAGGCGCACGGCACCGCCGTGGGCGCCCAGGCGTGCAATGAGCTTGTGCAGGAACTCCCGACACATCGAATCGAGCGCCGCGGGTTGCGCGAGCAGCGCCGCGCTTTCGTACAGCGTGCCCAGCTCCTCGTTCTTGTCGGCCAGCGTGCGGGTCTTCTCGACCACGCGCCGCTCGAGCGTGTCGTACAGCTCCTGCAGGTGCGAGGCCATGCTGTTGAAGCCCGCAGCCAGTGCGCCGAACTCGTCGCGGGTCTCCACCGGCAGCCGGACCGAGAAGTCGCCGGCCTTCATGCGCTGCATCCCTTCCTCGAGGCTGGTCACCGGCCGGACGATCAGCAGGTACATGAGGTAGATGAGCGTCACGGTCCCGACCACGCTCAGTGCGATCAGGCCGAACTGGAGGAGCCGCAGCACCCGGGTGTTGCTCGAGATGTCCTCCTCGATCGCGCGCACCAGCGCATCGACCTGGGTCACGAAGCGGTCGGTGCTGACCAGGTACGCGCGCTCGAGCGCCGCGCGGGCGTCCGGGTCGCGGGCGGTGAGCACCTGCTCGACCATGGGGCGCATGGTCTCGCGCCACGCCGACTTCAGCTCGCCGAAGCGGATCTGGATGTCGCTGCCCCGCGGCAGGAGCAGGGGCCGGGACGGGTCGCCGCGCTCCAGCTCCAGCAGCACCCGGTCGAAGCTCTCCACCTGTGAGCGCACCGCCTGGGCCACTCCCGCGTCGGCCGGCGCGCCGGCCTGCGCCAGCAGCAGCGCGATGCGGTAGGAGCGCATGCGCTCGCTGCCCATCTCGTTCACCGCGGCGGCGCCGCCCTCGAGCTGCCAGGACATCAGCAGCGAGAAGCCCACGGCGGCCAGCGCGACCGCGAGGTAGCCGATCAGGATCGCCGTGAGCTTGCTGCCGAGGCGGCGGTTGTCGGGGAGCATGATCTTCGCTGGAGACGGTTGCGCGGGAGGAGGGGCCGGCATGGCCGCCGTTGCGTCCGCTCAGCTGGTGGCGCGCAGCTTGTCCAGATCCGTGATGTGGATGGTGCGCCCATCGACCTCCACCAGGCCGGCATCGGTCAGCTCGTGCAGGATGCGCGAGAAGTGCTGGGGGGTGAGGTTGAGCCGGGAGGCGATCACCGCCTTGTTGGTCGGCAGTGTCACGGCGATGCGCTTCGCATCCTCATCGCCGTCCGCGGCGCCTTCCTGGGCATCGCGCAGCAGGTAGCCGATGACCCGCTGCGCACCGGAATGCATGCAGTAAGCCTCGACGTCGCTGATGATGCCGTGCAGGCGCCGGCTCAGCCCACCCAGCATCTTGCGCGCGAAGTCCGGGTTGCGCTGCAACTCGCTGATCACGACGGACTTGGAGATGTGCAGCAGCATCGAGTCGGCCAGCGTCTGCGCGTAGACGACGTGGGGCAGGTCCAGGAACATCACGGCCTCGCCGAAGCTCATGCCCGGGCCGATGATCTCCACCACCTTCTCGGCGCCCTGCGGCGAGGTGAACGCGAGCTTGGCCTGCCCGTACACGACCAGATGGAAGCCGTCGCAGGGATCCCCCTTGTGGAACAGGGTCTCTCCCCGTTGCACGTGGAGCACCCGCGTGCCGTGCGCGATGCGTTCGATCTCGTCTGCCGCGGCTTCCTTGAACAAGGCGAGATTGGCCAGGAACGCGCTGACCTTTATGTCTTGTTTCATCTGCACCCCCCGGTGGCGTGATTCTGGCGACCGGAGCGGCGCGCGTCTTGCGCTAGGTCAAGGCTTCCCCAGGCGCAGGCTGCGGTGGTGCGCCGCAACGAGCGCGAGCAGCAGCAGGGCAGCGCCGACGTTGTGCAGCACTGCGATGGCGAGCGGCAGGTTCCCGACCACGACTGCGACACCTAGCCCGATCTGGATAGCCAGCAGTGCGAGCAGCGCACTTGCGAGCAGCGGTGTGGGGCCTCGCAGCGCCCACGCGACCAGCGCCACCGCACCGGCGCTCGCCAGCGTCGCGACCCGGTGTGCCATGTGGATGGACGCGCTCGCAGCAGCCGTGCGCCACGGATCGAGCTCGGCGGCCGCCCAGGCACCCGGAAAGCCCTCAGTCGCACAGCCAGGGAAGCCGGTGCATGCCAGTCCCGAGTGGCTCGCGCTGGTGAGCACCCCCAGACCGATCTGCGCGAATGCCAGCAGCAGCGCGAGCGCTGATGCGACCGGCAGCCATGCCGGCCCACGCGCCGGCCTCGGCCGCGGGTCGAGCGCGAGCCAGAACAGCAGTGCAGCCAGCAGCAGCCCCCCGAGGACGTTGCCGATGGCGACGGCTGGGACCGTCGCGCCCGGTGTCGCCCGCCCGAGCCATGCGAGCCCGAGCAGAAGCACGAGCATCGCTGCCGCCAGCGCCAGCTCGCGCCGGTGCGCACGGGCACGCGCGGCCGCGATCAGGGCGATGCCCAGGACTGCGGCACCAGCCAGGGTCGCCGACAAGCGGTGCAGGATCCGGGCGATCGACGGCTCGGCCGCCGCACTCTGGGCCTCGGCCTGGGCGTAGCACCGTGGCCAGTCGTCGCAACCGAGCCCCAGCCCGCGCAGGCGCAGCCACGCACTGCTGGTGGTGACCAGCAGCACGATGACCACGCCGGCCAGAGCGGTCGCGCGCAGGATGCGCTGCATGCCGGCCAGTTCCCGGTCGTGCGTGGTGACGAGACCCGATCCGTTGTGCATGGCCGCGATTTCAGCAGTGTCCGTGCCGTGCGACATGAACCCAGGTTAAGGAAAGCACGGGCTGTCCTGCCCAGAATCGAGGGCACGTTGAGTCATCGGGAGAGGATGCCGGGATGGAACACCTTGCCCGCCTCACGCGGGATACCTGGATCGGATGCGGGCTGACGGCAGCAGCGATCCTCGCAGTTGTGCTCGTGCTGGAAAATCCGGACGGCGCGTGCGCGCAGCTCGAAGGACACTGGCAGCAGCTCAACGGCTGGGCGTCGCAGGCGCTGCTGCGTCCGTTCGCGCTGCTGCTGCAGGCCTGCTGAAGACGCTCGGTTAGGTGCGGCGGTTTGCGTGCGCGAGCCACAGGCTCAGGGCGAACAGCACCATCGCGCCGGCTTGGTGCGCAGAGCCCAGTGCAACCGGCACACGCAGCAGCAGCGTGCTGATACCGAGCGCGAGCTGCACACCGACCATGCCCACCAACAGCGCCGCGGCGAGCCGCACCTCGCGGCTGCTGCTGGCGCGCACCGACCACCATGCCAGGGGGATCAGGATGAACAGCGCCCAGGCGATGAGCCGGTGGTTGAACTGGACCGTCGCCATGTTGTGCAGCAGGTTGTCCCACCACGGCTGCATCATGAAGTACTCGGGCGGGAAGAAGTGCCCGTTCATGAGCGGAAAGGTGTTGTACGCGTAGCCGGCACGGGTGCCTGCGACCAGCGCGCCGGAGAGCACCATCACGAAGATCAGCACTGGCAGCGCACCCACCCAGCGCGCGCTGCCGGGCGCACCGGGGGCGCGGGCCCCGTCCGCCAGCAGATCGAGGGCGGTCCACAGCATCGCAGCGAAGATCAGGAAGGCCATGCCCAGGTGTATCGACAACCGCACGTGGCTCACCCGCGGATCGTCGATCAGGCCGCTCGCGACCATCCACCAGCCGACCGCGCCCTGCAGTCCCCCGAGCAGGAAGATGCCGAGCAGGCGCGGCGCCAGCCCGCGCGGCACCTTGCGCCGCCAGATGAAGTAGAGCAGGGGCAGCAGGAAAGCCAGCCCGATCATGCGGCCGAGCAGGCGGTGGAAGTACTCCCACCAGAAGATCCCCTTGAACGCGTCGAGCGACATGTCGAAGTTGACCTTCTGGTACTCGGGCGTGGCCTGGTACTCGCGGAACAGCTGCTCCCAGTCGTTCTGGCTGAGCGGCGGGATCGCCCCGATCAGCGGCTCCCATTCGACGATCGACAGACCGGAGCGGGTGAGCCGGGTGACGCCACCCACCACCACCATGGCGAATACCAGCGCGCAGCACACCAGCAGCCAGCCCGCGACCTGGCGCCGTGCGGCGCGATCGCCGGCTTGCACGACGGGTTGCGGCGTGATCGGAAGCACCTGTTCCATGCCGCACATTCTAGTGGAGCCGGCGGGGCCGGTGCGAGCGGGCGCGTGAAAACCTGAACCTGCGTGAATTTCTTGCCCGGTGCCGCGGCGTACAGTCCGGGCCAAGCGTGCCCGCCAGAGGTGCGCGAGCGCTTTCGTTCAACCGCCGGGAGGCGCCGCAGGGCGCGACAGATCATGGCCGACCAGACGAGCAACGTATCCGCGGGCGCGCAGGATGCCGAGGAAGAGCGCATTCCCGCCATGCAGCACCTGCTGGACAACCCCTTCCTGCTGCTGTTCCTCGGGGTGGTGATCCCCACTGTGTTCTACATCCTTTGGGGCGTGATGGAGATCCTCACGCTGCCCAACGCACCGCAATAGCCAGAGGCGACGACGATGAGCGCGATACTGCCGCCCGCAAGGCGGGTGTGGTGGAAGGAGCCGGTCGAGAAGCTCGAGGTGTGGTGGATCCTGATCGCCCTGGCGTGGGCGCTGGTCCTGTTCTTCATGATGCCCTACTGGCACCTGTTCGGTAAGCAGAACCTTTCCAACGAGGCCTATCGGATCTCGGCCGAGCAGTACATGAAGAAGGCGCAGGCCATGGCGGACCGCTACACCGTGCGCACCGAGACCGCGCAGAACGTCCCGGTGGTGGCCCCGCCTGCGGGCAGCGACGTCTACCTGGTCGCGCGGCTGTGGCAGTGGTGGCCGCTGCTAGAGCTCGAGCACGGCAAGAGCTATCGGCTGCACCTGTCCGCGCTGGACTACCAGCACGGCTTCTCGCTGCAGCCCGAGAACATCAACCTGCAGGTGGTCCCGGGCTACGAGATGGTCATCACCGTAACGCCGAACAAGACCGGGACCTTCGCGATCGTGTGCAACGAGTACTGCGGCATCGGCCACCACCAGATGGTGAGCCGGCTGTACGTCAAATAGGGGGCGAGCATGCAGACGTCTGAAGCATTCCGGATCGATCCGCGCTCGGGCCTGCAGTACCACCGCCAGGCCGAGCTGCTGATGAAGGCCAACGCCGTGGCCGGCGTGGTGTTCCTGCTCATCGGCGGCCTGCTGGCGCTGGTGGTGTCGCTCACGCGCGTGCCTTCGGTACACCTGCTCGACGCCGAGAAGTTCTACATGACGCTCACCGCGCACGGGATCGACATGCTGATCTTCTGGCTGATCTTCTTCGAGATCGCCATCCTGTACTTCTGCGCCTCGACCCTGCTGCGCTCGCGCCTGGCGACCCCGCGACTGGCGTGGCTGGCCTTCGCGCTGATGGTGATCGGGTCGGTCACCACCAACGTCGCGGTGTTCCAGGGCCAGTCCAGCGTGATGATGACCTCCTACGCGCCGATGCAGGCCCATCCCGCCTTCTACCTGGGACTGATCCTGTTCGCCGTGGGCGCGCTGGTCGGCTGCTTCATCTTCCTTGGCACGCTGGTGATCGCCAAGGCCGAGAAGACCTACGAGGGCTCGATCCCGCTGGTGACCTTCGGGGCGCTCACCGCCTGCATCATCGCGATCTTCACCATCGCCTCCGGGGCCATCATCCTGATCCCCACCTTCCTCTGGTCGATCGGCTACGTGCAGCACATCGACGCGCTCATGTATCGCGTGATCTGGTGGGGCCTGGGGCACTCGTCGCAGCAGGTCAACGTGGCGGCGCACATCGCGGTGTGGTACGCAGTGGGGGCGATCGTGTTCGGCGCCAAGCCGATGTCGGAGAAGGTGAGCCGCACCGCGTTCCTGCTCTACATCCTGTTCCTGCAGCTCGCCTGCGCCCACCACCTGCTGTCGGACCCCGGCCTGTCCTCCGAGTGGAAGGTGCTCAACACCAGCTACTTCATGTACTTCGCCGTGCTGGCCAGCATGCTGCACGGGCTCACCGTGCCCGGCGCGATGGAGGTGGCGCAGCGGCGCAAGGGCTTCACCCGCGGGCTGTACGAGTGGCTGCGCAAGGCGCCGTGGAGCAACCCGGTGTTCTCGTCCATCTTCCTGTCCATCATCGGCTTCGGCTTCCTGGGCGGGATCTCGGGCGTCATGATGGGCACCGAGCAGCTCAACATGCTCATCCACAACACCGTGTACGTGCCGGGTCACTTCCACGCCACGGTGGTGATCGGCACCACGCTGGCGTTCATGGGCCTCACGTACTTCCTGCTGCCCAGCCTGTTCAACCGCGACGTGGCGTTCTACAAGATTGCGCAGTGGCAGCCCTACGTGTTCGGCCTGGGCATGTACACCCTCGCGCTCACGCTGATGGGGGCGGGGACGCTGGGCGTGCCGCGCCGCCACTGGGACATCGGCTTCGCCGGGACCGCTCTGCCATACGAGTATCCCGGCGCGGCTTACCTCATGCTCACCCTGATGGGCGTGGGCGCGGTGCTCGCAGTGATCGGCGGTGGCATGTACATCTTCGTCACGGTGTGGTCGATCCTGTTCGGCAAGCGCCTCGACGAGGGTGCGCGGCAGGCCCGTCCGACTCCACTGCGGCTGCCGGTGGCCGCCGCGATCGAAGGCCACGGAGGGGGCGTGGGCGTGCTGGAGGCGCGCGGCACCTTCGTGCTGGCCCTGGTGTTCCTGGCCGCGTTCGTCCTGTACTACTTCGTCAACTGGAAGTATCTGGGCTCGGTGTGGGGGCTGAGCTAGGCGCGAGGCTGGGAGTTGGAGCGCAGCCGGTGCGGATCCGAGGGAGATAAAGCATGCGAGCCATTGCAGTCGGGAACGTCGCGGCGCCAACGCCGGGTGAATACGTCCGCCTGGTGCTGAGCCTCTTCAAATTGCGCATCGGCTTCGTCATCGCCTTCACGGCGCTGGCTGGCTGGGCGGTGACCACGGGCCCGGCACTGGCGGCCTGGCAGGTCACCGTGCTCGGGCTGGCCGTGCTGGTCTCCTCGGCCAGCGCCGGCGCGTTCAACCAATATGCCGAGCGCGACGTCGATATGCAGATGCGCCGCACGCGCAAGCGTCCGTTCGTCACTGGTGCGTTGCCGCACACGCCAGCGTGGCTGTGGCTGATCGGGCTGCTGGTGGCCGCTTCCACTGCGGCGGCGTGGTGGGCGACCAACGCGTGGGCTGCGCTCTACACCTTCCTCGGCGCGTTCTTCTACGCCGTCGTGTACACCGTCTGGCTCAAGCGGCGCACCTGGTGGAACATCGTCATCGGCGGGTTGGCCGGCAGCTTCGCGGTGCTGGCCGGCGCGGCGGCGGTCGATCCGCACATCGGGGCGGCGCCCGCGGTGCTTGCCGTGGTGCTGTTCCTGTGGACGCCGCCGCACTTCTGGAGCCTGTCCATCGCGTTCCGCAAGGACTACGAGCTGGCCCGCGTGCCGATGCTGCCGCTGGTCGTGGGCGATGCACGCGCTGCGCAAGTCATCTTCGCGCACGCCGTGGCGCTGGTGACGCTGTCCCTGGTTCCGGCCTTCCTCGGGCTGGGATGGGTCTACCTGCTGTGCGCGGCCGGCGGCGGGGCGTGGCTGATGCAGACCAGCTGGCGGCTGGTGCGCGCGCCAGGACCGAAGACCGCGATGGTGGCGTTCCACGCGTCACTGATGCAGCTCACTCTCGTGCTGGCGGGAGCCCTGCTCGACGGCGCGATCCTGTGAGACTGCGACGGGGCGTGCGAGCGGCCGCCACGCTGGCCGCCGCAGTGGCTCTGCATGTGGCCGCTGCCGCAGCCAGCGCGGGCCAGGACGAGCCAGGTGCCGCTCCGGGCACGTATGCGGACGCTGCGCCGCGAGGCGGCGGGATCGACCAGGCGAGCGCGCTGGCTGACAGTCAGCGCGCCATCGGCAACGTGCTGGGCGACTACACGCTGCGCGACGTGGATGGCCGCCCGGTGCGACTGACCGACCTGCGCGGCAAGCCGCTGCTGATCTCGTTCATCTACACCGGCTGCTTCCAGGCCTGCCCGACGGGTACCCGTGCACTGAAGCGCGCGGTCGAATCGGCCCTCGGTGCACTGTCGCCCGACAGCTTCAACGTGGTCAGCGTGGGCTTCAACCAGCCGTTCGATACGCCGGCGGCAATGCGAGCCTACGCCGGGCAGAGCGGGGTCGACCTCCCGAACTGGCGTTTCCTCAGTCCCGATCCGGCCACCCTTGCGGCCCTCGCACGCGACCTCGGCTTCCGCTACGCGCCGACGGCCGGCGGCTTCGACCACGTCGCCCAGGTCACCCTCGTCGACGCCGACGGCGTGATCGCCGCCCAGGTGTATGGCGAGCGCTTCGCGCCGCCGGAGCTGGTGGAGCCGCTCAGGAAGCTGCTGGCCGGCGCCCGCCCCGACCAGGCGCCGCTGGCGGGCCTGCTCCAGCGGGTGCGTCTGCTGTGCACCTACTATGATCCTGCGAGCGGCCGCTATCGCGTGAAGTACGCGATCTTCCTCGAGCTTGCCGGCGGCATAACGGGCCTGCTGGCGCTCGGGATCCTCGGCGCACGCGCGCTGCGTCCGCGCCCGCGGCTGGGTTAGTGCTTCGGCAGCGCCTCGGCCATCTCGCGCATGCGCTGGCGCACCAGTTCGATGTGGACCTTGAGCGTGTAGAGCATCTGCGCGAACGACACTGGCACCCGCAGCGTGTTCGCGCGCTCCTCGAGCTGGTCGAGGCGCAGCGCCAGCTGGCTGTGCAGGGCGCCGGGACCCTTGGCGTCCAGCTCGGCCTCCACGAACTTGAGCTCGCCATAGAGGACGAAGATACGCCGCCGCATCACCCAGTCGTAGACGGCCGGCACGATGCGGAAGATCGGATAGGCGAGGCCGATGAGCGGGATCAGCAGCAGCAGGAGCCGGCCGGTGAGGGCCGCCATCCAGAACGGCAGGTAGCGCTGCAGCAGCGGCCGCCCGCCCGCGTAGTACTCGCGTGCCGGCTCGCTCAGCGGCAGGTCGATCGGCTCGGCGGCGGGGAACTGTCCCGAGTGGTGGAACAGGGCGGGCTGGGCCTGGATCTCGCCGGCCGCTTCGAGCAGAAGATACTGCAGCGCCGGGTGCAGGTCTTCGCGCACCACCAGGCTCGCCTTCGCCGCCAGCAGTGTGAGGTCCTGCGGCGGCCGTATCGCGCCGAGGTCGGCCACGCCGCGCGGCACGGTGACCTTGCTCAGCGATGGCCGCAGGGCGACGAAGGCGTCCGCGAGCGGCCAGCTCAGCGCTTCGATGGCCGGATCGCGCAGCAGCTTGAGCACGATCGGCGCCTCGGCGGACAGCGCCATGGCAGCGTAATCGAGCTCCCCGCGCAGCATCGCCTCGCCGGCCTCGCTCGCGGACAGGTTCACCAGTTCCGTATTGCTCAGGTCGATGCGCAGGTCGCGCGCGATCTCGAGCGCGGCCCGGTAAGTGCCGCTGCCCGGCGTGCCGAGGGAGATCCGCTTGCGGGCGTTGCTGCGCAGCCGGTCCGCGTTCGCGCGCTGGAACAGCCAGAACGGCTCATAGAACAACGTGCCGAGCGATTCCAGGTGCGGCGACTGCTCGGTGGTGGTCGTGCCGCTCTGGACCAGCGCGATGCTCACGCCCGAGGCCGGATCGTTGAGCAGCGCCACGTTCTCGACCGCACCGTCGGTGGGCCGCAGTTCCAGCTGCACGCCACTGCGCGCGAAGTACTCGCGGTAGCGCTCGCCCGTCGCGCTGTAAACGCCCCCTGGCGCCCCGGTAGCCATCACCACGCGGCGCGGCGGCAGCGGCTCGGTCGAGCGCAGGATGACGGCGACGAGCAATGTGCCCAGCAGGATGGCGCCGATCCAGAGATAGCGGTTCATCGCTTCCGGCGGCGGGAGGTGGAATGGGGGCGCATAGCGGGCGGATTCTAGCGGCTCCCGACCTCCCGTGGCGCGGGCGGCACTCGCGCGGCGTTGCTGAACCCAGGTTAAATCGCACCCGAAAGGCGCCGCGTAGCATCGCATCATGCCCACGCCCCGCGCTACCCTTGCTGCCTCCTGCTCACCTGTCGTGCACGGGTTGCGCAGCACGCTGGAGCGCATCGAGGGCGGCTTTGACCGTGCCTTCGGCGCGCGCGCCAACCCCCTGCGTCACCTGGGTGCGCTGGGGTTCTTCCTGTTCTGGATCGTGGTCGCCACCGGCGTCTATGTCTACGCCCTCTACGACACCAGCGCTGCGGGGGCCTGGCTCTCGGTGCAGCGGCTCTCCGACGAGCAGCCCTGGCTCGGGGGGGTCGCGCGCAGCCTGCACCGCTATGCATCCGATGCGTTCGTCCTGGTGGTGCTCGTGCACCTCGGTTGCGAGCTGGTGCGCGGCCGCTTCCACGGCTTCCGCTGGTTCACCTGGGTGAGCGGCGTGCCGCTGCTGTGGCTGGCGCTGGGCTCCGGTCTGGTGGGATTCTGGATGGTGTGGGATCGGCTGGCGCAGTTCAGCGCGGTGGCCACCATGGAGTGGCTGGATGTCCTGCGGCTGTTCGGCGAGCCGCTGGCGCGCAACTTCCTCACCCCGGCCAGCGTCGACGACCGCTTCTTCTCGCTGCTGGTGTTCCTGCACCTCGGCGTGCCGCTGCTGCTGCTGCTCGGGATGTGGATCCACATCCAGCGCCTGAGCCTTCCCGACACCCGCCCCGCACCCAGCCTGGGCTGGGGGACGCTGGCCGCCCTCGCCCTCCTGTCCGTCGCCGTGCCCGTGCGCAGCGCGGTGCCGGCCGATCTCGGGGCCGCGCCGCAGGTCCTCGGGCTGGACTGGTTCTACCTCGCGCCGAATGCGCTGATCTACCAGACTTCGCCGGGGACGACGTGGCTGGCCGCGCTCGGCCTGACCGCGCTGCTGGCGCTGTGCCCGCTGCTCCCGCACACGCAACGGTCGCCCACGGCGGTGGTCGACGCACGCAACTGCAACGGCTGCGGTCGCTGCTTCGCCGACTGTCCGTTCGGCGCGATCACCATGCATCCGCATCCCGACCCGCGCGTCGGCGCCAGCATCGCGCGCGTGGCGAGCGATCTCTGCGCAGGATGCGGCGTATGCGCGGGCGCGTGCCCGTCCTCCACGCCGTTCCGCAGCACGCGCGAACTGGTGAGCGGCATCGACATGCCGCAACTGCCGGTCGGTGCGATGCGCGAGCAGCTGCGCATCGAGCTGGAGCGGACCAGCGGCCCGGCCCGGGTCGTGGTGTTCGGGTGCCAGCATGCCGCGGACGTGACGGCCCTGCGCTCGCACGACACAGCCGTGATCGGCTTGCTGTGCGCCGGCCAGCTTCCGCCGGCCTTCATCGAGTACGCGTTGCGGCAGGGCGCCGCAGCGGTCATGGTGGTCGCCTGCCCGGAGGATGGGTGCGCGTTCCGGCTGGGCGGGCGTTGGACCCGGCAGCGGCTGGCGGGCACGCGGGAGCCGCACCTGCGGTCCCACGTGCCCGCGCAGGCTGCGCGCCTGGTCACCGCCGGCCGCAGCGACGCGCGACGCGTGCGCGACGAGCTGGCGCTGCTGCGCCGCGAGTTCGGTGCGGCGGTGGATGGACGGAGCAGTCTGCATGCGTAGAGCGCTCTCGATCCTCGGCCAGGCCTGCCTGTACGCGCTGTTCGCCGCGGCGGTCGGCTGGTTCTCGCAGCGTCCGATCTACCAGCATCTGGCGCCCGACCAGGCCCTGCTCAAGCTGAGCTTCTCGCACCCCGGGCAGCTGCGCGCCGAATGCCGCGAGCGCAGCGCGGCGGAGCTGGCCCGGCTACCGCCGAACATGCGCCAGACGCTCGATTGCCCGCGCGAGCGCTCGCCCGTGACCGTCGAGATCGCGCTGGACGGACAGGTGCTGGCGCACCGGGTGGCGCAGCCTGCGGGGCTGTCGCACGACGGGCCGTCCACGCTCTACGCGCGGTTCACGGTGCCGGCGGGCGAGCGCCACCTCGCCGTGCACGTCAACGACAGCGTGCGGGTGTCCGGCTTCAACCATGTGCGCGAGCAGACGGTGCAGTTCGTGCCCGGACGCATCGTGGTGGTGGACTTCGAGCCGGCCAAGGGAGGGATCCTGATCCAATGAGACCTGCGCATGCACTTGTCGCCGCGCTCGACCGGGCGGCACGGACCGCGCATCCGGCCGCGGAGCGCTACCGCCTCGCGGCGGGTGCCGACTCGCGCCGGGCGCTCGCACGGGCCTGGCTCGGGCTCGGGGTGGCGGCATTGGCGCTCTCCGGCGTGTTCTCGGTGCTGCTGGTGCTGGCGCGCACGCCCGGCCTGCAGGGCCTGTTCCCGGTCGCGGACTTCTTCCGCGTCGCCCTGGTGGTGCACGTCGACCTGTCCGTCCTGGTCTGGTTCGTGGCCTTTGCCGGCGTCTTCTGGACCCTCTCGGCCACTCAGCGCGCCGGCTGGCTGGCCTGGCTCGCCGTGGCGCTGGCAGCCGTGGGCATGGGCGTGATGAGCGTCGCGCCGTTCCTCGCGCCCGCCACGCCGGTGATGGCCAACTACATCCCGGTGCTGGACGGGCCGTTGTTCCTGGCCGGCCTGATCGTCCTGCTCGCCGGCGTCGGGCTGATGGTGGGCCGGACGCTGCTCGCCGCCGCGCCCGTCGGCGCCCGCCTCGACGGCGCGGGTGCGGTGCGCCTGGGCCTGCTCGCCGCAGCGTTCGCTGCGGCCGTCGCCCTGTTCGCCTTCGTCTGGTCGTGGCGCGCACTGCCGTTCGCGCTCGACAGCCGGACGTACTATGAGGTGCTGTTCTGGGGCGGCGGACACGTCCTGCAGTTCACCTGGACGCTGCTCATGCTGGTGGCGTGGCTGTGGCTCGCCGATGCGATCGGCGCGCGGCTGCCGCTGAGCCCGCGTGTGGTGCTGTTCCTGTTCGCGCTGGCGCTGGCGCTGGTGCTGCTCACGCCGCTGGTGTACCTGATGTGGGACGTCGCCTCGGTCGAGCACCGGCGCGTGCTCACCTGGATGATGCGCCTGGGCGGCGGGCTCGCCGTTGCGCCGCTGGCGCTGGCCCTCGTGCTCGCACTGGCCCGCACGCGTGACCCGAGTGGGCGCAGCCGACCGCTGCGTGCTGCGCTGGTCATGTCCCTGCTGCTGTTTGCGGCGGGAGGGTTGATCGGGTTCGCCATCGATGGCTCGAACGTGAAGATCCCCGCGCACTATCACGGCTGCATCGTGGGCATCACGCTGGCGTTCATGGGCGTGACCTACGAGCTGCTGCCGCGCCTGGGGTATGGCGCGCCGAGCACGCGGCTGGCCTTGTGGCAGCCTTACGTCTACGGCGTGGGCCAGCTCATGCACATCGGCGGGCTGGTGTGGTCGGGCGGCTACGGGGTGCAGCGCAAGGTGGCAGGGGCCGAACAGGTGCTGACCAGTCTGCAGCAGGTGGCCGGAATGGGACTGATGGGGTTGGGCGGGGTGATCGCGATCGTGGGCGGGTTGTTGTTCCTGGTGGCCGTCGTCGGCGCGATGCGGCGTCACGGAGTGCGCGATGGCCGACGCGACTGAGACCACCGTGCTGGACGTGCGCGGGCTAGAGCCGCCGGAGCCGTTCGAGCGCATCGTCGCGGCGCTGGAGACGCTGCCCGCCGGCGCGACCCTGCACGTGCTGATCCACCGCCAGCCGCGCCCGCTGTTCCAGTGGCTGGAGCGTGACGGCTACGCCTTCCGTCACGGCTACAACGACGCGGGCTACTTCGAGATCTTCATCCGGAAGTAGCGGCAATGCGCCTCGGCCTGTCGATCGAGCGCGCCCCGCAGCCGGCCGCGCCGCTGCGGTTCCTGCTCACGGCGCCGTGGCTCGGGGTGCTGGCGGCGGTGGCGCTGCTGTGGGGCGGTCCGGACGCGCTGGCCTCGCGCTGGACCGCTGCCGTGCTGGCCGCCACGCACCTGCTCACCCTGGGCTTCATGGCGCATGCGATGCTCGGTGCGCTGCTGCAGCTGCTGCCCGTGGTGGCGGGGGTGCCGATCCCGCGCACCAACGCGGTCGCGGTGGTGACCTATCCCGCACTCCTGCTCGGGACGCTGACCCTGGCCGCGGCGTTCGTCGCCGGCATGCCACAGCTGTTTGCCGTCGCCGTGGCGCTGCTGACCGTCGCCTTCGGCGCCTACCTGCTGGCCGTCGCGGTCGGCTTCGCCCGGCGTCGCCTGCTCGAAGGACCGGCGCGTGTGATAGGGATCGCCGTGCTTGCATTGCTGGTCACGGTCTTGCTCGGACTCGTGCTCGCATCCGGACTCGCCGGATTGCCGCTGCCGCTGCTGGAACTCACGCGGCTGCATGCCGCCTGGGGCATCCTCGGCTGGACGCTCCTGCTGGTGCTGGGCGCGGGGCTGGCCGTGGTGCCGATGTTCCAGATGACCGCGGCGTATCCGCGCTGGCTGCACGGCGGCTTCGCCCTCGCGCTGCTGGCGCTGCTGTGCGCATGGAGCGCGGCCGCGTGGTGGGAGTGGGACGTCGCGGCGCGGATCCTGCAGTGGTGCCTGGCGGTGGCTGCTGCGGTGGTGGCGGTCACAACCCTTGGCCTGCAGCAGCGCGGCCGCCGCCGGCACGAGCCTGACGCGACCTTCCTCCACTGGCGGCTGGGGATGCTGTGCTTGCTGGCCGCGATCGGCACCTGGGCCTTCGCCGACGGCATGCGGCTGGAGGCCGCGCAGCCCGTGGCGCTGCTGCTGGGTGTGCTCCTGCTCCCGGGGTTCGCCCTGTCGGTGATCGCGGGCATGCTCTACAAGATCGTGCCGTTCCTGCTCTGGCTGGCGCTGCAGATGCGGGTCAGCGGCAAGCCGCCGCAGGTGCGCGAGATCCTGCCCGAGGCAAGCGGCAATCTGCAACTGTGGATGCACATGGTCGCCGTGGCGCTGCTCGCCGCAGCTGCGACGGTCTGGAGCGGCCTGATCTACCCGGCGGCGCTCGCGCTGGCCGCCTCCAGCGCGATGCTGGGCGTCAATCTCGCGCGGGCAGCCCTGTTCGCCAGAGCGTTCGCGGCCCGGTCCCAGCCGCTGCCGCCCGGGCCCGGGCGCTCGAAGTGGAAGTCGATCGCCTGAGTCGCGCTGCCCGCCAGGCCCGCGTCCCCTCGCCGGATCCAGTCCGTGCCCCGCTTCCCGGGCGGCGGGTGCCAGCCCACCCGCTGGCGCCACCGGGCGGGGGCGCCGGCCGGCTTCTGCCACCTTCCCGGGGAGCGGGCCCCGAAGCCGCCGCGGCGCCCTGCGCGGGGGAGCTGGCCGTTTCTTGATTTGTGTCAAGGCGCCGTTACCGGCTGGGTGTCATCGTCCGTTGACACTTCAGGGAGACCGGGCATGCGCGTACTGCTGATGCACCCCAACTACCACTCGGGCGGCGCCGAGATCGCCGGCAACTGGCCGCCGGCATGGGTGGCCTACCTCACCGGCGCGCTGAAGGCCGGCGGGTTCGACGACGTGGTGTTCGTCGACGCGATGACCAACCACCTCGACGACGAGCAGGTCCGCGCGCGCATCGCGGAGATCAAGCCGGACATCGTCGGCGCGACTGCGATCACCCCGGCCATCTACAAGGCCGAGCGGCTGCTCCAGGTCGCCAAGGAGGTCAACCCGCAGATCGTCACCGTGCTGGGCGGCATCCACGGCACCTTCATGTATCCGCAGGTGCTGAAGGAAGCGCCCTGGATCGACGCGGTGGTGCGCGGCGAGGGCGAGCAGGTGTTCCTCAACCTGGTGCGCACGGTCGCCGAAGGCCGCTGGCCGGAGCAGCGCAGCGAGGTCAAGGGGATCGCGTATGCGGCCGCAGACGGCAAGGTGGTGGCCACCCCGGCCGAGCCGCCGATCGCGGACCTGGACCGCATCACGCCGGATTGGAGCATCCTCGAGTGGGGCAAGTACATCTACATCCCGATGGGGGTGCGGGTGGCGATTCCGAACTTTGCCCGCGGCTGCCCGTTCACCTGCAGCTTCTGCAGCCAGTGGAAGTTCTGGCGCGACTACCGGGTGCGCGACCCGAAGAAGGTCGTGGACGAGATCGAGGCCCTGGTGCGCGACCACCAGATCGGCTTCTTCATCCTGGCCGACGAGGAGCCGACCATCCACCGCAAGAAGTTCATCGCCTTCTGCGAGGAGCTGATCGAGCGCAAGCTCCCGGTGCTGTGGGGGATCAACACGCGCGTGACCGACATCCTGCGCGACGAGGCGCTGCTGCCGATGTACCGCAAGGCCGGACTGATCCACGTGTCGCTCGGGACCGAGGCGGCCGCGCAACTCAAGCTCGACCGCTTCAACAAGGAAACCACGATCGCGCAGAACAAGAAGGCGATCCAGTTGCTGCGTGACGCGGGCATCGTTACGGAGGCGCAGTTCATCGTCGGGCTGGAGAACGAGACCCGCGAGACGCTGGAAGAGACCTACCAGATGGCACGCGACTGGAACCCGGACATGGCCAACTGGGCGATGTACACGCCCTGGCCCTTCTCCGACCTGTTCCAGGAGCTCAGCGACAAGGTCGAGGTCTACGACTTCGAGAAGTACAACTTCGTCACGCCGATCATGAAGCCCGACGCGATGGACCGCGCCGAGCTGCTCGACCGCGTGATGCACAACTATCGCCGCTTCTTCATGAACAAGGCGCTCTTCCAGTACCCGTGGACGAGGGAGAAGGGGAGGCGCCGCTACCTGCTGGGCTGCCTGAAGGCCTTCGCCAAGAGCGGGTTCGAGCGCAAGTTCTACGACCTGGGGCGGGTCGGCTACTGGGGCCCGCAGTCGAAGAAGAAGGTCGACTTCGGCTTCGACAACGCCCGCAGCGCGCAGACCACGGAGCAGGCCGACGCCAGCGCCACCACGTGGAAGACCATGCACGTGGGCAAGATCGAGCACAAGGCCAAGCAGCGCGCGGCGGAGATGAAGCTGTGCGGCGGCGGCACCGAGCAGCTGCACGAGGAGCAGGAGACCGCGTCCGCGGCGGGCGCGGGACGCTGAGACGCACGATACGCCGGCCGCGCGCGAGTCCCGCGGCGGCCGGCGTCCCCGGGAGTCCGGGGACTTACGCGCCGCCCTGGACTGCCGCCAGTACCTGCGGCTTCTCGTCCGCCTGCGGCACGAACCACTCCAGCTTGCGCCGGAGCCTCACCACATCGCCGATCACGATCAGCGCAGGCGCCTGCATGTTCGCCGCCTTCGCCAAGTGCGGCAGCGTTTCGAGCGAGCCGCTCACGACCTTCTGCTTGCGGGTCGTCGCGTTCTGCACCACCGCCGCCGGCATTGCCGGCGGCAGACCGTGCCGCACCATCTGGCGGCAGATCTCCGGCAGCGCGCCCATGCCCATGTAGACCACCACGGTCTGGCCGGGTCGCGCGAGAGCCGCCCAGTCCAGATCGACGCTGCCGTCCTTGAGGTGGCCGGTGACGAACACGCACGCGTGCGCATGGTCCCGGTGCGTGAGCGGGATGCCCGCGTAGCACGACATGCCCGATGCCGCGGTGACTCCGGGTACCACCTGGAACCCGATTCCGTGCGCAGAAAGGGACTCGATCTCCTCGCCGCCGCGGCCGAAGATGAACGGGTCACCGCCCTTCAGGCGCAGCACGCGCTTGCCCTGCTGCGCGAGGCGCACCAGCAGTTCGTTGATTTCGTGCTGCGGGAGCGTGTGGTTGTTGCTTTCCTTGCCCACGTAGATCCGGTGGGCGTCGCGCCGCACGAGGTCGAGGATGCCGTCGCCGACCAGGTGGTCGTAGACGACGACGTCGGCCTGCTGCATCAGCCGCAATGCGCGGAAGGTGAGCAGGTCGGGGTCCCCCGGTCCGGCGCCCACCAGATAGACCTCGCCGGCGGCCGGTGCGCGGCGCTCGGCCTCCTCCAGGGCGGACTCGAACGCCTCGATGGCGAGCGCCTCCCGTCCGCCGAGGGCGAGATCGGCGATCGGGCCCTGGAACACCTGCTCCCAGAACGCGCGCCGTGACTCCGGATGCACGATGCGGCGCTTGACCGCGCCGCGGAACCGCTCGCCCAGCAGCGCCAGCCGCCCCAGCGTGGCCGGCACCATGCTCTCCAGACGCGCGCGCAGCAGGCGCGCGAGCACCGGCGCGACACCGCCGCTGGAGATCGCGATCAGGATCGGCGAACGGTCGATGATCGCCGGCATCGCGAAGGTGCACAGCCGCGGCTGATCCACGACGTTGACCGGGATGCGGCGCGCGACGGCGGCGTCGTGCACTTGCTGGTTCACCTGCATGTCGTCGGTGGCGGCGATGACCAGCATCGCGGTGTCGAGGTGCTCGGCGCGGAAGATGGTCTCCCGGTGCGCGACCTCTCCCGATGCATGCATGTGCCGCAGGGCCTCGCCCAGCTCGGGTGCGACGATCGTCACCTGTGCCCCGGCCCGCCGCAGCATGCGCGCCTTGCGCGCAGCGACCTCACCGCCACCTACCACCACGCAATGCCTGTCTCTGACCACCAGGCTCACCGGAAGCAGCTCCATGTCCTCTCCTAGTTCGAAGGGAGTAGTCCTTCCGCACATCGCGCCCCCGCGCGATGCCGCGTGCTGCAAGTGTCGCGGATCGGCCCGGGGAAAGGCTGAACCTGCGTTAAGGAAGGGGACATTGCCTTCACCCATGCTGTTGGCACAACGTTCGCAACAGCTGGCAACCGCATGGAGACGAATATGAAGGGCAGCAGGCTGGAGTGGGTCGCGCTCGCAGCGTTCCTCGGCATGACCGCGGTGGCGGTCGGGCAGGTGCGCGCCGACGAGAAGAAGGCCGACGAGGAGCACATGACGGAGCCGGAGAAGAAGTACCAGGCCGGCGGCTCCCCGCTCGCAGAAGAGGAGATGCACCAGGACATCAACCCCAAGGCGCCGAAGATGAGCGAGGAGGAGTTCAAGCGCGGGCGCCAGATCTACTTCGAGCGCTGCGCCGGCTGTCACGGTGTGCTGCGCAAGGGCGCGACCGGCAAGCCGCTCACCCCCGACATCACCATTCCGCGCGGCACCGACTACCTCAAGGTGTTCATCCAGTACGGCTCGCCGGCGGGCATGCCCAACTGGGGGACCTCCGGCGAGCTCACCGAGAAAGAGGTGGACCTCATGGCGCGGTACGTGCAGCAGACGCCGCCCATGCCGCCCGAGTTCGGCATGAAGGAGATGAAGGAGTCGTGGAAGGTGCTGGTGGCGCCCGCCGACCGTCCGACGAAGAAGATGAACAACTACAACATCGCCAACATCTTCTCGACCACGCTGCGCGACAGCGGCGAGGTGGCGCTCATCGACGGCGACACCAAGAAGATCATCAACGTGGTGAAGACCGGCTATGCGGTGCACATCTCGCGCCTGTCCGCCTCGGGCCGCTACCTGTACGTGATCGGGCGCGACGCGAAGGTCAACGTGATCGACCTGTGGATGGAGAAGCCGGACAACGTGGCCGAGATCAGGGTCGGACTCGAGGCTCGGTCGGTGGACACCTCCAAGTACAAGGGCTTCGAGGACAAGTACGCGATCGCCGGCTCTTACTGGCCGCCGCAGTACGTGATCATGAAGGGCGACACGCTGGAGCCGATGAAGATCATGTCGACCCGCGGCATGACGGTGGACACGCAGGAGTTCCACCCCGAGCCGCGCGTGGCCTCGATCGTGGCCTCGCACCACAAGCCCGAGTTCGTGGTCAACGTGAAGGAGACCGGCAAGATCCTGCTGGTCAACTACCGCGACGTAAACGCGCTCAACGTCACCGAGATCCCCGCGGCGCGCTTCCTGCACGACGGCGGGTGGGACGCCTCCAAGCGCTACTTCCTGGTCGCGGCCAACCAGTCCAACAAGGTCGCGGTGGTCGACACCGTCACCGGCAAACTGGCCGCGCTGGTGGACGTCGGCCGCATCCCGCACCCGGGGCGTGGCGCCAACTTCACGCACCCGAAGTACGGTCCGGTGTGGGCCACCGGGCACCTCGGCGACGAGAGCATCTCGCTGATCGGCACCGCGCCCGGCGACAAGAAGTACGGCCAGTACGCCTGGAAGGTCGTGGACACCCTCAAGGGCCAGGGCGGCGGCTCGCTGTTCATCAAGACGCACCCCAAGTCGCGGCACCTGTACGTGGACACGCCGCTCAACCCCGAGCCCAAGATCAGCCAGTCGGTGGCCGTCTACAACCTGGACAACCTGGGCAAGGGCTACGGCGTGCTGCCGATCGCCGAGTGGTCAGGGTTGGGCGAGGGCGCCAAGCGCGTGGTGCAGCCCGAGTTCAACGTCGCGGGCGACGAGGTCTGGTTCTCGGTGTGGAGCGCGAAGAACCAGCAGTCGGCGATCGTGGTGGTGGACGACAAGACGCTCAAGCTCAAGTCGGTGATCAAGGATCCGAAGCTGGTCACGCCCACGGGCAAGTTCAACGTCTACAACACGCAGCACGACATCTACTGAGCCCCGAGCCGTGCCTCCCGCCTGCGCCTGCGGGGGGGAGGCACGGGGACGGTCGAACCATGACGAGAGTGTTTTCCAGGACAGCCGGGATGCGTTGCCGCTTCGAGCGCGCAGCGCAGGCTCGTCTCGTTCTCCTGGGGAGCCTGCTGCTTTCCCTGTCGGCCCATCCGGCCGACGGCGGGGACGGGGCACGGGAGACGGTTCCCGCGCCCGCCCGCCACACCGAACTGGAGCACCTGGTGCGCCACGACTGCGGGTCGTGCCACGGCATGACCCTGCAGGGGGGGCTCGGCCCGGCATTGACGCCGGAGGCCCTGGCGGACAAGCCGGCCGAGTACATCGAGGCGGTCATCCTGCGCGGACGTAACGGCACCGCGATGCCGGGCTGGCAGGGGCTGCTGTCGGAGCGCGATGCGCAGTGGATCGCCCGGGCACTGAAGAGAGGACTGCCACATTGAACCGGGTCTTGCGTGTGCTCTGTCTGCTGCTGGCCGTGCTGCTATCCTCGGCAATGGCGCTCGCCTGCCCCGATGCGCCGCCGCGCGGCACCGGTGACCTCGGCCTGGTGGTCGAGCGCGCGGCAGGACGCGTGCAACTGGTCGAAACCACCGGACGCACCGCGCTGGCGGAGATCGACGGCCTGGGCGATCTATCGCATGCTTCGCTGGTGTACTCGCGCGACGGCCGCTACGCCTACGTATTCGGGCGCGACGGCGGCCTCACCAAGGTCGACCTGCTGTGCCGGCGCGTGGAGCAGCGCGTGGTGCAGGCCGGCAACAGCATCGGCGGCGCGATCTCGCAGGATGGGCGCCTGGTGGCGGTGGCCAACTACTCGCCCGGAGGCGTCAAGGTCTTCGCGAGCGATTCCCTGGAGCTGGTGGCCGACATTCCCGCCGAGTTTGCGCCCGGGAAGCGCGCCAAGGTGGTCGGGCTCGAGGATGCCGCCAACGGCCGCTTCGTGTTCAGCCTGTTCGAGGCGGGGGAGATCTGGATGGCCGATCTCGCCGATCCGCGCAACCCCGTGATCACGCGTTACCGGGACGTGGGGCGCGAGCCGTACGACGCGCTGGTCACGCCGGACGGGCGCTGGTACATCGCCGGACTCTTCGGTGAGGATGGTCTGGCACTGCTCGACCTGTGGCACCCCGAGCGCGGGGTGAGGCGGATCCTCGACGGCTACGGGCGCGGCGAGGAGAAGCTGCCGGTCTACAAGATGCCGCACCTCGAGGGCTGGGCCATGGCCGGCCGCCTCGCCTATCTGCCGGCGATCGGGCGGCACGAAGTCCTGGTCGTGGACACCGACACGTGGAAGCAGGTCGCGCGCATTCCCGTCGCCGGTCAACCGGTGTTCGTGATGGCGCGCCCGGACGGCCGCCAGGTATGGGTGAACTTTGCCCTGCCGGACAACGACACCGTGCAGGTGATCGACACCGAGACCCAGGCGATCGTGCGCACGCTCAAGCCGGGCCGGGCCGTGCTGCACCTGGAGTTCACCCCGCGGGGCGAGGCGGTGTGGATCTCCGCGCGCGATGACGACCGCGTGCTGATCTACGACACCGCAACCTTCGCGCAGCTCGGCAGCCTCCCCGCCGACAAGCCGAGCGGGATCTTCTTCACCGCGCGCGCATTCAGGATCGGGCTGTGATGGCGCACCCTCTTGCAGCGGCGCGCGGGCAGGCGGCGGGCGAGCCGGACTTCCGGTTCCGGCTCCTGAACGAGTTCCAGCGCGCGTTCCCGCTGGTGCCGCAACCGTATGCCGTGCTGGCCGATCAGCTCGGCACCAGCGAGGCGCGCGTGCTGGAAGCGCTGGCTGCATTCCGCGACGACGGCGCGCTGAGCCGGGTGGGTGCGGTGTTCGCGCCGAACGTGCTGGGCGTCAGCACCCTCGCCGCCCTCGACGTGCCGGCTGCGGCGCTGGAACGCGTCGCCGCCGTGGTGAGTGCGCGGCCCGAGGTCAATCACAACTATGAGCGCGAGGGCGAGCCGAACCTCTGGTTCGTGATGACCGCGCCCGGCGCTGCAGAGCTGGCGCGCGCGGCGCGCGAGATCGAGGCGGATGCCGGCTGCGGACCGGTCCTGCTGTTTCCGCTCGTGCAGGAGTACCGCATCGACCTGGGCTTCGATCTGGCCGGCCGCGCGAGCGCACCGCGCACCGCGGCGATGGCGAGCCCGCTGGTGCGGCCGCTGCTGTCTCCGGCGGAGCGGCGCCTGGTCGCGGCGCTGCAGTCCGGTCTCGCGCTCGATGCGCATCCGTACCGCTCACTGGAGCAGGCGTCAGGCCTGGGGGAAGGCGAGGTCCTGCAGCGGCTGCAGGAGTGGATCGATCTGGGCATCATCCGCCGCTTCGGGCTGATCCTGCGCCATCGCGAGCTGGGCTACCACGCCAACGCGATGGTGGTGTGGGACGTTCCCGACACCCTCGTCGATGCGATCGGGGTGGATCTGTCCCGCCGCCCCGACGTCACCCTGTGCTACCGGCGCCGGCGCGCGCCCCCGGTCTGGCCGTACAACCTCTACTGCATGATCCACGGCCGCGAGCGCGAGGCGGTCCTGGTGCGGCTGCGCGAGCTCGACTGGGACTGCGGGTTGGCGCGCTTTCCCAGGCGGGTGCTGTTCAGCCGCCGCCGCTTCAAGCAGCGCGGTGCCCGCTACGCGCCCGAGGAGCGGGCATGACCCCGGTCGCGCTCGACGAACTGGATCGTGCGATCCTCAACCGGCTGCAGGACGGCCTGCCGGTGAGCGAGCGTCCCTACCGGGATGCGGCGGAGGGGCTGGGCATCAGCGAACACGCGCTGCTCGCGCGCCTGCAGCGCATGCTCGACGAGCGCGTCCTGACCCGCCTGGGTCCCCTGTTCCAGATCGAGCGTGCCGGCGGCAGCTATGTCCTGGCGGCCATGCGCGTGCCGCCGGAGGAGCTCGACCGCGTCATCGAGATCGTCAACGCCCATCCCGAGGTCGCGCACAACTACCTGCGCGAACACAGCTTCAACCTCTGGTTCGTGCTCGCCGCCGGCGACCATGCGCGCATCGACGAAGTGATTAACCGGATCGAGCAGCGGACCCGCCATCCGGTGTATGCGATGCCCAGGCTGAAGGAGTATTTCCTCGACCTGCGTTTCCGGGTCTGATGAGCGCATGCGAACCGAGCCCGACGTTGCCGTGCTGGACCCTCTGGACCGGGCCCTCGTGCTTGCAACCCAGGGCGGGTTGCCGCTGGTCCCGCGTCCCTACCACGAGGTCGGCGCGAAGCTGGGCGTGAGCGGGGAGGAGGTGATGGCGCGACTGACGGGCATGCAGGCGCGCGGGCTCATCCGCCGCATTGCCGCAGTCCCGAACCATTATGCGATCGGCTACGCGGCGAACGGCATGTCGGTCTGGGACGTTCCCGACGACCGCGTGGACGCGCTGGGACGCCAGGTCGGTGCGCTGGAGAGCGTCAGCCACTGCTATCGCCGGCCCCGCCACCTCCCGGACTGGCCCTACAACCTGTTTGCGATGGTGCACGGTCGCAGCCGGGACGAGGTCGAGGCCAAGGTTGCGCAGATCCGCGCCCTGCTGGGCGCCGACTGCCGTGCGTACGAGATCCTCTACAGCACGCGCATCCTGAAGAAGACCGGCTTGCGCATTGCCGCCTGAAGCGAAGGAACCGCCATGCTCCGCATCACCCAATTCATGCAAGCCCTGCAAGCCGGCCGCGTGCCGCCTGCGCCGCGCGCGCCAAGCGGGCCGGTGGTGATCTGGAACCTCGTACGCCGGTGCAACCTGACCTGCCAGCACTGCTACTCGATCTCGTGCGACCGCGACTTCCCCGGCGAGCTGGATACGCGCGAGGTGTACGCGGTCATGGACGACCTGAAGCGGTTCGGCGTGCCGGTGCTGATCCTGTCCGGCGGCGAGCCGCTGCTGCGCCACGACATCTTCGACATCGCGGCGCGGGCCAAGGCGCTGGGGATGTACGTGGGTCTGTCCACCAACGGCACGCTGATCGACCAACCGCTGGCGGCCCGCATCGCGCAGGCCGGATTCGACTACGTCGGGATCAGCCTGGACGGGGTGGAGGCCACCCACGACCAGTTCCGTCGCAAGCAGGGCGCGTATCGCGCGGCGCTCAATGGCATCCGGCTGTGCCGTGCCGCGGGCGTCAAGGTGGGGACCCGCTTCACCCTGACCCAGCTCAACGCGGCGGAGTTGCCCGCCATGCTCGAGCTCCTCGATCGCGAGTCGATCGACAAGTTCTACCTGTCGCACCTGAACTATGCCGGGCGCGGCTACACCAATCGGCGCAAGGACGCCGTGCTGCAGACCACCCGCGCGGCGATGGACCTGCTGTTCGAGTCCTGCTGGAGCGATCTGGATCGCGGCATCGAGCGCGAGTACGTCACCGGCAACAACGACGCGGACGGCGTGTACCTGCTGCTGTGGGCGCAGCGGCGCCTGCCGCACCTGGCGCCCGGGCTACGCGAGCGCCTGGCGCAGTGGGGCGGCAACGCCTCCGGTGTGAACATCGCCAACATCGACAACGTCGGCAACGTGCACCCCGACACGTACTGGTGGCACTACAGCCTGGGCAACGTGCGCGAGCGGCCGTTCTCGGCGATCTGGGTGGATACCTCCGACCCGATCATGGGCGGGTTGAAGGCCAGGCCGCGGCCGGTGACGGGGCGCTGCGGCGCGTGCGGTTACCTCGACGTCTGCGGAGGCAACACGCGGGTGCGCGCGCTGCAGACGACCGGCGACCCGTGGGCCGAGGATCCCGCGTGCTACCTGGACGATGCGGAGATCGGTGCGCGCGGGCTGCCGCTGGGCGCCAGCGGCGCAGAGGGCAGCCGCGCATCGTCCGCGGGGCGGGTGGTGGCTTGAGCGCGAGGAGAACCAGGAGTGCAGTGCGCTGGGCCGCGGCTGCCCTTGCGTGCCTGGCGGTCACGCTTCTTCCCCTCGACGCCGCAGCGCAGGGGGCCGAGAGTCTGTACCAGACTCATTGCGCGAGCTGCCATGGCGCGGACCGGCTCGGCGCGATGGGACCGGCGCTGCTGCCCGAGAATCTGGAGCGACTCAAGCGCGCGGCCGCGGAGCAGGTGATCTCCCAGGGACGCGTCGCCACCCAGATGCCGGCCTTCGGCGACAAGCTGGACGCCGCGCAGATCAAGTCGCTCGCCGATTACGTCTACACGCCGCTGCCCACGCCGCTGGTCTGGGGAAGCGCAGAGATCAGCGCGTCGCGCATCCAGCATCGCGCGCCGAGCGACCTGCCGCCGCGGCCGGTCTTCGAGGCCGACCCGCTCAACCTGTTCGTCGTGGTGGAGGGCGGCGATCACCACGTCACCATTCTCGACGGCGACCGCCTCGAGCCGCTCACGCGCTTTCCCTCGCGCTATGCACTGCACGGCGGCCCGAAGTTCTCGCCCGATGGCCGCTTCGTCTACTTCGCCTCGCGCGACGGTTGGATCAGCAAGTACGACCTGTGGGGCCTCGCGCTGGTGGCCGAGGTCCGCGCCGGCATCAATACCCGCAACGCCGCGGTCTCCAGCGACGGAAAGTACGTGGCGGTCGGCAACTACCTGCCGCATTCGCTGGTGATCCTGGATGCCCGCGACCTCTCCGTGGTGCGCGTGCTGGAGGTGAAGGACAAGGCCGGCCGCAGCTCGCGTGTGAGCGCCGTGTACGACGCCGCCCCCCGCCGCAGCTTCGTCGTCGCGCTCAAGGACATCGCGGAGATCTGGGAGGTGAGCTACGACCCCAAGGCCGAGCCGGTCTACGAGGGCATGGTGCACGACTACCAGTTCAAGGAGGCGATCGCCGCGCCGGGCCAGTTCACGCCCCGTCGCACGGTGCTGGACGAGATCCTCGACGACTTCTTCTTCGATCCCACCTGCGCGTACCTGATCGGCGCGGCGCGCGACGGCGGCAAGGGGCAGGTGGTCAATCTCGACGTGCGCCGGCGGGTCGCCGAGGTGCCCTTGCCGGGGCTGCCGCACCTGGGTTCCGGCATCACGTGGCAGCGGGAGGGCCGGACGGTGATGGCGACCCCGAACCTCCAGCGCGGAGTGGTGAGCGTGATCGACGTGCAGAGCTGGAAGCCGCTGCGGGAGATCGAGACCCTCGGTCCCGGATTCTTCATGCGCAGTCACGAGAACAGCCGGTATGCCTGGGTGGACGCGTTCAACAGCGCGCACAAGGACAGCCTGCAGGTGATCGACAAGGACAGCCTGGAGGTGGTGAAGACGGTCACGCCGGCGCCGGGCAAGACTGCGGCGCACGTCGAGTTCACCCGCGACGGCCGCTATGCCCTGGTGAGCCTGTGGGAGATGGATGGTGCGCTGGTGGTGTACGACGCCGCCACCCTCGAGGAGGTCAAGCGCATCCCCATGCGCAAACCGGTCGGCAAGTACAACGTGTACAACAAGATCACGCGCTCCAGCGGGACGAGCCACTAGCGGCGCCGGTTGCGGCGTGCGCCGAGGCCGCGTTCATGATTTTACTGATGCGGCCCCTGAGCCCCGATGGCATCCTCGGCACAGGGCGCACGGCCGCCCAGGGCATTCGCACAACGTCCACGCACGGAGGAGGTACCGTTCATGAAGCATCGCCACGCTGCATTCATCGCACTGGCGGCGGGCTGCGCCGCAGGGTTCGCATTCGCCGATCAGGACACCAGCCACATCGGATTTCCGGACGGCTACCGGTCCTGGTATCACCTCCGCAGCACGGTCAACATGACCGGCCACCAGCCCGAGGGAAACGTCGGAATTCAGCACGTTTACGCCAACCCGGTCGCGGTGGAGGGACTCAAGACCGGGCAGTTCGCCGATGGCGCGACGTTCGTGGTGGACCGGTTCAAGTACAACGAGGCCGACAACAAGACGCTGTCCCAGGCGGATCGCAAGGTGGTGGCGGTCATGGTCCGCGACGCGCAGCGCTATGCCGAGACGGGTGGGTGGGGATTCCAGGCATTCAAGGCCGGGGACCCCAATCAGAAGGTGGTGAAGGACGGCGGCAAGGCGTGCTTCACCTGCCACATCCCGCATGCCGACAACAACTACCTCTTCACACGCGGATCGAACTGAGTCCGCGCGCAACTTGACGCGGATTAAGGAATCCCGTCCTCTGGGCCGGTAGGATTTTCCTTACGCGCGGCACCTGTTTTCCTTCTACCAGAAGGAAGGCGATCCCCCGAAGCTGCACCGCGGTGCCAGGCGCGCTTCACATGGCCGGCTGCCTTCGGCAGCTGGCCATCTCTTTATGCGCCGGCCGCATGCCTTCCGCGGGCACATGGCCGTGCGCGTTGCCGCCGGGCCGATGCGGCGCCTGAACCCAGATGAAGGAACCGGGCGCTGCGGCAGACTAGGCTGTGCATGACATCCAGCGCATACGGCCTGTGCACGGAAAGGTCAAAGCACCGAGGCGCAAGCCGGGTTGTGCGCTGCAGTTTCTCCCGGGCGTCTGTCGGCTGCCTGTCAAGCGCTCTCCTGCCGAACGGGAGCGCGCCGCCGGTCGGGCGGCTGGTCCCGGGGATGTCCGGGCTGGGCGCGGTACCTGCCCAGCCCGCCTTTCTACCGCGGAATGCGACATTGCTCCACCAGCTCCAAGCGATCGGCCAGGGCGGATTCCTGCACACCGAGGCCGCCTTCAATCGCGCATTCGGCGACCGGCTGAATCCCTTCTATCATCTGGGCGAGATCGCCTTCTTCCTGTTCTGGGTGGTGGTCGCCAGCGGGCTGTACCTGTACGTGTTCTTCGACACCGGGGTGAGCGGCGCCTACGCATCCGTCGAGCGCATCACCAGCAGCCACTTCCACGTCGGTGCGGTGATGCGCGGCCTGCACCGCTACGCCGCAGACGGGATGGTGGTGACCATGCTGCTGCACATGCTGCGGCACTTCTGCTTCGACAGGCACCGCGGCTTCCGCTGGTTCTCCTGGGTCAGCGGCGTGCTGCTGCTGTGGCTCACCTACGTGTCGGGCATCAACGGGTACATGCTGCCGTGGGACCGTCTGGCGCAGTTCGTGGTGGTGGCCAGCGCCGAGTTGCTCGACTGGCTGCCGGTGTTCGGCGGCACGCTGATCCGCAACTTCATCTATCACGACAGCGTCAACGACCGGCTGTTCTCGCTGTTCGCCTTCATCCACATCGGCGTGCCGCTCATCCTGCTGCTGTTCCTGTGGGTGCATGTCCAGCGCGTGCCGCGAGCGTCCACGAACCCGCCGCGCGGCATCTGGCTGCCGTTGCTCGCCACCATGGTCGTGCTCTCGCTCGTCTGGCCCGTGACCAGCCACGCGCCGGCGGACCTCGCGGTGGTGCCCAACGCCCTGCGCATGGACTGGTACCTGCTCTCTACGCTGCCGCTGATCTACGCCTGGTCGCTCGAAGGCGTGTGGATGCTGCTGCTCGGAACGACCGCGTTGCTGGTGCTGCTGCCCTGGCTCCCCCCGCGTCGCGCCGCGAATGGCGCGCGCATGACCGTCCATCCGGGCAACCGCGAGGTAGTGGTGCGCCCGGACGAGACCCTGCTCGAGGCCGGCTTGCGCGCCGGCATTCCGCTGCGCTACGAGTGCCGCAACGGCGGCTGCGGCGTGTGCAAGGGCACCATCCTGCACGGCGAGGTGCGGCACGCCCCCTATCAGAAAGCGCTGCTCAGCGAAGACGAGCGCATGCTGGGACGTGCGCTGCTGTGCGTGTGCACGCCGCTCACCGACGTCGAGGTCGAATACGAGGAGGCCGGAGCGGAGAAGGACGCCGCGGTCGTCACCGTGCAGACGACCGTCGCCGCGATGCGCAAGGCCGCGCCAGACGTGATGGTCGTGCACCTGCGCCCGCCTGCAGGGACGCACATGCCCTATCGCGCCGGGCAGTACTTCAACGTCGTGCTGGCGGACGGGGCGCGGCGGGCGTTCTCGTTCGCCACCGCTCCGGAGTCGGGCGAGTCGATCGAGATGCACGTGCGCCTGGTCCCGGGTGGGCGCTTCACCACGCACGTGTTCGAGGCGATGAAGGTGGGCGACCTGCTGACCCTCGAGGGTCCGTTCGGGCGGTTCCAGTTGCGCGAGAGCGCGCGGCCGCTGATCTTCGTGGCCGGGGCGACCGGCTTCGCGCCGGTGAAGAGCATGCTCGAGCACGCCTTCGGTCTGGGGCTGAAGCGGCGCATGGTCCTCTACTGGGGCGTGCGCCATCGTGCCGACCTGTACCAGGCCGACCTCGCGGAGCAGTGGGCACGCCGCCATCCCAACTTCTCGTTCGTGCCGGTGCTGTCCAAGGCCGGGCCGCAGGACCAGTGGAGCGGGCGAACGGGGCTGGTGCACGAGGCGATCCTGCAGGACTTCCCCGACCTGTCCGGGTTCGACGTGTATACCTGCGGGTCCCTCAAGATGGTCGAGACCGCGCGGCCGGCCTTCATTGCCCGGGGCCTCGCTGAGGATGCGTGCTTTGCGGATGCGTTCTACCCGGCTCAGGGTGCCGCGGCGTAGCGTTGCGAAGCGCATGCAACCTTGCAACCATGAGCTCGGATAACGCGTCCGCCTCCGGCAGCCCGTCCCTGCGCTGGCACGGGACGGCGCTTTTCAACCTCGGCTTCCGGCCGTTCTATCTCCTGGCTGCGCTGTTCGCGCTCGCGGCCATTCCGGTCTGGCTGACACGGTATTTCGGCGGGCTCGCGCTGCCTGCAGCGTTTGCTCCGATGGCCTGGCACGCGCACGAGATGGTGTTCGGCTTCGCCGTGGCCGTGATCACCGGCTTCCTGTTCACCGCGGCGCGCAACTGGACTGGCCTTGCCACGCCGACGCACGCGCCGCTCGCCGCGCTCGCGGGACTATGGCTGGCCGGGCGGGTGCTCATGCTGACCGGGCCGGCGTGGGTTGCCGCCGTGGTCGACGTGGTCTTCCTTCCGACGGTGGCCCTGGCTCTGTGGATCCCGCTGCATCGGAGCGGGAACCGCAACCAGTTCTTCGTCGCACTGCTGGTGGTGCTGGCTGCGGCGAATCTGGCGTTCCATCTCGCCCACGCCGGCGTGCTGAAGATCCCGGAGCTGGTGCCGGTGCGCTGCGCGCTCGACCTGGTCGTGCTGATCGTCACCATCATGGGCGGCCGCGTGATCCCCTCGTTCACGCGCAACGCGATCCCGGGTGCGCGCAGCCGGATGGTGCGGCCCCTCGACCTGTCCGCGATCGGTCTCGCTGCAGCGGCGTTTGCGGCACTGCTCGGCCCGCTGCCTGGTGCGCTCGCCGGCATCCTGTGTCTCGCCGCCGCGGCGCTGCACGCTGTGCGGCTGTGGACCTGGGATCCGTGGTGCACGCGTGGGTCGCCGATCCTGTGGATCCTGCACCTGTCCTACGCCTGGATCCCGGTCGGGCTTCTGCTGCTGGGCCTCAATGCGCTGGGCGCGCCGGTTCCGGCCACCCTAGGGGATCACGCGCTGAGTACGGGCGCCGTGGGTGGCATGATCATCGGCATGATCACCCGCACTGCACGCGGCCACACCGGGCTGCCGCTGCAGGTCGGCGTCGTGGAGGTGACCGCCTACGTCCTCGTGCATCTGGCGGCCATGGCGCGGGTGGGATGGCCGCTTGTGGCGCCCAGCACCTATCCGACGGCGCTCTCGGCCTCCGGCGCCTTGTGGTCGGCGGCGTTCCTGCTCTACCTGGTGGTCTACCTGCCGCTGCTGTTGGCGCCACGCGCGGACGGACGGCCCAGCTAGGCTCCGCTCTGGTCCGGGGCGGCATCACGCTCCGCGCGGTTCGAAGTACCTGAACCGCACAGCCAACCGCTCGGCCAGCGCCTCGGGAACGCACCGGTTACGTCGGTGCTGCGTCCCCCGTCCCGAGAAGGTAGCGGATCACGTCCTCAGCGCGATACCGCTCGCGTCCGCCAAGGAACTCACCGATATGCTCGAGATCGTCGCCGCTCGTCACGATCGTCGGCTCGACGCCGCCCTTGCGTGCCTGCGGATACCCCGCAGTGGCGAGCAGCCCGTTGCATAGGCAGATGCGGCCCTCGGTGTCCTCGCAGCGGCCGCCCTTCTTCAGGTAAATGTGCTCAGGCTCACCCGGGCAGCGGAAAGCCACGGTGCCCGCCGGCGTCACGTAGGGCTCGCACAGATAGCCCAGGTCGCAAACGCGCTCCCGTGTCGCCGAGGCGGCAGGGTCGTCCGGCCACTCCACGAGCTTGAATGGATAGCCGGTAGGGGATGCGCGCAATTCGGTACGGACCCGCACGTGCCCGCTCGCAGCCTGCGCCAGGATCGAGCGCTTCAAATGCTCGGCCATCCCCGATTCATCGCAATAGGCGAACAGGGTGCCGACCTGCACCCCCGCCGCGCCCGCTGCGCGCGCTTCGCGCAGGCCGGCCGGACTGCCCATGCCACCGGCCACCCAGAACGGCACGCCAAGCTCCCGGATCTTGCCCAGGTCGACCACGTCGCGCTCCCCGTAGATCGGCTCCCCGCGATCATTCACGCGCAACTCGCCGCGCGGTGCAGCGTTGTGCCCGCCAGCGGTCGGCCCTTCGATCACCAGTCCATCCACCTTGCCGCTCGCTTTCTTCACCAGCACGCTGGCCAACAGCGTGCTCGCGAAGATCGGGACGAACTTCGGCCGCGCCAAGGGCGGGGGCAACTGCTGCCAGTGATCCCGCGGATCGAAGCGCAGCCTCGGCGGGTCGCCCTCCACGGCACTGGCGAGTCGAGCCGCAGTTGTGCGGGCTGGTGGAGGGCGAGAAGATCCAGGGCTGCGGAAATCTCGCGCGGAACGCCTGCGCCCATCAGCACGTAGTCCACGCCGGCGAGCATCGCGCCATAGAAGGTGGGCAGCGTCGTCGGCTGGATCTTGGTGAGCAGGTTGATCCCGACCAGGCCGTCGTGCCCGGCCTTGGCCAGCCAGACCTCGACGAAGGCGCCGAGCATGGACATCTGCTGCCGGGCCGTACCGGCCGCGAGCTTGTAGAGCGGCAGGAGCGTGTATGGTTCCCCGGGCTCCCGGCGACGCCGCCGCAGATAGCGCTCGAGGGCCGGCAGCGCGTGAGTGATCGGGAAGTGGGAGATGGCGCGGCGCATGTGTCCGCCCGGGTCCCCATCCTCGAGGCGGCGCACCACCAGGGTGTCCAGTCCGACTCCCGATACCACGCCCAGCTGGCCGCAACACGACACGGCGCCTGCCAGCCGCCAGTCCGAGATTCTCACACCCATGCCGCCCTGGATGATGCAGGGCGGCCGGGCGTTTGCGCCGGGCGCGGCCAACCCCGCTGGTTGCTGCTTCGATGCGCAGCTATCCGAATCGCGCAGGATGGCGTGCGTGCCGGAGTGACCGGCCGCGCGCAGTGTCGAATCCAGATTCACCGCGCGGATATGGCACTCCGCACTGCGACAGGCAACGAGCCGGTGCGTTTTACTTGATCCAAATCAAGCGGCATCGCGCGCAGCAGCGTGGACGCTACCGCGCTGCGCCCGCCTGCCAAGGGATGCGTGCGGCCGCGTCCCGCGCAGGATCGGCGCGCAGCTGCGTTTCAATTCAACGGGCGAAGCCCGAGCGGATCCAGTCCTCGCTCTCCACCCCCTCGGGCGGGTTCACCTCTTCGGCCGCGTAGCGGGTTACGTTGCCCAGCGTCAGCTTGCCGTCGACCAGCTTCGTCATGCCGTAGGCGGCGGGCTGGATGCCCTGCTGCCCCTTGCCCAGCGCCATGCGCGTCGTGCCGCTGGGCGTCTCGAACGCCAGGCCGCGGAAGGACGCGGCGACCTGGTCCGCGTCGGGGGTGCGGTTGCCGGTGCGCGCCTTCGCCTTCTCGTATGCCGCCTTGGTGCCCAGGATCGCCTGCACCATGTGGTAGGCGGGGAAGGGCGGCGGCACGCCATAGCGCTTCTCGTAGGCCGACCTGAACCAGCGGTTGAGCGCGTTGTCCGGGGCGAACATGCCATGCGTGCCGCGTGCGCCGATGATGGTGCCGTCCGGGATGCGGTTCTGCAGCCGGAACATCTCGGCCTCGCCCGCAGTGAAGACAACGGGGCTGCGGGTGAGCAGTCCGCGCGGGCCCGCCTGCATGATGAAGGCCTCCAGGTCGCCGCCCCAAAGGCTGGAATGGATCACGTCGGGTCTCGCCGCGAGCAGCGCGGAGATCTCCGTGCCGTACTGGCTTGAGAACAGCTTGGGCATCTGCGAGGTGGTCACCTCCATGCCGGGCAGCAGCACCTGCATCGAAGCGCTGAAGTCGCGCCAGGAATCCTGGCCCCAGGCGTAGTTCTGGTTGACGCCGGCGATGCGCTTCGCGTCCGGCAGGCGCTCGCGCACGTATTTCGCCGCCGCCACGCTGTCCATCGTGGCATGCGAGGCGGTGCGGAAGACGTACCTGTAGCTCGCATCCTCGAACAGGCGCGAGCTGCCGCAGTTGTAGATCACGGTCAGCACCTTGAGCTCCTCGGCCACCGGTGCGACCGCGAGGCAGTTGGCGCTGGAGATGTAGCCGATGACGATGCGGACGTCGCGGCTCTCCACGAGATTGCGGAACTGCGTGACCACGCTGCTTGCCGAGCCGGCTTCATCCAGGAACACCGGCTCGAGCAGCGTGCCGCCGAAGCCTTTCGTGGCGTACGGGGCGGGGACGCTGCCGGCGTTGAGCGCCTCGAAGGTCAGTTCCGCGGCGTTGCGGCTGGGAATGCCCATGGGCCCGGCACCGGGGCCGGACAGGTAGGTGACGACGCCCACGCGCACGGACGCGGGGTCCTGGGCGCGGGCAGGCGCTGCGGCAAGCATGGCCAGCAGCAACGCGCAGGCGAATCTGGGCAGCACGGTCGATCCTCCCCCTCGGAGCTGCGCTCTGCGGCGCAGCCGGGAGCCATGGTACCTGCTGCGCGCCCCCGCGCGCCGATCAGGGGCCGTCGCTCAGCGCGATGCCCGCGCCGATGGTGGTCTGCGACCAGTTGTAGTCGATCAGCGATGCGCCGTAGCCGTGGAAGACCTGCACGTAGCCGCGGATCGGGCCCAGCAGCGGGGGCGAGAACCAGCCTACCTGGATCGCTCCCTTGCCCTGATCCACGTTGCCACGGATCATCGCCTGGAACGTGTTCTCCTTCCAGGTGTAGTTCGCGGTGATCGAGCCGTGGCCGTAGTAGTCGGTGATGTCGGGGTTGTCGTCTTCCTCGGAGTCCTCCGGCAGCCGGTACCAGGCGCGCGCGTAGACCTCCAGGTTGCCGTACTCCAGCCCCGCTTCCGCGAACAGCCGGTTCCAGCTGCGCGACAGCGGATCGGAACGTCCGTTGGACTGATGCGTGAAGCCGGCGTTGAACACGCGCACGTCCACCGGCCCCAGCGCCAGGCCGGATGGGGCGTAGCTGCCGAACACCTCCGGCATGTAGTCGGTCTCGCGGAAGGGGCGCGAGATGTTGCCGTTGTACACCTGCCAGTAACTCTGCTGGGTGTAGGCGCCGTAGAGGCTCCACTGCCGCTCCTCGGTCGACCACACGCGCAGCTTGCCGCTGATCTGGAACTGGGCCTCGGTGTGGTCGAGCTGCTGGTTGGGCACGCCCGCCGCGTTCGCGATCGGCGCGAACGGCTGGTTGTTCACATGGTTGGTGTGGTTGGCAACGAGAATGTAGTTCGGGTGGTAGTAGCTCAGCCCGGTGCGCGGCGCGTCCGGCGTGAGCCCCCAGGCCTCCTGCATGGCACTGGGCTTCAATCCCGCCGCCGCCACGTGCGCGGGGCCGGCCGGCGCTGTCGCCGCGGCCGGTGCCGGGGCCGGAGTCGGTGCAGGCGAGATGGCGGCCTGGGCCTTCGCGGCCGGCTGCGCGCGGCCGCTGATGCGGTCGTAGCAGGCAAGACGCTCGGCGGCGCTCTCGATGACGTGGCAATCGGCGAGCTTCGGTTCGAGCGACTGAGCGAGCGCGGCCGGCACGCACGCCGGTGCGGAACAGAGTGCGACCACCGAGACAATTCGGATCGAGGTGCGGGTCATCTGGACGGGGGCAGGAAACGATGGGCGTGTTGCGCTCGGCATTATAGAGTCGCCATGGGCGTCGGCCGCCGTGCGATGCTCGACAACGCCAGCCGGCGGGGGCCGGCTTTGCTATCGTTGCCGCTGACTCGGGAGGAGGCGGGAATGAGCGGGGTGGATCTGGGCGGGCGGGTGGTGGCGGTGACGGGCGGCTTCGGCAGCCTGGGGCTCAGCGTGGGCCGCACGCTCACCGCAGCGGGTGCCAGGGTGGTGTTGCTGGATCGGGCGCAGGCAGCGACAGCCCCGGCGGATCACGGGGCGGCCCTGCTCCTGGGCGGCGTCGATCTCGGGGCTCCGGCCGCCGCGGCCGCTGCGATCGGGGAGGTGGTCCGCCACCTCGGTCGGCTCGACGGGCTGGTCAACGTCGCCGGCGGTTTCCGCTGGGAGAAGATCGAGGGCGGAAGCATCGACACCTGGGACCTGCTCTACCAGATGAATCTGCGCACCGCGGTAAATGCGTCGCAGGCGTCGCTCGCGTACCTGCGCGCCAGCGGCGGGCGGATCGTGAACGTCGGTGCAGGGGCTGCGGCGAAGGCCGGGACCGGCATGGGCGCCTATGCGGCGTCGAAGGCGGGGGTGGCGAAACTGACCGAGGCACTCGCGGAGGAACTGAAGGACAGCGGCGTGACGGTGAATGCGGTGCTGCCTTCGATCATCGACACCGCACCCAACCGGGCGGACATGCCCGACGCCGATTTCTCGCGCTGGGTGAAGCCCGGGCAGATCGCCGACCTGATCGCCTTCCTGCTCTGCGACCGCGCCCGCGCCATCACCGGCGCGCTGATCCCGATCTCCGGGCGGGTGTAATCAGGTCAGGGCGGCGAGGATGCGCTCGCGCACCTCGGCAACCGCACCGCGGGCGTCGACCTTGCGATACTTCGGGGCGCGCGCGTCGCCGCTCTGCGCCCAGGCGGAGTAGTACTCGGCCAGCTGCGTGGTCTGCTCGCGGTAGATGTGCAGCCGCGTGCGCACCGCCTCCTCGTGGTCGTCCTCGCGGCGGACCAGGTCCTCGCCGGTGTCGTCGTCCTTGTCCGCGATGCGGGGCGGGTGGTACTCGACATGATAGGTGCGGCCCGACCCGGGATGCACGCGCCGTCCGGCGAGCCGCTTGATCAGCTCCTCGTCGTCGACGTCGAGCTCCAGCACATAGTCGACGTCCACGCCGCTCTGCTCCATCGCCTCGGTCTGCGCGGTGGTGCGCGGGAAGCCGTCGAAGACGAACCCGTTGGCACAGTCGGGCCGGGCTATGCGCGACTTCACCATGCCGACGATCAGCACGTCGGGCACCAGCTGGCCCGCATCCACGAACTTCTTCGCGCGCCTGCCGTAGTCGGTGCCGGCATCGATCGCGGCGTGCAGGATGTCTCCGGTGGAGATCTGCGGGATGCCGAGCTTGCTGCACACGGCTCCGGCGTGAGTGCCCTTTCCGGCCCCCGGCGGGCCGAGCAGGATCAGCCTCATGGACGGCTCCTGGTTGCGTTTCCCCCGCGTGTGGAGGCAGGACGCATGCCAGAAGCTGCCGCTGTCGTGCGGTCTGTCGCGAAACGGAGACGCCGATCTGCCGGCGCGGCTCGATGGGGCCCGGCACCCGTGCGCCGGGTGCCCGACGCCTGCTCCTAGCCGATGCGCTGCCAGACGATCACATGTGCAGCCATGCGTCCGGCGATCGCCACCGGATCGCCGCGCAGGATCAGCGTGCGGCCGTCGAACCTCACGTGCCGCAGCTGCGTGCTGCCGACCAGGTTGGGGGCGAGTGCGACGTCGATGTGGTGCCGCACGGCCCGCGCGGCCTCGTCCACTTCGTAGCGACCCGCGTAGCCGAAGTAGCCCAGCGCGGCGGCGGCGCGTTCGGCCTGCGTCGCGGTGTCGGCCGTGCCGCCGGTGTAGGGCGTGCGCCCCGGCACCATCAGGTTGGCGGACATGAAGCCGTCGGGGAGGTACATGATGTACCCGCTCGTGTGTTCACCCATCGGGAACACGACGCTGCCGTCGGTGCCTTCGGTGGTGTAGGAGACCAGGCGCCAGGTGCCGAGCAGCTGCTCGCGAGTGGTGGGCATGGAAGTGAATCGTCCAGGTCGGTAGGGTCCGGCGATTCTAGCGTGCGCAGCCGCAGCAGGCTGCGCCGTCAGCACTGCATGAGGCGCAGGAAGGCTTCGGCTTCGAGGGGGTGGCTGTACACGTAGCCCTGCACCAGGTCGCAGCCCATGTCGCGCAGCGTCTCCAGCGTCGCCTCGTCCTCGACGCCCTCGGCCACGGCCTGCAGGCCGAAGCTGTGGGCCAGGTCGATCATCGCCTGCACCAGCTGGCGGCCGCCGGCCGACTCGCCGATGTTGCAGACGAAGGCGCGGTCGATCTTGAGCTCGTCGAGCGGGAGCTGGCGCAGATACGCCAGGCAGGAATAGCCGGTGCCGAAGTCGTCGACCGCGAGCTTCACGCCGAGATCCTTCAGCTGGTGCAGTACCGCTGCGGCCTCGGCGAAGTCGTGGACCATCGAGCTCTCGACGATCTCCAGCGTGAGCGTGCGCGGCGTGACGGACCACAGGTCGAGGCTGCGGGCGACGTTGGCCGCGAGCTCGGGATCGCGCAGGCTGTCGGGCGGCAGGTTGACGCTCACCCCGGTGGTCACGCCCGCCTTGCGCCAGGCCGACGCCTGCCGCAGCGCCGCGTTGAGCACGCTGCTGGTCAGCGTGCCCAGCTTGCCCTCGCGCTGCGCGGCCGCGACGATCGCAGCCGGAGGCAGCGGCGTGCCGTCGGGGAGCCTGGCGCGCAGCAGGGCCTCGGCACCGTGGCAGCGCCGGTCCACGAGACTGAGCTGTGGCTGGTAGACCAGGCGGAAGTCATTGGAATGCACGACCTCGAGCAGCTGCTCGCGCAGACCCGGGAACTGGTCGATGGGCTCGGTCTCGCTGGCGACGGGGGCGATGCAGATGCCCTCTTCCGTGACCTCGGCGCGGCGGACTGCTGCGTCGGCGGTGCGCAGCAGGCCGTCGGGAGACGCGCCGTGGTCGGGAGAGCTCGCGATGCCGACCAGGATCCGGAACGTGCTGGCCTCACCGCTGCGCATCAGGGCGCCGTGCATCGCCCGCGAGATCTTGTGGGCGGCCAGCACCGCCTGGGCGTTGCTGGCGAGCCCGGGCAGCACCAGGCACACCTGGCGCTCGCCCACGGAGCAGAAGAAGTCGGCGGTGCGAATCAGCTGCGGCAGCCGCTGCAGGGCGAGTGGCCAGCGCTGCTCGATGGACTCGTCGGTGACGAGGTCCAGGCGGTCCATGGCCCACACCGAGACCATCAGTACCGCCACCCTGCGCTGATCCCGCCCGGCATCCTCCATCGCCGCGTGCACGCGGGTGAGCAACTCGCGCCGGGTGACCTGCCCGCCGGGGCGTGGCGATTCCGACGCGCGGTCGGCTGCCTGGATGGAGTGCAAGGGAGCCTGCGTCAACGCGAGAGGTAATACTCCGCGGGATCGACGCCGGAGGCATCGACCGGCAGGCCGCGCATGATGTAGGGCGCGCTCTCCAGGCCCTTGCCCTGCGCGTAGAGCAGGTCGAGGCTCACCGGGACCGAGAGCGGCGACTTGTCCGGGCCGGTGATGATCAGCAGCTTGGGCTTGAGCCGGTGTGCCTTGTGCTGTCCTACCACGATGGCCGTCTCGCCGGTGGACAGTTCCACCAGGCTGCCGACCGGGAAGATGCCGATCGCCTGGATGAACTGCTGCACCAGGGCGCCGCGGAACGACGTATCGCTCCACGCCTGGAGGTTGCGCATCGCATCGTAGGGCGGAATCGGCGCGGCGTGCGGACGCGGCGAGGTGAGCGCGGCAAAGGTGTCGACGATGCCGGCCATCTGCGCGAAGGCACAGATATTGTCACCGCGCAGTCCGAGCGGGTAGCCGGCGCCGTTGATGCGCTCGTGATGCTGGGCGATCGCGTTGACCACGTCCGGATGGGCCGAGCGCGACGACCGGATCATCTCCAGCCCGTGCTCGACGTGCTGCTTGACCGCCGCGAACTCCAGGGTGGTGAGATTGCCGCGCTTGTCGAGGATCTCGCGGCTCACGCGCAGCTTGCCGATGTCGAGCAGCATGCCGACCTGGCCCAGGTGCTGCAGCTCGGTCTTCGAGAAGCCGAGCTCGCGGCCGAACGCGACCAGCAGCACCGCCAGCTGCAGCGCGTGGTTGTAGGCGGATGCGTCCGCATCGCGCAGCGAGGACACCAGCTGCAGCGCGTCGGGGTTGCGGATCATGCTCTCGACCAGGTCCTCGACCACGCCCTCGACCGCTTCGATCTCCAGCCCCTTGCCGGCGCGGATGTCGCGGATCACGTTGTGCAGGACCTCGCTCGCGCGGGCGAACTTCTCGCTGGCGGGCGCGAGCTCCTGCTCCAGCGGCGCAGTGGTCTCGTAGATGCGGACCGTCGGCGCGCGCGCAGCCTGTTCCGGGGCCGTGGGGTCGGCGGGCGCCACGGGCGCATCGGCACCGCCTGCGTGCAACCCGGCCATGCTTTCGCGCAGCCACGCGAGCAGGTCGCGCGCGCTGGGCAGGACCAGCCCGCGTACCGCGCCGGCTGCAGTTGCAGGCGGTGCGGCCCGCGACATGTCCGCCTGCACCCTTGCAGGGCCCGGGACGCGGCGTGCCTGCGGCGTGCCGACCGGCGCTGCCGCCGGCACGGTCGCCAGGCGCGGCTCGATCCGGGGCGCCGGCGCGGCCGCTTCCCGCTCCGCGGCCGCGGCCGCCATTTCCTCGGTGAGCGACTTCCAACCCTCCTTCACGCGCGCGAGCCAGCTCGCGGTGCGGGCCGGGGCGGTCGGCGGTGCGGCAGGGACCGCCACCCGCACGACCTTCGGTTCGGTGCGCGCCGTGTGCGAGGGCGCCTGTGGTCCCTTCACCTCCCCAACGACACCGGTGTCGGAGCGGTAGAGGTCGACGATGACGTGGCTGCAGGTGCTGCGCAGCTGTGCCAGCGTCTCCTCGTCCTGGATCAGGAAGCCCTGCAGCAGGAAGGGTGTGTCGATCCAGGGCCGGTCCAGCTCGGTGACGAACATGCCGATCGCAAGTTCGTCCACCGGTACGCGCTTTTCCATCGCTTGCGAGGATCTCGAGGTGAATTGGAGCGACGCCGCGCGGACGCGAGTCTCGTGGGGTTGTCGGCACACGGCCGCTGGTTCGACTCCGCAGCCGCGAAGCGACATCCATGCCACCGCTCGCGTGAGTCGTGGCGGGCGGCACCAGCCGGTGCCTGAATGTCAACGTTCTTTCACAGTGCCGGGATCGGGTCCCGGCGCGCCGTCGCTCAGTCGGCGTGTGACCGCTCCCGCGCCCGCTGCAGCAGCGTGTACTTGGCCACCAGGTCGCCAGCCAGGTTGACCGGCGTGCGCCCGCTGTCGGCATGCTCGATGAACTCGTCGAGCACGGCCGCGAAGTGCTCCTCGTGGGTGGTGCGCAGCGCGTCCGGCACGTCGATGCGGAAGCCGGCGCCCGACGGCTGCGCGGCGATGCCCGGAAACGCTTGCTGCAGCGAGGCCAGGGCGGCGGACAGCCGGCGCTGGAAGCCGTCCGCCTGACGCGGATCCACTGTGAGCTCGGTGCGAAAGCGGGTCGTGGCGTCCAGCGTCACCGTGAGGTCCGCGCGCGTGCCGCGCACCTTGAAGCAGTGCGTGTCTCCGCCGCCTTCCGGGATCGCCAGGTCCCAGAGGGCCTCGATGCGGATGGGCACCCCGCGCAGCCGGTAGGCGATCACCGCGTTGCACAGGTACTGCAGGCAGCCGCCCGCGATCGCCGGTTGCAATGCGGCCGGAAAGTCGTCGAGCCCCGTGATGCGGCAGAACAACTCGCGCGGCACGGCGGTTGGCCACTGGCGGGCGCAGAGCAGTTCCACGTCGCGATCGCAGTCGCAGGGCGGCTGACCCTCGCCCAGCATCCACTGCACCAGATCGACCAGGTGCGTGTTCACGTCGGTGATGCCTTCGCCCTGCGCGCCCACGTCGAAGTACCAGGCGGGACGCACCAGCGGGCGTCCGTTCACCAGCTTGTAGAGGTGGTGGACGCTGCGCAGCGACAGGGCCGGCGTCTGCGCATCGCCCTGCGGCACGCCGAAGACCTCCTCCACCTGCATCAGCGCCTTGAGCAGCCGCACCGAGACCTCGTGGCGCTCGGTCATGATGTCCATTGCCAGCGGCGCCGAACTCGCCGTCGAGCGCAGCGCATCGAGCTGTTGCGGGCCGATGGTCCACGGCTTGTCACCGAGGACCAGAAATCCGGCCTGGTGCAGCGCTGCGATGAGCGCCATCTTGCGATCGTTGCGGCCGGCCACGACCGCCAGGCGCCCGGGCCGCTCAAGGAGCAGGCGCTCGAGGTGGTCGCTCCCGCGATGGACGTGCAGCTTCCAGCGCGTGGGGGCGCAGGCGCGCGTGTTGAAGGCCTTGACGATATCGAGGAAGCGCTCGAGGTCCGGACCATCCTCGGCGTAGACGTACACGTCCTCGCGCAGCCGGGGGTGCGGCATGCGCAGCGTGAGCGCGGCGTGGAAGTGCCCGGGGTTCACCACCACCAGCGTGTGCCTGTCGTCGGCCATCGGCCCTTCTCCTCTTGGGCGGCTGCAGCGTCAGTCTACCGGGGTGTGCCGCACGCCGTGGCGGGCTCTCTGATAGCCTTCGCTGGAACTGCGGCCACAGCGACGGGAGGAGCGATGAGCGAGCGTGCGCTGCCGGCGATCACGCCGGAGACGCGGCATTTCTGGGAGGGGACGCGCGCGGGCGAGCTGCGCCTGCAGCGCTGCGCGGCATGCAGCCACACCTATTTCCCGCCGCGGCCCTTCTGTCCGAAGTGCGCCTCGCGCGAAGTCTCCGTGTTCCGCGCCAGCGGGCGCGCCACGCTCTACAGCTACGTCATCCATCACCGGCCGGTGCCGGGCTTCACGCCACCCTATGCGATCGCGGTGGTGGAGCTGGAGGAGGGCCCGCGGCTGATGAGCAACATCGTGGAGACGTCCCAGACCCCCGAGGCGCTGCAGCTCGACATGCCGCTGGAGGTGGTGTTCGAGCGGCTCAACGACGAGATCTCGCTGCCGCTGTTCCGGCCCGCCGGGAGGTCTGCATGAAGCCGGGACAGGTCGCCATCGTCGGCGCTGCGGAGACGACCGAGCTGGGCGTCATCCCGCACATGTCCAACATCCAGCTGCATGCCGACTGTGCGCTCAACGCGATGCGCGATGCCGGGCTGAAGCCCGCCGACATCGACGGCATCTCCTGTGCGGGCGAGATACCCACCAACGTCGCGCACTACCTGGGCCTGGTGCCCCGGTGGGTGGACGGCACGGCAGTGGGCGGCTGCTCGTTCATGCTGCACGTGCGCCACGCATGCGCTGCGATCAGCGCGGGGATGTGCAGGACCGTGCTGATCACGCACGGCGAGAGCGGCAAGTCGCGGGTAGGGGCGATCCCGCGCGTGATCCTGCCGGCCAGCCTGCAGGGCCAGTTCGAGGCGCCGTACGGGATCATGGGACCACCCACGATGTTCACCATTCCCGTGCTGCGCTACATGAAGACCTACGGCATCACCGAGGAGCAGATCGCGATGGTCGCGGTGATCCAGCGCGAGTGGGCAGCGAAGAACCCGCGCGCGATGATGAAGGATCCGGTCACCGTGGCCGACGTGCTCGGCTCGCGGATGATCGCGTATCCGTTCCGCCTGCTGATGTGCTGCCTGGTCACCGATGGGGGCGGCGCGCTGATCCTGACCTCGGCGGACCGCGCGCGTGACTTTCCGCACAAGCCGGTCTACATCCTGGGCACCGGCGAGAGCGTGGAGACGCCGATGATCAGCCAGATGGAGGACTTCACCTCGTCACGTGCATTCCGCGTCGCCGGCAGGCAGGCCTTCGACAGTGCCGGGATCAAGCACGCGGACGTGGACCACCTGATGATCTACGACGCCTTCGCACACCTGCCGATCTACGGGCTGGAAGATCTCGGCTTCGTGCCGCGCGGCGAGGGGGCCGCCTTCATCGGCGCGCGCAACACCGCGCCGGGCGGGAAGCTGCCGCTCAACACCAATGGCGGCGGCCTGAGCTACACCCACACCGGCATGTACGGCATGTTCGCGCTGCAGGAGAGCGTCCGGCAGGTGCGCGGCACCGCGTCCGCGCAGGTGCAGGACGTGCAGGTCGCGGTGTGCCACGGCGTGGGCGGCATGTTCGCCGCCAGCGGGACGGTCGTGATGGCCGACCGGCAGCCCTGAGGCGCCGGCGCGATCAGGCACCCAGCAGCTGCCCGCCGTCCACGCAGATGCTCTGCCCGGTGATCCAGCTGGCCAGCGGCGAGGCGAGGAACACCACCAGGTTGGCCACCTCCTCCGGCTTGCCCATGCGGCCGAACGGAATGCTCTTGAGGATGCCGTTGTAGAGCTCCGGCGCCGAGGTCTTGCGCTGATCCCACACCCCGCCGGGAAACTCGATCGAGCCCGGGGCGACGCAGTTCACCCGCACGCCCTTGCGCGCCAGCAGCGCGGCCTGCGAGCTGGTGAACTGGATGACTGCGGCCTTGATCGCGGCGTAGGCCGGCGTGCGGGCGGATGGCCGGAAGCCGGAGATCGACGACACGTTCACGATGGCTCCGCGGGAGGCGACCAGGAAGGGCTCGGCCACCGCCGAGGCGCGCACCGTGGCCATCAGGTCGACGTCGACGCTGACCTTCCAGCCCTCCTCGGTGCCGCCGGCGCCGAAGCCCGATGCGTTGTTGATCAGCACGTCGATGCCGCCCAGAGCGTCGGCTGCCGCCGGCACGTAGCGGTCGATGTCGGCCTTGCTGGCCAGGTCGCAGGCCGCGATGTGCACGTTGTGCCCGAAGCGCGCGAGCTCCGCGCGCACTGCTTCCAGCCCGGCATTGCCGCGCGCGCAGGCCGAGACGTCTGCGCCGCAGGCTGCAAACGCGAGTGCGATCGAGCGGCCGATGCCGCGGCTGCCGCCGCACACCACCACGCGCTTTCCGGTGAGATCGAGGTTCATGCACGGCCTCCGACAGTGACGATGAGCGGCTTTATACCACGCACCGCGCAGGCGTCCGGCCGCTGCCGACGCTGTGCTAGAGTCACTGGTGCGCGGACTGCCGGGGCGCGCCAGCGCACATAACAAGAGAGGGGAGGGCAGACCATGTTCGCATGGCTGCGGGAGCTCGACCAGCGCGAGCGCAAGACGCTCATCGCTGCAGTCGGCGGCTGGGCCACCGATTCGGTGGACGTGATGGTCTTCACCTACGTCATTCCCACGCTGATCGCGGTATGGGGCATGACCAAGGTCCAGGCGGGCTGGATCACCACCGCCACGGTGATCAGCTCGGCGATCGGGGGCTGGGTCGCGGGCATCCTCGCGGATCGCTTCGGCCGGGTGCGCGTCCTGCAGCTCACCATCCTGTGGTTCGCCGTGTTCACCTTCCTGTGCGGCTTCACCAACTCCTTCGAGCAGTTGCTGATCACGCGCTCCCTGCAGGGCCTGGGTTTCGGCGGCGAGTGGGCAGTGGGGGCGGTGCTGATCGGGGAGATGATCCGGCCCGAGCACCGCGGCAAGGCCGTGGGCACGATGCAGAGCGGCTGGGCGATCGGATGGGGCGTGGCGAACCTGCTGTTCCTCCTGCTCTACTCGGTGCTGCCGGAAGAGCTCGCGTGGCGTGCGATGTTCTGGGCCGGCATCCTGCCGGCGCTGCTGGTGCTCTACATCCGCCGCCACGTGCCCGAGCCCGACGTCTACAGCGCGACCCAGTCGAAGGTGCGCGAGAAGGGCGGCAACTTCCTCGAGATCTTCGGTCCGGACCTGCGCAGGACCACCATCCTGACCAGCATGATGGTCACCGGGATGATGGCGGGCTACTTCGCCACGTTCTTCTGGCTGCCCACCTTCCTCAAGACCGAGCGCGGCCTGTCGGTGCTCAACACCGGCTGGTACACCTTCGTGGTGATCGCGGGATCGTTCGCCGGTTACCTGGCCGCGGCCTACTCCTCCGATCACCTCGGCCGCAAGAAGACCTTCATCCTGTTCGCGGTGGGGTCCGCGGTCATCGCGGTGAGCTACACCATGCTGCCGATCTCCAATGCAGCCATGCTGGTGCTGGGCTTCCCGCTCGGCTTCTTCGTGTCGGGCAACTTCAGCGGCTGCGGCCCGTTCCTCACCGAGCTGTATCCCAGCCGCGTGCGCGGATCCGGCCAGGGCTTCGTGTACAACTTCGGCCGCGGGATGAGCGCGTTCTCGACCCCGCTGGTGGGCTACCTGAGCAGCACGATCACGCTGGGCAAGGGCATCGGCGTGGTGGCGGTCACCGGCTTCGCCGTCGTCGTGCTGATCGTCTCGCTCCTGCCCGAGACGCGGGGGAAGCAGTTGGCCGTGTACGACTGATGACCCGCACGGCGCGCCATCCTGCCCGGAGTCCGGCCCCGCGGCGTTGATCCAGGTTCAGTGTTGCTGGCTCGCAGTCCCCGCGATGCCAAGGACGTAGTCCGGTCGAACTAGCCTCCCGCCTGCGGGTCGGCCGTCCGCCGCAGGCCTGATCGCTCCTCTGCCGAATGGGCGGCCCGCCCCGGCCCCGGCATCCTTGTCGACGAAACCGCCCATCGGTCGACAGGAGCCGAGAATGAAGAAGACGACCGCACTGCTCATCGCCGCACTGGCCGCGATCCCGGCCGTGGCTGGGGCTGCCGACGAACCGCCCGCCGCGGCGTCGAGCCTGCTTGATGCGGTCACCGACGGCAAGCTGCTGCTCTACCTGCGCCCGCGCTACGAGTACGTCGACCAGGCGAACAAGCCGGAGAATGCGAACGCCTACACGATGCGCACGCTGTTCGGCTGGCGGACCAAGCCGTTTCACGGACTGTCGGTCACCGCCGAAGGCATCAACGTGAGCCACCTGGGCAACCAGGAGTTCAATGACAACCCGGCGAACCGGACCTCGCCCTACCCCACGGTTGCCGACCCCGACGCGACCAGCATCAACCAGCTCTACGTCGAATACCTCGGCCTGCCGCAGACCGACGCCAAGGTCGGCTGGCAGGCGATCAAGCTCGACAACCTGCGCTTCCTCGGCAACGTCGACTTCCGCCAGGTCATGCAGGTGTTCGATGCGGCGTGGGTGGAGAACAGGAGCATCGACAAGCTCACCGTCCAGGCTGGTTATCTGTGGCGCCAGCGCAACATCCTCAACCAGCAGTACCGGATGGAGATGCCGGCCTTCAACGCGCGGTACGCCTGGCAGCCGGGCAACGAGGTGGTGGGGTACGCCTACCTGCAGAACCAGGACTACACCGGACAGAACACCGGCTTCTCCGACAATTCGAACAGGATCCTCGGGCTGCGGGCCAACGGCGGCTATCCGATCGGCGAGCGCTTCAAGCTCCTCTATACGGGCGAGTATGCGAGGCAGGGCAGCTATGCGGACGGCAACGACGCCATCGATGCGCACTACGTGCACGCGGGGGCCGGCCCACAGTACGGCGACTGGTTCGTGCGGATCGACTACGAGCTGCTGAGCAGCAACGACGGATGGTACGGGTTCCAGACGCCGCTGGCGACGCTGCACGTGTTCCAGGGCTGGGCCGACCAGTTCACGACCACGCCGAAGCAGGGCATCCAGGACACCTACGTCGCGGCCGGAGGCAAGCTGTTCGGGGTGAGTCTCTACACCGAACTGCACAAGTTCGAGTCGGACGCCGGGAGCATCGACTTCGGGCACGAGCTGGACATCGGGCTGACCTATCCGATGCCGTTCCTGAAAGGCCTCACCGGCAAGCTCGAGTACGCCGACTACACCGCCGGGGATGCGGTGCCGGGCGATGCGCTGGCCAACAAGGTGGACGTCAGGAAGTTCTGGGCGACGCTCATCTACCAGTTCTAGGCACGTCGGGGCGACGCTGCTCATGGCAACCACTGCGTTGCGCTAAGCTCGACGGAGTGAACGCATACCTGATTGCCAGGCACGTGCACCAGGCGGCAGTGGTCGTCACGCTGGGGCTGTTCCTGCTGCGCGGCATCTGGATGCTCACCGGCTCGGCGCAGCTCCAGCGCCGTTTGGTGCGCATCGTGCCGCACGTCAACGACACGGTCCTGCTGGCCGCGGCGATCTACATGGCCACGGTGATCGGCATGCAACCGTGGATCGCCGCCAAGCTCGCCGGCCTGCTGCTGTACATTGTCCTGGGCAGCGTCGCGCTCAGGCGCGGCCCGAGCCGTATCATCCGTGCCGGCGCCTTCGTGGCCGCACTGCTGGTGTTCGCGTATATCGTCGCGGTCGCGCTGACGAAGCAGGTGATGCCCTGGTGACGGTGCCCGGCGTACGATGACGCCATGGCAACTGCACGACAACTCGCCGGAGTCATCTGGCTGGGCAGCGCGCTGGCCCTGGCCGCACGCGCGGAGCCGCCGCCGCAGCTGAGCTGGGATGACCTGGTCCCGAAGCTGGCCGTGCCGGCGAATCCCTTCACGAAGCTCACGCGAGCGCAGGCGATCGCGCTGGGCGACGTGGCTGCGGTCCGCGACCGGCGGGCACGCGGCGAGCGCATCGAGCCCGGCGAGCTCGCAGATGAGCAGTCCGCGCTGAAGCGCCTGGCGCAGGAAGGCGTGGACGTGGAGGCACTGCTGGAGCAGCGGCAGCGGATGATGGACCAGAACCGGGCCCGCGCCAGGGCGCTGAACACCACCCTGGATGGACGCACGGTGCGCATGCCCGGATACCTCCTGCCGCTCGAGTATTCCGGCAAGCACGTGACGGAGTTCCTCCTGCTGCCCTGGGCCGGGGCCTGCATCCACACGCCGCCCCCGCCGCTCAACCAGATCGTTCTCGTCACGCTCGAGCGGCCGGCCGAGTTCAACGGCCTGTATCAGCCGGTATGGGTTACCGGTCGCATGCGTGCGAGCGCTCGTCGCGCCTCCGTCTATCTCGTCGATGGCAACGCCGAGCTCGACATCGGGTATTCCCTGCAGGCCAGTGAGGTGCTGCCGTACACCGAGTGAGGTGCCGGCGCCACCGGGTGCACTGTCGCCGAGCGCTTCGCACTGAAAGGGTGCCGAATTCCTCGACCGGCCCGGCTCGAGCGCCGTAAGGTACTGGCGCCTATCGCATTGTGCAGCTGGCATATCGGTTGCAAAGCCTCTGTCGAAGCGCTCCTTCCAACCGACCTCCCGCACGTGGCAGAGCTGACCGTCCCGCACCGCGCCGGCGTTTCGACGCCGGAGAACTTCCTGCCGATCTGGGCCCCGCCCGGATCGCAGCGCCTGCGCGTGGCGGTGGGGTGTGCCAGCGGCTCTGCGAACGGCAAGCTCAACGAGGACTTCTACGGGGTGGCCCAGCCTCCCGGGTGCGTGGAGCAGGGCATCGTGCTCGGCGTGGCGGACGGGATCAGCGCGAACGGCAGCGGCCGCATCGCCGCGGAGGCCGCCATCCGCACCCTGCTGCAGGACTACTACGCCACGCCGTCCGCATGGAGCACGTCGGTGGCGCTCGATCGCCTGCTCACCTCGGTCAACGACTGGCTCGACGCGGAGAACCGCCGGCGCCCCGGCAGCGGCGGTGCCGTGGCAGTACTGAGCGTCATGGTCCTGCGCGGCAACCACTACTACCTCGCCCACGTCGGCGACACGCGGGTCTACCGGCTGCGCGGCAGCGTGCTCAAGCAGCTCACCACCGATCACACCTGGCCGCGCCGCGACCTGCGCCACGTTCCCCGGCGAGCGATCGGCCTCGACAGCCACCTGGTGGCGGACTTCGCCGATGGCGAACTGCGCCCCGGCGATACCTTCCTGCTGGTCAGCGACGGCGTCTGGGATGTGCTGGGCGACGGCCAGCTGCACGCCGCGCTGCGCGAGTCGCGCAGTCCGGCCGCCGCGGCCGCCTGTCTCGTCGACCAGGCCCTCGCCCAGCAGGCCACGTACATGGGCCGCAACGACGCCACCGCGCTGGTGGCGGCGATCGAGCCGGCAAGCCCCTGACGACTCCGGGTTTGTTGGCCGCCTCCGGTTTGGCTAGACTTACGGGTTCACCACGACCCCAACCGGAGGCCACACCATGCAGCACGAGCTCCCCCCGCTTCCCTACGCGATGGACGCGCTGGCGCCGCACATCTCGAAGGAAACCTTCGAGTTCCACTACGGCAAGCATCACCAGACCTA
>CAZFYX010000038.1:0-128360 GCA_964523885.1 uncultured Burkholderiales bacterium | reverse complement strand
CAAGGCCAACGAGATCCTGGGGCTGGACGGCAAGGGGTGAGCCACGCACGCGCGCGCCGGGCCGAATGCCGCGCCCCGGCCCGAGGCCACGGGTTTTGATGGCATCATTGGGACCGTGTCGCACCCTGCTCCCGACTCGCGCCGGCGCTCCGGCCGGATTGCCTGCAGTGCCCTGGCGCTGGCTGCCTGCTACGGCATCTGCATCTGCCACGCCGACGAACTGCGCACCCACAACGGCGAGACCCTGATCGGAACGATCGTCGAGGAGCAGCCCGACTTCGTCGTGTTCGAGTCGTCCGCCTTCGGCCGCATCAAGGTACCGCGCGAGCGCATCGCCAGCCTGCAACTGGCCGCGCCGCCCGCCGCCCCGGCGGCCGCGACCGCCGCCGAAGACGCCGGCAAGACCAAGTCGGAGCAGGCGGCGGAAAAAGCGGCGGAGCAGCGCCAGGAAGCGTTGAGCGCCGATGCCGTGGGCCGCTTCCTGGCCCGCATCAATCCGCTGAAGGGCTGGAATACCAAGTTGAGCCTCGGCTACGTGGCGCGCCGCGGCGAGGACAACGACAACGACCTGACGATCCGCTTCCAGTCGCTGCGCAAGACCGACAAGGGCAACGAGCACCGGATCGAGGCCAGCTACTACTACGCGGAGGACGTGCTCAGCGACGGCCAGCGCAACAAGACCGACCAGCTGTTGCAGGGCGCCTACCAGTACCGCCACCCGCTCTCGGACCACTACTTCTTCCAGTCCACGAGCAGCTACTACCGGGACGTGATCAAGCAGCTGGACCATGAAGTCACGCAGACCTTCGGCGTGGGCCTGCGCCTGCAGGGCGACTGGTGGAAGTTCACCCTCACTCCTGCCGCGGGTGCGCAGTGGCGCGACGTCGGCGGCGACGACACCACGCATGCCGTGGTGGGCTTCTACCAGGAAGGCGGCATCGACATCACCGACACGCTCAAGTTCGTCGAGGCCTACGACTTCCTGATGGCCACCAACGACAGCAGCGACTACAAGGTACGTCTCAGCGCGGGGCTGAACCAGAAGTTGGGCGGGGCCTGGTCGCTCGGGCTGCTCTACCAGTACTACTACGATGCGGTGGTCGGCAAGGACGCCTCCAAGGAGCAGACCCGCACCTCACTGACGATCGGGCTGGAGTTCTAGCCGAAGCGGGCGCCGCAGGTCAGACCTGCCGGCGGCGCCCCTGCCCGCTACTTGCGCCCGGCGACCGGCGATGCCGTGCCCGCGGTGTGCGTGCCACGCAGGAAGATCACGATCAACGCGCCGACCAGGGCGATCGCGGCCAGCGTGTAGAACGCCGGCTCGGTCGCGCCGTTGAACGCCGTGCGGATGGACCCGATCAGGTCGGGCCCGAAGTACCCGCCGAGGTTGCCCACCGAATTGACCAGCGCAATGCCGGCCGCTGCGGCGGTGCCGGACAGGAAGGCGGTGGGCAGCGACCAGAACGTCACCACCTGCCCGCCCCAGCCGATGGTGATCAGCGTGAGCGCGACCATCGACATGATCGGCGAGCTGTGCGCGATCGCGAGCAGCAGCAGGCCGCACATGACCAGCAGCAGCCCGCTCGCGCAGTGCCAGCGCCGCTCGCCGGTACGGTCCGAGTGGGTGCCCCACCAGATCATGGCGGCGATGCTCGCGCCCCACGGGATCATGCTCAGCAGGCCGACCTTGAGCAGGTCCTTCTTGTCGATGCCCAGCTCCTGGATGATGGTCGGCATCCAGAAGCCCACCGCGTAGAAGCAGGTGGCCTGCGCGAAGTACACCGCTGCGAGGGCCCACACGCGGCCGTCCTTGAACGCGTCGCCCAGGTGATGGCGGCCGCCCAGCTCGCCCTTGGCCGCGTTGTCGTGCTCGATGCGCTCGATCAGCAGGTCACGCTCCTGCGGCGTCAGCCACGGCGTCTTGCGCGGACCGTCGGGCAGGATGGCGAGCACGAGGAAGCCGATGATGACCGACGGGATGCCCTCGAGCAGGAACAGCCACTGCCAGCCGCGCCAGCCGCCCGCACCGTCCATGAACTGCATGATCGCCCCGGACACCGGCGAGCCGATCAGCTGCGACACCCCGATCGCGGTCATGAACAGCGCGACCATCTTGGCGCGCCGGGCGCCGGGGAACCAGTAGGTCAGGTACAGGATGATGCCGGGGAAGAAGCCGGCTTCCGCCACGCCGAGCAGGAACCGCAGCAGGTAGAAGGTGAACTGAGCGTCGCTGGCGTTGAAGGCGGCCGCGACCGGGCCCCAGTGGATGTCGCCGGTGAACATGAACGCCGTGGAGATCAGGCCCCAGGTGATCATGATGCGCGCGATCCACACCCGGGCGCCGACCTTCTCCAGGATCACGTTGCTGGGCACCTCGAAGATGAAGTAGCCGATGAAGAAGATGCCCGCGCCCGCGCCGTAGATCGCGTCGCTGAACTTGAGGTCGCTCGCCATCTGCAGCTTGGCGAAGCCCACGTTCACGCGGTCGAGGAACGCCACGATGTAGCACAGGAACAGGAACGGGATCAGGCGCGAAGCCACCTTCTTGTAGGTGGCCTCCTCGAATTCCGGCGTTACGGCCGACGACATCGGTCTCTCCTCCGCTTGCATTTGGTGTAGTTGGGTTGCCGGCCCCTGCGGGGTGCATGGCCACGAGACCGGCATGGTACGCCGGGCGGGCGGCCCATGACCAGCTATCCGGGCCCCGGTGCGCCGGCCGGCCCGGCGGGCGGCGCCCTAGGATCGGAACATGCGGCTGTCCTGCATCTCGTGCAGGCAACTGGCCAGCGCCATGGCTGGCGTGAAGTTGCTGAAGGCGACGTCGTCGAGTGCCGTCGCGCGCGCCACCAGCTCCGGCAGGCGCACCGAGATCCGCGCCAGGATGCGCTGCGCGGCGACGTGCCCGATCCGCATCGTCTTCATGGCCGCGTTGACCTGGTTCTCGGCCCAGGCGAACAGATAGCCCGAGAGGGCGTCGCGCACGGCGATGCCCCATTGCACCGCTGCGAAGGCGAACGCGCAGGGGAACGTGGGCGACTCGACTTCGCGCAGCCGGGCCAGCCGTGCAGCCGGAAACTCGGCCGTGGACTCGAACAGTCCGCGCAGCGCATAACCCATCTGGCAGGTCTCGGCACGGAACTCGGCGGTCTCGCGTCCGGCCAGGAAGCGTTCGTTCCAGGTCGCCACCACGGCGAGGTCACCACCGGTCCAGGCCGCATGCAGGCGGCACAGGATCGGCGCTTCGAACTGCGCGAGATTGAACGCCAGCGCATCCTCGATCCAGCTGCCGATGCTCGCCTCGTCGGCCACCCAGCCGCGCGCAACGGCCGTCTCCAGGCCCTGCGAGTAGCTGTATGCGCCCACGGGCAGCGCGGGGCTGGCCAGGCGCAGCAGACGGATGAGGGCGAGGGTCGGGTCGGTCGTCATCGCGGGGGGTTCACCCCTCACCCCGGCCCTCTCCCGCAATGGGAGAAAGGGAAGAGCGGGCCCGCGTGGTGCGCTCCCTATCCTGCACGGCGTGCAATGCGAGAGGGAGAACGGCATGCGACGCCACGCCGTTCACCCTCTCCCCTTGCGGGAGAGGGCTGGGGTGAGGGGCAAGCGCCGTCAGAACAGGAAGTACCGCTGCGCCATCGGCAGCACGCTGGCCGGCTCGCACGTCAGCAGCTCGCCGTCGGCGCGCACCTGGTAGGTCTCGGGATCGACCTCGATCTTCGGTGTGTAGTCGTTGTGGTGCAGGTCCTTCTTGGTCAGGCGCCGCGTGTTGCGCACCGCGACCAGCCGCTTGCGCAACCCCAGGTTCTGTCCGACCGACTGCTCCATCCCGGCCACGGACACGAATGTCACCGATGTGGCCTGGCAGGCGCTGCCGAACGCCCCGAACATGTTGCGGTAGTGCACCGGCTGCGGGGTCGGGATCGAAGCGTTGGGATCGCCCATCGCAGCGGCCGCGATCATCCCGCCCTTGAGGATCAGCGACGGCTTGATCCCGAAGAAGGCGGGGCGCCACAGCACGACGTCGGCGAGCTTGCCCGGCTGCAGGGAGCCGACCTCGTGCGCCACGCCGTGCGTGAGCGCCGGGTTGATCGTGTACTTGGCGATGTAGCGCTTGACGCGGAAGTTGTCGTTGCCGGCGCCGTCCTGCGGCAGCGCCCCGCGCTGCGTCTTCATCTTGTGCGCGGTCTGCCACGTGCGCGTGATCACCTCGCCCACGCGGCCCATCGCCTGCGAGTCGGACGACATCATGCTGAACGCCCCCAGGTCGTGCAGGATGTCCTCGGCGGCGATGGTCTCGCGCCGGATGCGCGACTCGGCGAAGGCCACGTCCTCGGCGATGCCCGGGTCGAGGTGGTGACACACCATCAGCATGTCGAGGTGCTCGTCGAGCGTGTTGACCGTGTACGGACGGGTCGGGTTGGTGGACGAGGGCAGCACGTTCATCTCGCCGCAGGCGCGGATGATATCCGGCGCGTGCCCGCCGCCCGCACCCTCGGTGTGATAGGTGTGGATGGTGCGTCCCTTGAACGCGGCCAGCGTGGTCTCGACGAAGCCCGACTCGTTCAGCGTGTCGGTGTGGATCGCCACCTGCACGTCCATCTCGTCGGCCACGGCGAGGCAGTTGTCGATGGCTGCAGGCGTGGTGCCCCAGTCCTCGTGCAGCTTGAGCCCGATCGCACCGGCTGCGATCTGCTCGCGCAGCGGATTGCGCAGGCTGGCGTTGCCCTTGCCCAGGAAGCCGAGGTTCATCGGGAACGCCTCGGCGGCCTGCAGCATGCGGTGGATGTGCCACGGACCGGGCGTGCAGGTGGTCGCGTTGGTGCCCGTCGCCGGCCCGGTGCCCCCGCCGATCATCGTGGTGATGCCCGACATCAGCGCCTCCTCGATCTGCTGCGGGCAGATGAAGTGGATGTGGGTGTCGAGGCCGCCGGGCGTCGCGATGAGACCCTCACCGGCGATGATCTCGGTGGCGGCGCCGATCACGATGTCCACCCCGGGCTGGATGTCCGGGTTGCCGGCCTTGCCGATGTTGCTGATGCGGCCGTTCTTGATGCCGATGTCGGCCTTGACGATGCCCCAGTAGTCGACGATGAGCGCGTTGGTGATGACGGTGTCGGCGACCTCGGCACTGCGCTTCTGGCCCTGGCCCATGCCGTCGCGGATCACCTTGCCGCCGCCGAACTTCACTTCCTCGCCGTAGATCGTCTGGTCGCGCTCGACCTCGATCCACAGGTCGGTATCGGCCAGACGCACCTTGTCGCCCGTGGTCGGGCCGAACATCTCGGCATAGGCCGAGCGCGTGATCCTCGCTGCCATCAGAGTTTCCCCATTACCTTGCCGAGAAAGCCGTACACCGCGCGCTCGCCGGCGAGCTCGACCAGCTCGACCGCGCGCTCCTGCCCGGGCTCGAAGCGCACCGCGGTGCCCGCCGGGATGTTGAGTCGATACCCGTAGGCGCGCTGGCGATCGAAGCGCAGCGCGTCGTTGGTCTCGTAGAAGTGGTAGTGCGACCCGACCTGGATCGGGCGGTCACCGGTGTTGGCGACCGTCACGGTCACCGTCTTGCGCCCGGCATTGAGCTCGATCTCGCCGGGGGCGGTCTTGATCTCACCTGGAATCATTTTTCATCTCCCTTGCGGTCGAAGAGGTGAGTCAGGTGAAAAGGCGAATGCGCTCCGCGCTGTGAAGCCCCCTCACCCTGCCCTCTTCCCCGCAGCGGGGGAGAGGGGATGACGTGAGGCGCATCACGTTCACCTCTTCACCTTTTCACCTCTTCACCTCAAACAATCGGGTGGTGCACCGTCACCAGCTTGGTCCCGTCCGGGAACGTCGCCTCGACCTGGATCTCCGGGATCATCTCCGGCACGCCCTCCATCACGTCCTCGCGCTTGAGCAGCGTGGTGCCGTAGCTCATCAGCTCGGCCACCGTCCTGCCGTCGCGCGCGCCCTCCATGATCGCAGCGGTGATCAGCGCGATCGACTCCGGGTAGTTCAGCTTCAGCCCGCGCGCCTTGCGCCGCTCGGCCAGCAGCGCGGCGGTGAAGACCAGCAGCTTGTCCTTCTCTCTGGGTGTCAGCTCCATGTGCGTCCGTGACTCGTGATCCGTGATTCGTGATTGGTGCTCAGCAGCGCCAGATGCGCGGCGGCACTGCTTCCCTTCCCAGCAACGCCGGTCGCGCCAGCTTCCACAGCGCGACGAAGTATGCTCGCGCCGCCTCCGCGCTGTGCCCGAGGAAGCGGGCGACCGTGACCCCGGGCAGCGTGCTCACGCCGCCCAGGCAGCCCGGGGCCGGCTCCACCAGCCGCAGCTGCGCCAGCAGCGCGCGGCCCGCGTCCCGTCCTGCGACGACCATCGTCGCACTGACCGGATGTCCCGCGAGCCCGGCCTTCGAATCCAGCACCGCACTCCCGCCCTCGATCTGCGCGTACTCGCCGAACAGCATCCGGCCTTCGTGCACGACCTCGGTAGCCTGGCCGAAGTGCCCGGCACCGAAGCGCTCGCCCGCCGCCGTGCGGCCGAAGCACACCACTTCCCAGCCGGCGAACAGCGCATCGCCGGTCAGCTCGATGCGCGCATGCAGCTGTGCCCGCGCACCCCGGAAGACGATGGTCTCCTGCGGCAGCCACTCCAGCACCGCCCCGGGCGCGACCTGCAACTCCGCGTTCTGCGTCGCCCACGGGCCGGCACTGCGATACCACTTCGCGGCGCCCGGCATCGTCAGCAACGCCCGCGCGCCTTCGCCCGCCCGCGCGCGCAGTGCAAGCCGATCGCCCCCGGCGATCCCGCCCGGGGGGTGCACCACCACGACCTGGCACACCGCCTCGCCTTCCTCGTACAGCGGCCGCTGCACCACCAGCGGACCGCGATGCTCGCGTGAAGCCAGCACGGTCCTGCCGCCCCGGCAAGCAAATTCGAGGCTCAGCTGCGCACGCCATCCCGCAGGCGCACCGGCGCCTCCGGCCGATGCTCGTTCGCCAGCGGCTTCGTCCAGCACGGATGATGGAGGCATGTGAATCAACGAGGCGTTGGCAGGCGCAGCGCGCCGAGTATGGCGGCGTCGCAGCGTGCAAGGCTACCACGCAGCGCGCGCCCCCCGCACGCCCAGTGTTGGTGCGACGGCAGGCACGCGGGCACCGCAGGCGTGCGCGGTCTCGGAAAGCGATGAGGTTTCGGTTAGCATAATGCTCCGCTCCCCGACCCCGCATCATGTTTGGTACGCATCTTCGCCTCATCCGGTTCGCCGCACGGATCAGCGCTGCGGCGATCCTGTTCGCACTGGGCGGCGTGCACGCCCAGGAGCTCGAGCCCCGCACCTACTCGCCCTCTCCGACCGGAACCAACTTCGCCCTCATCGGCGTGGTCTACCAGACCGGCAGCGTCCTGACCGACCCTACGTCACCGGTCACCAACGTGGACGCGGATGCCACCTCGTCGATCGTCGGCTACCTGCGCACGTTCGGCCTGTTCGGCCAGAGCGCCAGCTTCGGCATCGCGGTGCCCTACGTCTGGCTGGATGCGAGCGGCGACGTCGGCGAGTCACGCCGCGCCGTCTCGCGCACCGGATTCGGGGATCCGCGCCTGCGCTTCTACCTGGGATTGATCAACTCGCCCGCACTCACGCCGCAGGAGTTCGCGCACCGGGCGGATGCGTTCGCGCTGGGCACCAGCCTCACCGTGGTCCCGCCGCTGGGCGAGTACGACAGCTCGAAGCTGGTCAACATCGGCTCCAACCGCTGGTCGTTCAAGCCGGAGATCGGCGCCACCTATCCCATCGGCAACCTGTTCACCGAGCTGATCGGGGGGGTCTGGCTGTTCACGGACAACGACGATTACTTCGGCGGCAACAAGCGCGAGCAGGACCCGCTGTGGTCGCTCCAGGCCCATGCCGGGTACACCTTCCGTCCCGGCATGTGGCTGGCGGTGGATTACACCTGGTACACCGGCGGGGAATCGTCGCTCAACGGCAGGGACCAGGGCGACATGCAATCCAACACGCGCTACGGTCTTACGTTCGCATACCCGCTCACGCGCGACATCTCGCTCAAGGCGGCCTGGTCCAACGGACTGGCCACGCGCGTCGGGGGCGACTTCGACACCTACTCGCTGTACCTGCAGTACCGCTGGTTCGACTAGAGAAGGCCGGAGGCGGGCTGGTCGCGGCGTTCCCGTACCGGGGAGCAGGAAGTCACCCGCCCGCGCGTTGACGCCGCAGGACTCCCCCGCGCGCCTCGCATATCCGGGAGCGGTATAGTATCGGCACAGAAATCACTGGTGCCCTCGACGATGAAGCTTCGATTCGCCAGCCTGGCAACTTGCCTGGCACTCACGTGCAGCACCGCGTCGGCCGCCAACCTCGGCTTCCTCGGCCAGGCCCCGATCAGCCGCATGACCGCCGAGGACGTGGATCTCATGTACCAGGCCGCCGTCGATGCACTCGACAATACCCCCGACGGCGGGCGCCGCGGCTGGGAGAATCCGTCCACGAGTGCGTCCGGCACCATGATGCCGCTCGCCACCTACACCGGCCCCGACGGCATGACCTGTCGCACCATCCGTGTGCTCAGCCACGCCGCCGGACTGAAGAACCAGAGCGTCTTCGACCTCTGCAAGCAGCCCGACGGCCGCTGGAAGGCGATGAACAAGTAGGCCGGACCGGCGGTCCTGCCCGCGCGGCACCGCGCCCCGTCCGTCAAGTGGAGCGCCGGCCGCGGCCAGCGCATTGGCGCGTCTCCGCGCGATGCGCCCGGGCACCGCCTGGCGTGCATGGTATCCGCCGCCCGGTTCCCGAGCACTCAGTCGGAACGGGCCTTCGCTTCCCGCAGAGCATAGTCCGGCAGGCGTGCCGGCGCGGGATACACCTGCAGATACTTCACGTTGTTGAGCGGGACCATCAGCAGGCTGCCCTCGACCTCCGCCATCAGCGTCTGCCGCTCGAGGATCTTCTCCAGTCGGGGAACGATGGAGTCGTCGTGCTTCACCTGCTTTGGGAACTCGAGCTTCATGGTCGTTCCGTCCATGAAGTGGACCACGAGCCCGCGCTCTGCTTCCATCTGCCTCTCCTGCGGTTGTGACCAGGCTTGGCGAAGGGATGCTGCAGGCTCGCGGAGCCGGCAGCCCTTTCGTCGCTATCCGCCGATGCACGCACCCGCTCCCAGTGGGAGCGGGTGCGCGTACACCTCCCGAATCTACTTCACGCCCGCCTTCGCCTGCGCCGCGACCCCCAGGCACACCAGCGCGAAGAAGACGTAGCCGAGCGCGACGATCGGCGAGATCCCCCAGCCCAGCTGCGTACCATGGATCAGTCCGATGTAGGACAGGGCAGCACCGATGAAGGCCGTGATCGCGGCAGTCACCAGGCGCTTCTCGATGATGAACGCCGCCATCGCACCCAGCACCATGCCGGCGAGCACCGACCCGCCGCCCAGCAGCTCGAGGCCGTGGTACAGCACGCCGGTGCCGGCCAGCTTGTCCAGTCCGACCTGCGCGACCGAGGTGCCGGCTGCGCCGAGCGCACCGTCGATCTGCGTCTTGGCCCACTCGGCGAGGTTCGGAATGATCGCCAGCACCACCGCGGGCGCATGGTTCTCCGGCGTGGCCTGGAACGCCTGCGCGCCGATCACCAGGCCGATGTAGAGCAGGATCGGCAGGATCGCCACCAGCGGGATCACGGCCAGCAGCAGCGCCGTCAGCCCGAGGAAGCACACCAGCGCGATCACCAGCCCGGTGGCCAGCGAGTAGCCGATGCGCCCGCCCACCGCCTTCCAGCCCGGATGGCCGATGTAGACCGCCGGCGGGAAGGGGCTGCCCATCAGCGCACCGATGATGGCCCCGCTGCCGTCGGCCAGCAGGACCTTGCGCAGGTCGTAGCTGTCGCCGGCGGCAGAGGCGCTCTCGACATTGTTCATCGCCTCGACGAAGTTGTATATGCCCAGCGGGATGGCCGTGGCGAGCAGCGGTGCGACCTGCTTGAGGCCCGTAAATACGTCACCGGAGAACAGCGGCACGTGCAGGCCGAAAGTGTCGACAGAGGCGCTCACGGCAGCCGGCACCATGTAATCGCTCCAGCCGGCGAGCGAGGCGATCCAGCCGATCGCGGTCCCGACGAGCACGGCGGCCAGCCCGCCCGGCACGTTGCCCGGCAGGCGCATGCCGGCCGTCCAGGCGATCAGCACGATGGCGAGCGAAGCCAGCCCGATGTAGGGCGCCTCCCAGATCTGGAATGCCGGCCGCATCGAGATGAACGTGATGGAAATCCCGGCCAGCGTGCCGAGCATCGCCGCACGCGGGGTGACGCGGCGGATGAAGGGCCCGACGAAGGCGCCGAGCAGCACGATTACGCCGATGATCAGGCACCACGCCAACCCGGCCTGCCAGGCCAGCAGCGGGTCCTTGGTCTGCAGGTAGACCGGCAGCATGACCAGGAACACGACGATGAACATGTGCGGCACGCTGGGCCCGTAGGGCATCGCCGTCACGTTGTTGCGCCCTTCCTTCTTCGCCAGCTGGTAGGCCATCCAGCCGTAGAAGATGTTGCCCAGCGCCAGTGCGATCCCGAGCGCGGGCAGGATGCGTCCGTACACGATGTCGGGCGGCAGCTGCACCAGCCCGAGCGACAGGCCGGTGAGCACGATCACGTTGAGCAGGATGTTGGTGAACAGCCCGAAGAAGCCATTGAGGTCGCCCGCCACCCACCATCGCGGTGCACCGGTCAGTTGCGTCCCTTCCGTCGTCGCCATTTCGAACCCCCCGATTTGTTGTGATATGCAGTGCAGTGTCGAACAACAGCGCTACGTACTTCATGCCGGCGCGTTCGCGCCGATCACCCTCACCTCCACCCTCTCCTCTCGAGGAAGAGGGAGAAAAGCTCACATCATCCGGGAATCACGTGGGTACCGGTCGCACCGGACAACGCCCGGCCGAGGTTGGGCGGATCAGTGATGATGGCGCGGCGCGCCCCGCCCGGCTCGAGGAACGAGGCGATCGCCTCGATCTTCGGCCCCATGCTGCCCTTGGGGAAGTGCCCGTCTGCGAGATAGCCCTTCGCCTGCGTCAGCGTCATCTGGTCGAGCCAGCGCTGCTGCGGCGTGTTGAAGTGGATCGCCACCTTCTCCACGCCGGTGGAGACGACGAACAGGTCTGCGTTCAGGTCGTGGGCCAGCAGCGCCGACGCGAAGTCCTTGTCGATCACCGCTTCCAGGCCCTCGAGGTTGCCCTGCGCATCCTCGACCACGGGGATGCCGCCGCCCCCGCAGGCGATGACGATATGGCCCTGCTCGACCAGCGACTGGATGATCTCGAGCTCGACGATACGCCTGGGCTTCGGCGAGCCCACCACGCGCCGCCAGCCGCGTCCTGCGTCTTCCTTCACGACCCAGCCGAAGTTGGCGGCCAGGGCCTGCGCCACCTCCTGCTCCATGTGCGCGCCGATCGGCTTGGTCGGGTTGAGCAGGGCCGGGTCGTTGCGGTCGACCAGCACCTGCGTCACCACCGCCACCACCTTGCGCTTGAGGCCGCGGCGGCGGAACTCGTTGTAGAGCGCGCGCTGGAACATGTAGCCGATGGCGCCCTGGGTGTCGGCATCGGCGTAGTCCACCGGGACTTCGGGCACCTGTCCCTTGGCGATGCCGGAGCGGCGCAGGATGAAGCCGACCTGCGGTCCATTGCCGTGCGTGAGGATCACGGTGACGCCGGCTTCCACCATGTCGGCGACGTAGCGCGAGGAGATCGCCGCCGCCTTGTACTGGTCCGGAATGGACTGGTGCTGGTCGTCGATGATCAGGGCGTTGCCGCCCACCGCGACAATCGCGGTCTTGCCTCGTCCGCTCATCCCAGCCTCCTCCTGTGTCCGGGCCACGCGGCCTGCATCTTCCGGCCCGCGCCCGCGATGGTCACGACCGCACGTGCTCGGCCGCGATGTAGGCGCGCCAGCCGCCGTAGCGCGTGATCTCCTTCTGCCCCTCCACCAGCGCCGGCTCGCCCAGCACGCCCAGCACGGTGCTGCCGTCCTCCAGCTTCACCTTGCCGATCGACAGCCCGGGCGGCTCGTTGAGCAGGATCGAGGCGAGCCCGGCCGCCGGCACCGACCACACCTCCAGCGCCACCTGCACGCCCTTGCCGTCGGTCACGCGCACCATCGCGGGGTGCTCGTCGTTGACGGTCCAGATCCGGTAGACCGACTCGGTCTTCGCCTCGCGCACGAAGGTGGCCTTCGCCGCGAGCATGTTCGGGTTCAGCTTGAGCCCCCGCATAAGGGTCCCGTTCACGGCCAGCAGTACGTTGTCGCTCATTGCGTGTTTCCAGCAGTTACGAAGCGCGCGCGAGCGTCCTGCCGAGCGCCGCGAGCGCGTGGTTGAAGCATTCCATCGGCGCCGTGGTGATGCCGGCGCCGATCTGCCCAATGCCGGCCTTCTTGTGCGCGATGCCGGTGTTGATGATCGGAAGCACGCCCGAATCCACCACCAGCCGCGCGTCGATGCCAGCCGGCGTGCCGCCGAAGTTCAGCGCCGGCAGCGTGAATGCCGGGTTGCTGCCCAGCGTGATCGACAGCATGCGGCGGCTGTTGGCGGTCGCATCCGCCGGCGTCCCCCCGACGAACTGCACGATCGCCGGCGATGCCGCCATGGCGAAGCCGCCCAGGCCATTGGTCTCGGTGATCGCCGAGTCGCCCAGGTCCGCCGCAGCATCCTCGATGCTGTAGCCGGGGAAGTACAGCCCGTTCACCGGATTGGCGGGCGCCTGGAACCACTGGTCGCCGGTGCCGCTCAGGCGGATGCCGAAGTTCACCCCGTTGCGCGCCATCACCGTGACCATGGTGCTGCCCGCCACGTTGTGCGCGGCATCGGTCATCGACTTGCACGCCGCCATCGAGAGGTTGAGGAAGAAGTGGTCGTTGCCCGCGACGAACGCGAGCGCGCGCTTGACCGCGCTGCTCTCGACCTTCGAGCCGAGCAGCGCGAGGGTGAAGCGCTTGAACATCAGGCCGGAGGCCGCCGCGTTGCGGTTGTGCAGCTCGTCGCCCATGTGCAGCGCCTGCGCCATCAGCGGCTTGAGGTCGGCGTCGGCGAGGCCGCGTACCGCTGCCTGCATGGTCTGGAAGAACTCGCCGCCCAGCCAGCGCAGGCGCTCGAGCACCTCCGGCGAGTTGGCACCGAAGCGCAGCACCTTGCCCAGGCCCTCGTTGACGTTGCAGAACGCGCGGTTGCCGGCCGCGGTGTTCTCCACCACCCACACCGGCATCGAGGGGCTGATGATTCCGGCCATGGGACCGACGGCGCCATAGGTGTGGCACGGTTCCAGCGCCACTCCGCCGCTCGCTGCCAGCTTCTCGGCGGCCTCCAGCGTAGCGGCCCAGCCCTCGAACAGGATGGCGCCGCAGATCGCGCCCTGCTGCGGCCCGCACATGTCCTGCCACGCGATCGGCGGACCCGAGTGCAGGATGCGCCGCTCGCGCATCGCGGGAATCGCCTCGCGTGCGAGCACGAAGTCCACCAGCCGCGGTTGCGCTGCCAGGTAGCGCCCGTAGGCCGTGCGGTTCGCCTCGTCGATGCGCGGATCGCCGATCATGTTCGCGAGCGTCCAGCCCAGCGCGGCGTCCGCGCCCGCGGGCGGCGACCAGCTCAGGTGCGTGACCTGTCCGCCGGCGGCGGTGATGTTGTTGGCGAAGCCCTGCAGGCCGACGTTGACGACCTTGAGGTCCTGTTCGAACAGCTTGTTCACGCCTTCGCTCCCTGACGATCGCCGATGATCGCGGCCGACCACGTGGCCGCTTCGGCATTGGAGGATGCCACCAGCACACCCGCGGCCTTGAGGCCGGCGACGATCTGGTTGCGGTCCTGCGGGTCCTGGTCGGTGCCACACACGTGCGCGATGAACGCGACATTGCGGCCGGCGGCCGCGGCCTGCCCCCGGGCCGAGCCGATCACGCCCAACAGCTTCGCGGTGGGGTCGTCCGCCGCACCGTAGCCCAGCACGACGTCGAACAGCACCACCGCCGTGGCCGGATCCGAGACCTCGTCGCGGATGCGCGCATCGCGCAGCGACGGGTCGATCATCGGGTGCGGCCGCCCCTGGGTGAACTCGTCGTCACCCATGTCGACGATGGTGTTCTCCACGCTCTTCCAGTTGTCCGCGAGCTTCTCGTTGCCGGCGGTCGGCGTGTTCGACCAGGCACGCAGGCCGGCGGCCGCGTGCACCAGCTGCGCCTCGAAGCAGAAGGTGCCGCCGGAGAAGATGCCGCGCACATGGCGCTGCGTGGACGCCATGCCGCGTGCGAAGCCCGCGAGCTTGCTGCGCATCTCGCTCGACACGGCGATGGGCGCTGCAGCGGCCTGCTCGCCCTTCGCCAGTGCCGCCGCCATGTCGGCGGCCTGGGCCAGATAGTTGGCGCCGTATACGCCGTTGCGCGTGATCGTCTCTGCATCGGCACCCAGGAAGATCACGACCACGGGCTTGGGGCTGGCCTCCGCGGTTGCGAGGACGCGATCGGCGATCTCCCTCGACGGCGGCTTGGACACCAGCACGATCACCTTAGTCGCCGGATCGGAATCGAGCGCGCGCAGGCCATAGAGCATCGAAATGCCGCCGATCTTCTGCGACAGGTCATGGCCGCCCGTGCCCAGCGCCTGCGAGACACCCGAGCCGAGCTGGTGGATGCGCGCGGTCACCTCCTGCGTGCCGGTGCCGGACGCCCCAACCACGCCGATCGGCCCACGCCGCACCACGTTGGCGAAGCCCAGCGGCACGCCGTTGACGATCGCCGTGCCGCAGTCGGGGCCCATGACCATCAGCCCGTGCGCATCGGCGTACTGCTTGAGCGCGAGCTCGCTCTCCCCGGGCACGTTGTCGCTGAACATCATCACGTGCAGGCCCAGCCGCAGCGCCTTCATCGCCTCGGCAGCGGCGTAGTCGCCGGGCACCGAGATCAGCGCGAAGTTGCTGGCGGGATCGCGCGCAACCGCCATCTGGATGCTGGTGACCGGCGCCTGCGCGGCAGACTCCCCTTCGCCGCCTCCGTCCGCCTTCGCCTGCAGCAGGCCGTCGGCCTTCTGCAGCGCCTCGTCACAGGCCGCCTCGGTGCCGGACACTGCGACGACCAGATCGTTGGGCCGAACCTCGAATTGGCCGAGGCCGGCGCGCTCGAGGTTCTCGACATTGGTGGCCGAGGCCATCACCACCGATCCCGCCTCGATGCCCGGGACGGCAGTGACCTTGGCCGTGACGGTCATCAGCGAGACCGAGTCCTTGTACAGGTTGGGGTAATAGCGCGAGCGTGTCGTCATGCTGCCGCCCTTTCTGTCGTCTCGAGGAGATATGCCCGGGCGGCCGCGATCACGCCCATGCAGGTGTCCGCGCCGGAAGTGGCGCCCGAATCGACGACGCGTCGCGCGAGCGAATCGAGCGGGACCGGCCCGGCATCGCTGCACAATGCGCCGACCAGGTCGTGCAGCGGCCGCGCGAGCAGCCCACGCGCAGCCTGCCGCAGCAAGTGCGCGCTGAGCTCGGTCGTGCCCCCCAGCACCGGACGCACCGCGCGCCACAACTCGCCCGCCGCGACCGCTGCGGCCGGCCCTGCGTGCGGCGATGCGAGCACCGCAAGGATGCCCACCAGCACATCATCGCCGGCGGGCGTGGCGCCCGCGCCGCGCCCGATGACGCTGCGCACCGTCGGCTCGATCGGGCGACGGCGGCAGATCGCATCGACCATCTCGTCGGCCATGCGTGCGCTGGCGCCCCAGGCCCGCCCCCGGGCCGCGTCGGACACGATCCGGAGGCGCTCCCGGAGCCCGGGCACCGGCGCGCCGTGCGCGTCCGGCATCCAGCGTGGCGCCGCACGGCAGTCGACCACGACCGCCGTGCCGATGCCGACGAAGCCGGCCCGCACGCTGGCGCGATCGCCGCGCCGTACCGCGAGCGCATCGAAGCCGTCGTGGGCGACCCGGATGCCGAACGGCAGATCGGGGCGTCGCGCGCTGGCGATCGTCCACAGCTCGTCGTCCACCACGAGGTTCACCGCGTGCGCGAACACGCTGTGCACGCTGCCGGAGGCAGCGGCGCGCAGGTCGGCGGCGTGGCCGACGGACAGGGCCTGCAGCGCGAGCACGGCGCTCAGGCGATTGCCTTGACGAAGTTCTGCGCGTTCGACACCCACCCGAAGATCGCACCCTGCGCCTTGATCATCTCCAGGCCGACGCGCTGGAACTCGGGGAAGTACGAGGCCACGCAGTCGCTGAGCACCACGCATTCGTATCCGCGGTCGTTGGCCTCGCGCACCGTGGTGTGCACGCACACCTCCAGGGTGACGCCGCACACCACCAGCGTGCGGATGCGGCGATCCATGAGGATCTGGTGCAGGTCGGTGGCGTGGAACGAGCCCTTGCCCGGCTTGTCGATCACCGGCTCGCCGGCGATCGGGTAGAGCTGGTGGATGATGTCGTGGCCCTGCTCGCCGCGCACGAGTATGCGACCCATCGGGCCGGGCTGGCCGATGAAGGTCTTGCCGCCGCGCGTCAGCTTGGCTGGCGGGCAGTCGGTGAGGTCGGGCCGGTGGCCTTCGCGTGTGTGGATCACCAGCATGCCCTTCCTGCGGGCCGCATCCAGCGCGCGCTTGCAGGGCTCGACCGCCGCCAGCAGCAGCGAGGTGTCGTTGCCGAGCTTCTCGCCGAAGCCGCCGGGCAGGACGAAGTCGCGCTGCATGTCGATGATCACCAGCGCGGTCGTGCCAGGATCGAACTCGAGGGGGAACGGCTCGGCTTGGATCAGGCTCATGTTCATCTCTCGGCAGTCATTCATAGGTGGGCTTGTGCGCGTTCCGGGTGATCGACAGGAACCCGCCCGATGCCTGCGGCGCACGCTGCCGTGCATTGTGGCGCGCTGCGAGGCGTTGTCAACACGGTTCTTGTTGCGGACACCGGGGCATGGCACTGTGCACTGCACCAGCGCATGGATCGAGCGCCGGATGCGACTTGCGAATTCTCGACAACGGCATGCGGGCGCGGCTTCGGTGTATCTTCACCGTGCCTCGCAATACCGTGCGTTTCCGCGAGGGTCTCGACCGTTTCGCGGCGATCGCCGGCCTGGAGCCCGACCTCCGGATGCCGACCCGCGGTAAACTGCCACAAGCGCAAGGAAACGCATCGACCGATGGATGTGACCGAAGCCGCCCCGCCCACGACCGGCATCCCGACCCAGCGCGTGGGCGGTCTCGTCGAGATTCCGGGGCTGCTGCGCGAGCTTGGTGCCGACCCGGCGCAGGTCCTCGCGAGCGCCGGGCTCGACGCGCAGGCGCTCGGGCACATCGACCAGCGCCTGCCCGTCGATGCCACCGACCGGCTGCTCGCCGCGTGTGTGCAGCAGACGGGTTGCCCGCACTTCGGGCTGCTCGCGGGGCAGCGCTGGAATCTCGCGCATCAGGGCGTGATAGCGGACCTGATGCACTGTGCGCCGACAGTCGGCGATGCACTGCACAGCTTCACGCTGGTGCAGCACGGCAACAGCGACATGGGGGTGGCCTTCGTGCTCGAGGAGGAAGACACCGCGGCGCTGGGCTTTGCCCTCTACCGCACCGATCTGCGGCGCCCCGAGCAGATCTATGACGCGGCGATGGGTGTCGCGGCAGGTATCATGCGCGGCCTGTGCCGGCTGCACTGGACCCCGGCCGAGGTCCTGTTGTCGCGGCCGCACCCGCAGGACGTCGCCCCCTACAAGGCGTGCTTCGGGCCGCGCGTGAAGTTCGACCAGGTCTACTCGGCGGTGCGCTTTGCGAAGCGCTGGCTCATCCAGCCCACCCCTGCCGCCGACCCCAGACGGCACCGGGCGCTGCTGCAGTCGATCGAGGCGAACACTGGCGTGGACCTGGTGCCCAGGCTCCGCCGCGCCCTGAGAGTCCTGCTGATACAGGGTCACAGCTCGGGCGATACCCTGGCCCGGTATTCCTCGCTGGGACGGCGCACCTTGAACCGGCGGCTGCAGGCGCAGGGCACCACTTTCCAGAAGCTGCTGGACGAAGTGCGGCTCGACGTCGCCCGCGAGCTGCTCGCGCACACGCACACGCCGCTGAACCAGATCGCGGCCGCGCTCTGCTACGCGGACCTCAGCGCCTTCATGCACGCGTTCCGGCGCTGGACCGGAACGACACCCGCGCAGTTCCGGCAGCAGGCAACGCTGCAGGCCGGCGCGCATGAGGACGCGGACAAGGGTTGATCGCCGTCAATCGCTCCATGCGCCGGTGCGCGACACTCGCTGTCCGCCGTCGGCGCGCATCCGCCACAACCTAGGAGAATTCGATGTCCCTTCGCCTGATCACTGCCGCAGTTCTGGCCGCGGCCCTGCTGCCCGCCTGCAAGAGCCCGATGCCGTCGGGGAAGATGGAAGACGTGGTGGAAGCGCGCGCCACGGTCACCGCTGTGGACGCCGCCACCCGGCAGGTCTCCTTGAAGGAGGCCGATGGCACGGAGCTCGACGTCATCGTCACCGACGCGGTCAAGAATTTCGACCAGATCAAGCCCGGCGACGAAGTCGTGGTCAGCTATACCGAAGCGGTAGCCTGGCAGGTGAAGCCGGCCGGGCAGGGCGCACCCGGCGTGAGCTCGAACACTTCGACGTCGGTTGCCGAGCCCGGCCAGAAGCCCTATGCGGACGTGAAGGATTCGATCACCGTGACGGCGACGATCACCGCGATCGACCTTGCGAAGGGCACGGCGACCATCACCGGGCCCAACGGCAGGGCGGAGACGGTCAAGGCCCGCGACCCGGCCAACCTGAAGAAGGTGAAGGTCGGCGACCTGGTGGACATCACCTACAGCGAAGCGGTCGCGCTCGCGGTGCGGCCGGCCACCGAGAAGAAGCAGTAGAGCGAGCCGCCGGTCTTCCCCCGGCGCAGTCCGAGGGGGCGAGTCGCGCGCCGGGGACGCCCAGGAAAAGCCCGACCCCCTTGCGTCCCTGGCGTCCCTGCAGCGGGAAGTGTTCGGACCCTGCCTCGCCTGCTTGGCGTGCGCGATGCAGCACGCAGCTGCTGTCAGTTCAGGTCCTTGTCCTTCCAGTACTTGGTACCCGCGGCGGCCACTCCCGCCTGCAGGCCGTTGGGCGTGAGCGTGTAGTACCGTGCGTCGGCGATCACGTTCTCTCCCGTGCCCGGCCCGACCGATTCACCTTTCGCTCCCGCCTGCGCCACGGCCTGGCCACCGGCCACCCAGCCCTTCTCCACGAATTGACGCAGGGCATCGTGATTCTTGAAGATGATCAGGGTATCGGTCTGCGCCGCCCCCGCCTGCAGGCCGGCGCTGGCCTGGGCCGCATCCATGAACGTATCGGTGCCGGTCGTGTTGTCGTGGACCAGGCCTTTGCCGCCTGCTCCGCCTACGATGAAGCTGATGCCATACGTCGTGAACACTGCATAGCCGGGTGAGCTGGCCACTTCCTGCTGCAGTTCCGGCTTCGCCTTGTAGAACTTCCCGAGCGAGGTCTGGGTGGCCTGGCGGACCTCGGCCTGCCGGCCGGCCTTGTCACTCGGTGCATCCGATGCGCATGCAACGGCAGTCAGAGACAGCGCTGCCACGGTCAAGAGCTTGAACAGATTCATGGTCGTACCTTCCTTCCGTTGAGGTTCGTTGATCGCGTGCTCCGGTTGCTGGGCGCAGGCCGGAGCATGGATGCTGCGAGCAAGATCCGCGGCGGCAACGGCCGCGGCTGCTTCGCAAGAGGTCAGCGCCGGTGCCCGCCGCCTCCGCGCGGCGCCGCCACGGGGCGCGGCGCAGCGGGTGCGGGCGAAGGCCGCGCGACCGGTGCCGAGGGCGGCGGTTTGGCGATGGGCTGTTCGGGGTGCGCACCCACCGGACCACCGGGGCGCTCACCGGCCGGTGGCGGGGGGCCCACGATCACGGTGTCACTGCAGCACGGCCCCCAATACCAAGGGTCATAGTAGCCCACGCCCGCATACACCGAGCCATGGATCTGAGTGGAGCCGCCATTGGCGCAGCCCGCCAGGAGGCCGGCGATTCCGAGGACGGCGGTCAGCTTTGCCCGATGCAGCGCGCGATGCATGGCCATCAACGGGCGCGCTCCACGTCGTCCCGCGGTGCCGCGTCCCAGTTCACGATGCCCAGCACACCCCCCAGCGGATCGGCGAGGACCGCCACATTTCCATCCAGCAGTCTCGCCTCCGGCTCGACCAGCACCTTGCCGCCGGCGGCTTTCACCCTTGCCAGCGTTCCCGGCACGTCGCTCACCAGGACATAGGGCAGCCAGCCCCCCTGCTTCACGGGCTGCGGCAGCGGCACGATGCCGGCGCGGGCGTACCCCTGCGATTGCAGCACCAGGCGCGTGAAACCGAGGTCGCTTTCGCGCTGACTGACCTCGTAGCCGGCCAGCCCCTGATAGAACTGAGCCGCGGCGGGGGGATCGCGCGTGAGCAGATCGACCCAGAAGAAGTCGCCATCAGGGACTGGCGTGTCGGGCGGGTCCCCCTGCGGCGCGCGCAGGACGCCGAACACGGCGCCTCCGGGATCGCGCAATAGCGCACGGGTGCCGCTGCCCGCCACGGTGGCCGGCGGCGAGACCACGGCACCGCCGTGCGCCGTCGCATACCGCGCCGCGGCCGCGACATCCGGCACCGAGATAAGGGTGAGCCAGCGCGCGCTCCGGGCGACGCCTGGCGGCGGCGCATGCCGGAACAGCCCGGCCACCTTCTCGCCTGCGTTCTCGGCCAGGGTGTAGGCGTCCGGTGCGCCGGGTACCGCGCTGAACGTCCATCCGAACACCGCTCGATAGAAGCCTTGTGCGGTCGGCATGTCGTCGGTGACGAGCTCGAACCAGACGAACTTCCCGGGCAGGGCCACGCCGGGAGCGCCGGCGGGACCGAGGTCAGCCGCAGGCGCTGGCGACGGCAGAATGCATGCGAGCAGTGCGGCAGCGAGCAGCACGAGGACCGAGCACGCGTCGTGCACTGCCCGGACGCTGCTCAGCATGAGGAGGACGGCCTTCTGTTGACCACGACGACTGTTCCCAATGAGAGGGCTGCGCGACTGCACGCAGGATGCATGCGGTTCGCGTCGATGGCAAGCGGCCTGCGGTTGATCTGGGTCAAGCGCGCTGGATGCACACCATGGGAATGTCGAGAATTAGCAATGGAGCGCATGGAGCGGCTGGCCATAATTCTCTTCGGACCGCCCGGCAGGAAAGCTCATGGCATGGTTGATCGACACGCTGCGTCAGTATCCCGAGATCGCGATCTTCCTTGCGCTCGCTCTGGGTTTCTGGGTCGGGCAGATGCGCTTCGGCAAGTTCAGCCTGGGCGTGGTCACCAGCACCCTGCTCGCCGGCGTGCTGATCGGGCAGATCGGCATCACCATCTCGCCGCACGTGAAGTCGGTGTTCTTCCTGATGTTCCTGTTTGCCGTGGGCTACGGTGTCGGACCGCAGTTCTTCCGCGGACTCAAGAGCGACGGCCTGCAGCAGGTGGTGTTCGCGACCATGCTGTGCGTGCTGTGCCTGCTGAGCGCATTCTTCGTGGCCAAGGGCATGGGCTACCACGCCGGCTTCGCGGCCGGCCTGCTGTCCGGCGCCTGCACGATATCAGCGGTGCTCGGCGTGGCGACCGACACCATCAATCAGCTCGGCGTGTCCGCGGAGCAGAAGAAGCTGTGGCTGGACGCGATGCCGGTCGCGTACGCGGTGAGCTACCTGTTCGGCACCGCGGGCTCGGCCTGGATCCTGGGTACGCTGGGACCCAAGCTGCTCCGCGTGGACCTGCCGGCGGAGTGCAGGAAGCTCGAGGCCAGCATGGGCGCGAGCGAAGCCGAGCCCGGCGTGGTCTCGACCTACCAGCGCTTCGTCGTGCGGGCCTATCGTGTGACCGAAAGCCCGTTCGCCGGCAAGACCGTGGAGCAGTTCGAGCGCCAGTTTGCGGAGCAGCGCCTGTACATCCTGCGCGTGCTGCGCGATGGCGAGGCCTTCGACGCGCAGCCGGACACCGTGCTGAGGAACGGCCTGATCGTGGTGCTATGCGGTCGCCGCGAGTACGTGCTCGAAGCCGCTGCCCGGCTGGGCAGCGAAGTGGACGAACCGGCCCTGCTCGACATGACCGCCCAGATCCTCGACGTGGTGGTCACCAACAAGGCGCTGGCCGGCAAGACCCTGCGCGAGCTGGCGGAATCCGCGCAGGGGCAGCGCGAGTTCCGCGCCGTCTACCTTCGCAAGCTGGTGCGCGCCGGCCGCGAGATGCCGTTCACGCCCGGCACGCGGGTCGACCGCGGCGACGTCCTGCAGCTGGCGGGGCCGAAGGCGGCCATCGAGCGGGCGGCCAAGGTGATCGGCTACGCCGACCGCATCACCGAGAAGACCGACATGCTGTTCATGGGTCTGGGCATCGTGGCCGGCGCGCTGGTCGGCGCCATCACCATCCGCATCGGCGGCGTGCCGCTCAGCCTGAGCACCAGCGGGGGCGCTCTAATCGCCGGACTGGTGTGCGGGTGGCTGCGATCTGTCAACGCGACCTTCGGGCGCATCCCGGGACCGGCGCTGTGGGTGTTCAACAACGTCGGCCTGAACACCTTCATCGCGGTGGTCGGCATCACCGCGGGACCCGGTTTCGTGGCCGGGCTGCAGGAGAACGGGCTGGGCCTGTTCGTCTCCGGGATCATCGTGACCACCGTTCCGTTCGTGGTCATGCTCTATGTCGGGAAGTACCTGTTCAAGATGCATCCGGGCATCCTGCTCGGCGCCTGCGCAGGCGCGCGCACGACGACCGCCGCGCTGGGCGCGATCGAAGAGGCGGCGAAGAGCAAGGTTCCCGCGCTCGGTTACACGGTGACCTACGCCGTAGGCAACACGCTGCTGATCATCTGGGGCGTGGTGATCGTGCTCATGATGAGCTGAGTGGCGACGAACGAACGCGCAGACCGGGGAGAGCACCATGGCGCAGATCACCAGCAAGCGAAAGCAACGCCTGTCCAAGATGCGCGAGCTGGAGAAGCTCAGTCCCTTCGAGCTGAAGGACAAGCTCATCACGCTGGCCAGCGACCAGGCGCGTGCCGGCGCGCGCGCCATGCTCAACGCCGGCCGGGGAAATCCGAACTGGATCGCCACCACGCCGCGCGAAGCCTTCTTCACCCTGGGACAGTTCGGCATCGAAGAGTCCAGGCGGGCCTGGGAAGAGCCGGACCTGGGCGGAATGCCGCGCAAGCAGGACATCGCCAAGCGCTTTGCCGCCTTCCTGGAGCGCAACGCGGGCAAACCCGGCGTCGCGCTGCTCCAGGCCAGCTTCGCACACGGCACGCAGCGGCTGGGATTCGATGCAGACGCGTTCGTGCACGAGCTCACCGACAGCATCATCGGCGACAACTACCCGGTGCCCGACCGCATGCTGGTGCATTGCGAGCGCATCGTGCACGAGTACCTGGTGCAGGAGATGTGCGATCGCAAGCCGCCGCGCGGGCGCTACGACATCTTCGCCGTCGAAGGAGGCACGGCGGCCATGTGCTACATCTTCGACTCCCTGGTGCAGAACGGCCTGCTGAGGAAAGGCGACACCATCGCGCTGGCCACGCCGGTCTTCACGCCCTACCTCGAGATCCCGCACCTCGACCGCTACCGGTTCAAGGTGGTCCGCATCGAGGCCTCCGAGTTCGCCGCGCGCGGCCACCACTCCTGGCAGTACCCGGACAGCGAGATCGACAAGCTGGCGAACCCGAAGGTCAAGGCGTTCTTCGTGGTCAACCCGAGCAATCCGCCCTCGGTCGCCATCCGCCCCGAGACCATGCGACGCATCGTCCGGCTGGTGAAGACCAGGCGCCCCGACCTGATGGTGCTCACCGATGACGTGTACGGCACGTTCGTCGACGGCTTCCGCTCGCTCATGGCCGAGCTGCCGTACAACACCATCGGCGTCTACTCGTATTCCAAGTACTTCGGCTGCACCGGCTGGCGGCTGGGCGTGGTCGCCATTCACCAGAACAACGTCTACGACGACATGCTCGCGAAGCTGCCGCAGACCACGCGCCGGGTGCTCAACCACCGTTATGGAAGCATCACCCTGCAGCCGGAGAAGCTCAAGTTCATCGACCGCATGGTCGCGGACAGCCGCCAGGTGGCGCTGAACCACACCGCCGGGCTGTCGCTGCCGCAGCAGGTGCAGATGGCGCTGTTCTCGCTGTTCGCGCTGCTGGACACGGAGAGCCGCTACAAGAAGCTCACCCAGTCCATCGTGCACCGCCGCCTGCGCAAGCTGGCGCAGGGCCTGGACATCGACTGGTTCGACGACCCGATGCGCGCGGAGTACTACGCCACCATCGATCTGCTCAACTGGGCGCGCCACGAGTACGGCGAGGAGTTCATCAAGTTCGCGCGCAACTACCATCCGTTCGACGTGCTGTTCGCGCTCGCCGAGCGCTACAGCACGGTGCTGCTCAACGGCAGCGGCTTCGCCGGACCGGACTGGTCGGTGCGCGTGTCGCTCGCCAACCTGGACGAGGACGCCTACGAGAAGATCGGCGACCAGCTGCGCTCGCTGCTGGATGGCGCGGTCGAGCTGTGGAAGAAGTCACAGGCGACGCCGAAGCCTGCCAGGTCGCAGCGCAAACCCGTCACCGCCTGAGGGGAACTGTCATGAAAACAACGAAGTCGTGCATCATCGCCCTGCTGTGCGTGCTGCTGGCAGGCCCGGCGCTCGCGGCCAAGCCCAAGGTGGTCGTGCTGGCCACCGGCGGCACGATCGCCGGCGCCCAGGCCGAAGGCCAGGACGCCGGCTACAAGTCGGGCAGCTTCAAGGTCGAGGATCTGATCAAGGCGGTGCCCAAGCTCTCCGAGCTGGCCGACATGAGCGGGGAGCAGGTCGTCAACATCGGCAGCCAGGACATGACCAACGCCGTCTGGCTCAAGCTGGCCAAGCGGCTGAACGAGGTCCTGGCACAACCGGACGTCACTGCGGTCGTGATCACGCACGGCACCGACACGATGGAGGAGACCGGCTACTTCCTCAGCCTGGTGACGCACAGCAGCAAGCCGGTGGTGATGGTGGGGTCGATGCGCCCGGCGACGGCGACCGGCGCGGACGGTCCCGCGAACCTCTACAACGCGGTGGCGGCAGCGGTGGATCCGAAGGCGAAGGGCCGCGGCGTGCTGCTGGTGATCAACGACGAGATCCACTACGCGCGCGAGGCCACCAAGACCAACACCACGCAGCTCGACACGTTCAAGTCGCCCAACCGCGGCAAGGCCGGGATGACCAACGCCGGCCGCGTGTACTGGTACGACGCCCTCGCGACGAAGCACACGAGCACCAGCGTGCTGTCCGTCGACGGCGTGAGCGAGCTGCCGCGCGTCGAGATCTTCTATGCCTATGCCAACGTCGGCCGCGAGTTCGTCGACCAGTGCGTGGCGTCGGGCTGCAAGGGCATCGTGCTGGCCGGGGTCGGCGACGGCAACGCCACCGAGGCGATGGTCGCGGGCCTGCAGGACGCCATCAGGAAAGGGGTGGCAGTGGTGCGCTCCTCGCGCACCGGCAGCGGGATCACCGACCGCAACGTCGAGCTCAACGACGACGAGATGGGCAGCATCGCCTCCATGGAGCTCAACCCCCAGAAGGCCAGGGTGCTGCTGATGCTCGGGTTGACGCAGACCGGGGATGCCAGGAAGCTGCAGGAGCTCTTCTACCAGTATTGATCGGCCGCCGCGGGCGCAGCTCCGGCACAACAATCACCCCCTGAACCAGGAGAACAACATGCAACGCAACCTCTGGAGCTTCACCCGCTGGCGGCTGGTGCTGGTCGCCGTCCTCGTCATCGTCCCGGGTTGGGCGGGCGCTCAGGTCATTCCCAGCGCGCAGGTGCTCACGCGCGTGGTGCAGGAAGCCCACGCGAAGTTCAAGGACATCAAGGACGGCGCCAACGCCGACTACATCCCCGAGCTGGCCAAGGTGCCCTCGGAGCTGTTCGGCGTGGCGATCGTCACCGCACGCGGCGATGTCTACACCGCCGGCGACGTCGACTACGCCTTCAGCATCCAGTCGGTGTCCAAGCCGTTCACTGCCGCACTGGTGATGCAGCAGCACGGCACTGCGCAGGTCATCCACGACAAGATCGGGGTCGAGCCCACCGGGCTCAAGTTCAACTCCATCCTCGCCACCCAGATCATTCCGCAGGTCTCGGTGAATCCGCTGGTGAACTCCGGTGCCATCGCCTCGGTCAGCCTGGTCAAGGCCGCCAGCGCACAGGAGCGCTTCGACACCATCATCCACTTCTACGAGAAGCTCGCGGCGGCGGATCTGAAGGTCATCGAGGATGTCTACAAGTCCGAGGCGGCCACCAACCAGCGCAACCGCGCCCACGCCTACATCCTCGCCGCCAGCGACCGCATGTACTCCGAGCCGATGGAGGCCGTGGACGTGTACACGCGGCAGTGCTCGATCGGCGTGACGGCCAAGCAGCTCGCCGTGATGGGCGCCACGCTGGCCAACAATGGCGTCAACCCGGTCACGGGGGTCCGCGTGCTCGACACCCGTTACGTGCCGAAGGTGCTGGCCGTGATGATGATGGCGGGCTTCTACAACGAGTCCGGTGCCTGGGCGTATACCGCCGGGCTGCCGGCCAAGACCGGCGTGGGCGGCGGCATCGTCGCGGTCGTGCCCGGCAAGATGGCCATCGTCGGCTTCTCGCCGCGGGTCAACGATGCGGGCAACAGCGTGCGCGCCATGAAGGCGATCGAGTACATCACCGACGAGCTGGGCGTGAACCTGTTCGGCAGCGGCCGCTGACCGGCGCGGTCCGGCGGCGTCACGAGAAGGAGGCATCCGTGAGGAAACTGGCATTGGTCGGCGCGCTTGCGCTGGCGTGGAGCGGCGGCGCGGCGGCCGACGAGTTGAGCGAGCTCAAGGCCCAGCTCGACTCGGCCAAGCAGCTCATCCAGCAGCTCGAGAAGCGCGTGCAAGCGCTGGAGGGACAAGCGCCTGCGGCGGCTGCGCCTGCGGCTGCAGCAGCAGCGCCGGCCGCGGCGGCTGCCGGGGCAGCACCGCTCAGCACGCAGGCCGCGCCGCCAGCCGTCCCCGCGGGCGGGGTGGTGATTGCCCCCAATGAAGTCCCCGCCAAGGGCGTAGCCGATGCCAGCGGCGCGCGGCTCGAGATCTACGGCTTCGCGCAGGCCGATTTCATCTACGACTTCAAGCGCATGGATCCGGACTGGAGCGCCACGCTGCGGCCATCCAAGATCCCGGTGGTCTGCACGGGACCCAATCCCGATCCCGGTTGCGGAGACTACGGCCAGACCACGTTCAGCGTCCGGCAGACCCGCCTGGGCTTCAAGGGCTTCCTGCCGACCGAGGCCGGCGAGCTCAAGACGCGCTTCGAGTTCGACCTCTTCGGGGTGGGCGCCGATGCGGGCCAGACCACGTTCCGCCTGCGCCAGGCCTATGGCGAGATCGGCCCCTACCTCGCCGGCCAGACCGACAGCCTGTTCATGGATGGCAGCGTGTTTCCCAACACCATCGACTACTGGGGACCGGGCGGGATGATCTTCTTCCGCAACATCCAGGCGCGCTACACGCCGATCAACGGCGACGGGCGGAAGTTCTCCATCGCGCTCGAGGCGCCGGGCGCGGCGATCGACAGCGGCAACGCCGGCACGCCGTACGGCTGGCAGGCGCACAACAAGTATCCCGACTTCACCGCCCAGTACCGCTACGAGCCCGAATGGGGCCATCTGCAGGCCGCCGGGATCGTCCGCTACCTCGGCTACCAGGACCCGTCCTTCCCCACCACCGACGATTCGGGCTACGTCACCGGCTACGGCCTCAACCTGACCGGCAGCTACAAGGTCGGCCAGCAGGACCGGATCATGGCCCAGCTCGCCTACGGCAAGGGCATCGCCGGATACTTCAACGACTGCTGCGTGGACATCGCGCCCAACGCCGCGGGCAAGGCCGAGGCGGTGCCCGTGGTGGGCTGGCTGGTCTACTACGACCACTTCTGGAACGAGCGCTTCAGCAGCGCGATCGGCTGGAGCGGACAGTTCCAGGACAACACCGACGGCCAGGCGGCGACATCGTTCCACTCCGGTCAGTACGGCTCGACCAATCTGCTCTACTATCCGGCGAAGAACATCATGACCGGCATGGAGCTGCTCTACGGCAAGCGCGAGAACCTCGACGGCGAATCGGCCTACGACACCCGCGTGCAGTTCTCCACGCAGTTCAAGTTTTGACATTCGGCGCCTTGCGGCCCGCGGAACGGGTCGCAAGGGCTTAGGATATGGGGTGTTCAACGAGCTGCTGGAGGCAAGCGATGACCCGCATCATGATCGGAAACCTGCCGGACGACGTCACCGAGGAAGGCATCCAGGAGGCGCTGTCCGCCTTCGTGCCGATGGAATCGGTCAAGCTGTTCCGCGAGGGCGGCGCGCCCAGCGTCATGATCGAGACCGACATGGGACAGCTCCAGGCCGAGGCGCTGGCCAAGCGCCTCCAGGGCCGCATCTACCAGGGGCGCGCGCTGAACGCGTGGATCCCGGCGATGCCCTGGAAGTAGGCGGCGGGCTGTGCATCCCGGGCTTGCGCATCCACGGCGCGCGGGCATGACTCCCTCAGCACGCAAGCGCTTGGCGAATGCAGCGGCGCTGCTGGTCACCACGTTCGCACCCGCATTGGCGCGCGCCTCATTCCTGCACGGCGAGGCGCTCGATTCGCTCGCCAACGGCTTGGCGATCTTCGTGCTGCTCTTCGTGCCGATCGGCGGGATCGTGCTGTTCTGGCTGATCCATATCCTGCCCGAGAAGATCGCGGAGAAGCGCCACCACCCGCAGAAGGATGCGATCAAGACGCTATGCCTGCTCTCGCTGGTGTTCGGCGGGCTGCTCTGGCCGATCGCGTGGCTGTGGGCCTACACCCGCCCGACGCTGCACAAGATGGCCTACGGGGTCGAAAAGCACGAGGACTACTACCGCGAGCTGGCCGAGAAGGAAGGCCGCGAAGCCGAGCAGCTTGCCGCTGACCTCTCGCAGCTGCGCGCGCAGCTCGCTGCGATGGCCCGCGGCGGCGCCAGTCCGCACGACCTTCACACGGTACAGGAGCGGCTGGCCGTGCTCGAAGCCAAGCTCATCGCCGTGAGTCAAGAGTCGAAGGGCTAGCCGTGGAAGCAATCCTGCTCGCCATCTACTCGTTCTTCGTCTGGCTGATCTTCATCAAGCTGAAGTGGCTGCCATGGAACACCAAGACCCAGGCGATCGTGGTCATCATCCCGATCGTCGGCATGGCAGCCCTGATCCTGCTGCTCAACGTGTATGCGCCCTCTTCCCCCGACGTGCGCGTGTACAAGTACACCGTGCCCATCGTGTCGCAGGTGCGCGGGCGCGTGATCGAGGTGCCGATCGAGGAAGGAAACCGATTGGTGAAGAAGGGGGATGTGCTGTTCCGGATCGATCCCACGCCCTACCAGCTCAGCGTGAACCAGCTCGAGGCGCAGCTGTTCAGCTCCAGGGCCAGCCAGCGCGAGCTGGATGAAGCGCTGAAACAGGCGCGGGGCAAGGTGGTCGAATCGACCGCGGGAATCGAGCAGGCCAGCGCCCGGGTGCGCGAGATCAATGCTCGGCTCGAGCTGACACGCCTGCGGGTGAAGCAGAACAAGGAGCTCGCGAGTACCGGCGCGGGCAGCAAGTTCGAGCTGGAGAAGTCGGAGACCGACCTGCGCGAGCTGGAAGCGCAGCTGGACTCCGCACGCGGCGTGCAGGCGCAGGCGCGTGCCGCCGAAGTGCAGGCACGCGCGGCCGAGCAGCAGGTGGTGCAGAAGCTCAGCGCCAAGACCGAGGACGGCGAATACGCGCAGGTGGCGGCGATCCGAGCGCAGCTCGAGAGCGCGAAGTGGGACCTCCAGCAGACCACCGTGCGTTCGCCCTGCGACTGCTATGTCGTCAACCTGCAGCTGCGCCCCGGCGCGTTCGTGGCCGGCATGCCGTTCAATCCGGTGATGACCCTGGTCGAGGCGCAGGGCCAGGTGGTCGCGCTCTACAGCCAGAACGAGCTGCACGAGGTACGTCCGGGCAACGAGGCCGAGTTCGCCCTCAAGACCTATCCGGGCAAGATCATCAAGGCCAAGGTCGATTCGGTGATCTGGGCGCAGGGACAGGGGCAGCTGCCGGCCAGCGGAACGCTGCCGCTGACCGGCGTTTTCGCGCAGCCGCCCGGCCGCTTCGCAGTGAAGTTCGACATCGACGAGCGCGATCGCGAGCTGTTCCTGGCCGCGGGTGCCGCGGGGGACGCCGCGATCTATACCGAGCACCTCGCCGCGATCCAGATCATCCGCCGCGTCATCCTGCGTGTCGGTTCGTACATGAACTGGCTGGTCCTCAAGCTGCACTGAGATGGCGGCCGCACACAGGCTCCTGCCTGGCCTGGTCACGGCCCTGCTCGCGACCGGCTGCGCGCTCAAGCAGCCGCCCGACGTGACCGAGGTCAGGCGCCAGGCGCTGCCCAACACGCAAGTACCCGAGCGCTGGGCCACCCAGGGTGCAGCGGGCGGCTCCGTGCAGGAGGGCTGGTTCCAGCAGCTCGCCGATCCGCGCCTCACGCCACTGGTGGAAGAGGCGCTGGCGTACAACGCCGACCTGCGCGTGGCCAATGCGCGCATCGAGCAGGCGGCCGCCTACTCCCGCATCGCGTCCGCGGGCCTGTACCCGGCGGTCAACCTGCTGGCGCGCGGCGGTGGCAAGCTCAGCGGCGACAACAGCGGCCTCCAGGGCGTCGGGCTGTTCGTGGGCTGGGAGCTGGACGTGTGGGGGCGCGTGCGCTACGGGCAAGCCGCCGCCAACTACCAGTACGCGTCGGCGCTGGCCGATGTCGAGTACGCCAGGCAGTCGCTGGTGGCGCTGGTGGTGAAGAGCTGGGTCACCGCGATCGAGGCGAAGATGCAGCGCCAGATCGCGGAGGACAGTGTGCGCTCGGCCGAGCGCCTGGTGAGCCTGGCGCAGGACCGTGAGCGCGTGGGCCGTGGCGATTCGATCGAGGTCGCGAGCGCGCAGGCCAACCTCCAGACCTATCGCGACACCTTGCGCCAGGTGGAGCTGTCCTACCAGCAGGCCGTGCGTGCGCTCGAGCTGCTGGTCGGCCGCTACCCCGCGGCCAGCCTGGACACGCCGGGCGAGTTGCCGCCCGTGCCCGGGCCGATCCCGGCAGGCCTGCCCTCCGAGCTGCTCGAGCGGCGTCCCGACATCATCGCCGCGGAGCGCCGGGTCGCGGCCGCGTTCAACCGGATCCAGGAAGCGCAGGCGGCCCGCCTGCCGAAGATCTCGCTCACCGCCGGCGTCAGCTCGGTCTCGAGCGACCTGTTCGTGCTCAAGGACCGCGACAACCCGGTGTGGAGCGCGGGCGCCACGCTGATGGCGCCGATCTACCAGGGTGGTGCGCTGAAGGCTCAGGTGGACGTGCGCACGGCCGAGCAGAAGCAGGCGATCGCCGAGTACGCCCGGGTGGGCCAGCGCGCATTCGGCGAGGTCGAGGATGCCATCGCGCGCGACAGCGCGGCACGCGACCGGGAAGCCATCCTCGCGCGCGCCGTCTCGGAGACCCAGGTCGCGCGCGATCTGTCGCGCAAGGCCTTCGAGGTCGGCTCGATCGACCTGCGTTCGGTGCAGCAGCAGGAGCTGGCGCTGTTCGCCTCCCGCAGCGCGCTGCTGCGCGTGCAGAGCGAACAGCGGCTGCAGCGCGTGAACCTGCATCTCGCCCTGGGCGGCGGATTCGGCGGGCCGGAATCGGTGCTGCGCGACCGCACCGTGGTGCGCTCCGACGCCGGCATGACCGTCGTGGACGTGTACCGAGTGGTCGGCACCGGCGGCGTGGAGATCCGCGCTCCGGCAAGCGGCTGGCCACAATCACTCAAGGTCAGGCTGCACGGTTTCCAGCCGCTGGCGGGTCTGCGCGCCGACGCAGTCACGGCCACCGCGACACCCGACCTTCACATGGTCTGCGAACCTACCCGCGGCATCATCCGGAACGACGGCTGGCGCTGCGTGCTCGACGGCAAGCAGGTCGGGGAAACCACCGCGGCCGAGGATTACCTCGAAGTCGGCATCCCGTCTGCGATGCTGGCGCCCGCGAGTGCGCGTGTCGAGGTGCGCTGGAGCGAGACCACAGCCGTCGCGGCCCGCTAGCGCGCAGCGAGGCAGTTCTTGTGCAGCCTGCTAACGCTGCTCCAGCCGCTGCCGCACCAGGCCGATGTGCAGGCGCAGCGTGTAGAGCATCTGCGCGAAGGCCTTGGGCATGCGCATGCGGTAGGCACGCGCCTCCAGCCAGTCGATCTCCTTGCGCAGATCCTCCACCGAGGCCTGCGCGTCGCGCGCTTCCAGCTGGGTCTCGATGAACTTCAGCTCGCCATAGAGGCGGAAGATGCGCCGGCGCATGCCCCAGCCGTACACCCCCGGGGCAACGCGCAGCAGCGGGTAGGCGACGGCGACCACGGGGATCAGCAGCCGCAGCAGCTCGGCCACCAGCGCCGCACCCCAGAACGGCAGGTAGCGCTGCAGCAGCGGCGAGCCCGACTTGTAGTAGTTGATCGCGGGCTCGCTCAGCGGCACGTCCACTGGCTGCGCGGCCGGGAACTGTCCGGCCTGCTGGAACAGCGCCGGCGCGGAATGCACTTCGACCGCCGCTTGCAGCAGCAGGTACTGGATGGCCGGGTGCAACGACTCCCGCACCACCAGGCTGGCCTCGGGTGCGACCAGCGCGACGTCCTGGGGCGGCCGGTTGTGCCGCATGTCGATCACGCCCTGGGGCAGGAGCAGCTTGTTGAGGTAGGGACGCAGCGCGACGTAGGCGTCTGCCCGCCGATAGCTGAGCATCTTGATCTCGGGCTGGGCCAGCAGCCGCTGCACGTGCACTCCGTGGAGCGGTGACACCAGTACCACCATGTCGATCTGGCCGTCGAGGAGCGCCTGCACCGCGGATGCGGTGGGCAGCGCGAGCAGCTGGGCGCCCTGCTCGTCCATCCCGAGCAGGTTGATCACGTCGAGCGCGACCTTGCGCGTCCCGCTGCCTTCGGGTCCCACCGAGATCTTCTTCCCGGCCGCCCACCCTTCGAGCTTGACCACATCCTCGCCCCGGTAGAAGGCCCAGACCGGCTCGTAGGCCAGCGTGCCGAGGGACGCGAGCCCGGGCGCCTGGTCGCGCGTGGTAACACCGCCTTGCATGAGGGCCACGCTGATCCCCGAGCGTGGATCCTGCAGCAGCTTGAGGTTGTCGAGCGATCCGTTGGTCTCCACCAGTTCGAGCTTCACGCCGTCGCGCGCGAGGATTGCCTGGTAGCGCTGCGCATAGGTGTGGTATGCGCCACCCGGCTCCCCGGTGGCGATGCGCACCGTGCGCGGCGGCATGGAGCGCACCAGCATCACGGCCAGGACCGCCAGCATGGCCGCGATCACGGCCAGGCTGACCAGCAGCCGCCGGCGCGCCTGCCGCTGCTCGTGGGCAAGTACCGCGTTGAACTCAGCCTGGTTGCTTCGCACCGTCCGCACCTCCCGCCGCTACAGCGATCGCAGGAGCTCCTGCGCCCCCAGCCACACGACCTGGATGCCGATGCAGAACAGGAGGAACGCCGACAGGCGCACGATGATCGTCGTGCCGGTTCTGCCCACCACGCGCGCGACCCGGTCGGAATACTTGTACAACCAGTAGATGAGCAGCGCGATCAGTCCGGTGGCCAAGGTCGCGCTCAGGAAGAAGAACAGGAAGTCGCGGATCTGGTCAGGACGGTTGGTCCCCAGGGACACGGCGACGGAGATCGTGCCGGGTCCGGTCGTGATCGGCATGGTGAGCGGGTAGAACGCCATCCGGTTGGCGTCCTCCTCGTCGAGGGGCCCCACGTCCTGCTTCGGCGCCGTATCGCTCGCCGTGAGCATGCCCCATGCAGACAACGCGATGACCATGCCACCCGCGACCCGCAGCACGGGAATCGAGATGCCGAAGAACTCCAGCACGTAGCCGCCCACGTACAGCGACACGTTGAGGATGATGAAACTGTAGATTGCCACCCAACGAGCGAGATATCTGCGCGTGGGCTCGGACAGGTGCTCGACCGCGCCGAGAAAGATGAACGCGCCGCCGAGCGGGTTGATGATCGACAGGAGTGCCGGAAACGCGAGCAGGAAAAAGCTCATGGCTTGCCGCCCGGCTGCGGCGGCGCCGCTGCCCGGAATGCCTTCACCGCCTGCCCGATGGTCGGGAAGCTCACGATCCCCGCGTCCTCGATGGACACGCCGTGCTTGCGCGCCCAGTCGTGCCACTGCGTCTGGCGTCCGGCCGCGATCACCCTCACACCTTTCGCGCGCAACTCCGCCACCAGTTCCGCCAGCGTGAGCATACCAGTGGCGTCGATCATGGTCATCGGCAGCATGTCGATCACCAGCCAGCGCGTGCCGGGAGCTTGCGCCGCGCGCAGCGCTGCCCGCTTGAACTCCGGGGCGTTGAAGAACACCAGCGGAGCGTTGAAGCGCAGCAGCACCAGGCCATCCACCGTGGTCGCCGCCGGATGCCGCGACAGCGCGTGGAACCCGGGGAACGCGGGCACCTCGCCGAGCACTTCGACCACCGGCCGCGAGACCAGCCGCAGGAAGCGCACCAGCGCCAGGCCGACCGCCAGCAGGATCGCGTTGACCGCGCCGAACGCCACCACGCCGAGCGTGACCAGCACCGACAGTGCGAGATCGCGCCGGTCGATGCGCATCAGTGTGCGCAGCGCCGCCACGTCGACGAGCCCCAGCGCAGCAGTCATGAGCACGGCACCGAGTGCGGCGATGGGCACGTAGCGCAGCGGGCCGGTGAGGAGGAGCAGCACCAGGGCCACCGCGAGCGCAGCCACCAACCCCGCCACCTGCGTGCGCCCGCCAGCTGCGTCGCTCACTGCCGTGCGCGAATCCGCGCCGCTGACCGCGAAGCCCTGCGAGAGCGCGGACGCCATGTTCGCCGCACCCAGCGCCGCGAATTCGCGGTCAACGTCGATGTCGTAGCCGTTCTTCACCGCGAAGCTGCGCGAGGTCACCACCATGCTGGTGAATGCAATCAGCGCGATGCCCGCGGCATCGGACAGCAGGGGCGGGAGCAGTTCGATGGAGAACTCCGGCAGACGCAAAGCAGGCAGGCCTGCAGGCACCGAGCCGATCACTGCGACGCCCATGCGGTCGAGGCCGAGCAGCGCAACCGCGGTTCCGGCCAGGATCATGGTGACCAGCGCGGCAGGCAGGCGCGGCACCAGCCGCGGCGCGCTCGCCAGGACGACGAAGCTGGCAAGTCCCACCGCAAGCGTGGGCCAGTGGGTCCCGCCCAGCTTCGGCACGAGCTCGAGCAGGACGGGGATGATCCGATGCGCCTGGATCGGGAAGCCGAGGAGCTTGCCCAACTGTCCCAGCATGATGCTCAATGCGATGCCGTTCATGAAGCCGACCAGGATCGGACGCGACAGGAAGTCGGCAAGCGCCCCGAGGCGCAGGAAGCTCGCGCCGATGCACAGCAGGCCTGCCACGAAGGCCAGCGTCACGGACAGCGACCAGTAGACCTGTGGATCGCCCGCGGCGAGCGGTGTGACCGCCGATGCGACCAGCGCGCAGGTCGCCGCATCCGGTCCGATGATCAGCTGGCGCGACGTCCCGAACAGGGCGTACGCGACCAGCGGCAGGATGCTTGCGTAGAGGCCGACTTCCGGGCCGAAGCCGGCCAGCTGCGCGTAGGCCACACCAACCGGAAGCGCCACCGCTGCGACGGAGAGGCCGGCGACGAGATCGTGCGGCAGGTCTGCGCGTCGATAGCCCAGCAGCGCAGGCAGACCTGGGGCAACGCGGCCGACCCGAGCGAGCCAGCCAGCATTGGTTGCGGCGGCGCTCAAGGCGCGCTCACAGGAACAGCGCGAGGTAGCCCGACACCAGCACGAGCACCGCGGTGATGGCGTAGGGCACCGGATAGCCGACTGCCGGAATGGCGCTCCCGGTCTCCTCCTGCGCGGCCCGCAGGGCGGGCGTGGAGAAGCGCGCACCGCACAGGGCACCGAGCAGCACGGCCGGATTGAGCTTGAGCACCTTCAGGCCCACCACCCACGCAGCCAGGGGCGGCAGCAGCGCCGCCGCGATCCCGACTGCGACGATGCCGAGCACCCCGCCGCTGGAGAAGGCGCCCGCCACGTTGGGGGCGGTGTTGAGCGCGACCACGGCGATGAACAAGTCCAGCCCCAGATCCTGCAGCAGGCTGCGGGCGCCCTCGGACACCGGCCCGCCGAACAGCGGATAGCGCGAGCGCAGCGTGCTGATGGCGATACCGGCCAGCATGACGCCTGCAGGGGTGCCAAGACTGATCGGGATACCGCCGATCGTCACATGCAGGTAGCCGATCAGGTAACCGATGGCCAGGCCCAAAGCCAGCGTCAGGATGTCGGAGACGCTGCTGGCGCGCACCACCATGCCGACCTCGCGGCCCATTGCATCGACCCGCACGCGGGGCGCAAGCAAGCGCGCGATGTCGCCCCGCTGCACGGTGGTGTTGGGGTAGGCCGGCAGCGGTTCGCCGGCCCGGATGAACCCGACGATCTGCGCCAGCCGCCCGGCCTGCTCCGCGTCGGGGAACACGGCGCGCCGCACCCGCTCGACCACTTCCTTCAGCGGGAGGCCGACGTACTCCTTGCGGGTCACGACGATGTCGGCCACCTCCAGATCGACCTGGCGGGCGCGCTCGTCGGCCACCTCCGGTCCCAGGTCGTTGCCATGGGCGAGCAGGCGGCCCACATCGGCAACGACGGTGAGGAGGTCGCCCTTCTGCAGCACCGGATCGCCGTTCAGATCGATCACCTGCCCATCGCGCAGCAGTTGCAGCACCGGCACGTCGGCCTTGATCGACACGTCGTGGACCGGCCGCCCCAGCATCGCCGGATTCTCGACGCGGAAGGCACGCACGTCCACCCCGAGCTTGGGCATCGCGTAGGCCGCGTCGGTGCCGACCGTGGGCAGCGCGCCCTCGCCCCCGCCATACGCAGCCTCGGCTTCGCGCGCCGCGGCGCGCCCGTCGATGCCGGACAGGCGCGGCAGATAGCGGATGAGGAGAATGATGCCGATCAGCGAGAACAGGTAGGTGATGGCGTAGCCTGCGGCGACGTTGCCGACGACGGACTCGGGGGTCACGCCTTCCGGCGGCCGGTAGGACCCGCTCTCCACCGCCCCGGTTGCCGCGCCGATCACTGCCGTGTCGGTCATGCTGCCGGAGATGATGCCGGTGGCGAACCCGGGCGAGAGGTGCAGCGCCTTCGAGGCGCCGAAAGCGATCGCGAAGTTGAGCAGCACCACCACCAGCGCCACGCCCACGAACTTCGCCCCGTCGAGCCGCAGGCCGGAGAAGAACTGCGGACCCACCTTGAGACCCACCGCGAACATGAACAAATTGAGCGTGACGGTAGTGAGCAGCGACGGCACCGAGTACTTGATCTGATACCCGAGAAATGCGGCCAGGCTGATGAGGATGCCGACCAGCAGCGTGCCGGCGGTGGAGCCGAGCGAAATGCCGGCGAGCTTGCGCCGGCCGACAACGGTGCCCAGCGCGAGTGTCACGAACAGCAGCACGAACGGCTGCTTGCCGAGGAAATCGAGCACCGCGCCGCTGATGCCGATGTCGGTTCGGATCGCGGGACCGGCTTCCCCGGCCAGCGCGGCGCCGGCACCACCAAACAGCAGGACGAGGGCCGCGGTCATCCACGGGAACCGGGGCGAGCGATCGACGCAGGCAGGCAGCTGCAGCATGGGCGTGCTCGGTGCGGTTGACGAGCGGTGGAGGATATCAGCCGGTCTGCGCGGTGGACAAGCGCAGCCGGGGCTTGCCTTGAGCTAGCTCAAGCGGAGCGCACGCTCCGGGCATATAGAATGGGCTGCCTGATGCCAGGCGGGGGACGCAGCGGGTGGCCCCGGGCCGGCCGGGATTCCAGCCCATCGACGAGGGAGAGAGGACCATGGCAGGCATTGCGGACATGTTCGGTTTCCTGTTCGGGAGCTCCGACAGCAAGGATCCCGACAACGAGATCATCAAGATCGCCATCGAGGCGATCGTGGACCAGGTCGAGCCGCGCGTGCGCATGGACACCGGCTACCAGCGCAAGCTGACCGGCAGCGTACGGCATACGCTCGCCTACCTGCGCGCCTTCCGGGACGAGCTGCCGCAGGAGCCGCTCACACTCGCGCGGGCGCAATGGAGCCGCGACCCCCGCCTCAACGCCTTCTTCGCCACCGCGGACGACGTGCCCGCCGTCATCGGCAAGAGCCGCGAGCTGCGCGCCCTGTTCCAGAAGGCCCCGCCGGAGGTAACGGAGGCAACCGCGATGCTGGGCATGAAGCTGACCGAGCGCCAGGTGCTCGGTCCCAAGCTCGTGGGCAGCGAGCTGCACCACGACGTGGCCCAGACGTCGGTGAGCTTCAGCATGCACCGGCTGTTCGGTCCGGCGCTCACGCTGCTCGAGACCCGGCGCGAAGTGGGCAGGCGCCTGTTCCTGCGGCTGGCGCAGGTCGCGCTCAAGCGCATCATGGAGGCGGACAACCTGGCCGCCGACCTGAGTCAACGCAAGGGCTATCTTGCCACCCGGCTGCGGCTGCTGAACCTGGCGAAGGACGGCATCGAAGGCATCGTGGATGATCCCGCGTCCATCGCCGAGCAGATCCGCAGCGTGGAGAGCGAGCTCAAGGGCACGGTGGACCAGTTCATCGAGGTGAAGTCGAGCGTGGCAACGCTCGATCGCTACATCGACCAGATCAACGACGTGCTCGACCACCCCGAGGCGCACCTCAAGCTGGTGCGCACGCCGCTGCGGGTGAGCCGCCTGGGCATCAAGGTCGAGGCCGGCGAGGACCCGAACGCGAACGAGCTGGTGCTCGACCAGCTGCAATTCGCGGATATCTCCGTGGTGGTCGCCACCGTGTCCATCCCGCGCGCGGAGATGCCTCCGGCGGAGGATCTCGTGGCAAAGGCCGAACGGTATCTTTGAGCCCGCCGGCGCGGCATGCAGTGGAGTATCCTTCGAAGCGATGCACTTGGGGATCGGGTACGACTCTCGATCGCTGCGCGACGCGGCGACCGCCGCGCGCGCCCGGGCATCTGCTATCGAGTAGAAGGTGTATGGCCCTGACGACGGCTCGTCCGCCATCGATCTGGAATTCGTCTTCCAAGCCCCGTCCCGGCACGGCGCGGGCCTCCGCTGCCCGATGCCTCGCCGCGCTGCTGACGATCGTGGCCCTGGCCGGCTGCGCCTCGCGGCCGGTCAACGAGCCCATCAAGCAGGTCGATGTCCATGCCGGATACCGGCCGTATCTGCTAGTCCCCAAGCTCCAGAACAACGATCCACAGACCCTGTTCATCCTGGCATTCTCCGGCGGCGGCACGCGGGCCGCGGCTTTCTCCTATGGTGTGCTGGAAGAGCTGCGCCGCACGCCGATCGTCGTCGACGGCCAGCAGCGCCGGCTCATCGACGAGGTGGACGTCATGACCGGCGTGTCGGGCGGCAGCTTCACCGCGCTCGCCTACGCCCTGTACGGGGACCAGCTGTTCTCCGAGTACGAGCAGCGCTTCCTGAAGGTCGATGTGGAGGGGACCTTGAAATGGCGTGCCCTGAACCCGTTCAACTGGCACAAGTTCATCGGCGGGACGGCCGGGCGCTCCGAGCTGGCAGCCGAGTATTACGACGAGATCCTGTTCAACGGCGCGACGTACGGCGACCTGCTCGCCAAGCCGGCCCCGGCGGCGGTGGTGTCGGGCACCGACATCTCGACGGGCTCACGGCTCGCCTTCTACCAGCAGGACTTCGACCTGCTGTGCTCCGACCTCAGCAAGGTGCGTCTGTCCCGCGCGGCAGCCACGTCCTCGGCCGTGCCGGTCGTGCTCTCGGCAGTCACGTTCAACAATTACGGCGGCACCTGCGGCTACGAGTATCCGAGCTGGGTCCAGGAGGTCGCCAAGTCCGAAGGCCGGGTGCGGCCCTCGGCGCGGGCCTTGAACCGCTACCTGGAGATGCGGGAGTTCCAGGACAGCAAGGATCGCCCCTACATCCATCTCGTCGACGGCGGGGTGGCGGACAACATCGGCATACGTGGCGTGATGGAGACGTTCGAGGCGCTGGCGGTGAGCGCGGCAGGCCGCGCGGAGACCGGCATCTCCCAGCTTCGCAGGATCGTGATCATCGTGGTGAACGCGCGCTCGGCGCCCACGACCGACTGGGACCGCAGCGAGAACCCGCCCGGCTTCATCGCCCAACTGCTGCAATCCTCCGGGGTGCCGATCGAACGGTACTCGTTCGAAACCGTGGAGCTGATGAAAGACCGCCAGGAGATCTATGGCTGGAGGCGAGAGATCCTCATCCTGCGGGCACGCCTGAACGGCGCCACCGAAGCCGAGGCCGAGGCGAGCGTCCCGCTCCCGAAGATGGACATCTACACGATGGATGTGAGCTTCGATCAGATCGAAGACCTGGACGAACGTGCGTATTTCATGAATCTGCCCACGAGCTTCGTGCTGCCGGCCAAGTCCGTAGACCGACTGCGCGAGATGGCCGGAAAGCTGATGCGCGAATCGCCGGACTATCAGCGCATGCTGCGTGATCTGGGCGGCGCGTCAGCTGCGCAGTAGCAGTCGCTCGGCCGCCAGATTCACTTCCGCGACTGGTCCGGTGCGTGCGCCCCGCGCAGGTTGCGGACCAGGATGTGAACGCTGACGATGAACACCCAGACGGGGAACAGCGCCACCGCGCGCTCGGCTCCGCGGTCGCTCAGGAGCAGCACCAGCGCCATCGCGAAGCCGAGCCCCGAGAGCCACCGCGCGATGAACCCGGTGCGCAGCGCAAGCATTGAGGTCGCCACCATGAACACGGCAGCCATCTTGATGGCATAGATGTTCATGATCTCGAACACGATGGCGCGACCGAAGGCGAACGTATCGGAGCCGATGAGATGCTCCGGCGCGGCGGCGAACGCGAGGATGAGCCCGCCGGTGATGCCGGCGCTCACGAACAGCAGGGCCAGGAACAGCAGGCCGCTGCCCAGGAACACCGTGGCGAAGAAGCGATCCTCGCTGGCACCCAGGCGGTCACGCAGGACGCCCATGAACCACAGGAACGCGACTCCCGCGAACGGTAGCAGGTGCATCGCCAGCGCGATCGTCTTCGCGTGGGTCGGCAGCCATGCCCCCGCTTCCAGCGGATCGGCTGGAACCGAGCGGCGCAACAGAACCAGGCTGGTCATCAGCAGCACCGAGAACAGGATGCCGGCGATGGCTGCGGCTCGTGGGGCGCGCAAGCGGGCAGCGAGCATTTGTTCCCGTGCCATATCCATTGACGCAGGATACGGAAATTCATGACGGCAGCCAAGCGTGGAGCAGCCGGCGACGTGCGGGCCCTGCTCAGCGGAGGGGACACTGCGCAGCAACTTGTGCAGGGCGCTCCAGCGCGCCGCGAATGGCCCGCCGGTGGCCAGAATTAACAAGGACAGCGCCTGCCGCTGCGCGCAGAATCTCTGCGAAGCGCCTCTCGCGCCGGATGGCGACGACGGGGCGGGAACGGGACGGGAGGGCAAGGATGAGATCTCTCCTCCAGGCGGCTGTTGCGCTGGTGCTCGGGGCTGTGGCCGGCCTCGCTTCTCCGCAGGGATCGTCGCCACGCGCCGGCAAATGGGAGTTCACGCTCCTGCCGCAGTACAGCCAGTCGTTCGACGCCAACGGCAACGGCGGGTCGCGCCTCGAGGTCGACGACGGCTGGGGCTTTGGCATCGGCTTCGGCTACAACTTCAACGACCACTTCGCGCTCGGCGGGGAGTTCGTCTGGAACCACGCGGACTACGAGGCGAGGCTCACCCCGGCCGCCGGCAACCCGAACGGGCCGGCCCGGATCTCCGGCGACCTGGAGACCAGCACCCTGCGCCTGACGGGCACCTGGAACATACTGCCCGGGGCCGTGACCCCGTTCGTCATGGGCGGTCTGGGCGCCACCTACGTGGACAGCAACGTGCCCGACGGCCCACCGCAGACGTATTGCTGGTACGACCCGTTCTACTGGAGCTACGTGTGCGGCACCGGCTATCCGACCAAGGACGACACCTACTTCAGCTACATCGCGGGTGCCGGACTGCGCTGGGACGCCACCGACCAGTTCTTCCTGCGCGGGCTCGCCGCGCGGCAATGGATCGACATCGGCGGGGGCATCGGCACGCAGGCAGTGACGCAGTTCCGGATCGACATCGGATTCAAGTTCTGACCCGCGTTACATTGCGCGCACGGATGGCTGGCGTCGACGGCATCGCGTGCGATCGGAGGGAATGACCATGACGCGGTCTGCGCTCGGCAGCGGCGACCTCGTGGTACGGGTGAGCGATGTGCGGCATCTGTTCGTCGCGCCGGACATCGATCCTCTGGCGACGCACGACGAGGAGGTGCTCGGCGAGCCGGCGCTGCTGCGCGTGGTGCGCAAGCTCATGGCCGCGAGCGAGATGCGCGGCGCGCACAAGCTGATCGTGCTGCTGCCGCCGCAGAAGATGGAAGCGGGGCTGGAGGAGCGCACGCGCCACGCCATCCACCGCTACTGCCGGCTGAAGATCGAGGCGAACGATCTCACCTTGCGCGTCATGCAGCGCGAAGCGGGCCGGCTCCTCGTGCGCGGAATCCTGATCCTGATGTTCTGCATGGGCATGTCGTCACTGTTCAGCAGCGAGGCGCTCGGGGTGCTGCCTTCGCTGCTGAGCAGCACGATCGGCGAGGGGTTCAACGTGATCGGCTGGGTCATGATGTGGCGGCCGGTGGAGGCCTTCTTCTTCAACCCGCTCCCCATCCGCACTTCGAGCAAGGCCCACCGCTTCGTCCAGACACTGCACGTTGAGGTTCGCGCCGAGGATCCCGCGCCGAGTTGACCGCGCTTAAGCCCGCCGGCCGTTGCACTGCATGGCCGGGCGCTCCTCGGCAAGCCTGTCGCGGAGCCGCAAAACGGTAATCCTCGCCGCGTATGAAACCGCGCACGTCCGGCACGCTCCAATGGCGACCGGAACGCAATTCTGAGGAGGTTCGCAATGGGAAAGCAGGAAGCACCAGAGGCACCATCCCAGTCGCCACTGGGCGGCGAAGAGCTCGGTTTGATCGACGCGTGGTGGCGGGCGTGCAACTACCTCTCGGTGGGGATGATCTACCTGAAGGACAACCCGCTGCTGGAGCGGCCGCTTCAGCCCGAGGACATCAAGCACCGCCTGCTCGGCCACTGGGGCGCGAGTCCTGCGCTCTCCTTCGTCTGGGTGCACCTGAACCGGGTGATCAGGCGCGACGATCTCGACATGATCTTCATGGCAGGCCCGGGTCACGGCGCGCCGGGGGTGCTGGGGCCGAGCTATCTCGAGGGCACCTACTCCGAGATCTACCCGGACAAGAGCGCGGACCGGGAGGGGATGCGCAAGTTCTTCAAGCAGTTCTCCTTCCCCGGCCACATCGGCTCGCACGTCACGCCCGAGACACCCGGCTCCATCCACGAGGGCGGCGAGCTGGGCTACAGCCTCTCGCACGCCTACGGCGCGGCGCTCGACAACCCCGACCTGATCGTCGCCTGCGTGGTGGGCGATGGCGAAGCGGAGACCGGGCCGCTGGCCACGGCGTGGCATTCCAACAAGTTCATCAACCCCGCGCGCGACGGCGCGGTGCTGCCGATCCTCAACCTGAACGGCTACAAGATCGCCAATCCGACCATCCTCGCGCGCATCAGCCCCGAGGAGCTCGAAGCGCTGTTCGTCGGGTACGGCTACAAGCCCTACTTCGTCGAGGGATCGGATCCCGGGCAGATGCACCAACTGATGGCCGCCACGCTTGATCGGGCGATCAGCGAGATCCGCGCTGCGCAGAAATCGGCACGCAGCGGGGGCGAGGTGGAGCGTCCGCGCTGGCCGATGATCGTGCTGCGCTCGCCCAAGGGCTGGACCGGACCGAAGGAGATACGCGGGCACAAGGTGGAAGGCTCGTGGCGCTCGCACCAGGTCCCCTTCTCCGATGTGCGCGGCAACAAGGAAAACCTGAACCTCCTGGAAACGTGGCTGAAGAGCTACAAGCCGCAGGAGCTGTTCGACGCAGATGGCCGGCTGCGCGCGGAGATCAGGGCCATCGCGCCCACCGGCCACCGGCGCATGAGCGCGAATCTGCACGCCAACGGCGGTCTGCTGCGCAAGGACCTCAAGCTGCCCGACTTCCGCCGCTACGCCGTGGACGTCAGGCAGGCCGGCAAGGTCCTGCACGAGAACACCTATCCGATGGGCCAGTTCCTGCGCGACGTGATGCGCGAGAACATGACCAGCTTCCGCGTATTCGGTCCCGACGAGACCGCCTCGAACCGGCTGCAGGCCATCTACGAGGTGAGCAAGAAAGTCTGGATGGCACAGATGCTGCCCGAGGATGCCGACGGCGGCGAGCTGACCCGCGACGGGCGCGTGATGGAGATGCTCTCCGAGCACACCCTGCTCGGCTGGCTCGAGGGCTACCTCCTGACCGGCCGGCACGGCTTCTTCCACACCTACGAGGCCTTCGCGCACGTGGTCGACTCGATGTTCAACCAGCACGCCAAGTGGCTGGACATCAGCAAGAACCACGTGCCCTGGCGCGCCTCGGTGGCCTCCGAGAACATCCTGCTCTCGTCGACAGTGTGGCGCCAGGACCACAACGGCTTCTCGCACCAGGACCCGGGCTTCATCGACCTGGTGACCAACAAGAGCCCGAGCGTGACGCGCGTGTATCTGCCGCCCGACGCGAATACGCTGCTCGTCGTGACCGACCACTGCCTGCGCTCGACCGACTGCATCAACGTCATCGTCGCGGACAAGCAGAAGCACCTGCAGTTCACCACCATCGACGAAGCCATCATCCACTGCGCCAAGGGCATCGGCATCTGGGCGCGGGCGAGCAACGACGAGGGCCAGGAGCCGGACGTGGTGATGGCCTCCTGCGGGGACGTGGCCACGCAGGAAGCACTGGCTGCCACCGCGATCCTGCGCGAGAGCCTGCCGGATCTGAAGGTACGCTTCGTCAACGTGGTGGATCTGTTCAAGCTGCAGCCGGCCACCGAGCATCCGCACGGGTCCACCGAGCGCGAGTTCGACAGCCTGTTCACCACCGACAGGCCGGTGATCTTCAACTTCCACGGCTACCCATGGCTGATCCACAAGCTGGCCTACCGCTTCCGCAACCACGAGAACCTGCACGTGCGCGGCTACAAGGAGAAGGGCAACATCAACACGCCGATGGAGCTGGCGATCCTCAATCAGGTCGACCGGTTCAATCTGGTGATCGACGTGATCGACCGCGTGCCCCGCCTGCAGACCCGGGCCGCACACCTGAAGGAGCGGATGAAGAACGAGATCATCCTCAACCTGAGCTACGCGCACGAGCACGGCAGCGACCGCTCCGAGATCTCGGACTGGGTGTGGCCGTACTGAAGCAGCAGACATAGCGAAGAAGGACAGCAAGTCATGAGCGCCTCGCCCACGCTGGAAGGCGGTGCAGGGGCAACCGTCTTGAGGTCGGCTCTGCGGGCATGGCCGGGCAACCTGTTCGACAGGATCGGCCGGGTCCGGTGGGAGATGCCTTGATGGCCGCCAAGCCAGCAACCCCGAACGCTGGATCCGAACCGACGCGCACCGGCCTCTCGGCCGAGGCACTGCAGCGCGCCATCCTCGACAACCTGATGTACCTGCAGGGCCGCCTGCCCCGGATCGCAACCGCCCACGACTGGTACATGGCGCTCTCCTACAGCGTGCGCGACCGCCTGCTGGCGCGTTGGGTGAGCACCGTCCAGACCTATGCCACGCGCGACGTGAAGATCGCCTGTTACCTGTCGGCGGAATTCCTGATCGGGCCGCAGCTGGGCAACAACCTGGTGAATCTCGGCATCGAGGGTGCCGCGCGCGAGGCGATGCGCGCACTCGGGCAGGACTTCGACGCGGTGCTCGCGCTGGAGGAGGAGCCGGGCCTGGGCAACGGCGGGCTGGGACGCCTGGCTGCCTGCTACATGGATTCGCTGGCGACGCTGCAGACGCCGGCAATCGGCTACGGGATCCGCTACGAGTTCGGCATCTTCGACCAGGAGATCCGCGACGGCTGGCAGGCGGAGGTGACCGACAAGTGGCTGCAGAACGGCAACCCGTGGGAGATCGTGCGGTCCGACGTGCACTACTACGTGAGCTTTGGCGGTCGCACCGAGGCGCACGTGGACGAGCAGGCTCGCTACCGCGTGCGCTGGGTCCCGAATGGGCAGATCAAGGGCGTTGCCTGCGACACACCAGTGCTGGGCTACCGCGTGGACACCTGCAACACGCTGCGTCTGTGGAAGAGCGAAGCGGTCGAGTCCTTCGACTTCCAGGACTTCAACGTGGGCGATTACTACGGGGCGGTCCGGGAGAAGGTGGTCTCGGAGACCTTGTCGAAGGTGCTCTACCCGAACGACGAGCCGGAGATCGGGAAGCGGCTGCGCCTGGCCCAGCAGTATTTCTTCGTCTCCTGCTCGCTGCAGGACATGCTGCGCCTGCACGACCTCATCGGCGCACCCATCGAGCGCTTCCCCGAGCGCTTCGCTGCGCAGCTGAACGACACCCACCCTGCGGTGGCGGTCGCCGAGCTGATGCGCCTGCTCGTCGATGGACGCCAGCTCCCCTGGGACCAGGCCTGGGACATCACGCGGCGTACGTTGGCCTACACCAACCACACCCTGCTGCCCGAAGCACTGGAGACCTGGGGACTGCCGCTGTTCCGCGACCTGCTGCCGCGCCCGCTGGAGATCATCTTCGAGATCAATCGCCGCTTCCTGGATGAAGTGGCGCACCGCTATCCGGGCGACGCCGAACGCCTCGCCCGCATGTCGCTCATCGACGAGGCCGGCGAGAAGCGCGTGCGCATGGCGCACCTGGCGACGGTCGGCTGCCACGCGGTCAACGGCGTGGCGGCGCTGCATTCCACGTTGCTGAGGCAGACGGTGCTGCGCGACTTCGCGCAGCTGTGGCCGGAGCGCTTCCACAACGTCACCAACGGTGTCACCCCGCGCAGGTTCGTGGTGCTGAGCAACCCCGGGCTCGCGAGGCTGCTCGACGATTCGGTGGGCGCGGGCTGGGCAACCGACCTCGATCGGCTCAGGGCGCTCGAGGACCACGCCGACTCCCAGGCGTTCCAGGAACAGTGGCAAACCGTGAAGCGTCGCAACAAGTCGGCGCTGGCGGACATTCTCCTCAGGCGGACCGGCGTGAAGGTCGACCCGGACGCGCTGTTCGACATCCAGGCCAAGCGCATCCACGAGTACAAGCGCCAGCACCTCAACGTGCTGCATATCGTGACGCTGTATCAACGCCTGCGGGACAGCCCGCACCTGGACATCGCGCCGCGCTGCTTCGTGTTCGGGGGCAAGGCCGCGCCCGGCTACCACATGGCCAAGCTCATCATCCGCCTGGTCAGCGGCGTCGCGGAGGTCGTGAACGCCGATCCCGCCGTGCGCGATCGCATGAAGGTGGTGTTCTTCCCCGATTTCAACGTCAGGAACGCGCACGCGATCTATCCGGCAGCCGACCTCTCGGAGCAGATCTCGACCGCGGGCAAGGAGGCCTCGGGCACCGGCAACATGAAGTTCATGCTCAACGGCGCGCTCACCATCGGCACCCTGGACGGGGCCAACGTCGAGATGCGCGAGGAGGCGGGCGCGGAGAACTTCTTCCTGTTCGGGCTGAACTCGGAGGACGTCGCGCGCGTGCAGCGCGAGGGCTACCGGCCGGCGTCGTACGTGGCCGCCAACGGCGAGCTGCGCCAGGCCCTGGAGGCGATCGCGGCGGGCCGCTTCTCGCGCGGCGACCGGGGCATGTTCCGCCCGCTGGTCGACAACCTGCTGCAGCACGACCCCTTCCTGGTGATGGCCGACTACGCCGACTACGTGGCATGCCAGGATCGGGTGAACGCAGCCTGGAACGAACCGGAGCGCTGGACGCGCATGTCCATCCTCAACAGCGCTCGCGCGGGCAAGTTCTCGTCGGACCGGGCGATCCGCGAGTACAGCGAGCGGATCTGGCAGGTGCGCCCGGTGAAGGTCGGGCCTGGCTGAGGCCAGCGCTGTGCCCCGCAGCGCGTACTGGGAGCGCCGCGGTCACGACTTCGTCCGCGCCGATCTCATGACAGGCCTTGTCCGTCGGGGCATTGATCTGGCGCAAGGAATGGGTGCACGGCCGCCGGTTATACTCTCAGCGTTGCCAAGATGGCGACCACATAAGGGGACACAGATCAATGAACAAGTCGATTGCCACGAGACTGGCGGCCGTTGCCCTTGCCGGCATCCTCGCAGCGTGCGCGAGCTCCACCGAGAAGCAGATGGACAAGGCGGCGGAGGCGAATTCCGGTTTCCTGGGCGACTACTCCAAGCTGAAGGAGGTAAAGGACACGGATGGGAAGATCATCCGCGGCTGGGCCAGCCCCAAGCTCACGCCGGCGAACTACAACGCGATCATCCTCGACCCGCTGATCTTCTATCCCGAGCCGAAGCCCTCCGAGCGGGTAACCGCCGGGACGCTGGACCAGATCATCGCTTATACGAACGCGACGCTGAAGCAGTCGCTTGGCTCGCGCTTCAAGCTGGTGGATCAGCCCGGGCCAGGGGTGGTGCGTCTGCGCAGTGCCTTCAGTGCCGTCGCCGCCGAAGGCGAGAGTCTGTCCGCATATCAGTATGTGCCACTTGCCTTCGTCGCGACCGTGACGACGCGCGCCATGGCGGGCACTCCGCAACGTGCGTTTCTGGTCGTGGAGAGCGAGATCAAGGACAGCGTGAGCAACGAGGTCCTCGCGCAACGGGTCAGACTCGCCTCGGGCGAAGGGATTCGGCGCACGGTGGCCGAGGGCGGCACCGAGCAGATCACTTTCGAGACGGTGAAGCCGCTGGTGGATGAGCTCGCGAAGAGAGCCTATCCGGAGCTGGAGAAGTACGTCAAGCCGATCAAGTAGCGACGCGCGGAAGACCGCGCGAAACGGCTCCGGGGGCCGGCGCAAGCGCCGGCCCCCTTGCTTTTGGCCTGCCGCAATCGCGCAAGGCATGCATAATGACGCTGACCTGTTCAGGACGAGGGCCTGAAGTTTGCTCGACGACATCAGAAGGAAGTGGATCCTGCAACTGCGAGGAGCGGCTGCAACGGGCTTGGTCCTCGCTGCGGCGGTCCTCGCAGCCGGCTGCAGCAGCATCGGGCCGGGCACGGTCACCCGCGACCGCCTCGACTACACCACGGCGGTCGCCGAATCCTGGCAGCGCCAGATGCTGCTCAACCTGGTCAAGCTGCGCTACGGCGACACGCCCATGTTCCTCGAGGTGGGCCAGATCGTGGCGGGCTACCAGGTGCAGAGCACGTTCTCGGTGGCGGGCACCAGCAACAATCTGCAGAACAACACGATTGGCGGCATCAACAGCAGCATCGGCCTGGGCGCACAGGGCCAGTTCATCGACCGGCCGACCGTCACTTATGCGCCACTGTCGGGTGAGCAGTTCGCACGTCAGCTGCTCACCCCGATCCCGCCAGCTTCCATCCTGAGCCTGGCGCAAGGCGGCACGCCGATCGACCTGGTGTTCCGGCTCACCGTCCAGGAGATCAACGGCATCCGCAACCAGCCCAGCGGCGACCTGCAGACGCATCCTGCCGATCCGGAGTTCTACGAGCTGCTCGCGCGGCTGCGTCGCGTCCAGTCCGCCGGCGCGCTCTCCCTGCGCGTGATGCGTCAGGACAAGGGCGGCACCACCTTGATCACGCTGCGGCAGCAGGGCGGAACAGCCGACGAGACCGACAGCATCGCGATTCGCAAGCTGCTCGGCCTCGATACGGGCGCAGGCGAATTCGCCGTGGTGTACGGCTCCCTGGCGGCGAACGACAAGGAGATCGCGATCCTGAGCCGGTCCATCCTGCAGGTCCTGAGTGCGGTCGCGCGTTCGATCACAGTGCCGGAACCGCATGTGGTACAGCACCGGACCAGCGCCAATACCGGGATGGAGATGGGGCCGACCGGACCGATCGCTCCGCTGGTGCAGGTCCACAGCTCGAGCGAGCCGCCCAAGGACGCTGCGGTCGCGGTACCCTACCGCGGCTACTGGTTCTGGATCGACGATCGCGACCTGCTGTCCAAGCGCGTCTTCTCCTTCCTGCTGTTCGCCTTCGCGATGGTGGACACCGGCAGCAAGGGACCGGCACCGGTGCTGACGATCCCGGCGCAGTGACGCGGATCAAGGGACAGGCGGCGACGCCGGCTTGCGGAAGAACAGCGCCGCGATCCTGCCCCTGCCCATCACCCGCGCCAGCTCCTTGACGGCGAAGAACGGGATGAACGCGACCAGGATCACCAGGCTGTTGGCCAGCACCACCGGCAGCCCCCTCTCGGCGACCACGATGAGTCCGCCGGCGATGCCCTCGCCGTGCCAGAGCGCCCTGACGGTATGCTCGGCCAGCTTGAAGACCGCGACGAAAACCGTGAACGCCGTGGTCTTGTAGAGCGTCGAGAAGATGAGGGGCGCCCGCTCCAGGCGCCGGCCGATGCGCAGGACGCTCGCGATCATGATCACCTTGCCCAGGATCAGCGCTTCGATCACCGCCACCCAATAGTCGGTGTAGACGATGCCGTAAGAAGCGAGGATCAGCCGGCGGTAGTTGGTGAAGGCCGCGAAGACAATCGCAAGGTAGACGACATTGATCGAATACTCGATCAGCTCCTCGCCGATCCGGGCCTTCCAGCCTCCACGTCCAGGTGCGGCGTCGTCCATCGCACAGAGCCCGCCTGGCTAGGGGCTCAACTTACCTTCGGATCGAGCTCGCCCTTGTCGTAGCGCTTGACCATCGCCTCCAGGCCGATGGTGCGGATCTTCGAGGCGTTGCCCGCGGTCCCGAAGGCCACATATCGCGCCTTGCAGATCTCCTTCATCGCCTTGGTCGTTACGGCGAGCCATTTGCGCGGGTCGAACTCCTTGGGGTTCTCGGCCAGGAACTTGCGCACTGCGCCGGTGGAGGCCATGCGCAGGTCGGTGTCGATGTTGACCTTGCGCACCCCGTGCTTGATGCCTTCCTGGATCTCCTCGACCGGCACGCCATAGGTCTCGCCCATCGCGCCGCCATAGGTGTTGATGATCTTGAGCCAGTCCTGGGGCACCGAGCTGGAGCCGTGCATCACGAGGTGGGTGTTGGGGATGCGGCGATGGATCTCCTTGATCCGCTCGATCGCGAGGATGTCACCGGTGGGCGGGCGCGTGAACTTGTAGGCGCCGTGCGAAGTGCCGATCGCGATCGCAAGTGCATCGACCTTGGTCTTCTTCACGAAGTCGGCGGCCTGGTCGGGATCGGTCAGCAGCTGCGAGTGGTCCAGCTTGCCCTCCGCGCCCGAGCCGTCTTCCTCGCCCGCCATGCCGCTCTCCAGCGAGCCCAGGCAGCCCAGTTCGCCTTCCACCGACACGCCACAGGAGTGCGCCATGTCGACCACCCGGCGGGTGACGTCCACGTTGTACTCGTAGGAGGCCGGAGTCTTCATGTCCTCCTTGAGCGAGCCGTCCATCATGACCGACGAGAAGCCGAGCTGGATCGAGCGCTGGCAGACGCCCGGGCTGGCGCCGTGGTCCTGGTGCATCACCACCGGGATGTGCGGCCACTCCTCAACGGCAGCCTGGATCAGGTGGCGCAGGAAGGGCGCGCCGGCGTACTTGCGGGCGCCGGCGGAGGCCTGGACGATGACCGGGCTGTCGGTCTCGTCGGCCGCCTCCATGATGGCGCGCATCTGCTCCAGGTTGTTGACGTTGAAGGCCGGCACGCCGTAGTTGTTCTCGGCGGCGTGATCCAGCACCTGACGAAGTGTTGCGAGAGCCATGCTTCCTTTCTCCTGTTACGTGGGGCCTGTCCGGCCGATGCGCTGCCCTGTATCCGGTTAGGGCGCCCCGACGCTGCCCATGGGCGCTATTGTGCACTGGAACCCGCCCGCTCGGGATGGCGCGGGTGCCGGCACTCCCGTCAAGCCGGCGCAAGCCCTCCGACTGCGGAAGAGGCTTGAGCTGCCCGCGCCCAACGGTCATAATGCAACCATGTTGCATGCCAAAAGGTATCCGCGCGCCCGTTCGTCCGGCAGGCCCCAGCGGCGATGAGGCAACTCGTTGCACTCGCATGGAAGAGCGCGGTCAACCGCAGGTTCACGCTGGGGCTCACGCTGGTGGCGATCGCCGTGTCGGTGTCCCTGCTGCTCGGCATCGAGCGGCTGCGGCACGAGGCGCGGCGCAGCTTCTCGCAGTCGGTCTCCGGAGTGGATCTGGTCGTGGGCGCGCGCGGCAGCCCGGTCCAGCTGATGCTCTACGCGGTGTTCCGCATGGGCGAGGCCACCAACAACGTGTCCTGGTCCAGCGTGGAGATGCTCGGCCGGCACCGCGCCGTCGCCTGGACCGTGCCGCTTTCCCTTGGCGACTCGCACCGCGGCTTTCCGGTGCTGGGCACCACCACCGCCTACTTCGACCGGTTCCGCTACGGAGAGTCCAGGCCCCTGGCCCTGGCTCAGGGGCGTCCCTTCGCAGACGTGTTCGAGGCGGTGCTCGGTGCCGAGGTGGCGCAGCAGCTGGGATACCAGCTCGGCCAGCAGATCACGCTGTCGCACGGAACCGGCCCGGTGACGCTGGCGGAGCACGCGGACAAGCCGTTCACGGCCGTCGGTATCCTCGCTCCGACCGGCACGCCGGTGGATCGCACGGTGCATATCTCGCTGGAGGGGATGGAGGCGATCCACTTGGACTGGCAGGCCGGCGCGCCGATACCCGGTCTCTCCATCTCGGCCGCCCAGGCCCGGAAATTCGACCTGACGCCGAAGACGGTCACGGCGGTGCTCGTGGGTCTGAAGTCCAGGGCCGCGGTGTTCGCGGTGCAGCGCGACGTGCAGGGCTACGGTGGCGAGCCCTTGATGGCGGTATTGCCGGGAGTCACCCTCGATCAGCTTTGGGAGGTGGTCGGGGTTGCCGAGCGGGCGCTGCAGGCGGCCTTCGCCATGGTGGTCGCCGTCGGTCTTGCCGGTCTCGCCGCGGTCATCCTGGCGGGGCTCAACGAACGTCGCCGCGAGCTGGCCATCCTGCGATCGGTCGGGGCGCGGCCGGGCGATGTCTTCCTGCTCCTGGCGCTGGAAGGCTCCTTCGTCGCACTGGCCGGTGCCCTGCTGGGGCTGGCGTCCGTCAACGGACTCGCCATCGTGCTGCGCCCCGTGCTGGAGAACTACTTCGGCCTGTCGCCGCGGGCGTACCTGCCTGGCGCCGACGAGCTGGCACTGCTGGGCATCGTGGCGCTGGCGGGTGCGTTGATCAGCACCCTCCCGGCCTACCGCGCGTACCGCCTCTCGCTCGCCGACGGCCTGTCTCCACGACTGTGACGCGGCGCTCGATGCAATCGAGGATCGGGGGCGCAGTGCTGCTGGCGCTGATGCTGGCCTGCGGGCACCGGCTCGCGGGCGGCGCCGGCACGACCGAACCTCGATACAAGGTGGGAGACCGGCTGCATGCGGAGCAGCTGCGTGCCAGCCCGGAGCAGCGCTTCCGGAGCATCACATGGGACGAGTTGATGCCGCGCACATGGAACCCGATGGCCGCGCTGAAGGGCATCAACCTGGACCAGCTCAGTGACGCCGACCCCAGGGCCATGCGCGCGCTGGAGAAGCTGCGCGAGGAATGGAGGAAGGCGCCGGTGAACCCGGAGCTGAACGGCGCTGCGGTGCGCATCCCAGGCTTCCTGGTACCCCTGGAGAAGGCCGGGGAAAGGATCTCGGAGTTCCTGCTCGTCCCCTACTTCGGCGCTTGCATCCACGTTCCGCCGCCACCGGCGAACCAGATCATCCATGTGGTCGCCGATCCACCGGCGTCGAAGGTGCGTGCGATGGATGCGGTGTGGGTGAACGGAGTGCTGCAGGCGTCGAGCTCGAATACCTCGATGGGCGACGCGAGCTACCGGATGCGCGCGACCAGCGTCACGCCATATCGTCCCTGAAGCCGATGGCTGGAGACGACATATGAGGTTCCGCCCCCGGCTGCACGTGCCGTGGCATGCCGCCTTCCCCTCCAGCGCACTGGCCCGGATCTGCCATGCACTTGGCCTGGTCGCGTTGCTGTGGCTCGGCGTGGCATGGGCGATGGGCCTGTTCGGCTGACAGCGGCTGCCGGATATACCGCCCGACATATCCATCCATGGAGCACGGCCGAGCCTGATCCCTGCATGCCCGCGCAACTGCCATCCCCGGCGAACCGATGACCGCCGCGACCAACAGCCCGTCCGCAGCGACTGCAGAACCGATCGTCGACATCTCGAGGCTGCGCTTCGCCTGGTCCGCGACAGCGGGCGCAGTCCTGGACCTTCAGCAGGTGCAGGTGCACCTCGGCGAGCGGGTCTTCGTGCGCGGCCCCAGCGGCAGCGGCAAGTCGACCCTCCTCAGCCTGCTCGCGGGGGTGGTCACGGCCGGGACCGGCCAGGTCAGGGTGCTGGGCCGTGACCTGGCGACGCTGGGCGGCGCGCAGCGGGACCGCTTCCGCGCCGACCACATCGGGTTCATCTTCCAGATGTTCAACCTGATCCCTTACCTGTCCGTCCTGGAGAATGTGACCCTCGCATGCGGATTCTCGGCGCGGCGTCGCGAGAATGCGGTACGAGCCGGCGGGATGCAGGAGGAGGCCCGCCGCCTGCTCGGCCAGCTCGACATGGGTGCACCCGATCTCATCGACCGACGGATCACCGAGCTGAGCGTGGGACAGCAGCAGCGCGTGGCGGCTGCCCGTGCGCTCATCGGCGCACCTGAACTGGTGATCGCCGACGAGCCCACCTCCGCGCTCGACCATGACCGACGCACCGCATTCATCGACCTGCTGTTCCATGAGTGCGAGCGTGCGCGGGCCGCGCTGGTATTCGTGAGTCACGACGCCGCGCTGTCGCCGTTGTTCGACCGGGTCATCGACTTCGACGCGGTGAACCGTGCCACCGCCGGACGCAGGGGATGACGGGCCACTGCATGCAGGCCACCGGGTTACATGCAACTGTGTTGCAATCTCTGGCGGGCTGCGATACCATCGTCGCGGGTGGCTCCAGTCGCGGACCCGATCAAGCGCGGCAACTCGCGCCGCACGGGTCTGCGACCAAGAAGTATCGGGGCCCTGCCATTGTCGTGGTGGTTTCAGGCGGAGCGGGCGCTCCGCCTGTTCTTTCACGGCCGGCCGCCGCATCACGGCCCAATCCCTGCACGCGTGCGTCCGGCCATCTCGGCCTGCGTGCGGAAGCCGGGCCCCGCTCCCCGCGCGGGCACTCGGACCGGAGGCGCCGTCCCTTGCCGGCGGGAGCGCTGCGGTCCCCATCAGAGCAACAGGGAACTGGCTGGGCATGATCCAGATCGAGAACCTCACTGTCGCCTACGCCAGGCACCCTGCCATCCATCACCTGAGCGGAGGATTTGAGCGCGGCAGCATGACCGCCGTGGTGGGGCCCAACGGCGCCGGCAAGAGCACCCTGCTCAAGGCCATCATGGGATGGCTTCCGCTGGCTCAGGGCGGGATCCGGCTCGCCGGCATCGACCGCTCGCAAATTGCCTATCTCCCCCAGCAGGCGGAGATCGACCGCAGCTTCCCCGTCAGCGTCCTCGACACCGTGCTGATGGGGCACTGGCGGAACCGGGGTGCATTCGCAGCGCTGCGCCGGCGCGAGCACGACATGGCGCGCGCCGCGCTGGCCGCCGTCGGCCTTGCCGGATTCGAGGCCCGTTACCTCGTCAGCCTGTCTGCCGGACAGTTCCAGCGCGTGCTGTTCGCGCGCCTCATGCTCCAGGACGCACCGCTGCTGCTGCTCGACGAGCCCTTCTCGGCGATCGATGAGCGCACCACGCACAGCCTGCTGGACCTGGTGTGCCACTGGCATGACGAGCACCGCACCGTGGTCGCCGTGCTGCACGACCTCGACCAGGTGCGCGAGTGGTTTCCACACACCCTCTTGCTGGCGCGCGATGCGATCGCCTGGGGCCGCACGGCAGACGTGCTCACACCCGACAATCTGCTCCAAGCGCGGCGCATGGCAGAGGCATGGGACGTCGATGCGCCCGTCTGCGAGAGACCGGTCCATTGACGATGTACGCCTTCTTGGTTGCGCCATTCCTGGAGTACGGTTTCATGCGGCGCGCGCTCGTCGCCTGCTTCGCCCTGGCGATCGCGTGCGGGCCGGTCGGCGTGCTGTTGCTGCTGCGGCGCATGAGCCTGACCGGAGACGCCATGGCGCACGCGGTGCTGCCCGGCGTCGCGGTCGGCTTCCTGCTGGCCGGCGCGTCCGCGCTGGCGATGGGCCTCGGCGGGCTCGTCGCCGGCCTGGCGGTGGCGTTGCTCGCAGGCGTGGTCACGCGCACCACGCTGCTGCGGGAGGATGCCAGCTTTGCCGCCTTCTACCTGATCTCGCTCGCGCTCGGGGTGATGATCGTTTCCCTGCATGGCAGCAGCGTCGACCTGACCCACATGCTGTTCGGGACGGTGCTCGCAGTCGACGATGCCACGCTGTTGCTTATGGCGTCGATCTCGACCGTCACCGTGCTCACCATGGCGGCGACGTACCGTGCGCTCATCGTGGAGTCCTTCGATCCGGGCTTCCTGCGCGCCGTGCAGGGTCGCGGCGCGTTCTACCATCTCCTGTTCCTGGTGCTGGTCGTCCTCAACCTGGTCGCAGGCTTCCAGGCGCTTGGCACGCTCATGGCAGTGGGTCTCATGATGCTGCCCGCAGCAGCCGCCCGCTTCTGGGCGCAGAACGTGTGGACCATGTCCGCAGCGAGCATGGGCATCGCGTTCGGCAGCGGGCTGATCGGCCTGCTGCTCTCCTTTCACCTGGGTGCGCCATCCGGGCCAGCCGTGGTGCTGACGGCCGGGGCCGCCTATGCAATCTCGGTGATCGCAGGCCGCCGCGGAGGCCTCGTGCACCGCTACTTGCGCACACCGCATCTGCAAGGCTGAGACATGACCCGCATCCTGCGCTCGATCGTTGCCCGCCTCGCGCTGGCATTGCTCGCACCAGCAACCCTGGCCCACGCCGCCGACGATGGCAAAGTCGCCGTGGTGGCCTCGTTCAGCATCCTCGCCGACCTCGTCCGCAATGTCGGGGGAGACGGTGTACGGGTCACCGCGCTGGTGGGGCCCGACGCGGACGCGCATATCTACTCGCCCTCGCCCGCCGACGCACGCAGCCTGGCGGCGGCGGACCTCGTGGTCGTCAACGGGCTGGGCTTCGAGGGCTGGATCGACCGCCTGGTTGCAGCCTCCGGGTATCGCGGTCCGATCGTGGTCGCCAGCGCGGGAGTGTCTCCCCTGCAGGAGACTGCTACCGGCCCGGACGGCAAGCAGCACACCGCGCTCGATCCTCACGCATGGCAGAACCTGGCCAACGCTCGCATCTACGTGGACAACATCGCTCGCGGTCTCGCCGCGGCCGATCCGCGCAGGGCAGCCAACCATGCTGCGCGGGCCCGACGCTATGCGGCGAGCATCGAGCAACTGGACGCATCCGTCCGGCGGGAGTTCGGTGCGATTCCGCGCGCACAGCGCCGCGTCATCACCTCCCACGATGCATTCGCCTACTTCGGCAGCGCGTACGACGTCGAGTTCATCCACCTGGTCGGCGTGAGCACCGAATCGGAGACCTCGGCTCGCGACATCGCCGCGCTGACCGAGCGCATCCGCCGGGATAGGATCAGCGCCATGTTCCTCGAGAACATCAGCAGTCCGCGCCTGCTGGAGCAGGTCGCGAAGGAAAGTGGTGCACGCATCGGCGGCACGCTGTATTCCGACGCGCGGTCCGGGCCGGACGGGCCTGCATCCACCTACCTCGACATGTTCCGGCACAACGTGGGGCAGCTCGTCCGGGCCTTGCGCGGGCCGGAGCGATAGCGTCCCCACGCCTGACTGCAGGCAGCCGAGCACGAGCGACCGACGATGACGATGTGGCAGTTCGAATCGATCCTACACGACGACCGCATTCCGGTCACCGTGCTGCTCGGCGCAAGGGGCAGCGGCAAGACCGCACTGCTGAACATCCTGGCAGCGGATCCGGCACGAGGTCGTGCAGCGGCACTGCTCAACGAGCTGGGCGAGACCCGCGCCCAGGCCTGTGTGGCCGAGGCGATCGAGGGACAGATGGTGCCGCACGCGATCGGCTGCCTGTGCTGCACCGGCCGCTCCGCCCTGGTCGACGCGCTGCGCCGGATGTACGCGCGGCGCAGTCGGGACGAGGCGCCCGCGTTCGACCACGTGGTGATCGAGACTGCCGCAGGCGCAGACCCGGCACCGGTCATGCAGACGCTGCTGAACAATGCCCTGGTGACGCAGTACTACCGGTTGTGCAGCGTCGTCTGCTTGCTCGATGCGGGGCTGCCGCAGGACGCCGTCGGGGCTGCCACGCACGCGCTCAAGCAGCTCGCGGTGTGCGACCGGGTCGTCCTGACCGGGATCGATCGCGCAGCCGGCATGCACGTGGCGCGCCTCGAGGAACGCTTGCGTGCGCTCAATCCCGCTGCGGACATCTGCCGCATGGGCCCCGGCGAATCGATCTCCGGTGCACTGACGCCGGCCGGCTACCACGCGGTCCTGCAGCGCGGCGAGCCGATCGAAGCGTGGTTGCGCGCGAATCGCTTCGGCCCGGAGTCGTCCCAGCTCGAAGGCGACCTGCACGCGTTCGCCGTTTCCATCGACGAGCCCGTGGAGTGGGAGGCATTCCACCAGTGGCTCGATGCCGGCGTGCGCCTCAACGGCGACGTGCTGTACCGGACGAAGGGCGTCGTGAACGTGTACGGCAACCCCGCGCCGGTGCTCATCCACGGCGTGCAGCAGGTGCTGCAGCCGCCCGTGCAGCTGCCCGGCTGGACCTCGACGGACCAGCGCACCCGCCTGGTGTTCGTCACGCGCGAGCTGGAGCGCGACGCGGTCGCGTCGAGCCTCCAGCGCGACCTCCCGGTGTTCGTGCAACGCAGCCACGAACGCGAACAGCGCCGGCAGCGGTCTGCGAGCGACCCGTCCCTGCCGGTGTAGGGCACCCGCGCTCGCGGCCCTACGCGGGCCGCCGCTTGGCGCGGTCAGTCAGCGCCAGCAGCGCATTGCGGCAGCTCGCGCACATGCCCTTGAGCTCCACCACGGCGTCGCTGATGGAGAAGCCCAGCCCGCGCGCGGAGTGCGCCAGGCGCGACATCACCCCGCTCGCCTCGATCTCCGCCGTCGTGCCGCAACCGGTACAGATGAGGAACTGGCAGTCATGGTGGGTCTCGGGCTGCGTGCACGGCATGAATGCGTTAAGCGACTCCACCCGGTGGATCAGTTGCTGCCGCTGCAGGAAGTCGAGCGCACGGTAGACCGTCGGCGCGGCGACCTCGAGCCCGGCCGCCAACAGGCGGTCCATGATCTCGTAGGCGCCCATCGGGTGCCTGGTCCCCGCCACGATCTGGAAGACTGCCGCGCGCATCGGCGTGAAGCGCTGGCCGCGCGCATCGCACAGGCGCCGGGCGCGCTCGACCAGGTCTTTCGGAAGTCCACCATTGCCAAGCGCGGCACAGCCCGTCATGCCCGACTCTCCCTCTGCCCCTGCACGGCGCCAGACCGCGTTCTGCAATGTTGTAACAGCAGCAGGCACTGTTAGTGTACCGGCCCATGCAACTGCGTTGCAAGTCTAGATATCGGGCCCGGTCGGGCAAACCAAGGAGAAGAGCAATGGAGGAGAAGCAGCAGCAGCAGCAGGACCTGCCAGCGGCGCAGCCGGACCAGGAACCGTCCGAGCCCGCGTCGAAGCCGCGGCGTGACTTCATCAAGCAGGCCGCGATGGCAACCGCGGCCGTGGGTGCTGCCACCGTGGCCATGCACGAGCTCGACCTGGTCAAGCCGGCCGCGGCGGCGGAAGGCACCATCGAGGGTACGCCCATGGGCACGAAGTGGTGGCCGTCGCGCTGGGGCAAGGACGATCAGGTCGGTGCGACCAACCACATGGGACCGAAGACGACCATGGACGCGGTGAGCCTGATCCGCACCGGCAAGGTCTACAGCCTGGGCCGCGTCTACGAGTTCGGCATGCCGCTGTTCGGCCAGCGCGCGTTCGTGCTGCGCATCCCTGGCGCGCCCACCGGCGGGGCGTACGGGAAGAACCAGACCATCTGGCACGACGAGATCCTCACGACCGAGATCGGCCAGGTGGGCACTCAGTTCGACGGCCTGGGCCACATCGGCGCACGCACCGGGGCAGCCGGGGATGCATCGAAGGAGATCTACTACAACGGGATCACCGGCACGGAGCTGTACAACAACAACGCTGCGGCCGGCGCCACGGTGGGTGCGTACGGCCTGCAAAAGCTCGGCGTCGAGAACGTCAAGCCGTTCTTCTGCCGCGGCATCCTGTTCGACGTGATGGGACTGAAGGGGCGCATGCTGGAGAAGGGCGAGGAGATCACGCTGGCAGACCTGAAGGCCTGCCTGCAGCGGCAAGGCATGTCCGAGGCCGACCTTACGCCGGGATTCGCGGGCGTGTGGCGCACCGGCTGGGCTGAGGCGCTGTGGATGAAGGACAACGCGCGCTTCAATTCCGGCGAGCCGGGGATCGGCGTCGAGGCCGCGAACTGGCTCGCGTCCAAGGGCATGTCGGTGGGCGGCGCAGACTGCTGGGCGATCGAAGTGGTGCCCAACCCGGACCCCAATCTCGCCTTCCCGGTGCACCAGATTCTGCTCACGCGCAACGGCATCCACATCCACGAGAACCTGCGGCTCGACCACCTCGCCGCGGACAAGGCCTACAAGTTCGCCTACATCTTCTCTCCGATTCCGATCAAGGGGGCGACCGGCTCGCCGGGCAATCCGATCGCTGTCGTGTAGGGCTCGAGCAGGGCCGCCGCAGCGCGGCCCCGCTCCCGCGCCCGCCGCCTATTGCGCCTCGGCCCATTCGTAGACCAGCGCGACGCCGCCCCGGCCGCCCACCGCCAGCCGCCCGCCGTCGGGCGAGAATGCCATCGCCGTGATGGCAGTGCCATCACCGGCGCGCAGCGCCACTTCGCGCGCCGGCTTCCCGATGCGGGCGAGCGCGAGCGCACCGTCCGCGTAACCAATCGCCACGACCGGCAGCGACGGGTGACACGCGACCTGCGTGACGTGGCTGCTGGTGTCGGGACCCAGCATCCGCGGCGGCTTTCCTTCCGGCCCATCGCCATCGAAGCGCCATGCGATCGCGGTGTCGGCGCCGCTGGTGAGCAACCAGCGCGAATCGCCGCTCCACGACAACGCCCTGACCTTCGCGTAGTAGCCGCTCATGCGCAGGTCCGAGCCATCCGCCGTGCGCCAGACGTGCACCTCCTTTTCCTGCGTGCCGGTGGCGACGAACCGCCCGTCCGGGCTGTACGAAACCAGCAGGTGCGACCCGGGGAACTCGAGCCGGCGCGGCCCCGCCGTCTTCCCGTCCAGCCCCCACAGCGACACCGCCTCGTAGTGCGCAGCTGCGAGCTGCCGGCCGTCGGAGCGGAACGCTATACCGGCCACGGTGCTCGGATGCGGGCCGAGCTTGCAGGCGTCGCCTTCGCCTGCGAGCAGATGCACGACATTGCCGGCGGCTGCGGCGCGGGCGCCGGCCGGATGCGTCGCCAACGCGTCCAGCCAGGCGCCGGGATGCGCCATCCGCAGCTCGGGTGGACGGGCTGCGGATACGCTGCTTACGCGGCCGTCGTCCGTGCTGCACAGGAACGCATCGGCCGCGGCATCGGGAACGATGCAGAGCACCTGGCCCTGCGCAAGGCGCACGGCTACCGGGTCGGCCGCCGGCCCGGCAGCCGCAGCAACCAGGTGCACGGTGCCATCGCCAAGGCCGAAGGCCGCATGGGCGCCGTCACGGCTCCAGCAGGCTCCGACGACATAGGCGTCCAGCGCCCATTCGCGGACAACGAAGGCATCCTCCTGGATGGCGGCTCGGGTCATGGCTGCGGGTCCTCGATCGGTAAAGCCGCATAGCATAGCTCTACTTGCCACTAAGTTGCATATGGAGTAACCTCGCGCCTCGCTGCCCCTACAGGTGAGAGCATGCCCAGGCGCATCCCAGTGACTGTGCTGACCGGCTTCCTCGGTGCCGGCAAGACCACCCTGCTCAACCGCATCCTGACCGAGAGCCACGGCCAGCGCATCGCGGTGATCGAGAACGAGTTCGGCGAGATCGGCGTCGACCAGGACCTGGTGATCCGGGCCGACGAGGAGATCTTCGAGATGAACAACGGGTGCATCTGCTGCACCGTGCGCGGCGACCTCATCCGCATTCTCGCCAGCCTGATGAAACGCCGCGACCGCTTCGACCGCGTCGTGATCGAGACCACCGGCCTGGCCGATCCCGGGCCGGTCGCGCAGACCTTCTTCGTGGACGACGACGTGCGCGAGGACCTCGCCCTCGACGGCATCGTCACCGTGGTCGACGCCCGTCACCTGGGCCTGCACCTGGACCAGAGCGACGAGGCGAAGGCGCAGATCGCCTTCGCGGATGTCATCCTCATCAACAAGATCGACCTCGTCGACTCCGCGGAGCTGGACGCGCTCGAACGCCGCATCCGCTCGATCAACGCCGCGGCACGCCTGCGCCGCGTGACGATGGCCGATGCCCCGATGGAGGATGTCCTCGATCTGGGCGGGTTCGACCTCGACCGCGCGCTGGAGATCAAGCCGACGTTCCTGGCGCCCGAGTACCCGTTCGAGTGCGCGATGCGCTTCGATCTGCCGCGCGACGGCGCGGTGCTGGAGCTGGGCCCGGGACCGGATCCGACGATGTCGGTGGCACTGCTGCGCGAGGACGCAAAGCGTCCGGAGCTATCCGTCGAGGCCGAGCGCGCGGTGCGGACCTTCGCCCTGGAGCCGGCCACGCTCGCGCCCGGGATGGCGCTGGACGCCGGGCCTCGCCACTGGTCCATCGCCCCGGCTGCCGGCCCGACGAGCCGCTACCCGCTGCGGGTGCCTGCGGCTGGGCGCTACGTCCTGTTCACGCAACATCTCCCCGAGGAGTTCGCGCTGCGCATCACCGGAGCGCTGGGGAGCGCTCTAGACCCGCTGGAGCGCCAGGACTTCTCCGCTGCACACAGCCACGACGACAGCGTCACGTCGGTGGCGATCGAGTTCGGCGGGGCGGTGGACGGCGACAAGGTCAACAGCTGGCTCTCGCGCCTGCTACAGACGAAGGGCGCCGACATCTTCCGGATGAAGGGGCTGCTCAACATTCACGGCGAGGACGAGCGCTTCGTGTTCCAGGGCGTGCACATGCTCTTCGACGGCCGTGCCAACGGATCCTGGAACGGAACGGCGCGCTCCAACCGCCTGGTGTTCATCGGCCGCAACCTGGATCGCGCCGAACTGGAGCGCAGCTTCAGGGCCTGCGCGGTGCAGTAGCAGGGCCGGCCCTCCGGACTGCCAGGGTGCACACCGGCCGCTAAAGGATCTGCTCCTTGCGCAGCGCGCCGATGATGAGATCGGCATAGCTGGCGGAGTCCTTCTCCAGGTTGGTCGGCGCGAAGCCCTCGGTCGTGGCCGACCAGACCAGGTTGCCCTGGCCAGGGCTGTACAGGCTGGCCTCCAGCGTAACCAGCTCGTACTGGTACGCCGTCGCCGGCTCGTAGTAGCCGCTCCACGCACCGGCGTACCAGCCGTAGATGCCCGCGGCAGGCGGCGCGGTCGGATAGGCCTGCACGACCTGGGTCTGCTGCTCGCGCTTGACCAGGCGCACGACCAGCAGGCCATCGGCGCCGGTGCTCTTCACCGCCGCTTCCAGCGCGGGACGCTCGACCCGGCCCTCGTCGGGCAGCACGGTGTAGCTCTGGATGCCATCGACGCCGGCCGCCTTCAGCCGAGCCACGAACTCGTCTTCGAACGTGCGCCGCACGCTGGGCTGCTTGCTCACGCCCACCACCAGCACCTTGCGCATCGGTGCGCCCGAGTAGTCGGGACTCTTCCACTGGCTGGTGAACCGGGTGCTGGCGCACGCGGCCAGCAGCATGGCGGCCAGAAGGGCAACCCCGGTGCGGCATGCCCACGCTCCTGCAGTTCTCATCGTCATTCCCAGGCGATTGCGGTGCACCCTATTGTGCCAGAGCCCCCTCCCCGATCCGCAAGCCGATGGCACAACGGCGCCATCGGAGTTATCCTCCCCGCGAGGCCGGACCGAACCGGCCCCGGCGCGTACCGGCACCGGGCGCGCACAACGAACATCGGGGAGGAGTCATGAGGATCGCACGCATCCTGGCCGTGGCTTGTGCACTCGCGGTTGCTTCCGTATCGGCATCCGCGCAGCAGGTGACCAAGCTCAGGTTCGAGTCGGCCTTCCCGGCCGCCAGCCTGTTCTTCGAGAACGGCAAGTACTTCGCCGAGCGGGTAAAGCTGATGACCGGCGGGCGGCTGCAGATCGAGATGCTGCCGCCCGGCGCCGTCGTGCCGCCGTTCGAAGTGCTCGACGCAGTGCACAAGGGCGTGCTCGACGGCGCGCAGTCGGGGGCCGCGTACTGGCTGGGCAAGAACCGGACAGCCACCCTCTTCGGTCCCGCGCCCGGCGGTCCGTTCGGCATGGACATGCTGGACTACATGGGCTGGCTGCACGAGGGCGGCGGGCTGGCGCTGTACGAGGAGTTCTACCAGACCCAGTTGCAGCGCAACGTCTACGTCATCCCGATGACCTCCGGCGGGCCCCAGATCCTCGGCTGGTTCAAGACCCCGGTCAAGAGCTGGGAGGACCTCAAGGGCCGCAAGTGCCGCGAGACCGGGATCACCGCGGAGGTGTTCAGCAAGTCGGGGATGAACACGGTGAACATGCCCGGCGGCGAGATCGTCCCGGCCGGCCAGCGCGGCGTGATCGACTGCGCGGAGTGGGTCGGCCCGGTGGAGGACCTGCGCATCGGCTTCCAGTCAGTGTGGAAGTACGCCTACATGCCCTCGCTGCACGAGCCGGCGACGGTCGCGGAAATCCTCATCAACGGCGACGTCTGGAAGAAGCTGCCGGACGACCAGAAGGAGGTGATCAAGTCGGCCGCGATGGACGCGACGCTGCGCTCCCAGCTGGTGATGAACAAGCTCAATGCCGAGGCCATCGTCGAGCTGCGCGAGAAGCACGGCGTCACCATCTCGCGCACCCCGCAGGACATCCTCACCAAGATGCTCGAATCGTGGGACCAAATCGCCAAGGAGGAGTACGCGAAGAACGCGTTCTTCAAGAAGGTCTACGACTCCCAGCGCGCCTACGCCTCGCGCATCGTGCCGGCCCGGCGCAACGTCTATCCGGACTACGACCTGGCATCGACCTACTACTGGCCGGAGAAGAAGTGAAGCGCCCGGTGCGCCAGGTGCAGGCGCGGGCCGACGCTACCGGGGACCGGGCATGAGCCGCCCGGCCCCGGGTTACGTCCACGCCATCCGCATGATCGACCGGGTCGTGCTGTGGAGCGGTTACGCGTGTGCGCTGCTGGTGGCCCCGCTGGTCGTGGCGAATACCGTGGAAGTGTTCATGCGCTATGCGCTCAACTCCCCGACGGACTGGGCCACCCAGGCCACGGTGATGTCTTACGGCGCACTGTTCATGCTCGGCGCCGCCTACGCGCTGCAAAAGGGTGCGCACGTGCGTACCGACATGCTGTGGGAGAAGTTCAGCGACCGCACCAAGGGCATCATCGACGCCGTCGCATATCTGCTGCTGTTCCTCCCTACCATGGCGGTCCTGTGCTGGATCTCGTTCAACGAGTTCAACTATGCATGGTCGATCGACGAGCGCTCCACGCTGACCGCCTGGCAGCCCCCGATCTGGCCGTTCCGCGCCGTCATTCCGCTCTCGGCGGCGCTGCTGTTCCTGCAGGGCATCTCCGAGCTGATGAAGAGCCTCTGGGCCGCGCGGACCGGCGCGCTGCTGGTGCATCACGAGAAGATCGAGATCTGAGGCTGCGAACGCCTGAGCCCGGCCCCCTGCCCCGGTAAGCGCCGCGCGGGACTTCCATTGGGACACAAGAGATGAGCGGACAGGAGATCCTGGGACTGCTGATGCTGGTGGCGATGATCACGATCATCTTCATCGGCTTCCCGATCGCGTTCACGCTACTGTTCATCGCGCTGTTCTTCGGCGCGATCGGCCTGGGCACCGAACTGACCTTCAACCTCGCCTACCTGCAGGTCTGGGGGCTGATGAAGGACGACATCCTGCCCGCGGTGCCGCTGTTCATCTTCATGGGCTTCATGACCGAGCAGGCCGGGCTGATGGAGCGGCTGTTCCTGGCGATGCGCAACGTGCTGGCGCCACTGCGCGGCTCGCTCTACCTGGCGGTGATACTGACCGCGACGATCTTCGCCATGGCCACGGGCATCGTCGGCGCCGCCGTGACGGTGCTGGGCATCATGGCAGGCCCGGTGATGGTGCGCACCGGTTACGACGCGAAGCTCTCGGCCGGCGCGATCGCGGCCGGCGGGACGCTGGGGATCCTGATCCCGCCAAGCGTCATGCTGGTGGTCATGGCGCCAACCATCGGCGTCCCGGTCAACCTGCTGTACGCCTCGGCCTTCGGCCCGGGCTTGATGCTGGCGTTCCTGTACATCGCGTACTGCCTCGTGCGCAGCTTCCTCAAGCCGGAGCTGGGTCCGCCCGTTCCGGCGAGCGAGCGCGTGACGGACAAGCTCGAGCTCGCCCGCGAGTTCCTCGTCGGCGTGGTACCGCTCGCCGCGCTGATCGGCTTCACCCTTGGCACCATCCTCGCCGGGCTGGCCACGCCGACCGAAGCCGCCTCCTGCGGCGCATTCGGCGCCACCGTGCTGGCTGCCGCGTATCGCAAGCTCACGTTCAAGGCGCTGAAGTCCGCTGCGATCTCCACCATGATCACCTCGAGCATGGTGCTGTTCCTCGCGGTGTCCTCCACCGTGTTCGGCGCGGTGTTCACGAAGCTCGGTGCGACGGACCTGATCACCAATGCGCTGAACAGCGTGCCCCTGCCGGACTGGGGCAAGCTGGTGCTGATCATGGTCCTGATCTTCGTCCTGGGCTGGCCGTTCGAGTGGCCCGCGATCATCCTCGTGTTCCTGCCGATCGTCCTGCCGGTGGTGCAGACGCTGCAGCTGGGCCTGGGACCTCAGGAGCTGATGATCTGGTTCGGCGCGCTGATCGCGATCAACCTGCAGACGGCGTTCCTGAGCCCACCGGTCGCGATGTCGGCGTACTACCTCAAGAACGTCATGCCGCAGTGGAGCCTGGGCACCATCTATCGGGGCATGGGCGAGTTCATGATCATCCAGATCATCTGCCTGCTGGCGGTGATGTTCTGGCCGCAGATCGCGCTCTGGCTTCCGCGGGTGGTGCAGTAGCCCGCGGCACCGGCCTGCCAGCTCACCACTTCTCCGGCACGGGCTGCGGCGCCATCGCATTGGCCTCGTCGATCCAGCCCCCGCCGGTGGCCTTGTAGATGTTGACCGACGCCACGTACAGCTGCGCGAGCGTGCGCACATAGTTGAGCTCGGCCGGGAACAGCTGCTGCTCGGCATACAGCACGGTGAGATAGGGCGTATAGCCGCCGTCGTACTGCAGGCGCGCCAGTCTCGCGTACTCGCGCAGCGCCTTGACCAGCTTTTCCTCCGCCTGCAGCTGGACGGTGAGCTGCTCGCGGGCGGACAGGCTGGTCTCGACGTCGCCGAACGCGTTCTGGATCGATTGCTGGTACGCGTACAGCGCCGCCTTCTGGCTGGCGGTGGCCTGGGCGACCTGGCCGAAGATGGAGCCGCCGGTGAAGATCGGGCCCGTGATCGATCCGCCGTAGCTCCAGGTCCGGGAGCCCCCCTTGAACAGGTTGGACAGATCCGAGCTGGCCGTGCCGTAACCGGCGGTCAGCGAGATGGACGGGTAGTACTGCGCCTTGGCAGCACCGATCAGCGCATTGGCGGCAATGAGGTTCTGCTCGGCTTGCGCGATGTCGGGGCGCTGCTCGAGGAGCGTCGACGGCAACCCTGCCGGCACGGCGGGCAACGCGATATCCTTGAGCGGCGCACCGCGTGGAACCGGCCCGGGATTGCGTCCGAGCAGGATGTTGATCGCGTTCTCGGTCTCGACGATCTGCTGGCTGATCTGCGGAATCTGCGCGGCAGCGCTCTCGTACTGGCTGCGCGCCTGCTCCACGGTCATCATCGAGGTCTGGCCGTACTTGTTCTGCAGCTCGAACAGCTTGACCGACTCGGCGTAGGCCTCCAGCGTGCGCTGGGAGATCACCAGCTGCTGGTCGAGCGCACGCAGCTGCAAGTAGCTGCCCGCCACGGAGGACACCAGCGACAGCAGCACGCCGCGCCGCGCCTGCTCGGTGGCAAGCAGCTGCGCCTGCGCAGCTTCGGTCTCGCGGCGCACCCGGCCCCACAGGTCGATCTCCCAGCTTGCCCCGGCGAACAGCTGGAAGTTGTTCTGCGTGGCCGAGACCCCGCTCGGAATCGGCGTCGCGCCGTTTGTGCTGTAGCGATTGCGGCTCGCATCCGCGCCGTAGCCCACCTGCGGGAACAGCGGCGAGCGCACCGTGATGATCGCAGCGGAGGCCTGCTCCACGTTGGCCGCGGCGATCTTCACGTTGTAGTTGTTCGCCAGCGCATCCTTGATGAGCTGGTCCATCACCGGATCCTGGAACTGCTTCCACCACTGCGTGTTGGCAGTGTCGGCTGCATCCTTCGGCTCGTACAGGTAGGCCTCGGGCACCCGGGTCTGCGGCCGCTGGTAGTCCGGGCCCACCATGCAGCCCGACAGCAGGGCAGCAGTGAACAGCAGCGTGACGCGGGGACGCAGGCGCACGGAGCCGGCAGACGTCATGGGACGCAGCATGTCAGTCGCCCCTGTGCTGGTCGTGGGCGGCCCCAGCCGGCGCGGGACCAGCCGGCGTGTGCTCGGGCGGCGCGTGCGGCTTCGATCCGGGCGGCGGCTCCTTGCTCGGGAACAGCTTGTGGCTGATCGTCTCCAGCGCCCAGTACAGCATCGGGATGAAGAAGATCGCGATCACGGTTGCGAACAAGGTTCCGCCGATCACGCCGGTGCCGATCGAGTGGCGGCTGTTCGACGACGCACCGGTGGCGATCGCCAGCGGCACCACGCCCAGGATGAACGCGAATGAGGTCATGATGATAGGTCGCAGCCTCAGGCGCGCCGCCTCGGCGGCGGCATCGAAGAAAGACAGCCCTTCCCTGCGGTTCTTCTCGACCGCGAACTCCACGATCAGGATGGCGTTCTTCGCAGCCAGGCCGATCAGCGTGAGCAGGCCGATCTGGAAGTACAGGTCGTTGGGCATCTTGCGCAGCATGATCGCGAGGATCGAGCCGAGCAGTGCGAACGGGACCGCCAGCATGACTCCCACCGGCAGCGACCAGCTCTCGTACTGCGCGGCCAGGATCAGGAACACGAAGATCAGGCCGAACACGAACGCGATGGCGGAGGTGGAGCCCGACGACACCTCCTCGCGCGCCTCGCCCGACCACTCGTAGCCGTAGTTCGATGGAAGCACTTCGTCGGCGATGCCCCGAATGATGTTCAGCGCCTCTCCCGAGCTGACGCCGATGTTGGCGTAGCCGGTGATCTGCACCGCAGGATAGTTGTTGAAGCGGGTGACCAGGTCCGCCCCGCTCACGTAGCGGGTATTGACCAGTCCCGAAAGGGGTATTATGTCGTCGGATCGGTTGCGCACGTAGAAGCGGCCCACGTCCTCCGGGGTCATCCGGTACTTCGGCTCGGCCTGCAGGATCACCTGCCACAGGCGCGAATCCTTCGGGAACTGGCTCACGTACAGCGAACCGAACATGGTCTGCAGGGTGTTGTAGACGTCCTGCACCGGCACGCCGAGCACCTCGGCCTTGTCGCGATCGACATCCGCGAGCAGCTGCTGGCCGGTGGCGTTGGCGGTGGTGCTCACACCGGCGAGCTTCTGCTGGGTGCGCGCCTTGGCCACGATCTCCTGTGCGACCGACACCAGCTGCGCATAGCTGCCGCCGCCCTTCTGCTGGATCCACATCTGGAAGCCCGCGACCACGCCCAGCCCGGGAATCGAGGGCGGATTGACCGGGAAGACCACGCCTTCCTGGATGCCGGCGTAGGCCTTGCGCGCCTCCGCGATCAGCGCCGGGGCACTCAGCTCCGGGGACTTGCGCTGCTCGTAGTCCTTGAGCGAAACGAACAGCAGGCCGTTGTTGGTCTTGTTCTGCGAGTCGATCAGGCTGTAGCCGTTCACCTCGGTCACGTTCGCGACAGCCGGGTTCTTGCTCATGAACTCGGCGGCCTTCCGACCCAGCGCTTCGGTGCGGTCTAGGCTGGCTGCATCGGGCGCAGCGTACGGTACGAAGATGTAGCCCTGGTCCTCCTGCGGAACGAACGCGGTGGGCCACTTGCCGAACAGGATCACGACTCCGACCACCACCAGCGCGAGCGCGGCGAGCCCGCCGTACCAGAAATGGATGAGCCGCTTCACCCCGCCGACGTAGCCGTTCGCCAGCCGGTCGAAGGTCCGGTCGAACCACGCGAAGAAGCCCTTCTTCGGGCCATGCTTGGCCTGGATGAGCAAGGCGGCCATGGACGGGGATAGCGTCAGCGCCACGATCCCCGAGAACACCACCGAGATCGCAATGGTCACGGCGAACTGCTTGTAGAGCTGCCCGGTGATGCCGCCGAGGAAGGCCACCGGGATGAACACCGCATTGAGCACCAGCACGATGGCGATGACAGGTCCGGTCACCTCCGCCATCGCGCGCTTCGCGGCTTCCTTCGGCCCCAGGCCGAACTCCACCATGTTGCGCTCGGTGTTCTCCACCACGACGATGGCGTCGTCCACGACGATGCCGATCGCCAGGATCATGCCGAACAGCGTGAGCATGTTGATCGAGAACCCGAACACCAGCATGCCCACCAGCGCGCCGAGAATGGAAACCGGCACCGCCAGTGTGGGGATGATGGTCAGGCGCAGGCTGTGCAGGAACACGAACACGACCAGCACCACCAGCACCACCGCCTCGAAGAAGGTCTTCACCACCTCCTTGATCGAGGCCTGCACGAACAGCGTGGTATCGAGCGCGATCTCGTATTGCAGCCCCGGCGGGAAGCTCTTCGACAGCTCGGCCAGGGTCGCGCGCACGTCCTTGGACACCTGGATCGCGTTCGCGCCCGGCTGCTGGTAGACCGCGATCAGGGTGGACGGCTTGCCCTGGTAATTGGTGCTGATCGAGTAGCTCTTGCGGCCCAGGTCGGCATAGCCGACGTCCTTGACCCGCACGATGGCCGCGTCTTCGTTGTTGGTGCGCAGGATGATGTTCTCGAACTGCCTCGGCTCGGTGAATGCGCCGCTGGTGGTGACGGGGAAGGTCTGCGGAACCGTCCCGGCGGTCGGACGGTCGCCGATGCGTCCCACCGCGAACTGCTGGTTCTGCTTGGACACCGCATTGGAGATGTCGGTGGCCGTGATGCCCAGCTGCGCCATCCGGTCCGGCTTGAGCCAGATGCGCATCGCGTAGTCGGGCACGCCGAACACGGAGGCCTGATTGGCGCCGTTGATGCGCTTGATCGAGTCGAGGACGAAGACGTTGGTGTAGTTGGCGATGTAGTCCGGCGAGTAGCGGCCGTCCGGCGCGTACAGCGCGAGGATCATCAGGAACGTCTGCGATTTCTGCTGCACGTTGACGCCCTGCTTCTGCACCGAGTCGGGCAGCTGCGCCATGGCCTGGTTGACGCGGTTCTGCACGTCCACCTGCGCCAGCGCGGGATCGGTGTCGATCGAGAAGTAGACCGTCAGCGTGTAGTTGCCGGTCGACGCACTGGTCGACGACATGTACAGCATGTTGTTGGCGCCGTTGACCTGGCTCTCGATCGGCGCGCCCACGTTCTGCGCCACCAGCTCGGCGTTGGCGCCCGGGTAGGTCGCGGTCACCGAGATCTGCACCGGGGTGATCTGCGGGTACTGCGCGATGGGCAGGTTCACCATCGCGACCAGGCCGGCGATGGAGATGACGACCGCCAGGACCGTCGCGAAGATGGGTCGGTCGATGAAGAAATCGGAGATCATGTGGGCGCGTCCCGGCTACTTCTGAGCCGAAGCCGCAGCTGGTGCGGCACCAGGCAGCGGCTCGCCCGGCGCGAGTTCCTTCGCCACCTTCACGGTCGCACCCGGCCCGAGCTTCATCATTCCGTCGACCACCACCAGGTCACCGGCAGCGAGCCCTTCGTCGATGAACCACTCGTTTGCTTTCCACGGTCCGACCTTGATCGGCCGCACCTCCGCCTTGCCGTCCTTCACCACGTACACGAAATGCCCCTGCGCACCGTTCTGCACGGCCTGCTGCGGAACCAGGATGGCGTTGGGCCGCACCATGCCGTGCACGCGCACGCGCACGAACTGGCCCGGACGCAGCAGCGCGCTCGGATTGGGCAGCGTCGCGCGCACCAGGAACGTGCCGGTCTGCTGGTTGTAGGCCGCATTGCGGAAGGTGATGCGCCCCTTCTGGCCGAAGGTGGTGCCGTCGGCCAGCACGGCCTCCACTTCGTAGTCGTCGTCCTTGGGCGCACGCAGGCGTCCCTTGTCGCGCTCGCCGCGCGACTGCAGCACATCGTTCTCGGACAGGCTGAAGTTGATCCAGATCGGGTCGACCTGGTCGACGCTGGTGAGCAGGCTGTTCTCTGCGTTCACATAGGCACCGTCCTGCACGCGGGCGAAGCTGGACAGGCCCGTGACCGGCGTGGTGATCGTGGTGTAACCCAGGTTCAGGCGTGCTTCCTCCACTTGCGCCTTCGCCGTCTCCACCGCCGCAGCCGCCGCCTGCTCCTGCCCGGTCGCGTCGTCGAGGTCCTTCTGGCTCAAGGCGTTCTGCGCGACCAGGGGCTTGACCCGGGCGAGATTCGCCGCGGCCGTCAGGAGGCGCGCCTGCTGCTGTGCAAGCGCGCCTTTCGCGGCGTCGAGTGCGGCCTGGAATGGCTTCGGATCCTGGTGGAACATCACCTGCCCCGCCTTGACGAGGGTGCCTTCGGTGTACACCCGCCGCTCGAGGAAGCCGTTCACGCGCGCGCGGATCTGGACCTGATGGGAGCTCTCGGTCTGGCCGACGAATTCGTAGGCCACCGGCGTGTCGCGCGGCACCGCCTTCACCACGGTGACATCGACGGCGGGACGCGCTGCCGCAGCCTCCTCTTTCTTGCTGCAGCCGGGCAGGGCCGCCAAGGCGATCATCGCGGCGAGGAGCAGACGCATGGGTTCAGGTCTCCGTACTTTTCGTCTGGGTGTTGGAGCATCCGTGGCCGGGCGGGAAAGCGACGCTGCTGTCGCGAATTGCATACAACGCGGGCCCCGGACCGGGCCAACCCTCAATACTAAAGTGGCATGTGCAATCTTTCCACCACTACGTGCGCATGCAGCACAAAGGGATGACGTTCAGCGTGTGTGTGCGAGCCGCGTCCCATTCGCATTGCCCGACAACTGCCCGCGCAGCCGTTGCACCATCTGCGGCGTGACGTTCGCCGCCGCGCCGTTGCCCCAGCTGCTGCGCACGTAATTGGCGATGTCGGCAATCTGCTCGTCGCTGAGCCGCCCGGCGAAGCTCGGCATCGCCATGTAGCCGTTGCGGCTCGGCACGCCCTTGAGCACCACCATCAGGATGTTGGCCGGATCCGGCGCGAGCACCACGCCGTTGGCGGCCAGCGGCGGGAACGTGCCGGGAATGCCCCGCCCCTTGGCCTGGTGGCACGCGCCGCAGTTGTCCAGGTAGAGCTTGGCGGCCTTGCGCGGCACCCGCTCGACCGGCCCGGCGCCCGCGCTGGAGGTGTTTGCGGGGATGCTCTTGAGGTAGGTCGCCATGGCGAGCAGGTCGGTATCGGTCATGAAGCTCAGGCTGTTGTGCACCACTTCCGCCATGTCGCCCAGCGTGGTGGACTTGCGCTTCGATGCACCGGTCTTCAGGTAGGTGGCGATCTGCTCGACGCTCCAGCTGCCCAGCCCGGTCTTGAGTTCGGAGGTGAGGTTGAGCGCGAACCAACCGTCGATGGTGGCACCGGTGAAGGCCTTGTCCTGCTCGATCGCACCGAGGCGGTTGCGCGGCGAGTGACATGCGCTGCAGTGGCCCAGTCCCTCCACCAGGTAGGCGCCCCGGTTCCACTCCGCGCTGCGCGCCGCATCGGGCCGGAAGGTGCCCTCGGCGAAGTAGAGCTCGCGCCAGAACGCCATCGACATGCGGATGTCGAACGGCCAGCGCAGCAGGTCGGCGTACACGACGTTGCGCACCGGCGGCAGCGCCTGCAGGAAGGCGTAGATCGCGTCGCTGTTTTCGCGCGTGATCTTCGTATAGAAGGTGTAGGGCATCGCGGGATAGAGATCGCCCACGTTCTTTCCCACGCCGTCATGCAGCGCGCGGTAGAAGTCGTCGGATGACCAGGCGCCGATGCCGGTCTGGAGGTCCGGCGTGATGTTGGGGCTGATCAGATCGCCGTAGGGCGTCTTCATCGTCAACCCGCCCGCATAGGGCGCGCCGCCGCCGGGCTGGGTGTGGCACGAGATGCAGTCGCCGGCTCGCGCGAGGTACTCGCCGCGCTGGATCCGGTCCGCGGCACCACCCGATGTCTGCGCCCCCACCGGCGCTGCGGCGAGGGCCAGCAGCGCGATCGCTGCAACTGCGCATTGCTTCATGACTTGCATCCTCTCATGCGTCCCACGCGCGGCGCTGCTGCAAGCGAGGGGTTGATCATAGCGACGGCTCATCACGCACCATTGATCTGGCGCAATGTGCCTTGCTGGCGCGAAACGAGCACGACCACCGCGCGCGGCTGCGCGCGGTAGGAGCCTCCCTGAACTTCCTCGGCCTGCACGTAGGCCGCGATGTCGAGTGGCGGCTCGAGAGCGGTGTCCATTGCCCGGCGCCACGGCTGGTAGCCTTCGGGCACCGCCGGCAGCTCGAAGTCGAGCGGCTCCCAGTAGGCGTTGGCAATCACGTGCAGCACGAGACCGCCGCCCAGCGCCGCCACGCATCCGGCCAGGCTGTGCGAATCGCGCTCCCAATCGGGCTGCCCGAGCCGAACGCCGTGCCAGCTTACCGGTTGCCGGCGCAGCAGTTCGTTCAACGTCATGCCTGTGCGCTCCGCCGGCAGATCGCGCGCCATGCGCACCGCAATGAGCCCCCGGGTGAAGCGCAGGATGTCGGCGTGCCGGTCGAGCAGCGACCAGTCGAACCAGGCGCTCTCGTTGTCCTGGCAGTACGCGTTGTTGTTGCCGTGCTGCGTGCGGCGCACCTCGTCGCCCATCAGCAGCATCGGGGTGCCGGTCGCGAGCAGGGTGAGCGCGAGAAAGTTCTTCACCTGCCGGTTGCGCAGGCGCTCCACCTCGGGATCGTCGCTCTCGCCCTCCACACCGCAGTTCCAGCTGCGGTTGTCGTCGGCGCCGTCGCGGTTGGCATCGCCGTTGGCTTCGTTGTGCTTGCCGTTGTACGACACCACGTCGTTGAGCGTGAAGCCGTCGTGGCAGGCCACGAAGTTGATGCTCTGCTCCGGCTCGCGCGCTTCGTGCTCGTAGACGTCCGGGCTGCCGGTGAGGCGGTAGGCCAGCGCACGCGCGGTATCCGCATCGCCCTTGAGAAAGGCACGCACGTCGTCGCGGAAGCGGCCATTCCACTCCTTCCAGCTGTCGCCCGCGAACGAGCCGACCTGGTAGAGGCCGACCGCGTCCCAGGCCTCCGCGATCAGCTTGACGTTGCATAGCACCGGGTCGGACTCGATGTCCCACAGCACCGGCGGCGCCGCCATGGGCCGGCCCTGCTGGTCGCGCGAGAGGATCGAGGCGAGGTCGAAGCGGAAGCCGTCGACGTGCATCTCGCTCACCCAGTAGCGCAGGCTGTCGAGGATCATCCGGCGCACGATCGGCTCGTTGGCGTTGAGCGTGTTGCCGCAGCCGCTGTAGTCGAGGTAGGTGGCCCGATCCTCGTCCAGAAGGTAATAGGTGTCGTTGGCCAGCCCGCGCAGCGACAGCGTCGCGCCCTCCGTGCCGCCCTCCGCGGTGTGGTTGTAGACCACGTCGAGCAGCACCTCGATGCCGGCGCGATGCAGCGCCTTCACCATGTCGCGGAACTCGTCGAGCACTGCCAGCGGCGCCCCGCCCGTGGCATAGCCGGGATGCAGGGCGAAGAACGAGAGCGGCTGGTAGCCCCAGACGTTGGTCAGCCCGGGCGGCGCAGTCTGCTCGTCGAACGCGAACACCGGCAGCAGCTCGACCGCGCTGATGCCCAGCGCCTGCAAGTAGGGGATCTTGTCCACCAGCCCGGCGAAGGTGCCGCGGCGGTCCGGCACCACGCCCGAGTTGGGATGCCTCGTGAAGGCGCCGACATGCATCTCGTAGATGACCGTGCGCGAGAACGGGCGGCGCAGCGGCTGGTCGTCTTCCCAGTCGTAACGGCTGGTGTCGGCCACCACGCTCTTGTGGGCCACCGCCGCGTTGTCGCCCGGACGGCATGCGGCGAGGCGGTCGCGGTGCGCCGGGCGGGCGATGCACCTGCCGTAGGGATCGATGAGCAGCTTGTCGGGATCGAAGCGCATTCCCGCGCCCGGATCCGACGGTCCGTGCACGCGATAGCCATACAGCTGCCCTGCCGACACGCCGGGCACGAACGCGTGCCAGTAATGATAGGTGCGGTGGATGCGCGGATCGAGATCGATGACCCGCGCGGGCGCGCCGGCGTCGACGGCGTCGAAGAGCAGCAGCTGCACCGCGGTCGCATGCTTGGAGAAGACGCTGAAGTTGGTGCCGTCGCCGTCCACCGTGGCACCGAGCGGAAAGCTGCGCCCGGGGTTCACGGGGCCAGCCGTCGCCGGACGCTTGCCTTGGGCACGTGCGCGAGCCATCTGGACTGTCTCTACTTCAGCCCTGCAGCAGCAGCCTTGTCCGCCAGCACCAGCGCGCGGTGCGTACGCACCCGCCCGGCCGGGATGGTGCGGTCGCCATCGCGCAGCCGGCGCAGCATGCCGGCCTTCTCCTCGCCGGTCACCACACAGAGGATGCGTCGCGCGTGGTCGATCACGGGATAGGTGAGCGTCATGCGGCGGCGTCCCTGGTACGGTCCCGCCAGCGTGACCGCACGGTCGGTCACGTCGAGCGATGCATCGCCCGGGACCAGCGACGCGGTGTGCCCGTCGGGCCCGAGGCCAAGGTGCACGAGGTCGAGCACGGCCGGCATGCCGGCGACTTCGTGCAGGGTGTAGGCATACGCGGCGGCAGCCGCGTCGAGATCCTCGGCATTCACGGGCATGGGGTGCAGGTTCCCTGCCCGCAGCGGCGCATCCTGCAGGCTCTCGCGCAGATGGGTCAGGTTGCGATCGGGATCGCCGGCGGGCGCAACGCGCTCGTCGACCTGCAGCACGTGGATGTCCTCCCACGGCATCTGCATCTGCGCGAGCGCGCGCAGCATCGCCCACGGCGTACGGCCGCCGCTGACGGCCACCACGAAGCGGCCCCGCACCGCCACCGCAATGCGCGCGTCGGTGGCGATGATCGCTGCGGCCTCTTCCGCCACCGCATCCGCGTCGTCCAGGACCTCGATCTTCATCGAGCCGGCGCTACTGCGGGACGGCCGGGTTGTTCCAGCCGCCGGCCGGGGCGAGCTTCTGCTCCGCCTGCGCCGGACCCCAGGTGCCGGGTTCGTACTCGTGAACGGGCGTGGCGGCCTTGAGCACCGGATCGACGATGCGCCACGCCTCCTCGACGTAGTCCTCGCGCGCGAACAGGGTCGCGTCGCCAGCCATCGCATCGCCGAGCACGCGCTCGTAGGCATCCATCTCGTTCGGGCCCGGATGGCGACTGGCGAGCATCTCCCCCTGCGCCCCGACCATCTTCTCGTCGGGATCCATCGCGGTGAGGCCGAACGCCAGCTCGGTCTGCGGGTTGATGCGGAAGCGCATGTAGTTCGAAACGGGCCGGCAGCCTTCGAACACCTGTGGCGGCTTGCGCAGGCGCACCATCACCTCGGTGCAGGTCACCGGCAGCGACTTGCCCGCGCGGATGTAGAACGGCACGCCCTGCCAGCGCCAGGAGTGGATGCCCAGCCGCACCGCCGCGAAGGTCTCGGTCTGCGAATCCGGCTTCACGCCGGGCTCGCTGCGGAAGCCGCGGAACTGGCCGCGGACGATGTCGTGCGGCTCCAGCGTGCCGATGGCCTTGAGCACCTTGACCTTCTCGTCGCGAATCGACTCGCTGTCGGTGTGCACCGGCGGCTCCATCGCGAGGTTCGAGAGCACCTGGAACAGGTGGTTCTGGATCACGTCGCGGATGGTGCCGGTCTGGTCGTAGAACGCGCCCCGGCCCTGGATGCCGAAGTTCTCCGCCATCGTGATCTGCACGCTCTCCACATGGGTGCGGTTCCAGAACGTCTCCAGGAACGCGTTGGCGAAGCGCACGAACATCATGTTGTGCACCGGCCGCTTGCCCAGGTAGTGGTCGATGCGGAAGATCGACTTCTCGTCGAAGCAGCTGAACAGGATCTTGTTCAGTCCCCGCGCCGACCTGGCGTCGGTGCCGAACGGCTTCTCCACGACGACCCGTGCGCCCTGCGCACAGCCCGCCTTCGCCAGCTGCTCGACCACCGTGCCGAACAGCACCGGCGGGATTGCAAGGTAGTGCGCCGGGTGCTGCGCGTTGCCCAGCTCCTTGCGGATCGCCTGGAATGTCGCCGCGTCGCTGTAGTCGCCGTCCACGTAGCGCAGCTGGCTGCACAGCTTCTCGAAGGCGGCGCTGTCGACGCCGCCGCCATGCTTCTCCAGGCTCTCCTTCGCTCGCGCCTTGAGCTGATCGAGATTCCAGCCGGCCTTGGCCACGCCGATCACCGGCACCTGCAGGTGGCCGCGCTTCAACATCGCCTGCAGCGCCGGGAAGATCTTCTTGTAGGCCAGGTCGCCGGTGGCGCCGAAGAACACCAGGGCGTCGGATTGGATCTCGCTCATCGTGGGGCTGCCTGTTCGCGGGCGTGCGCGGTCACTTGCCTTCCGGCTTCTCGAGGTGGCCGCCGAAGCCGAAGCGCATGGCGGACAGCACCTTGTTCTGGAACTCGGCCTCGCCGCGCGAGCTGAAGCGCGCGTACAGCGCGGCAGTCAGCACCGGTGCGGGCACGGCTTCGTCGATCGCCGCCTTGATGGTCCAGCGGCCCTCGCCGGAATCGGAGACGCGGCCGGCGAACTTCGCCAGCTTCGGATCGGCGAACAGCGCACCAGCGGTGAGGTCCAGCAGCCACGATGCGATCACGCTGCCGCGTCGCCACACCTCGGCGATGTCGGGCAGGTTCAGGTCGTACTGGTAGTGCTCGGGCTCGCGCAGCGGCGTGGTCTCCGCATCCACCTCGTGCGACCGCTTGCCGACGTTGGCGGACGCGAGGATGCCCAGGCCCTCGGCGTAGGCCGCCATGATTCCGTACTCGATCCCGTTGTGGACCATCTTGACGAAGTGGCCCGCGCCATTCGGCCCGCAGTGCAGGTAGCCCTGCTCGGCCGTGCCGCCGGCCTGGTCACGCCCTGGCGTGCGCTCGATGTCGCCGATGCCCGGGGCGAGCCGCGAGAAGATCGGATCGAGCCGCTTCACGACCGCGTCCTCGCCGCCGATCATCATGCAGTAGCCGCGCTCCAGTCCCCACACCCCGCCGCTCGTGCCCACGTCCACATAGTGGATGCCCTTCGCCGCCAGTTCCTTGGCGCGGCGGATGTCATCGACGTAGTACGAGTTACCGCCGTCGATCAGGATGTCGCCCCGGTCGAGCAGCGGCAACAGGTCCGCGATGCTCTTGTCCACCACGGCCGCCGGCACCATGAGCCACACCGCACGGGGCTTCTGCAGCTTGCCGATGAAGTCCTGCAGCGAGGTGGCACCCACGGCCTTCTCGCGCACCAGTTCCTCGACCGCCTTCGGCGACATGTCGAACACCACGCACTCGTGCCCGCCGCGGATGAGCCGCCGCACCATGTTGGCGCCCATCCTGCCCAAACCGATCATGCCCAGTTGCATCGCTTGCTCCTCGTCGATCCCCACCCGGCCCGCTGCCGGGGCAATCCGGCATTATGTTCCGGTCCGCTTGCGCGTGGCGGCTCGCGTACGCCTTCGCGCCGGCAAGTTGTCCTGCCATGCGCGGAAGCCGCCCAGGAACGCGTTCGAGTTGTCGCCCACGCGGCAGCCCTTCGGCAAGCCGTCCAGCAGGCGGGCATTCCCGCCCCCGAGCACCACCTCGTCGGGCTCGAGTGCCGCGACCAGACGCTCGATGACATCGGCCACGTGCTGGCGCCATTTCTTCCTGCCGCGCTTCTCGAGGCCATGCAGGCCGACGTAGTCCTCATAGGTCGCCTTGCGATAGGGCAGGTGCCCAAGCTCCATGGGCTCGACGATGCCGTCCACGATCAGGGTCGAGCCCAGGCCCGTGCCCAGGCCGAGAAACAGCATCTTGCCGCCCCGGTAGCTGCCCAGCGCCTGCATGGCGGCGTCGTTCATGACCCGGGTGGGTCGCCCGAAGGCTTTCTCGAAGTCGAAGTGCTCCCAGCCCTTGCCGAGGTTGTGCGGCTCGGCCATCGGACGGTTGCGCAGCACGGGGCCCGGATAGCCCACTGTCACATGGTCGTAATCCCAGCCCTTCGCGAGCCGCTTTACCTGCGCCACCATCTGCCGGGCAGTCAGCGTCGGGCCGGAGGCGAATTCCCTGCGCTCCTTCTGGCCGGTCGCCAGGATCTTCACGTGCGTACCGCCCACATCGACGGCCAGGATCTTCATCGGGCACCTTTCCCGGTCAACGCCGGCTTGGGAAGTTCGAGCAACTGGGCAATGCGGTCCACCGCGAGGTCGGCCGGCGGGCAGGCTTCCACGATCGCCGGGTCGAGGGCGAACTTGCCCTGGCGGACGAACACCGTCGTCACCCGGTCGCCCCAGGCGGCCTTGACGGCAGCCAGGATGCGCAGCTTGTCGTCGACCAGCACGTAGCGCTGGGCGGGATAGCGGCGCTCGATGTCGTCGAGCGCCTGCTCCTTGTGGATGTAGATGAGCACGTCCCCGCCCACGGCCGGTACGATGCCGGCGCGCTCCACCTTGCGCGGCTGGAACACCATGTCACCGTCGGACAGGACCACCGCCGGCCCCCACTGGCGAAACCGGGCCAGCACGTCCAGGGCGCCCGGGTAGAGCCGCTCGGCGAACGGGTAGTCGAGCAGGAACGAGGACATGCGCAGCAGGTCGACGTCGTTGGGCCGCTCGTCCCGGCACAGGTTGAGGGCGCCCAGGTAGTCGCGGTAGCCCAGTTGGTCCATCAACCGCTCCTGGATGGTCCAGTAGCGGTCGCGGCACTCCGGTCCGTACTCGTGCTCGAGCTGGTCCTGGATGTCGTTCTGGATGCGATCGTTGTCGAGCAGCGTGTTGTCGACGTCGACCAGGAAGACAATTTCGCGCATGTGGACGGACGCGGGTCTGGGACCTTGTTCGTGATGTTGGCGCCCGCGGCCCTGATCCGGCGCCGGAAGCAGCCCGACCGCTTGACGGTGACCGGAAAGAACCGCCGGCCGACCCGGAACTGCGACCATCTGCCGCGATCGTCGCATGCCGGCACGTGCTATTCTGGACGCACTGCATGGCATCCGGCAACTGCGACAGGGGCGGCAGCCGGGTGGACGGGTCAGTGCATGCCATTGGCACACATGCAGGCATGCATAGCGCACCAACAGCAACCGTATGGGATTCGCTTCGAACGCCTTGCCCGGTAACGGCAGCGGCGCACCCCATGACATCCTGCCGCCCCACACTCCGGCCACGCAACGCGTCGGCGCCCTGGCTCGCATCCCGCGGCTCCTGCGCGAGAACGGTGCCGACCCCGCTGCGGTGCTCGCCCATGCCGGCCTGGCGGCCGACGTCCTGGACGACGTCGAGGCGCGTATTCCATACCGCGCGATCGGCCGCATGCTGGCAGAGGCCGCGCGCGCAACCGGCCTGCCCCACTTCGGCCTGCTGGTTGGGGCGGAGTGGACACCCGAGAGCCTCGGCCCGACGGGCCAGGTGATGCGGCATTGCGAAACGGTCGGTGACGCCGTTCGCATGCTGAGCATATACCAGCGCCTCAACAGCGATGGTGGCACCGCCTTCGTGATCGAACGCGCCGATGGCGCCGTGATGGGCTACGCGATCTACGAGTCGGGCGTCGAGGGCGTGCCGCAGATCTACGACATCGTGATGGCGATCGGCTACCGGCTGCTCGGCGACCTGCTCCAGGCGCCATGCCGGCTGCGCGAGGTCAGCGTGGCCCGCTCCGAGCCGGCCGACATCGAGCCGTACCGGAAGTTCTTCGGCGCCCCGCTGCGCTTCAACCGACTCTACACCGCATTGCATCTGCCCCGCACGCTGCTCGATCAGCCGATCCCCGGCGCGGATCCCGCAATGCACCGGGTGCTCCTGGCCAGGCTCGAAGCGGCCACTGCACCTCACCTGATCCACAGCCTGCGACGGGCGTTGCGCCTGCTGCTGCTGCACGGAAACAGCTCGGGCGACGATGTCGCGCAGGAACTCAGCCTGCACCGGCGCACGCTGAACCGGCGCCTGAAGGCGCAGGGCACGACGTTCCAGGCGCTCCTCGACCAGGTGCGGCAGGAGGTCGCCGGCCAGCTGCTGCGCGACACCAGCGTCGGACTGGACGACGTCGCGCTCGCGACGGGCTATGCGGACACCAGCACGTTCGTGCGCGCGTTCCGGCGCTGGAACGGGACCACGCCCGCGAAGTGGCGGGTGCAGATCGGCAATCGCGGCTAGGCGGACGGGGTGGGCGTGCGGCGCGCCATCGACGCGGCCAGCGGCAGCAGCACGGCAACCTGCACGAGGAAGAACACCGCCGCGAATGCCGCGATGTCGAGGCGACCGAACGCTGCCACGCCGATCAGCATGGCCACGCCCATGTTGCGTGCAGGAAACCCGAACAGCATGGCGCAACGGTCGGCCGCCTCCCGGGAGGCGATCCGGCCGGCGATCCACCCCGCCGCGAGCATCAGCGCGGTGAACAGCGCGCAGGTCAGCAGCAGCAGCCAGAACTGCGTGCGGATCAGCTCGATCTGGTCGGAGACGATGAAGGCGACCAGCAGCGCCACGGCCACGAGCGCGAGCCGCTCGAGCGTGCGTTCGTGCTTCAGCACCCACGCGGTCGCATACCGCCGCACGGCCATGCCCACCACCACCGGCAGAAGCAGCCCGATGATGGTCTGCTTGAGCACCTGCGCAGTCGGCAGGTCGAACGGCGCATCCTGCCCGAGCGCCAGCGCATAGCCCAGCGAGGCGGCCAGGGGTGCGGACAGGGCCGAAGCCACGCTCGACACCGCGGTCAGCGTCACCGCGAGGGCCACGTTGGCGCGTGCGACCAGCGCGTAGTAGTTGGACATGACCCCGACCGGCGCGGCTGCAGCCAGGATGAGCCCGGTGGTCAGCACCGGGGGCAACGCCAGCGCGCGCGCGACCAGCACGGCCACGACCGGCGGCAGCAGCCACTGGCCCAGCAGCCCGAGCAGCGCCGCGCGCGGGTGCTGCTTCAGCGCGACGAAGGCCTCGCGCGTCAGGTTCAGGCCGACCACGAACATGGTGAAGATCACCAGCAGCGGCACGACGACGGTCAGCGTGAACTTCACGAGCCACTCCTGGTTCGGGGGATGCGGGCAGCGCCGGTCATGTGCCGCGCTTGCGCATCGTCCGGTTGGCAATCATTGCTGCGGCCAGCGCGGTCCAGCCGGTCTGGTGCGAGGCGCCCAGGCCTTCGCCGGTGTCGCCGTGGAAGTACTCGTAGAACAGGATGTGATCGCGCCAGGCCGGATCGGCCTGGAACAGCTGCGTCTCGCCATGCGCCGGACGACGCTGCCGACCGTCGAGCAGGAACAGCGCGAGCAGGCGGCGCTCCAACTCGTCCGCCACCTGCCCGAGGTGCGCCTGCCTGCCCGACCCTGTCGGCAACTCGACCGTGAACGCGTCGCCCAGGCACTCGTGCAGGTGGCGCAGCGACTCGAGCGCCACGAAGTTGAGCGGGAACCAGATCGGCCCGCGCCAGTTGGAGTTGCCGCCGAACAGCCCGGTGGCGGACTCGGCCGGCTCGTAGTCCAGCTTCGCCGTGCCGCCGTCGATCTGGATCACCAGCGGATGCTCGCGGTGGTAGCGGGAGAGCGAGCGCAGGCCGAACGGCGACAGGAACTCCGACTCGTCCAGCATGCGCGCGAGCACCCGTCGCAGGCGCGCCTCGCTGCAGACCGATATCAGCTCGGGCCGGCCGTCGTGCGGGAAGTAGCCCAGGAACCCCGCCAGGTGAGGCTTGTTGTCGATGAACCAGCGCGCGCGGGCGCGGAAGTCGTGCAGCTTCTCCCACAGCGCAGCATCCAGCCTCACGCCTGCGAACACCGGCAGCAGCCCGACCATCGACCGCGCGCGCACTGCGATCGTGCTGCCGTCCGACCGGCGCAGGCGGTCGTAGAAGAAGCCGTCCTCCTCGTCCCACAGCTCGTCCATCGCCGCGGCGATGTAGGCGAAGTGCTCGAAGAACTTCAGCGTTAGGTCCTCGTAGCTGCGGTCGCGGTTGGCCAGGCGCAGCGCCATCTCCAGCATGTTCAGGCAGAACTTCGCCATCCAGGCCGTGCCGTCGGACTGCTCCAGCACCTCGCCGTCGGGCAGCATGGCAGAGCGGTCGAACGGGCCGATGTTGTCCAGCCCCAGGAAGCCACCCTGGAACACGTTGTCGCCGCGCGCGTCCTTGCGATTGACCCACCAGGTGAAATTGAGCAGCAGCTTGTGGAAGGCGCGGGCGAGAAAGTCGAAATCCTCGCCGCCGTCGATGCGGAACACCGCCAGCGCGGCCCACGCCTGCACCGGCGGGTTCACGTCGCTGAAGTTCCACTCGTAGGCTGGCAGCTGGCCGTTGGGATGCATGTACCACTCGCGCAACAGCAGCAGCAGCTGGTGCTTCGCGGCGGCGGGGTCGATGTGTGCCAGCACCACGCTGTGGAAGGCGAGATCCCAGGCGGCATACCACGGGTACTCCCACTTGTCCGGCATCGCGATGACATCGTGGTTGTCCAGGTGACGCCAGTTCGCGTTGCGGCCAGCACCGCGCTGCTGCGGCGGCTTGGGCTGGGTCGGATCCCCGGCCAGCCAGCGTTCCAGATCGTAGTGATAGAACTGCTGGCTCCACACCATGCCGGCGAAGGCCTGGCGCATGACCCGCGCCTCGTCCTCGCCCGTGCCGTCCGGCAGCAGTGCGCCATAGTACTCGTCCGCCTCGCGCGCGCGCTGCTGCATGACCTGCTGGAAACCGGCCGCGAGGTCGGGCGGTGCAGCCTGGGGGGCACGCACCAGGCGCAGCCGCACTTCCACCGACGCGCCGGCCGGCACGTCGAGCACGTACCAGCACGCCATCTTCGTCCCGGACTGCGCCGGGTTCACCGAGGCGGCGCCTGATACGACGTGGTCGTTGACTCCGTCCTTCGGGTAAGCGGGACCGCCGGCCCCGGCGCCGAACAGCCGCGCCGTGTTGGTCTCGTTCTCGCAGAACAGCAGTTGCGGCGCCTTGCCGTCCGGGCCCGGGCCGGCCGCCAGCTGCCAGCTACCGAGCAGCGGCTCCTCGGCCACGGCGCAGGCCACATCGGCTGCACCTTCCACCGCCCGTACCTGCGGACGGCGCCCATCCTCGATCCAGGACCACCGGTTGCGGAACCACAGAGTGGGCAGGACGTGCAGCCTGGCCTGCTCGGGGCCGGCATTGCGGACGGTCAGGCGCAGGCACAGGTCGGTCGGCGTGGCCTTGGCGTAATCGGCGCTGATCTCCCAGTAGCGCCCGCCGTCGAACACGCCAGTGTCCGCGAGCTCGAACTCGCGGTCCGCCTTGCCCCGCCGCTTCGCCTCCTCGCGCAGTTGCGCGTAGGGGAACTCCGCCTGCGGGTAGTGATAGCGCCAGCGCAGCCACGACGAGGTCGGCGTGGCGTCCACGTACCACCAGTACTCCTTGGCGTCCTCGCCATGGTTACCCTCCGGACCGGCCAGGCCGAAGATGCGCTCCTTGAGGAACGGATCGCGCCCGTTCCAGAACGAGAGCGCGAAGCACATGCGCTGCCCGATGTCGCAGATGCCGGCCAGTCCGTCCTCGTTCCAGCGATACGCGCGCGAGCGCCCGTGCTCGTACGGGAAGTATTCCCAGGCCTTGCCGTCCGCGCTGTAATCCTCGCGCACCGTGCCCCAGGCGCGCTCGCTCACATAGGGGCCGAGCAGCTTCCAGTCGCCGGGGCGGCCGGGGGGCGCGAGCGCTACGCGCGCATGCTCCGCGGTGTCGTGGGTCCTGCCTGAGGGTCGGGTATCCATGCGGGGCGGGATTGTGGCATGGCGGCGCCCGGTTGGCTCTGGTTCTCGTTCCCGCACTGCACCGCGCGGTGCGCGAGCTGTCAAGAAGTGCCAATGACTCCTCCGCAGCACGACGGCATAGTGTGCGGTGCGGTTTTCCAGGCAGGGCACGCAACGGTTGCGCAGACCCGGCGTCGGCACCGACGGCCGGGACAAGGACACGATGAACAAGGCTGACCGCGACAAGATGTCGCACCCCGCGCCGGGTGCCGCCTTCGCATCCCCGCTTGCGAGCCTGGCCCTTGCGCTGGTGCTGACGGTCGTCGCGTACTTCGCCGCGGCAGCCCTCCCCGTCAGCACCCGCCTGGTGCTGGCCTTCAACCTCGGAACCCTGGCCTACCTCGCGCTGAGCGCCTTCCGCTTCACCACCGTGGAGCCCGAGGAATGCGCGGTCATGGCCAGCGAGGGGGAGCCGAGCGGGCTGCGCGCGGTCATCACGGCGTCGGTGGTCGTGGCCACCAGCATCGTCGGCGTCATCTTCATGCTCGAGCCGGTAAAGGGCTGGCCCGCGTGGGTGAGCAACCTGCACCAGGTGATGTCGATGCTGGCGGTGGCGCTGTCCTGGGTGCTGTTCAACCTGTTCGTCGGGCTGTACTACATGCGGCTGTACTACGACGACCATGTCCTGGCGGGCAAGCGGGAATACCGCCGCGGACTCGACTTCCCGGAGCGGGACACCCCGGACTACTGGGATTTCATGTACTACTCGTTCACCATCGCCATGTGCTACCAGACCTCGGACGTGTCCGTCACCGGCTGGACCATGCGGCGGCTGACCCTGGTCCACGCCGTCCTGTCGTTCTTCTTCGTGGTCCTGATCCTGGGCCTGGTGGTCAATGCCCTGTCGAACCTGGTCTGACGTGCACGCGCAGGCTCCGGCATGAACATCTGCGCTGGATCAAATGCGTCCGCGGCACTCAGCCTAATGTCATGGCAGCGGATCGAATCCCGGCCTTGGACGGTGGCATGCACCAACCTGTCGAGATTTGCCCATGACCTGAGCCGTATTGGGGGTGTAGGGTAGGCGATCAGGTAATGCTTACCATGCGCCACGCGAGCCCGGCACCCGGGCCGCATGGGGTCAGCCCAACGAATCAAGGAGAAAGCATCATGTCGAGCGCCGAAGCCGCCGCCCCCGAAGCCGCCGGGTCCGATCCCCTGTCCGCCGTGGCCGACGCCATGCGCAAGGCGGCCAGTGCGGCCACCAACGACGCAGCCAGCCTGCGCGCCAAGCTCGGCAACGCCGGGCCCGAGATCGCCAACGCCGCTTCGCGGGCCGCCTACACCGGCTCCTACATGATCTCCTACGGACTGGTCTATGCCGCGGTCTTCATCGCCAAGTCCGTCCCGCAGGAGAACCCCTTCGTGCGCGGCCTGAAGGACGGTGCGAGCGCGGCAATCGACGCGGTGAACGAGGCCAAGGGCATCGGCGAGTACGCGGCGCCGGTCGAGGACGCGTCCGGCCACTGACCCTGCAGTGCGCCAGCCCGCGGGCGAGCGTCCGCGGGCCGGGCAACGCACCGCCGGTGCGTGACGAGAACGCTTGCCGAGGTACGACTTGAGTCCCATGGAACCGACCATCGACGTCGCGCTGTCCTTCCCACGCGCCGGCGTCATCGACATCCACAGCGCGACGCTGTTCTCCGACCCGGCGGGCGACCTGTGCCGGCGATTCCTGGAGCGCGCGTTCCACGCCACCGACTTGTCGGGCGCAACCATCGGCCAGGGCAGGCGCCCCGCGGCGCAGTTGCGCTTCGACCCCTCCCGCAGCCTGCTGGCCGATGTGCTCGGTCGCCTGGCCGCGGTCATGACGCATGCCGATCCGCTGCTGCCGGCCGAAGCCGGGACTCGCGAGGGGCAGCCCGTCGAGTTGCGCCCGCCGCAGATCGCCCCGGTGTCCAGCGTGCGCGACCGTCACGGCGTGGCGCACTATCACCGCTACGGGCACGTGGTGACCGGCTGGCAGATCACCCGCCGGCGGCTGGGCACGGTCCACCTGAAGAATCCGGTCCTCTACCGCAAGCAGGCGCTGTGCGACGCCATCGACCGCGAGCTGATGGCCCTGCACGGCGTGGACCGCTTCAAGAGCAGCTCGATCAGCTGCGCGGTGCAGATCGACTACGATCCGCGCATCCTCGACGTCGCGCAGCTCATGGAGGTGCTCGACGCCGCGCTGGCCAGCGCGGAGCATCCGACCCAGCTCGACAAGCTCGACCTGCACCTCGCGATCTGCACCGGCTCGCTGCCGCTCGCCGCGTTCGCGCAGTTCGCAGCGCCACCGCTGCTGCCGGTGTCGGCCGCACTGTTCGCCTACACCGCAATCCCCAGCTTCCGCAACGCGTACGACGTGTTGTTCAAGGAGCGTCGGCTCGGCGTGGACGTGCTCGATTCGATCGTGGTGATCGGATGCCTGTCCACCCTGCAGATTTTCCCCGGTGCGGTGCTGGCCTGGTGCCTGTCGTTCGGGCGCATGCTGGTCAAGCGCACCGAGGACAACTCCAAGCGCATGCTGCTCGGCGCATTCGGCAAGCAGCCGCGCTTCGTGTGGCTGGTGCGCGACGGCGTGGAGACCCAGGTCAGCCTGGACAAGCTCAATGCCGGCGACGTGGTGGCGGTACACACCGGCGACATGGTGCCGGTGGACGGCGTGGTGGTCGAAGGCATGGCCATGGTCGACCAGCACGCGCTCACGGGCGAATCCACGCCGGCGGAGAAGGGCGTGGGCGAGCGTGTCTTCGCCTCCACCATCCTGGTCGCCGGCAAGGTCTACGTGTCGGTCGAGAAGGCCGGCAGCGACACCGCCTCGGCGCGCATCGCGCAGATCCTGAACGACACCGCCGGCTACAAGATGGCCACCCAGCAGAAGGGCGAGCAGCTGGCCGACAAGGCGGTCATCCCCACCCTGGCGATCGGTGCGCTGGCGATGGGCACCATGGGCCCCAACGGTGCGGTCGCCATCCTCAACTGCGACCTGGGCACCGGCATCCGCATGGCCGCGCCGCTGGCGATGCTGTCCTCGCTGGCCCTGTGCGCGCAGCGCGGCATCCTGGTGAAGGACGGCCGCGCGCTGGAGCTCATGCACAGCGTGGACACGATCCTGTTCGACAAGACCGGCACCCTCACCCGCGAGCGCCCCGAGGTAGGTCGCATCGTCGCCTGCAACGGTTTCGACGGCATGCAGATCCTGGGCTTCGCCGCCGCCGCCGAGGCCAAGTTCCACCATCCCATCGCGCTCGCGATCCTGCACAAGGCCGAGGAAGCCGGCCTCAGGCTGCAGGCGACCGACGAGACGCAGTACAGCGTCGGGTACGGCATCACCGTGGGGGTGGGCGGCCACACGATCAAGGTGGGCAGCCCGCGCTTCATGGACATGGAAGGCATCGCGGTTCCGCCGGACGTCGCCGCCGCGCTGGACGAGGCGCACCGCGAGGGCCACACCATGGTCATGGTCGCGGTCGACGGTGCACTCGGCGGCGCGCTGGAGCTGCGCGCCTCGGTGCGCCCGGAGGTGGTCGAGATCATCGCCGGTCTGCGCAAGCGCGGCATCAAGCACATCGCCATTATCTCCGGCGACCACGAGGCGCCCACCCGCAAGCTCGCCGAGCAGCTCGGCATGGACCGCTACTTCGCTCAGGTGCTGCCGGCGGACAAGGCGGAATACGTCGCCAGGCTGCAGGCCGAAGGCCGCAAGGTCTGCTTCGTCGGCGACGGCATCAACGACTCGATCGCGCTGAAGAAAGCCAACGTGGCGATCTCGCTGCGCGGCGCGACCTCGATTGCCACCGACACCGCGCACATCGTGTTCATGGAGCAGGGCCTGGGCAAGCTGTGCGAGCTGCGCGACATCGCCACGGCGCTCGAGCACAACATCCGTCGCAGCTGGGGAATGATCATCCTGCCCAACGCCCTGTGCATGGCCGGCGTGTTCACCCTGGGCTTCGGCGTGGGCGCCTCGGTGCTCGCCAACAATGTCGCCGCCCTGGCGGCGCTCGCCAACGGCGTGTGGCCGATGCGCAAGGTCGCGCAGCACGAGGCGGCGCGCCGTCACCGGCTGGAGCTGGAGCTGCGCAGCGCGGGCCTGAACGCGCAGGTCAACGAGCTCGTGCCGGGCCGACCGCAGGTGACGCCGGCCCTGCCCGCCCCGGCGAGGGCGGAGCGCAAGGCCGATCCGGCTGGCTTCGGGACGGCGGATGTGGCAGCCGCGGCGTGATCGCGGTCGGCAGGTAGCGAGACTGCGTCCCGTGCCGCTGCGCGTGGAGGAGATGTGGTGATGAGCGAGAAGCGCCGCGGCAAGCGCAGGGATGCGCCGCCATTGGCCAACGGACGGCGACGGAGCCCGCAGAAGAGCGTGATTGCATTCGACGGTCCGCACCTCGACGCCGTCGAGGCGTATGTCGTCGAGGTGTCGCACCCCGCCGGAACGGAATTCGACGTGTTGGCGGGCACGTCCGCCGACGTCGCGGTCGCCGGGCACGCAGCGCAGGACGGGCACGAGCCCGCTGCGCCTGCGCATGAGCTATCGCCGGAGCATCCCATGACCCAGACCGGGAACGTGTCACCCTTGCACCAGGTCCCCGCGGCATCGGTGCCTGCAGTGGCCGCTGCGCCTGCCGCCGCCAGAAGGACCGGGCCACGCTTCAAGATCTTCGTGGTCGACACCGGCTGGCATTCCCCCGCCAGCCAGGTCGTGCGCGACAACTTCGGCCTGATCGCCAAGCTGGCGCCGGAGGACCAGATCTTCGTGCTCAGCCCCGCGCAGTCTATCGACTTCATCCAGCTGGACCGCACCCTGATCGGCAAGGACCCGTTGATCTGTGTCCACGACCTCGCGGTGAAGAGCCGTCCCGGCAGGCCGCAGTTCCACGGGTTCCGCATCCACCTCGGCCTGGCCAACACGCCCGCCCACGCCCTGGACATGCTGCAGGAATTCACCCGCTTCATCACCCTGCACCGCGACTCCAACACCCTCGAGCGCGACGTCCAGAAGCGGCTGAGGCGCGCGGGATTAAGGGATACAATCGCCCTGTTGGCGAAGATTTGAGCCGGCAGGACGCGCGGACCCGGAGGACATGGCATGGATCGTACGGCTGATATCCTGACGATGGTGTTCGGCGCCCTCGTGGTCGCCTATACGGCCTTCGAGATTTATCGGCGCATCCGCCGGCTGCGCGACCTCTACCAGGTGCTCGGCCGCGAGGAGTATCCGCTGGTCGCCCGGCTGGAGGACATGGCCGCCGAAGGCCTGCTGCAGCCGTACGTGGCTGCATCCTGACCGCATGCGGAGTCCCGGGTGAACGACAACGCCGCTCGGGACACGCTCGTTGCCGCGAATGAGAGCTGGTCCGACCCGGCGAAGGCCCAGCCGCGGCTGCGCATCTACGTCGTCGACACCCGCACCAGGCCGCTCCCCAGCGAAGTGCTGCATGCCCACCTGGGCGAGCTCAACGCCCTGCAGGCCGGCGACCCGCTGTTCCTGCTGAGCGTCGAGCAGTCGCAGGCGATGGCCGCGCAGGACCGCGTGCTCGCCACGAAGGAGCCGGTGGTCATCGTCCACGACCTGACCGCCGCGGCGCAGAAGCAGCGCGACCAGGTGCATGGGTTCCGCCTGCACCTGGGTCTGGTGAAGGATCGCGAGGAAGCCGAAGCGGCCATGCGCGAATTCCTCAACCTCATCGCCATGCACCGGAACGCCAAGTCCCTCGCCGGCCGCCTCTCCGGGCGCGCCCGCGAGGCGATCGAGATCCAGCGCACCGCGCGCTGAGCGCGCGCACCCGACCACTCGCTCCCCATGCAGGGCCAACATCCCCAGGTCGCCATCGAGCGCGACGCCATGCGCATCCGCGACCCCCGCCTGTGCTCCGCGCAGGGACCCGCGCTCGCCGACGCTCTTGCCCGCCGGCTGCTGGCCTGTCCGGAGGTGAGCAGCGTCCGCCTCGACCTCGACCGGGGCGCTGCACACGTCCGCTATGCCGTGCGCGCGAGCGCGCGCGCAGCGTTCACGGAGGGGCTGGCCGGGCTGATCGAGGGTCGCGGCACCGGGTTGCCCCGTGAGCGCATGCCGGCATGGAGCGGCGCCAAAGTCGTCACGCTGTACCGGCACGGGCCCCTGGTCTCGACCGCCGAACGCCTGCACGTCGCGCCCGGGCATCTGTTCATCGGGCACCGCGCCCTCGGGCACGACAAGGCCGCGACGGGCCGGGCGCAGACCGCCCTGCGGGCGGTGCCCGGAATCGCGAGTGCCCATGCCAGCAAGCTGGTGCGCGGGATGGATATCCGCTTCGATCCCGCGAGCCTCGATGCCGAGTGCGTGCTGCGGATCGCGGAGCGCGCCATCGCCCTGGCGGTCGCACCGCCGATGGCGCAGGTGGACTTCCGCCTCGCCAACGTCTCGGTCGGCCTGGCCGCCGCCGAGCTCGTGCTGGCGCCGCTCACGCCGCTGTCGGCCGGTCTGCTGGTGGTCGCCAACCTCGACATCCTGCGTGCCGGCGGCCGCCAGCTGACCCAGGGCCGGACCGGCTTGCCGCTGTTGTACACGGCGATCATCGTGGCGACGCTCGGCACCGGCCAGTTCCTGTCGGCGGCGCTCATGCTGTGGTGCTTCCGCTACTGGGAGCAGCGCTACCGCGAGGATCTCACGCTCGAGGGCCACGGCCTGTTGGACCAGGTGATGCCCTTGCATCTGGAGGATACCGAGCGCGAGGTTGCAGTGACCGGGGAAGCGCTGGTCGGTGCGCGCGTACGGGTCGCCGCCGGCGAGCTGGTGCCCGGCGATGGCAAGGTGGTGGACGGCAGCGCACTGGTGCGCGAGCCGCCGCTCACCGCGCCCAACCCCTGGATCCGCAAGGTGGCCGGCGCGGACGTCGTGGCGGGCAGCCTGGTGTACGAAGGGGCGATCACGGTCGAGGTGCTGCGCACCGGCGACGACGCATGGCGTGCACAGGTCGGCCGCGCATTCGAGCACGCGACGCGGCCGAGCGCGCGCAGGCTCGCGCTGCACGAAGGCGCCGAGCGCTTCGCCAACGGCGCGGTGGCGCCGACCATGGCCACCGCCGGCGTAGGGCTGCTGGTGGGTGACCTGGCCACCGCCTCCGCACTCCTGCGCCCGGACTATGCCAACGGGCTGGCCCTGGCTGCTTCGCTGGGCGCGATGCATCAGGCCGGGACACTGCTGCAGTCCGGCGTGCTGGTGCGCAACCCCACCGCGCTGCAGGCGCTCGGCGCGATCTCGATGGTCGTGATCGACGATCACGCCGACCTGCACGAGCCCGCGGTGGAGGTCGCAGGGATCAAGCCGCGCGGCGCGCTCGACACCCACGTCCTGCTCCCCCACATCGCCTCGGCCGCGCTGTACCTCGGCGACGAGCGCGCCGAGGCCCTGGTGAAGGCCTGCCTCGCGCAGGGCCTGCAGCCAGCGCGGATGCCGCTGGTGAGCCTGGAGGCGGAAGCGGTCACCGTGGAGAACAACGGCCAGCGCATCACGCTGCTTGGCCGGCCTGCCGGGATGGAGCGCACCCCGCCGGCGCTGCGCGTCGAGATCGACGGCGTCGAAGTCGCGCGCGTCGGCTTCCGGCGCAGCGGTCCGCCGGAAGCCAGGGCCACGATCGCGGCCTTGCGCAACGCCGGCGTCGAGGTGTTCCTGATCTCCCAGCGTCCCGAGGCGCAGACCCGCAAGCTGGCCGACGCACTGGGCATCCGGCTCGCGAGCGGCGACATGACCGCACCGACCAAGGTGCGCTTCATGGAGGGGTTGCGCCGCCGTGGCGTCAACGCCGCGGTGGTCGGCGACTGCGACGGGCTGCCGCTGGCCGGCAGCGCTGCCGTCTCCATCGCACTGGATGGCGCACTGCCGGTCGAGCGCAACCCGGCCGACTTCGTGATCCTCGGCCGCCGCCTGCGCCCGCTGCCCGGGATCCTGCACAGCGCACGCGAGCACGCCGACCGCCTGAAGAGCACGCGCCGCACCGTGCTCGGCTACAACCTCTTCTGCGTCGCCGGCGTGTTCGTGCTCGGCTTCAACGGCCTTGCCGTGGTGCTGGCAAGCAACGCCGGCACGCTCGCCGTATACAAGCGCGCCAAGCGCGCCCTGCAAGCGCTGCGGGTACAGCCCGGCGCCGCAACCCTCCCCGTCCCCGATCCCGGTCGACACCGCGCCAGCACGCTTGCCGACTGAGCCAGCGAAAAGAACATCGCCATGACCCAGAATCCAGACAGTACCGAGACCCGCGTCGTTCCGCTCCCCGCGCCCCTCGGCCGGCCCGATCCGCGACTGCTGCCGGTGACCGCCGCCACCGCCGAAGCGCTGGAAGTGCAGGAGGACGCGTACGTCATCGAGCGCGTGGAGCGTCTCTCACGCGGCACCAGCAACACGCTTATCATGGCCGGCCTGATCGGGCTGGCCATCCCCGGCATCCTGGGTGCGCCGATCCTCCTGATCGGCCTGCTCGCGCGGACCAAGGCCGGTCGCGTCAAGCTGGAGAAGTGGCAGCGCGGCCATGCGCCGCGCCCGATCCACACCGCGCTGCGCCAGATCAACCGCCTACTCGACGACCTCGACCGGCGCTATCCGCCGCTCGATCGCCGTCGCGACGGGTAGCGGGCACCCGCACGCTTCGAGGTGGTGCATGGAAACGACCGCGCCAGGAACCATCCTCCCCTTCTCACGGGTGCATCCGCCGCAGCCGCTGTCGCGCTACGAGCGCCAGCAGGTGCGCCTGATCGCCGCGTGGAAAGGCGCACCGGCCGGTGCGCTCGCGCGCTTCCTCCAGGGCTGGACCGCCCCCGTGACACGGGGCATGCAGCGGGCGCTGCGCCCCTCCATCGGCAGGCTGGTGAATGCGGTGCTCGAGCGCATGGCAGCGCGGACCGCCGAGCGCGACAGCATCCTCCGCGATGCGCGCCTGCGCCGGGCCGGCATCACGTCCCTGCAGGACCTCGCCGGCCGCCCGCTCGAGTACGCCGACGTGCTGGCCGACTACGTGATCGCCGATGCGCGCAGCCGCGCGGTGAAGGCCGGCGCCCTGACCGGATTCACCTCGCCCACCGCACTCGCCGTTGGCGTGCCCGTCGCGCTCGACGCAGCGCTGCGCGCGATCCATCGTGTCGCGCAGGCCTATGGCTACCCGGGCGACACGGCGGTCGACCGCCGCCTGGCGCTGCAGACGCTGGCGCTCTCGCTGGCGGTGTCGCGCCGCGACCACGAACGGGCACTGCGCGACTGCCAGGTCGCGCTCGCGGACGGCATGGTGGGCTCGATGGTGGAGGATACGGCCTCGGCGCTCCTGCGCCGCATCGTCGTCCGGGTGCAGCTCGGCACCGCAGTGCCGGCCGCAGGCGTACTGATGAACGCCTACCTGCACGCGCGCTTCGTCGAGAAGGCGGCGGTGGCAGCGAAGCACGTGTTCCAGGAACGCTGGCTGCGCGACCGCGGCAAGGTCGCGTGGATCGCGCCCGGGGCGCGCTAACGCGCGACCGCGAGGTGCAGGTCGGTCAGGTGGGCGGTCCCGGTGCCCACGGCGACACCGCGCGCGTACGCATGCAGCGGGTGGACCCAGTGAACGTCACCAGGACCGTGCACGAGCACCCCGGTGAACACCGCGTAGCTGTACCGCGCCGGGTCGGCGGCCAGGACCAGGCGTCCCACATCCTCGGTGATCAGCCGGCCAGCGAGCTGCGTCACCGCCAGGAGGTCGCGCGCCTCGCCGTGCCGCAGGGCGGTCAGAAGCAGGCCCTTCACCAGGCTCTGCTCGATGTCGTCCAGGTCGATCACGCGGCGCGCGTGCCCCGCCTCCAGCTGGTGCAGCACGCCGGCCAGCGAGCCGCACGCGTGCGAGACCTGCTGCAGGCTCTCGCGATAGACGTTGCCGATCACGCCGTCCTCGGAGATCGCGATGTGCGGCATCGCATAGAGCGCGAAGCGCGCGTGGCCGTCGACGACGGGGGCATGCGACAGCGCGGCGTCGATGCCGGTCGCCCCCATGGAGAGGAAGCCGGCAAGGCTGCGGCCATCGAAGGTCTTGCCCCAGGCCTGCATCACCTGGGTGTGCAGGGGCGTGGCGATCTCGTCACGGCAGGTGACCACGACGCCCAGCGTGTTGGCGTCGCCGAAACCATGCCGCCCAAGCGCCCGTGCGGACCGGGTCACGTAGTCGGTGAGCTCGATCGCGCCAGGGAAGTGTGCATCGAGTGCCGCTGCGAAGCGGGGCCAGCGCGCCAGGGCCTGCTGGCGAAACACCGCGGTCACGTGGGGACCCGCGTCAGCGCGCTGTTGCGCCGTCCTGCGCCCGGCAATCGTCGATCGCGTCCCCGAGCACCTGCCAGACCTTGTTGGCGGGCACGAGCATCGGCTTCTCGCAGATCACCAGCGTGAGTTGCGACTTCTCCGCATCGAGCGCAAACGCGACCTTGCAGATCCCCAGCGGGGTCCTGGCGTGCGCATATCCGTTGGGCCCGGAGGGCGGGTCATACATGACGTCGTAGGTGCGACCGAGCGCCTGGAAGCGCTCGAACAGCTCGACGGAGACGGACTGGAAGATACGGTACTCGGGCATGACGGTGCGGACAGCCTGCAGCGATTTGGGCCGTGCGGCCGAGGGGCGACGGTGCGGGGGGTGCGAACGAGAATTCTCCCGCAATGCGCGCGGCATGACAAGTGCAGGGGCGTTGCGGACACCCGGCGCTCTGGGACGCAGCGGACGCCGGGCGGGGGACGCTCGCTCTAGGCGGCGCGAGGCTCGATCCAGTCCACCTTGCCGCGCGTGCGCAGCCAACGTTCCTGGAACACGCGCTTGGCGCATACGGCGGCGCGCTCGACGAAGCGGCCGTGGACGCGGGCGCTGATCAGGACGCCGAGGCCGGGCACAGCGCTCCCCAGCTGCAGCCGCACGACGGTGCGCTCGATGATGATCTGGATGATCTCGTCGACCGCGGAGTTGACGAACGCGTGCTCGAGCTGGCGCCGGTAGTCCTGCATCGCCCGGGTGCGTTCCGCACGCGTCACTGCCAGGGACAGGGCCAGTACCTGCAGCACCATGGCGCGATCGGACTGGGCTTCGCCGGAGCACCCGTAGGCCTGCGCCACCCGATGGCTTGCGCGCAAGGCGGCGCTGAATGCCGCGGGGATGCCCAGCGCCAGGGCCACCGGGGTGGCCAGGCCGCTCGCCGCGCCCGCCGCCACCGCGCGGCTGCGCGCATCGGCAATCACGTAGTCCGCGACAGCGTCGGCCACCTCCAGCGGCTTCTGTGACAGGCTTTCGATGTCGAGGATGCCCGCGCCGCGGATGCCCGCGTCCCGGGTCAGGTCGTGGTCGCGCGCGAAGCGGCTGTTGAGGTACTCCAGCAGATCGCCGAACACGCGCACCACGGAGGGCTTGAGGAGCGTATGCACGTTCTCGGCGAGCGGGCGGGTGAGGCCGCGCACGAAGCTCTCGTACGCGCCGGGCCGGGCCGCCTTCCAGGCCGCGATCGAGCGCACCTGGCCGCGCTCGTAGTGCGTGAGCCAGTGTGGCGGACGGCGAAACGCGATGACGGTGCCCATGTGTTCCTGTAACGGCATCGTGCGACGATGGTGCAGATCCGCTCGGAGCCTCCCGTCGAATCTCGACGAAACGTGAAAAGCAACTGCCGTGCCGTGCGCGCTCGGGCCCCGTCCCCGGAGATGGCCGCGAGAAAGGACCATACGGATGCTGCCTCGCCGCTAAAATGGGGGACCGTCATCCGCTGCATTACGTCCGCATGCCCGCCTTCGCGGCAGCCGCGCGCCTGGGCGCCGGCGCTCTCGCCACGTCCAGCGCACGCTTGCTGCACCGCTCACCCCGACCTCAGGGAGGTGTCGTTGCATGCGGCTACGCAGCGCTCCTTGCGACGTGCTGCAGCCTGCTGACCCCGTCCCTCCGCGCCTTCGCGCAGAGCGACGGGGCGCCAGGTCCGCCGGCCGCGAGCGCGACGGCGGCCGGCGGAACCGGCTTTGCCCAGCAGGCGATTGCCCGGGCAGCCCGGCGGCACAGCCTCTACCAGGACATCGACGATCTCTACGGCGCGTACTCGCGCTTCAAGACCGGCTTCCAGAAGGACACCGGGTTGCAGTGGTCGGTGGACGCGACCTTCATGCAGCAGTCGGGCACGCCGGACGGCGGCCGGCCCGCACCCAGCGTGCTGGGCCAGGTCTCGCTCGACTGGAACATGTTCAGCAGCCCCACGCTCGGCGCGGGCTCGGCGCAATTGCTCGGCTTCTACAACGGCTTCGTCACGCAGCACACGGTCGCCGACATGCAGTCCACCCTCGGCGTCGTCACCCCGCCCAACGCGTGGACCGACACGCAGAACCAGTTCGCGCAACTGACCTACACGCAGACGCTGCCGGGCGGCGCCATCGCGCTGGCAGGCGGCCAGTACCCGGTCTTCAACTTCGACACCAACCAGTACCTGGGCAACTCGCAGCTCAACTTCATCAACTACGTGCTCGCGCAGAACGGCAGCGCGGCGTACGCCGACGCCGGGCTGGGTGGCTTCGTGCAGTGGAATGCGAGCGGCACACTGCAGTTCGCCGCCGGCGCGCAAGCCCCCAACAACGCCTCGTTCAGTCACCTCCGGTCGATCGACCAGGCGGGCACGGCATGGTTCGGTTATGCGCAGTGGACACCGTCGTTCAAGGGGCTGGGCGGCGCCCAGTACTCGCTCACCTGGTACGACAATCCGGGACAGCAGGGGACCGGTGCGCACGGCTGGTCGCTGAACGCCGTGCAGAACCTCGACCCCGCATGGGCGGTGTTCGGCCGGGCGAACGGGGCCAGCGGAAACACGGGCTCGATCGAGGCGTCGTATGCGGTGGGCGTCGCACTGAACGATCCCCTCCATCGCAGCGCCACCGACCAGATCGGCGTCGCGGTCGGACTCAGCCGCCCCGCTGGATACACCGGGGCGGACAGCAACGAGACCATCGTCGAGGCCTACTGGAACTGGACCTTCCTGGGTGGCCTGGTGTTCGCGCCGGACGTGCAGTACATCGGCGATCCGGCGCTCAACCCGGCGCACGACAGGGTGTGGGTGCTGTCGCTGCGCGCGACGGTGATGTTCTGACGAGGCGTGCCGGGGTTGCGGCACGTAGCGCGGTTCAAGCGCAACATTCGGATCGTCAGCGCAGTCCAGCCCCGTGAGTGCCGCGATGGCGGAGGGGCAGTTGGCCTTGCCGGATCAAGCCGGGCCGACCGGAGGTTTCCGCGCCACACCCGCCGGCACGGATGCCCCGAGCACCGAAACTGCCCCGATGTCTATTCCTTCAGCCGCCGCGCGCCTTCGACCAGCGGGTGCCACCCGTACACGAGGGTGACCATGAACATGTCCATGCGCAGGTCCCCCGGGCCGTTGTCGTTGATGGTCGACTTGTAGCCAGCCGTCAGGTGCAGGTTGTCGTTGAGCGTATATCCGAGCGTGAGCCCGACCCCGATGGCGTTCAGCTTGTCGCCTGAGACGCCGTTGACGGTCGCACGCGCCCCGTCGTACCAGGACGCATCAATCGAGCCCCAGAACTGCTCGGTGAAGTCGCGGGTCAAGTGCGCATCCAGCTGATACAGCGGATCGGTCTTCAGCGTCTGCCCGACATAGTCGTCGTTGTCGCCGAAGACCCATACCGCAGGCACGAATTCCAGCGTCGTGCGCCGCCCGGGAACCCATGGACCGAGTTGCCATACCACCGGCGCGCCCACCCGCCCGTACCAGCGGTTCTGCCCGAGATTCAGCGGCTGGTTGCTGTCGTATTCGCCGACCGGCACCGCAACGTCGACCACCAGGTCCACCGAGAAGCCAGGTTCATAGCGGAAGGCATCCTGAAGGTTGCGCTGCGCCGTCGGGCCGATGACGTTGATGTCGAACTCGAACATCGGATCCCCGAACCCGTTGGCCGACTGGTTGAACGACTTCCCCGCCGTCGTGACCTCGCCCGAGACCCGCCCCATCGGCAGGATCACCGCGGCCGTGGCGGCCCGATCGACTAGCGCGAAGGTGTGTGCGTAGCCCACGAGGGCGAGCGTGGCATCGATGTTCCCGGTGGACTGCACGGAATGCGCCGGATCGAACGGATTGGTGTTGCCGCTGACCGAGTTGACGATCAGCGGCACTGCGTCCGCTCCGGACAGGCTCTTCCAGTAGAAGCGCGCCGGCATCTGGGCCAGGGCTTGCAGCGGACCGAGCGCGGCCAGGGCAAGCGTCAATGCCAGGCACATCCGCGTCCAGGCCACCCGAGTGGTCCGATCACCGTCGTTCTTCATCATTTCTTCGTCCTCGCAGATCGATTTCCAATGCTGTGCAACGCTCATGGCTTGGGATCCGCCATCAGTTCCTTGGGCGGCACGAACTGGCGCTTGTAGAGCAGCGGCGGATAATTGGCCTCGATCGGGACGCGCTGTGGCAGCTGGTCCTCCAGCGTCTCGAACATGGAGCGGTTGGGCACGATCACGTTGTTCGCCTGGACGTAGCGCTCCCAGAGCGCAAGCATTGCCTGCAGCTTGTCCGGCCGCTCTGCCGCGAGGTCCCTGCGCTCGGCGGCATCGGCGGCGAGGTCGAACAGCTCCCAGTTGCCCTTGCCGAACGGTTTGTATTCCCAGCGGATCTTCCACACTCCCTGGCGCACGGCGCGGTTGCCGAAGATCTCCCACGCGAGGTAGTCCTCCTCGGTCCGGGGGGAGTCCGCCTGGCCCGCCAGCACGCCGCCCCAGGACTTGCCCAGCAGCGGGGGCAGCTCCTGCCCCTGGTGGGTCTTCGGATAGCTGGTGCCGGCGATCTCGAGCAGCGTCGGCATGAGGTCGGCCACGTGCATCAGCCCGTCGTTGATGCTGCCCTTGGGACGCTTGACGGTCGGGCCGCTGACGATCAGCGCGTTGCGGATGCCGCCCTCGGCGACCCAGCCCTTGTACTGGCTGAATGGGGTCATCGATACCTGCGCCCACATCGGACCGTAGCCGACGTACGAGCCCGGATCGCCCCATGCGTTGGGATGCGTCTGCGACCACTTGATCGCGCTGAACAGGAAGTCGCGCGAGCCCGGCGAACCGGCGACCATCTTGAACAGGTCGGTTCCCTCGGCGCCGTTGTCACCGAACACGATGAAGATCGTGTTCTCGTACTCGCCGATCTGCTTGAGGTGGTCGATGAGGCGGCCGACGTGGAAGTCGAGGTTCTCCACCATTCCGGCGTAGAGCTCCATCTTCTTGCCGAACAGCGCCCTGGCGACCGGCGCGAGCACGACCGGATCAGGCACGAACCACATCCGCTCTGCCAGCTGCGTGCCCGCGGGCATGATGCCGAGCTCGATCTGCCGCTTCAGCCGTTCCTGCCGGACCGCCTCCCAACCCTTGTCGTACTCGCCCACGTGGCGGGTGCGCCATTCCATCGGCAGGTGGAAGGGATCGTGCGGCGCCTGGTGGGCGACGTAGGCGAAGAAGGGTTTGCCGTCCGCATGGTTGGCGTCGATGAATCCGATCAGCTTGTCGGTGTAGGTCTTGGTCGCGTAGTAGTCCTTGGGCAGGCGCGTCAGATACCGCCCGTCCTCGGTGAAGACCGACCGGGGCGACGTGGCGGTGAAGTTGGTCATGTCCCAGTAGCTGCCCGCGCCGTCGAGCAGCGAGAAGTCGCGCTCGAATCCGCGCGCAGCCGGGATCTGGTCCGGTGCCTTGCCCAGATGCCACTTGCCCACCATGTAGGTGTGATACCCGGCACCCTTGAGCAGCTGCGGCAGCGTCACCACGCGGTTGTTGAGGTAGCCCTCGTAGCCCGGCATGCCCTGCTGATTGGGCGCAGCCCACTCGTCCATGTTGCCCAGGCCGTTCAGGTGCGAGTCCACCCCGCTCAGCAGGATCGACCGCGTGGGCGAGCAGGTCGCTTGGGTGTAGAAGTTCGTGAACCGCACGCCGTTTCGTGCGAGCGAGTCCAGGTTCGGCGTCCTGATCTCGCCACCGAACGAGCCCATGTCCGCGAAGCCCAAATCGTCGCCGAGGATGATGACGATGTTGGGTCGCTTGGCCTGCGCGTGAGCCGGAGCAACCGGGGTGAGCAGCGCGGCGGCGGCCGCGACGATGACGGCAACGGCTAGTCTCTTCATGTGTCGTCCCACAGGTGATGCAGCGTTTCCTGGACTGATCTTCGGATCGGCCCGCTCAGAACTCGACATCGATCCCCCTCGCCTTCGCCAGCCTGTAGACAGCATCGAAGGTACCGGCCGGATCCCAGGGCGAATCTGGTGGCTCGCCGCGGCGCTCCCGGTAGGCCCGCTCGACGTTCAGGTAAAGGCGTGCGGCACCTCGCCACTGCGCATACGGTCCAAGATCGATTCGCATGCATGCCTCCGGTGCGGTCAGCCCCTGCTCGAAGAACCGATCCGATTCCTCGCGCACGTACTCGAGGTACGCCTGCATCTCCATCGCAGCCTCGATTCCGCAGACCGGTCCGTGTCCGGGAACGATGACTTCCGGGTCGAGCCAGATGATGAGATCGAGGGCGCTGAGCCATTTCTGGTAGGTTCCGGCCCAGCCCATGGGGGTGCATCCGCTGAAGACGACATCGCCCGCAAACACGACCCGTTCCTTCGGCACATGAACGATCGTGTCACCCAGCTGGTGGCATGGGCCCACGTGCATCAGTCGAACTTCCGTACCGGCAAGATCCAGGACGTGCTGCTCGTCGAACAGGGTCGTGGGCTGCACCAGTTCAATCCCTTCAAAGTCGTAGCGCTGCTTCAACTGCCGGGCAACTGCCAGTGCACCGGGGTGGAAGACCTTGAGCAGCAACCGGGGAAGCCAGTGATCTGCCCGTTCAACCAGCTGCCGGCTCTGCTCCGGATCGGCGACCTGCCTGATCCGATCGGGCACGGTCCGGTGCGCGATGAACTCGGCGCCCTCGAAGAGCTGGTTGCCCCAGACGTGATCTGCATCTTCATTCGTGTTGATCACCCGCCTGGGCCTTTCCTGCCAGACCCGTGCGAACGACTCCATCATGCGCCGCGCGTGGTGCAAGTCCGGCTGCGTGTCGATGATCACGCCGCCACCTCGATTGATCAGTCCCGAGTTCGCGCCGCACATGCGGTTTCTCTCGTTCCAGCACGCGAAGCAGCTGTCGCTCACTTGCTGCAGCTTCATTCGGGATCCACCAGATGGAGGGTGCGGGCCACCCGGAGCCCATGGCCCAACGCTCACGATGCATAGGGGTGCGCTGGATGGAAGACGCGGACCAAGCAGGCTCCGGATCGGCGCCGGTCGCGCTGCTGCTAAACTTCCTTCCTGGATGAATCTTCCGGCCATCAATCAGAGCCGTCTATCGGAAATCCGCAGAAAGTGAACATGGCGGTCACCACCGGCCAACCTGCTGTCAGCATCGTCGAGATCACGGACCCCATCGCCGCCCGCGCAGGCATCGAGCTGATCGACCAGGATGTGATGCAGCTCCAGTCGACACCGCTGCGGGCGTTGCGAGTGATCGTCCGCCTGGAGTCGGCGGTGGTCGCCTTCCATTCCACCAACCTGCGCATACGGACGCGCACGAGCGTCCGCAAGCGCCTGCTTGCCTACGTCACGTTCGGCCCCCGGGCGGAAGGGACGGTGAACGGTTTGCCGATCCGCCCCGATCTGATTGTCGTCGCCGAGCCCGGGTCGGAGGCGAGGTTCGTCGCAGGCGCCGGCTGGGAGAGCGTCACATTCCTGCTCCCACCGCATGAGGTCAGCGCCCATCTCGCCGCCCGTCAGCGCGAGAGCGAGTTCCGCATGCCGCACGGCGTGGAGGTGCTGCAGGCAGACACAGACAAGGTTCGCGGGCTGTTCGATTGGGGAAAGCGACTGGTGAACACCGCCGCCCGCCAGCCCGATCTGTTCAATCAGCGCAGAAGCGAACGGGTCGCGGCCCAGGTCGAATTGCTCGAAACACTCCTCGCGACGCTGCGGGTGGCCAACGATCTCGAGGCCGACCGCAGTTACCGCACGCGGCAGGCCCACAGTCTCATCGTCAAGACCGCCGAGGACTACGCCCTGTCGCACACCGACGATCCGCTCTACGTGAGCGACCTGTGCAGAGCCGCCTGCGTGAGCGAGCGAACGCTGGAACACGCGTTCAAGGAGATCATGGGCTTGACGCCCATCGCCTATCTCATGCGGCTGAGGCTGCACCGGGTGCGTCAGGCGCTGCTCGCGGGTACCCAGGGATCAACCACTGTCTCTGCCGAGGCACTCAAGTGGGGCTTCTGGCACTTCGGTGAGTTCTCCCGCGCCTACAGGGAGTGCTTCGGCGAGCTGCCGTCCGATACGCTGCGACGGAAGCCAGGTTGAGGCGCCGGCTTCCGTGGCGGGTTCGCTCAACTGCCGGTCGACCCGCTGCCATCTGCCAGGCCGGACACCTGACGGAGTCATCCTGGAGGGGCGCGCCGCCGCCGCCCCCGGCGCTAGAATGGGAACCTCGCAATGGCTGCATCGCGCTGCATGTGCACCGGTGCGGCACCCTGGCGTCGCACGCTCGGGCAAATCGCTGCGCACTGGCCTGACGCGTTGATCCGTTCATGCTGTTGACAATTGGTGTGGGATGCCCCGTCCACCGCTCCCTGCCTCGCTGCAGTGAGGGCCGGGCAGCCAGATTCCTGATGGGCTGACGTGCGCCACTCCTCGCAAGCGCAGGGAACCGCCACCGCGCGCCGATACCGGCTGCTGCGCTGGATCGCCTTTTCGGTCCTGAGCCTGGTCGCGCTCGCCGTCATCGCGGCAGTGGCCGGACCTGCCCTGCTCGATCTGCCTGCAGTGCAGGCCAGACTCGAGCAGAAGCTGTCCGAGGCGGCGCATGGCCAGCTGGAATGGGACGAACTGGAAGTCCATCTGCTCCCCGCGCCGCACGGGGTGATGCGCAAGGCCCACATCCACATCCCCGACGTGGTCGACGGTACCGTCGAGGAGCTCGAGGTCGCGCTCCGGCTCGTGCCGCTGTTCGCCGGACGCGTGGAACTGCAGGAGCTGCTGATCGTGCGCCCGGTGGTCAAGGTGAAGGTGCCGGCGTCCGGCGAGAGCGCATCCACCGAACCCCTCGATCCCATCGCCGCTTACCGCCGTGCGCTCGAGCCGGTCGTCCCGGTACTGCAGCGCTTCGCCTCCGACCTCACGGTCAAGGTGCAGGAGGGCAGCATCGACGCGGACATTCCGGGCCCGCGCAACATCGAACGGGTGCAGTTCAACGCCGAAGTGGGCTTCGACCGCAGCGGCGTGGACCTGTCCGCCAGTTCGAGCAGCGACACCTGGGACGGCCTGAAGACCCGAGCACATCTGAACTATTCCGACCTTTCCGCTGAGGTCCAGATCGACGCTGTCGGATTCAAGCCGCAGGGTCTGATCGACGACTTCGTGCCCTCCACGGTTGCCAGGTTGCTGGTGCCTACCGGCAGCGCCAGCGCCAAGCTCTCCACGGACGGTCGCACCAACCTGGACGTGGAGATCGTCCTCGACGTGCCCGCAGCAAGCATTGAGCGCAACGGCACGCGCTTCGGGATCCATGGCGGGCGGGCGGAAGCCAGCGCCACGCTGGCGGGGCGACGTTTCGAGGTGAACCTGAAGACGCTGCGGCTCGGAGAAGTGCTCCCGTTGGGAGCGGCGCGCGTGCGCTTCGATCCCGCCTCCCAGCCGGCAGCGGAGCTCACCATCGACGTGCCGGCCATCGACCTCACCCGGCTGCGTGGCATGGCCCTCACCCTGGCCGCGGACGAGCCGCTGGTGCGCGACTATGTCGGCCGCATCCATGGAGGCCAGGCCACCGATCTGCGCGTGACCGCGCGTGGCACCAGCCTCGCGGAGCTGGCGGACGCCTCCGCGATCGATGTGAGCATCAAACTGGCCGATGGCGCGATGAAGGTGCCATACCTGGAGCGGGAGGTCGAGGGCATCGCCGGCGAGGTTGCCTGGCGCGATGGCGCCGTCAGCGCACGCTCGATCGCGGGCCGGCTTGGCGGCACGCGCGTCTCCAACGGCACATTCGACTACACACTGGCCAGCGGGCGGATGCATATCGGCACGGCCTATGACCTCGATCTGGCCCAGGCACTCGAGGTGGCGCGCAGCCTGCCCGACACGCCTGCGCCGTTGCGCGAAGTGCTGCGCTCGGCGCGCGGCAGGGCTGCGGGGGCGCTGCAGATCGGGCTGGATGCGGGCCAGTTCAGCGTCGACATCTCGGTAACGCGCTCGGACTCATCGGTGATGTTTGCGAAAGTTCCCTGGCCCGTGACGCTGCGCGAAGGCCGGATCGTCCGGACTTCGACGCTGTTCTCGGTGATCGGCGCGAGCGGGGCGCTGGGCGAATCGAGCTTTCGCGGAGTGACGATCGAGATGCCGAGCACGGCACCGGTGCGCATTAAGACGGGGCGCGGCTCGGCCTCGCTGGCGTTGCGCCAGCTGTATCCGTGGTTGCGCGCGCAGCCCGCGCTCGCGGGCCAGCTTGAGCGCGTCCCCACGGCGGCTGGTCAACTCGACGCAACCCTCAATCATCTGAGCGTGAACGTCGATAAGCTCGAGACGCTGGACTTCGACGTGACCCTGAGCCCGCACCAGCTACAGGTCGAGGTCACCGACCTGCCGGGACCCCTGCGGCTCGACGGCGGGTCGGTGCGCATCACGCCCAGCGCATTGCGATTCGATGCCTTCGGCGTGGGCATGCTCGATGCGAAGGCACGCATCGGGGGCACAGTGGCCGACTACCGTGCCCAGTCGCGCAAGGTGGATGCGTCGGCGACGCAGGGCGAGATCGGCGATCGCTTCGTGGCATGGGCGTGGGAGCACTTCGAGGCACCGCCTCGGCTGCGGCCGAAGACGCCGATCCAGTTCGCTGCGCAGCGCGTGCGCTGGAGCGCGCAGGAGGGCATCGACCTCCAGGCAACGGCGCAGCCCGAGGCCGCCGCGAGCCTGGAGGTCGACCTGGCCTGGAACGACGGCATGCTCGACCTGCGCAGCCTCCACATCAAGGACCAGGAGAGCGATGCGACGAGCGGCCTGACCATGCGCGGGCGCCTGCTCGACGTGCGGTTCAAGGGCTTGCTCACGGGCGCCAGCGCGAACCGCCTGTTCGCGAAGTCGGTCGGCGGACGCCGCAGCCGTACACAAGGCGACTTCCACGCCACGCTCGACCGCGACCTGCGCGGCCGCAGCTATGGCGAGGGCACGCTCACCGGTGAGCAGATCAGCCTTTACCGGCTGCTCGGCGTGCCGGCGTGGATCGACCGCATCAGCCTGCGCGGAGACGGCAAGACCTTGTACGTGGAGGAAGCGACCTTCGCCTACGCCAAGCAGAAGGTGACCTTGCGCGGGAACATCTACCGGGGGCCTTCGGGCCCGGTGATCAATGCCGAGATCGACACCCCAGGAGTCGTGATCGACGAGCTCCTGCCGAAGAAGACCGCGCCCCCGGCCGGCGACGAGGAGCCGCAGGAGCCGCGCGGCTGGGAGGTGCCCGAGGCGCTCGAGATCTGGCCACTGCCGCTGGAGGGCAAGGTCGCCGTGCACGCAGGCTTCGTGGAATACAGCGGCTACCGGGTCGAGCCGCTCGCGGGCACGCTCGCGGTGCAGCCGGGGAAGATCGATCTGACCCTCACCCAGGCCAAGCTTTGCGGCATCGAGTTTCCGTTCCAGCTGCAGCTCGACCCGCAGGGGGCGGCCATCGCAGCGCAGCTCACGGCGCAGGACCAGCAGCTCGAGGAAACGGCGAAGTGCATGACCGAGCAGCGCGTGCTGGTCACCGGCCGCTTCGACATGCGCGCCGACCTGCGCACGCGCGGCAAGACCAGCGAGCTGCTGCGCAACCTGGAAGGCTCGGTGCAGTTGCGCGCCCGCAAGGGCAAGGTCATGAAGTTCGCGCTGATCGGCAACATCCTTTCCATCAAGAGCATCACCTCGGTGCTGAAGGGCAAGGTCAGCCTCGGGGCCGAGGGGTTCGACTATAAGAAGATGGGTTGGCGCGGCACCATCGAGAAGGGCGTCGTGCGGGTCGACGAGGCCGCATTCGACAGCAATGCGGTCGGGCTGGCAGCGACCGGAACGGTCAACCTGGACACCCGCACCACCAACCTCACGGTACTCGTGGCGCCGTTTACCACCTGGGACCGGCTGGTGCGCGCGATCCCCGTGTTCGGCTACATCATCGGCGGGACGTTGAGCAGCATTCCGGTGAAGGTCACCGGGGACATCCGCGATCCGACCGTCATCCCGCTCGACCCGCGCGCAGTCACCGGCGAGCTCGTCGGGATCTTTCAGCGCACGCTGGATCTGCCGAAGAAGCTGATCGATTCGCTCACGCCGGCCACCCCGCCCGCGAACGGCGCGCCGCAGAAGTAGTCCGCAACAGGCGCCGCCCGCAGCGGCATCCGCTTATCCCGGCATCGACGCTGCCTGCCTGGGCTGCGCGAAACCCGCGGCCTTCCCCGCCTCGAGCGCCCGCTTCGCATCGAGCATTCCGAAGAGCTGGATCAGCTTCGCCACCAGGCCGGTCCATCCCGTCTGGTGACTCGCGCCCAGCCCCGCGCCGTTGTCCCCGTGGAAGTACTCGTAGAACAGGATCAGGTCGCGCCAGTGGGGGTCATTCTGGAACTTCTCGGTGCCGCCATAGACCGGCCGCCGGCCGTTGTCGTCGCGCATGAAGATGCTGGCGAGCCGGTCCGAGATCTCCCTGGCCACCTCGAACAGGTTCATGATCCTGCCCGACCCGGTCGGGCATTCGATCTTGAAGCTGTCGCCGTAGTAGAGATAGAAGTTGAGCAGCGCCCGGATGATCATCACGTTCACCGGCATCCAGATCGGACCGCGCCAGTTGGAATTGCCGCCGAACATGCCGGTGTTCGACTCCGCCGGCAGATAGTCCACCCGGTGCCCCTGGCCGTTCACATCGAGGACGTAGGGGTGCTGCTCGTGGTACTTCGACAGCGCGCGGATGCCGTGAGGGCTGAGGAATTCGTTCTCGTCGAGCATGCGCTTGAGGATCCTGCGCAAGCGCTCCGGGTTCACCAGGGCCAGCACCCCGCGATCGGCGACGCCGAGATGTCCCGCCCCCGTGGGGTGGATGGTCCGCTGCAATTCCGGTATCCGGCGCAGGCGCTCCGTTATATGAGTCATCACGCGCGGGATGCGCTCCCGCTGCCACTTCTCGATCACCGTGGTCGCGCACAGCGGCAGGAGCCCGACCATCGAGCGCACCTTCAGCCGCGTGGTGCTGCCATCGGGGCGCCGCAGCAGGTCGTAGTAGAACCCGTCCTCCTCGTCCCACATCCCGTCCTGTCCGGTGCGGTTCATGCCGGCCGCGATGTAGTAGAAGTGCTCCACGAACTTCAGCACCATGTCCTCGTAGATCGGATCGTGGGCGGCCAGCTCCACCGCGAGCTCCAGCATGTTCTGGGTGAAGAGCGCCATCCAGGCCGTGCCGTCGGCCTGCTCGAGGTGGCCGCCGGTGGGCAGCGGGGCGCTGCGGTCGAAGACGCCGATGTTGTCGAGGCCGAGGAAGCCGCCCTCGAAGACGTTCTTGCCGAAGCGGTCCTTGCGGTTCACCCACCAGGTGAAGTTCATCAGCAGCTTGTTGAAGGTCGCCCTGAGGAAGTCCAGGTCGGTCTGGCCGCGCAGGGCCTGCTCGGTGCGGTGCAGGAACAGGGTCGCGAAGGCGTGCACCGGCGGGTTCACGTCGCTGAAGTTCCACTCGTACGCGGGCATCTGGCCGCTGGGGTGCAGGTAGACGCCCTGGAGCATGAGCTTCATCTGATCCTTGGCGAAGTCGGGATCGACGATCGAGAGCGGCAGCGTATGGAAGGCCAGGTCCCAGGCCGCGTACCAGGGGTATTCCCACTTGTCCGGCATGGAGATCACATCCTCGTTGAGCATGTGGAACCACTCGGAGTTGCGCGCGGCGCGAAATCCGGAGTGCAGCGGGTTGGAGTGGTGCTCGTCCAGCCAGTTGTCGCCGTCGAAGAAAAAGAACTGCTTGCTCCACAGCATGCCGGCGAGCGCCTGGCGCATCACGTTGGCCGCATCGGGGCCCACCGCCGGCGGGATGACCGACCGGTAGAACTCGTCGGCCTCGCGCAGCCGGTCGGCCAAGACGTCGTCGAATTGCTTTCCGAAGGGCCCGCCCTTCTGCTCGGCGCCTTTGCGCACGAGGCGCAGGCGAATGACCGCTTCCTTGCCGGCGCCGATCTCCACTCGGTAGTGCGCTGCCGCCTTGGTACCCTGCCGCTCCGGATTGACCGCGTCCTGCCGGCCCTGTACCACGCAATCGTTGATGCCGTCCTTGACGTAGCGGCTCTCGTTCTGCTGCCGTCCCGGGAACAGGCGCTCGTGGTTGGTGGTGTTGTCGGTGAAGAGCAGCGGCACGTCGCCTTCGCAGAAGAGGCTGAATTCACCGAGCAGCGAATGGGTGGCGGCGACTGCGCTCATGCCGGGGGCTGCAGCGATCTGCCGGAGGTCCGGCTTCCCCGGAGCCCGGTTGGATTCGGCGATCCAGTCGGCCCAGTCGTTGCGGAACCAGAGCGTAGGCAGCAGATGCAACTCGGCGGTCTCCGGCCCCCGGTTGGCAGCGGTGATGCGCACCAGGATGTCCTCGGGACCCGCCTTGGCGTACTCGACGAAGACGTCGAAGTACCGATCCTCGTCGAAGACGCCGGTGTCCAGCAGCTCGTACTCCATCTCGCTGCGGCTGCGCCGGCGGTTGGTTTCCACCAGATCCCCGTAGGGATAGGCAGCCTGGGGATACTTGTAGAGATACTTCATGTACGAGTGCGTGGGCGTGCTGTCGAGGTAGAAGTAGTACTCCTTCACGTCCTCGCCATGATTGCCCTCGCTGTTGGTCAGCCCGAACAGCCGTTCCTTGAGAATCGGATCCTTGCCGTTCCACAGCGCCAGGGCGAAGCAGAGCCGCTGCTTGTCGTCGGATATGCCGGCGATGCCGTCCTCGCCCCAGCGGTACGCGCGCGACCGGGCGTGGTCGTGGGTGAAGAAGTTCCAGGCGTCTCCGTTCTCGCTGTAGTCCTCGCGCACGGTGCCCCACTGGCGCTCGCTGAGGTACGGTCCCCACTTCTTCCAGGGGGTCTTCTCGTTGCGCGCTTCCTGCAACCGGGTGGATTCCTTCGTCATGGCGGGCCTCCGATGTGGCAGGATGAGAGAATGAGTCGTGCGCAGGTGGGCAGGCATGCTGCCGCGCTGCCACTTTGGGGGAGCTGCACTGCCCGCTGCTTGACGCAGGTCAAGCATCCGCCCGGACCTGCGTGCGATAAGACTTCGGGGACGGTCGGCGCCGCGCCGGCGTCGAGAATTAACAACGGATTGCGGTGCATCCAGAGCCAAAATGCTAGGCTGCACGCAGCTCAACAGAATGGAATTCGAACACCTCGTCGCCGAATCGGCGAAGCTGGTCGAAGTGGCGGGCGTCGCGGTGCTCCTGCTCGGGGCGGTTTTCGCCGGCGGGGCCTTTGCGACGCGCATCGTGCGGCGTGCCACCTTCCAGGATGCCTACCACATGCTGCGCGCTGATCTCGGCCGGGCGATCCTGCTCGGGCTGGAATTGCTCGTCATCGCCGACATCATCGGGACCGTCGCGATCGAGCCCACGTTGCAGAACCTGGGCGTGCTGGCGGTGATCGTGGCCATCCGCACGTTCTTGAGCTTCGCCCTCGAGTTGGAAGTGAGCGGGCACTGGCCGTGGCAGCGCCCGCTCCCTGCTTCAGGCGCTTCGGCAAGGGAATACTTACAAGTCAAAGGAATGGAGAGATCGGCATGAAGAGGGAATCTGGCAAGACCAACTCGGGCAACGGGGCGAGGGCAAAGACTGCCGCGAAGGAGACTGCCGTGAAGGAAGATGGCAAGCTCAGCGAGAAGGCGTACCAGAAGGAGCTCAAGCGCCTGCACATCGAGCTGGTCAACCTGCAGGAGTGGGTGGTCGCGACCAAGGCCAAGGTCTGCATCCTGTTCGAGGGCCGCGACGGCGCCGGCAAGGGCGGGACGATCAAGGCGATCACCGAGCGCGTGAGCCCGCGCGTGTTCCGCGTCGTGGCCCTGCCCGCCCCCACCGACCGCGAGAAGACCCAGCTGTACGCGCAGCGCTACGTCTCGCAGCTGCCCGCCGGCGGCGAGGTGGTCATCTTCGACCGCAGCTGGTACAACCGTGCCGGCGTCGAGCGGGTGATGGGCTTCTGCTCGGAAGAGCAGGCACAGCGGTTCCTCAAGGGCGTTCCGCTGGTGGAGCGCTGGTTCGTCGAGTCCGGCATCCTGCTGCGCAAGTATTGGCTGGAGGTGAGCATGGAGGAGCAGGCCCGCCGGCTGCAGGCGCGCATCAACGACGGGCGGAAGATCTGGAAGCTCTCGCCCATGGATCTGAAGTCCTATAGCCGCTGGTACGACTACTCCCGGGCCCGCGACGAGATGTTCGCCGCCACCGACAACGCCTTCGCGCCCTGGTACGTCGCACAGTCCGACGACAAGAAGCGCGCGCGCCTGAACATCATCTCGCACCTGCTCGACAGCATCCCCTACAAGGCGCCCAAGCGCGACAAGGTGAAGCTGCCGGACCGGCAGAAGGCCGGGCATTACAAGGATCCGAAGTACCCGTTCAAGTACGTCCCGCAGAAGTTCTAGAGGGCACCGCGGGCGGCGATGCGCGAGCGCGCCGCCTCGCTCCCGCCCGCCACGTCGTCGTGTTGGTCCAGCCAGCCGCCCCCTCCAGTCGCTCCGCGTCGACCAGGAACGGCCACCGGCGCCCATGAAGGCCCTCACCCGGCTTGCCCTCGCGGCAGCCGGATTGCTCGGCGCGAGCTTGTCCGAACCCGGCCCGTCGGCCGCGTACGCCCAGTCCGTCTTCACGGTGAGCAAGACCGACCTGCAGAAGCAGGCCAACGGCGTGCTCTCGCTGATGGGATACATGCTCACGCCGGACGTCACCACCGGTTCGCTTGCCATCACCGATGCGAACACCGGCAACCCGGGCCTGAGCATGACCTCGCTCGGCGGCGGATTCACCGTGAGCCGCGAGTTTCCGCTCTATCTCGAGGGCACCGCGGCCTATGCCCGCTACGACCCGACCTTCGTGGCAAGCGACGGCAGACAGCAGCGTCTCTTCCCGGTCAAGTGGAACAGCCTATCCGGCACCGTGGGGGCCGGCTGGGACTTCCGTCTCAACGACAGACTCGTCCTGCGGCCGATCTTCAACTTCTCCCTGGGACACGTGGAGAGCGACCTGTCGATCTTCAACGACATCCTGGAGAACCAGAGCGGACAGGACCTCCAGTTCCTGGACAACGGCCAACTCAACGCCTATGGGGTGGGCGGATCGCTGATGCTGGATTACGAGCATTACCTGCCGGAGGCCGAGGTCGACGTCGAGCTGCGCTATACCGACATCACCTTGCACAGCTACGGCAGCACCTCGGAAGCCGTCGAAGGCACCTCCGATGCACGCACGGCGTCCCTCTGGGCCCGCTACCGGGCCCCGACCGGCATGCTGATGCTGGACCGCCCGCTGCGCTACGTCCTGGAACTCGCACATACCCAGTTCTTCGGCGATCTGCGGGGCGCACTGGGGTTCAACTACCTGACTTCGGTCGGCGCGGGACTGGAGCTCGATTCGAGCAAGTACGACATCATCGTGACCCGCACGCGACTGCTGTTGCGCTACAAATTTGGCGACAACGTCCAGGGCTGGGCGGTCGGGCTGGCGGTCAGTTTCTAGGCCTCGCCCGGGCGGATCCATCGCCCCTTCCAGGATCAGCCTAGCTGCAGCGCATTCCCGGCCACCCTGCCCCGCACCAAACTTGCGCCACGTCAAGAAACTTTAGCCTTCTTGCCTCATAATTGCGCGCTGCAACATCCCTCGCCGACAACCCTCCTCTCCGCCATGAACGATCCCACCCGCCACCTCTCCCGCAGCCAGGACGTCGCCACCAAGGTCACCCGCCTCTTCCAGGCCCGCGTGAAGCGCGCACAGGAGCAGTACAACGAGCGCGTGCAGAAGGCGTACCGCGAGCAGGTCGAAGGGCTCATGGCGAAGCCCATGACACCCTGGGAACTGTGGACGGACGCAGGGCGATACGCGCTGGACTTCGCCCAGCGCTGCGTGCTGTTCTGGGACACGCTGCGCCAGCGCGGCAACAATTTCGTCGAGCACACCCGCGCCGGTCTGCCGCCGGTCCTGCACTTCGACCACGAGATGGTGCTCGACGGCCGCACCCTGCAGCGCCCGGTCAATTACGCGCTGGTGCGGATCGTCCCGCCGCAGGGCGTGACGGTGGACCCGAAGCGGCGCCCCTACCTGATCATCGACCCGCGTGCAGGCCATGGCCCGGGCATCGGCGGCTTCAAGGACGACTCGCAGGTGGGCGTCGCACTGCGCGAGGGGCATCCGGTCTACTTCGTGATCTTCTTCCCCGAGCCGGAGCCCGAACAGACCCTGCTCGACGTGTGCGAGGCCGAGCGCCAGTTCGTGCAGAAGGTGCGCGCGTTGCATCCGGACGCGGCCAAGCCTGCCATCGTGGGCAACTGCCAGGGCGGCTGGGCCGCGATGATGCTGGGCGCGGCCAACCCCGACGACACCGGCCCCATCGTGATCAACGGCGCGCCCATGTCGTACTGGGGCGGCGCGTGGAGCGAAGGCGAAGGCGACAACCCGATGCGCTATGCCGGCGGCCTGCTCGGCGGCACCTGGCTGGCCTCGCTCACCTCCGACCTGGGCGCAGGCAAGTTCGACGGCGCGTGGCTGGTGCAGAACTTCGAGAGCCTGAATCCGGCCAACACGTTCTGGGACAAGTACTACCACGTGTTCGCTAACGTCGACAGCGAACCCCCGCGCTTCCTCGAGTTCGAGCGCTGGTGGGGCGGGTTCTACCTGATGAACCGGGAAGAGATCGAGTGGATCACGCAGAACCTGTTCGTGGGCAACAAGCTGTGGTCGGGCACGGTGCGCTCGGGCAGCGGCGTGTTCGACCTGCGCGAGCTGAAGGTCCCGATCGTTCTCTTCGCCTCCATGGGTGACAACATCACGCCCCCTCAGCAGGCGTTCAACTGGGTCGCCGACGTGTACGGCAGCACCGAGGAGATCAAGGCGCGCGGCCAGGTGATCGTGGGCCTGGTGCACGAGAACATCGGCCACCTGGGCATCTTCGTCTCCGGCAAGGTGGCCAAGAAGGAGCATGCCCAGATCGTGTCGGTGCTCGAGTCGATCGAGGCACTGCCGCCGGGCCTGTACGGGATGCAGATCAGCGAGAGCACCGGTGCCGACGGCAAGACCGTGTACGACGTGAAGTTCGTCGAACGCCGTCTCGAGGAGGTGGTCGCGCGGCTGAACCGGTTCAAGCGCGCGGACGAGAAGCCGTTCGAGGCGGTCAACGCGATCTCGGAATTCAACCAGCGCGCGTACGAGCTGTTCGCGCGCCCGCTGGTGCAGGCCGTGGCCACCGAGTACGGCGCACAGCTGCAGCGCAGCTTCCATCCGCTGCGCTTCCAGCGCTGGTCGATCTCGGACCTCAACCCCTGGCTCGCCTGGCTCGCACCGACTGCGGAGGCGGTCAAGGCGCAGCGCCAGCCGCTGGGCGCCGACGACCCGTCACGCAAGGTCGAGCGGATGCTCTCCGAACTGCTCAGCGCGTCGCTCGACTACTACCGGGCGATGCAGGATGCCATCAGCGAGGCCGCGTTCTTCGAGCTCTACGGCAACATGTGGTCGCTGTACCTGGCCGACAAGGAGCTCGCGGCGCAGAAGGACGTGCCGACCGACCCGCGCGAGCTGCCGTTCGTCAGGGAAGCGCTCGCCTCGGTCGCCACCGGCGGGTATCCCGAGGCGTTGACCCGCGTCGGCTACCTGCTGGCACGCCACGGCGAGCCGCTGCCGCTGTCGCAGCTGCAGCTCAAGGAGGAGCTGATCGCCGAGTATCGCGACCTGCTGCCGCAGGACCTCAGTCGGCACGATGCCCGCCGCATCCGTGGCGAGCAGGAGATCATCGTGCGCTACGCCCCCGACCAGGCCGTCGAGACGCTGCCGGCGCTGCTCGCCAACCCCGCGGATCGCGAGCGCCTGCTGACCCTGATCGACCGCGTCGTCGCGGACAAGCGGGTGCTGGCCACGGAGCCGACGACCGGGCAGTTCGCGATGCTGAAGCGCATCCGCGCGGTGCTGGGCGTCGCGCCCGCTGCCAGGCGCGCGCTGCGCGCCGCCAGCTAGGAGCACAGCCTCGATGAGCCGCAAGCACGAGAAGTACGAACGCCTGCTCCAGCGCGCACGCGAGTTTCCCCCCGTGACCACGGCCGTCGCGCACCCGTGCGACGAGTCCTCCCTGACCGGCGCAGTCGATGCCGCGAAGATGGGGCTGATCAAGCCGATCCTGGTCGGGCCGAAGGCGCGCATCGATGCCGTGGCTGCCAAGTGCAAGCTCGACCTCTCCGGCTTTGAGCGGGTCGATGCTCCGCACAGCCACGCCTCCGCGGCGGAAGCCGTGCGGCTGGTGCGCGAAGGCCGCGCCGAGTGCCTGATGAAGGGCAGCCTGCACACCGACGAGCTGATGGGCGCGGTGGTGTCGCGCGAAGGCGGTCTGCGCACCGCGCGCCGCATCAGCCACTGCTTCATCATGGACGTGCCCACCCATCCCGAGCCGCTGATCGTGTCGGACGCTGCGGTGAACATCGCCCCCACGCTGGAGGAGAAGGTCGACATCGTGCAGAACGCGATCGACCTCGCCCTCGCACTCGGCGCGCAGGAGCCCCGCGTCGCCATCCTCTCCGCGATGGAGACGGTGAACCCCAAGGTGCCCTCGACCATCGAAGCCGCGGCGCTGTGCAAGATGGCCGACCGCAAGCAGATCACCGGCGGCATCCTCGACGGCCCGCTCGCGCTGGACAATGCGATCAGCCTCGAGGCCGCGCAGATCAAGCAGATCGACTCGCCGGTGGCCGGACGCGCCAACATCCTCATCGTCCCGGATCTCGAGGCCGGCAACATGCTGGCGAAGAGCCTGACCTTTCTCGCCGACGCGGACGCCGCGGGCATCGTGCTGGGCGCGCGCGTGCCGATCATCCTGACCAGCCGCGCAGACTCGGTGATGACGCGGCTTGCCTCGTGCGCCGTCGCCGCGCTGGTGGCGCGCGCACGCCGCGAAGCGCTGTCGAAGGCCGTGGCGTAAGCTTGCATCACGCCGCGTAACCTGGCGGACCACCGGTGGCACCCGTTCACCGCTTCACCTTTTCACCTCTTCACCTGACCCATGGCTGACGCCATCGCCGTCCTCAACGCGGGCTCGTCGAGCATCAAGTTCTCGCTGTTCGCGCTGCGAGACGCCGCCCTCGACCTGACCCACCGCGGCCAGATCGAAGGCATCTACACCGCGCCCCACTTCGTCGCCAAGGACCCGGCCGGCAAGGTCGAGGCCGAGAAGTCCTGGGGTGAGGGCGTGGAGCTGGGTCACGCCGGCGCGCTGGAGCACCTGGTGGGGTTCCTGCGTGAGCGCCTGGCGGGCAGTCGCCTGATCGGCGTCGGCCACCGCATCGTGCACGGCGGCATGGCCTACACCAGGCCGGTGCGCCTGGACGGCGCGGTGCTGCAGGCGCTGGAGCAGTTCGTGCCACTCGCCCCGCTGCACCAGCCGCACAACCTGGCGCCGATCCGGCTGCTGCTCGAGCGTGCGCCCGAGCTCCCGCAGGTCGGCTGCTTCGATACCTCGTTCCATCGCACCAACCCCGAGCTCGCGCAGATGTTCGCCCTGCCCTACGAGATGCACGAGCAGGGCGTGCGCCGCTACGGCTTCCACGGCCTGTCCTATGAGTACATCGCGTCGGTGCTGCCGAAGTACGACGCGAAGGCGGCGAATGGGCGCACGCTGGCGCTGCATCTGGGCAACGGCTCGAGCATCTGCGCGATCGCCGGCGGCCAGAGCGTGGCCAGCACGATGGGCTTCACCGCGGTGGACGGCCTGATGATGGGCACCCGCTGCGGCGCGATCGATCCGGGCGTGCTGCTGTACCTGATGGACCAGCGCCGGATGGACGCACGCGCGATCGAGAAGCTGATCTACAGCCAGTCGGGCCTGCTCGGCGTGTCGGGGCTCTCCAGCGACATGCGCACGCTGCTGGCGAGCGACGAGCCGCGTGCGAAGCTGGCGGTGGACCTCTTCCTGTACCGGATCCGGCGCGAGATCGGCTCGCTGGCCGCCGCCCTCGGCGGACTGGACGCCATCGTGTTCACGGCCGGCATCGGCGAGAACGCGGCCGTGCTGCGCGAGCGCGTGTGCCGCGACGCCGCATGGCTGGGTGTCGAACTGGATTGTAAGGCGAACGCCAGGGGCGGTCCGCGCATCAGCACCACCGGCAGCCGCGTCTCGGCCTGGGTGGTGCCGACCAACGAGGAACTGATGATCGCCCGGCACACGCGGGCCCTGCTCGCCGCCTGACGGGATGGACGCGGGCCGGTACGCCGCCACCGAGATCCTGCGCGACGGACGCACGCTGCTGATCCGTGCCCTGCGCCCGGAGGACCGGGCCGAGCTGGAAGCGGCGGCAGGCCGGTTGAGCGACGAATCGATCTACCGCCGCTTCTTCACGCTCAAGCGCCGGTTCAGCGAGCGCGAAGCCGAGTACTACACGCATGTCGATTTCGTGCAGCACGTGGCGCTGGCGGCAGTGCTGCGGGAGCAGGGCCGCGAGCGCATCGTCGGTACCGCCCGCTACGTGGTGAGCGAGCCGGGTGCGGCGGAGGTGGCCTTCGTCGTGGACGACGCGCACCAGGGCCAGGGCATCGGCAGTCGGCTCATGCGGCATCTCGCCGGCATCGCTCGCGAAGCCGGGCTGCAGCGCCTGGTGGCCGAGGTGCTCGCCGGCAACACGCCGATGCTGCGCGTGTTCGAGAAGAGCGGCCTGCGGGTGAGCACGAAGCGCGAGCGCGACGTGCTGCTGCTCACGCTCGAGGTGTCATGAGGCTCTCCGTTGCTGACCACCCTCAGCACTCTCCCGTCGAGGGAGAGGGGCAACACCTTCGCGTTGCGCACAAGTATTCCCTCTCCCCTTGCGGGAGAGGGCCAGGGTGAGGGGTACGAACGAGACACGCGCTGGCGGCATGGACGCCGAGCGCGGCGTCCCACTTCCCGTCCCTCTCCCATCGAGCAAGAAAGGGAGCACGGGTGAACCGCACCTGAAAGGAACCCCATGACCATCGACACCCCCCGCCCCGTCCTCAAGGGCAAGAGAGCCCTCGTCGTGGGCATCGCCAATGACAGCTCCATCGCCTACGGCTGCGCGGCGGCCTTCCGCGAGCTGGGGGCAGAGCTGGCCATCACCTACCTCAACGAGAAGGCGAAGCCCTACGTCGAGCCGCTGGCAACGGCCCTGGGCGCGCCCATCCTCATGCCGCTGGACGTCTCGCAGCCGGGCCAGCTGGAGGCGGTGTTCGAGCGCATCCGCAAGGACTGGGGCCGCCTGGACATCCTGGTCCACTCCATCGCCTGGGCCCCGAAGGACGATCTGCAGGGCGGGCTGCTCGACTGCAGCGCCGAGGGCTTCGCCAGGGCCATGGACATCTCCTGCCACTCGTTCATCCGCATGGCGAAGCTGGCCGCCCCGCTGATGACGGACGGCGGCACCATGTTCGCGATGAGCTACCTGGGCGCCAACCGGGTGGTGCCCAACTACAACGTGATGGGGCCGATCAAGGCCGCTCTGGAGGCCTCGTGCCGCTACCTGGCGCACGAGCTGGGGCCGCGCGGAATCCGGGTGCACCCGATCTCCCCGGGCCCCCTAAAGACCCGCGCCGCCTCCGGCCTGAAGGACTTCGACGTGCTGCTGACCGAGGCCGCCGAGCGGGCCCCGGTGGGCGAGCTGGTGGACATCATGGACGTGGGCTTCGCCTGCGCCTACCTCGCGACCCCGTACGCCAGACGGATGAGCGGCCAGACGCTCTACGTGGACGGCGGGGTCAGCATCATGGCCTGACCCGGGAGGGAGGTCCCCGGCGGGGCCCGGCAACGCCCCGGGCGCGGCATGCGTTGCGCATACCGTCGACTTATGAATGGACTGCAACACCGATCTCATGGCATTATTTAGGAAGGAGAACAAGGGCTGTCGCCAGAAGGCGAAGCGGTGCCAGCAGGCCCCGTGGTTTGCGGACCCCTGGCAACGCGTCAACCGCCGCTGCGCCCCCACGTTATGGGGGACGCGAGTGCCCCCCGGTACTCCCGCTGAACAAGCTCAACCACCCTCTGGAGAAAGAACGATGAAGAAGATCGCCGCCCTCGTGGCCGCCGCCCTGTTCGCGGGCGCCGCCGTTTCCTCGTACGCCGCCGACACCAAGAAGAAGGACGCAGCCGTGCAGCAAGGCCAGGCGCCGAAGGACGGCCGTGCCGATCCCTCGGGCGCCGCTGCCGGCGGTGCTGTCGATCAGGGCAAGGCCCAGAAGGACGGCCGTGCCGACCCGTCGGGCGCCAAGTCCGGTGGTGCCGCGCAAGCCGGCGGTGCCAGCACTGCCCCGGGCCGCACCGACAACAAGTAAGTCTGTCGCGCTCGCCAGGAAGGGCAGGTCCACGGACCTGCCCTTTTTGTTTGTGCCGCCGCCGTGGCTGGGCCGCCGTCATGGCCGGGTCATGGCGCCGCAGGACGGTGATGATATGCTGCGGATCCCGGTGCCCCTCGCGCCGCTGCCCCGAATCGCATACCAGACTCTCGCGGAGACCCCCGATGAAGCACGTAGTGGCAATCGCAATCCTCGCCGCCGCAATGGCGTCGTTCCAGGCCTCGGCCCAGACCGAGCAGTCCTCCGGCCGCAGTGACCCGGCGTCGACCAGCACCGGCAACGGTGCCCAGTCCCCAGGGGTTCCCAGCGGCGTCGAGCAGTCCTCGGGGCGCGGTGATCCGAACGTCAGCGGCAACGGCCCGAACGACCAGCCTGCCGGTGCGCCGGAAGTCCAGCAGCAGGACGGCCGGTCCGGGGTCAAGCCCGAAGGGCGCTGAGCGCGTCCAGGCCGGCTGCCGCCGGCCACCACCCAGAGACCGGGGCCTGGATGGGCCCCGTGCCCACCCCACGCCGCTGCGGCGCTTTCCCAGCCCAGCCCCCGGCTTCGCGGCACTGTAGGCCGGAAGGCGGCCTCGGCATATGGATCTCCGCCTTACCCCAATGGCTTTAGATCGTAGATGCGCCGGAGCGAAGCCACCTCCTCGGCCATGTTCAGTTCGAGGTCCTTCAGCCGCCCGTTGCGTACGTCGAACACCCAGCCGTGGAGCTTGGGGAAGCCGGTCTGGTACCAGGCCCGCTGGACGTGATCGATCTTGACCAGGTTGAGGCACTGCTCGCGCACGTTGAGTTCCACCAGCCGGTCGAAGCGCTGGTGCGTACCGGCGATGGCGTCGAGCTCGGCCTGGTGCAGGCGGTAGACGTCGCGCAGCCCCTGCAGCCAGGTGTTGAGCTGCCCCATGTCGCTGGGGCTCATCGCCGCCTTGACCCCGCCGCATTCGTAGTGCCCGCACACCACGATGTGCTTCACGTGCAGGTGCTCCACCGCGTACTGCACCACCGCGTTGAGGTTGTTGTCGCATGCGACCACCAGGTTGGCGATGTTGCGGTGGACGAAGACCTCGCCCGGCTCGGCGCCCATCAGGTCCTCGGCGGTCACGCGACTGTCCGAGCAGCCGATGTAGAGAATCTGTGGGTGCTGCCCGCGTGCGAGCTTTTCGAAGTAGCGCGGGTCCTGCTCCAGCCTGGATGCGACCCACCGCTCGTTCTCCCGGAAGATCTCCTCCAGTGGCTTCATCTGTCGCGCCTCGAGGTTACCAGTCCATCACCGGCACGGAGGCCATGAGCTTCCGGCCGCGGTAGATGCGATGCCGGATACGGTCCACCAGGGCCTCCGCCTGCTCTCGGGTCATGTCCATGTCGATCATCGCGAGCGGTTGTTTGCCCTCGGTCACGAGCTTGACCGAGTTCACCGGCGCGATGCCGCTGAGCGCCTCGGCAATGCCATCCTGGGTCACGTCGTCGGGAAGGTTGCTGATCACGATGCGCATGCGTTCTCCACTGACTCTCGTATAACCCGTATGGTATCTCCACGCCTGCGTGCGTAGAAGGCCGGAGTGCCCCCACGCCCGTGCTTGCGTTAGAGTGCCGGTCGGCCTGAACTCGATGGAGGGAGAGCATCGGTGCCGCAGATCACGGGGGAAAAGTGAAGGGCATCGCATCGCTGCTGGTTCTGTGCGCGGCGGCCATCTTCGCAGCGCCTGGCTGGTCACAGCCGCCATCGCACTGCGGGCAGCCGCAGGAGGTCACCGGTCGGCCGCGCATCGGCCTGGCGCTGGGCGGCGGCGGGGGACTGGGCTGGGCTCACATCGGCGTCCTGCAGGTCCTCCAAGAGTTGCGCATCCCGATCGACTGCATCGCCGGCACCAGCGCAGGCTCGATCATCGGCGGCGTCTACGCCACCGGCGTCTCGCCGGAGGTGATGGAGCGGGAGGTCACGCAGGCAGACTGGAGCCGGGTGTTTCGCGACACGCCCAGCCGCGAGGGGCTGTCGTTCGACCGCAAGGCGCAGGATCTGCGCGGCCTCTGGGATCTCGAGGTCGGCGTGAGCGGCGACGGGGTGAAGGTGCCCTCGGGCGTGTTCGCCGGCCAGGAGGTGAACAGCTTCCTGCGCCGGCTCACGCTCGGTGCCGTGGGCGTGCGCAGCTTCGACGAGCTGATGATCCCGTACCGTGCGGTTGCGACCGACATCCGCAGCGGCAGCATGGTGGTGCTCGACCACGGCGATCTGGCCGCCGCCATGCGCGCGAGCATGGCCGTGCCGGGCGTGTTCACCCCCGAACGCATCGACGGCCGGCTGCTGGTGGACGGCGGCATCAAGCAGAACCTGCCGGTGCAGACGGTGCGCGCCATGGGCGCGGACGTGGTGATCGCGGTGAACCTGGGCCTGCCGCCGGAGCCCACCGACGCGCAACTGGCCGGCCCGGTCGCGATCACCATGCAGATGATCAACGTGATGATCGCCGACAACGTGCGCGCCTCGCTGGATGCGCTCACCGAACGCGACGTGCTCATCTCGCCCGACGTGCGTACTTACGCGAGCGCGGACTTCAGCCAGGGCAAGCAGTTGATCCCCGTGGGCCGCAAGGCCGCGCTGGAGATGCGCAGCGCCCTGGCTCGGCTGGCCCTTACGCCGTCCGCCTATGCCGAGCTCACGCGTGTGCAGCGCGCCCGGCTGGACGCGCCGCTGGCGGTCGATCGGGTGCAGGTCGACACCACCCGGCTGCAGACGGTCAACCCCCGCCGGGTGGAGAAGCTGTTCGCCGACGAGCTTTCCGGCAAGCCGCCGACCCCGGAGGTCATCGAGGCCAAGACCGCCACGCTGCTGGGGGAAGGCGACTACGAGCGCATCGACTTCGGCTTCGAGGACGGCGCGAACGGCGCGCGCACGCTGGTGATTATCCCGAACGAGAAGCCCTGGGGGCCGGGCTACGTGCGCGTGGGCCTGCGGCTGGCGACCGACTTCAAGGAGGAAGTCGGCTTCGACGTGCTCGCCTCGTACCGGCGCCACTGGCTCAACGCGCTCGGCGCGCAGTGGCGGGCGGACGCCTCACTCGGACAAAGCACGTATCTGCGCAACGAGCTCTACCAACCGCTCGCCCTCGGCACAGGCTGGTTCGTTGCGCCCAGCCTCTTCGTGGGCGAGACCAACGCCAACCTGTTCCAGGGCAACGAAGCCGTCGCGCGCTACCACGTGAGCAACGCCTCCGCACGTATCGATGGGGGGTACACCTTCGGCGCTTTTGGAGAAGCCCGTCTGGGCGTCTACCGAGGTCGGGCGACCTTCGACCCCAGCATCGCCGTGTCCTACGCGCCGTCCGAGGACGTGGACACCGGCGGAGTTGCGGGCGATCTCGTGCTCGACCGGCTCGACAGCCCGACCTTCCCGCGGCAGGGGTACTTCGGCCTGGTGTCATGGCGCGACTCGCTCTCGGCGCTCGGCGCGCAGGACGAATACCAGAAGCTGTGGGGTGGCGTCTCGTTACCGCTCTCGCGCGGCCAGCATACGCTGCAGCTCGGGCTCAAGGGCGGTGAGGCGCTCTCCGGCACGCTGCCGACCTACGACCTGTTCACGGCGGGCGGGCTGTTCAACCTGTCTGGCTACCAGTACAACCAGCTCGCCGGCCAGAGCTATGCGGTCGCCTCGATGCGCTACTCCTACCAGCTGGCCAACGTGCCGCTGCTGCTGCGCGGGCTGTATGCGGGGGCCTCGCTCGAGTTGGGCAACGTGTGGAGCCGCCTGGATGGGACGCCCACGAGCGGGATGCTGCCCTCGACAGCGCTGTTCCTCGCCGCCGACTCCGCCTTCGGGCCGATGTACCTCGCCTGGGGCCACGCCTTCGACGCCGACCTCAACACGATCTACTTCTACCTGGGCACGTTCTACTGAGGCGCGCGGGCCTGCTTCCGCGCCCGCAGCTTCTCCTGGGCGGTGGCAAACCGCTCGGCGCCGTTGTCCAGGATCGTCTGGACCTGCAGCGTGCCGGATCGTGGGTGGTAACAGGACATGAGGAAATGACCGAGCCACTTTGGCGTGAATTGCCATGGCCGGCTGGGGACCGCATGTCTAGAATCGAGAGCGGCCGCGATGGTCGCGCCGCGCTGGGCCGCAGCGGAGGGGTGCGAGGCGGCCCCCGGCTGCCTTGACGCAAGTCAATGGGGCAGGCGCGGCAGTCGTCATCCTGCGAGGATAGGACCAGCTCGCTGGCGACGGCGGCCCGGGCACGTCCCGGGCGCCGTAGAACCAGGCAGACAACCGACCAGAGGATCCCATGCCGGCAGACCCCACCACCCGTGCCCTAACACTCTCCGACTTCTTCGCGGCCGCGCAGGAGCGCAGCGACTGCTGGGCGCAGCTGTCCATCGTCGCGCGCGCCTGGGCCGCCGCCGCTTCGCGCCAGCAGCCGGTCGATGCGCTCAAGGCGGAAGCGGTCGCCATGCTCGACCGCATCGAGCCCTTCGAGGAGTTCTGGGCCTATCCGGGCCGGCGGCAGATGCGCGCATTTCGCGAGCTGCTGGCCGCCGACGACGCCCACGCGCTGGCGCGGCTGGCGCGCGAACTGAGCGCCGCCATGTCCAGCGGCGCCTACCGCCACGATCCCGCGACGTGGGATCCGGCCGTCGAGGCCGACATCACGGCGGGCGACTTCCTGCCGCCCTCGCTTGCCCCCGGCCAGCACCACAAGCCCTACTTCGAGCTGCTGAGCGTGACGGCCACCGAGCCGACCCACTGGGAGCGCGGCTGCGAGGACATGCGCAAGCTGCGCCGCGGCGAGGATCCCTTCGTCTACGAGCTCGTGCAGGCGGGCAGCTTCGAGGACGCGCTGATCGCGGTCATCTTCAACGGCAACCTGCAGGCGGTGGTGATCCAGGACGGCTTCCCGTTCCGCTCGCGCCACGACATGTCGCGCGTGCGCGCCTTCCTCGAGCGCGCGTTCGGCTTCGACCCCGACCAGATCCAGGTGCGCGAGTACGGGCCGGCGCTGGCGCGGCTCATCCACCGCATCCGCCCGGAGCTCGACGTCTACCTGCTTTCCGAGCGCAATATCGAGGCGATGGCGGGACGCGAGGACTGCGCCGGGATCCGCCGCATGTTCCGCGGCGCCGAGGAGATCATGGAGCTGCACCTGGCGGTGCTGGAGGGTGTGTCGGAGCGCTACGAGACGCCCTACTTCGACAACCTGAAGAAGTACGCGAACCGCCCCATCGGCACGTTCCACGCCCTGCCGATCGCGCGCGGCAAGTCGATCTTCAAGTCGAACTGGATCCGCGACATGGGCGAGTTCTACGGCGCCAACCTGTTCCTCGCCGAATCCTCCGCCACCACCGGCGGGCTGGACAGCCTGCTCGAGCCCACCGGCAACATCAAGGTCGCCCAGCAGTCCGCCGCCCGCGCCTTCGGCGGCGACCACGCCTTCTTCGTCACCAACGGTACCTCGACGTCGAACAAGATCGTGCACCAGGCCCTCGTGCGACCTGGCGACATCGTGCTGATCGACCGCGACTGCCACAAGTCGCACCATTACGGGCTGGTGCTGGCCGGCGGGCAGCCGTACTACATCGACGCCTACCCGCTCACGCAGTACTCGATGTACGGCAGCGTGCCGATCCGCCCGATCAAGGCGGCGCTGCTAAAGCTCAAGGCCGAGGGCAAGCTGCACAAGGCGCGCATGCTGGTGCTGACCAACTGCACCTTCGACGGGCACGTGGCCAACGTGATGCAAACCATGCAGGAATGCCTGGCGATCAAGCCGGATCTGGTGTTCCTGTGGGACGAGGCCTGGTTCGGTTACGCGCGCTTCACCCCGTTCCTGCGCCGGCGCACGGCGATGGGCGCCGCGGAACTGCTGAAGGAGCAGCTGCAGGATCCGGCCTACCGCAAACGCTATGAGGCGTTCAAGGCGGAGGTGGGTGAGCTCGACCCGGGCGACAAGCGCCTGCTCGACATGCGCCTGCTGCCCGATCCCGACACCACGCGCATCCGCGTGTACGAGACCGACTCCGTGCACAAGTCGATGTCCTCGCTGCGGCAGGGCTCGATCGTGGTGGTCAAGGACCAGGACTTCCACCGCGTCGAGGAGAGCTTCCACGAGGCCTACTTCACCCACACCTCGACCTCGCCCAACCTGCAGATCATCGCCACGCTCGACGTCGCACGCCGGCAGATGGAGCTGGAGGGCTACGCGCTGGTCAACAACATGATCCAGCTCGCCATCCAGCTGCGCAACGAGATCAACCACCATCCGCTGATCTCTAAGTACTTCAAGGCCGCCACGCCCGCCGACATGATCCCCGAGCAGTACCGGCCCTCTGGCTTCGCCGACTTCGACCGCAGCGAAGGGCAATGGGCGGTGTGGCTGCGTGGGCTGGACGAGGACGAGTTCATGCTCGACCCCACCCGCATCACTCTCCTGTGCGGCAACGCGGGCTACGACGGCAGCCAGTTCAAGGCGCTGCTCGCCAGCGACTACGACATCCAGATCAACAAGACCTCGCGCAACAGCGTGTTGGTGCAGATCAACATCAACAACACGCGCAGTGACCTCGCCCACATCATCAAGGCACTGGCGGACATGGCGCGCACCATCGACAAGCGGCTCGCCGACGGCGGACCCGCCGAGCGCGGCGCGTTCGAGGCCAGGGTGAAGGCGCTGACGCAGGACGTGCCCGACCTGCCAGACTTCAGCTGCTTCCACGACGCCTTCCGCGACGACCCGAAGGGCGCAACCGCCGAAGGGCACATGCGCGAGGCCTACTACATGGCCTACGACGAGGCGAGCTGCGAGCACGTGAAGCTCGACAGCAAGGAAGTGGACGAGCGGCTGGACAAGGGCCCCGAACTGGTGTCGGCGAACTTCGTGATCCCCTACCCGCCCGGTTTCCCGATCATGGTGCCCGGACAGGTGATCAGCCGCGGCATCATCGAATTCATGCGCAAGCTCGACGTGAAGGAGATCCACGGCTACCAGGCGGCACTGGGGCTCAAGGTGCTCAAACCCGATGCGCTGGCTGCCCTGCAGCGCAAGGCCCACTGAGCCGGACGCGCCTTGCACGCACTGTTCGAGTTCCTCGCCCGCCAGCCCTACATCCTGCTGTTCCTGGTGGTCGGCGCCGCCTACGCGCTGGGCAAGGTCAGCATCAGGGGCTACGGGCTGGGCACGACCGCCTCGGCGATCATCATCGGCACGGTGGTTTCCACGCTCGGGTCGACGTACGGCGTCAAGTACGGCATCGACGACTTCACCAAGCTGCTGTTCTACTACCTGTTCATGTACGCGGTGGGGCTGCGGGTCGGCCCTTCGTTCATCAACGGGTTGAAGGGCGACGGGGCGAAGTTCGCGTTGCTCGCGGTGATCTGCAGCGTCGTGGGGCTGCTGCTGTCGGTTTGGCTCGCTGACGTGTTGTCGCTGCCGCCAGGGTCGGCCGCCCGCCACCTCGCCGGCGGCCTGTACTAGGGCCCGGCCCTGGGCGGGGCGGACCAGGCCATCTCGACCCGCGCGGACC
>CAZFYX010000037.1:0-43231 GCA_964523885.1 uncultured Burkholderiales bacterium | reverse complement strand
ACCCGACAGCGTCATGATGCCGTTGATCATGCCGCCCCACGAGGGCGCCAGCAGGATCAGCGAGAACACCATGCCGAGCGACTGCGCCCAGTCCGGCAGCGCGGTGTAGTGCAGGTGGTGCGGGCCGGCCCACATGTAGGTGAAGATCAGCGCCCAGAAGTGGACGATGGACAGGCGATAGCTGTAGACCGGGCGACCCGCCTGCTTGGGGATGTAGTAGTACATCATCCCCAGGAAGCCCGCGGTCAGGAAGAAGCCCACCGCGTTGTGGCCGTACCACCACTGCACCATCGCGTCCTGCGCGCCGGCATAGGCGGAGTAGGACTTGAACAGGGTGACCGGGATCTCCGCGCTGTTCACCAGGTGCAGCACCGCCACCGTGAGGATGAAGCCGCCGAAGAACCAGTTGGCGACATAGATGTGCGAGGTCTTGCGCTTGGCGAGCGTGCCGAAGAACACGATCGCGTAGGACACCCAGACCACGGTGATCAGCAGGTCGATCGGCCACTCGAGCTCGGCGTACTCCTTGCCGGTGGTGATCCCCAGCGGCAGCGACAGCGCCGCAAGCAGGATGATCAGCTGCCAGCCCCAGAAGGTGAACTCCGCCAGCGGCCCGGCGAACAGGCGCGTGTGGCAGGTGCGCTGCACGACGTAGTAGCTGGTCGCGAACAGCGCGCAGCCGCCGAACGCGAAGATCACCGCGTTGGTGTGCAGCGGACGCAAGCGCCCGTAGGACAGGAAGGGGATCCCGAAGGTCAGGTCGGGGAACATCAGCTGCGCGGCGATGATGACGCCGACGAGCATGCCGACGATGCCCCAGATCACGGTCATGATCGCGAACTTGCGCACCACCGAGTAATTGTAGGTGGCACCGCCAGCTGCGACCCCCGCGGGGCTGCCTGCTACGGCCTGTGCGGACATTTTTTCTCCCATTGTGAGTGCCGGTTCACGCCGCGCGGCTGCTGTACCCCCGGTCCTGTCGCGGCACCGCGTACTCTAAAGAGGCGTGCTGCGGTGCGGTTGACGTAGATCAAACGGGGGGAAGGCGGGCGGGAGGCTAGAGGCGAGAGGCTAGAGGCGAGAGGAAACCGCCAGGCGTGCGAAGGCCGGAGGCACGAGCCGACAGGTGTGGGATGCCGACGGCGCAAGGAGATGCAGCGCGCCGGCAGGGGGACCAGCCTCTAGCCTCTAGCCTCTAGCCTCCAGCCCGCCTACGGCTCGTCGTCGTCCTGGAGGATGCGGTGAGCCGGGCCTTCCAGGTCGTCGAACTGGCCACTCCTGAGCGACCACCAGAACACGGCGCCGATCAGGAATACCAGCACGACGCTCAGGGGAATCAGGAGGTAGAGGATGTCCACGGGAGGCTAGAGGCGAGAAGCGGGGGGCTGGAGGCGGGAGGCCAGGGGGGCTCCGCTGCGGGGATCCGCTGCAGGCTCCAGCTTCGCCCCTCTGGCCCCTGACCTCTCGCCTCCGGCCTCGACCCGAATCAGCCGCAGGGCATTGAGCACCACGAACAGCGAGCTGCCCGCCATGCCAAGGCCCGCCAGCCACGGCGTCACATAGCCAGCGACCGCCAGAGGCAGTGCGATCAGGTTGTACAGGACGGCCCAGGTGAGGTTCTCGCGCACGATACGCAGCGTCCGCCGCGACACGCGCAGCGCGTCCACCAGGCCGCGCAGGCCCGACAGCAGCACCAGGTCGGATTGCGCCTGGGACAGCACCGCGCCCGAGCCCATCGCGATCGAAAGCTGAGCCTGCGCCAGCACCGGCGCGTCGTTGACACCGTCGCCGACCATCGCGACCACTGCGCCCTCCTCCTGCAGCGCCTTGACGCGCGCGTGCTTGTCCTCGGGCGAGAGGTTGCCCTCGAAGCGGTCCACGCCCAGGCGTTGCGCCACAGCGGCGACGGTGGGCGCATCGTCACCGCTCAGGATCAGCACCTGCTTCCCGGCCGCGCGCAGCGCGGCGATGGCCTGCGCCGCGTCGGGACGCAGCAGGTCGGCAAAGCCGAAGCGCGCCAGCCAGCCCCCGGTGCTCGCCAGCCACACCGGTGTGGCGACCGGAGCGCCTTGCGCCGGCGCCCCGCCGGCCAGTCCGGCCGCGAACTCGCGCGTGCCGAGGCGATAGCGAACGCCGCCGACCACGCCTTCCACGCCCGCGCCGGCAACCACGCGCATCTGCGTGGCGACCAGGCCGCCCGCCTCGGCGGCACTCGCCGCATCCGTCAGGGCCCGTGCGATCGGGTGCTCCGAGCCGGCCTCGAGGGCTGCCGCCAGCGCCAGCACCGGGCCGCGTTCCGCAGCGCCCAGCAGATCCACCGCGGCGAGATCCAGGGTGCCGTGCGTGAGGGTGCCGGTCTTGTCGAACACCACGTGGGTGACCCGCGCCAGCGCCTCGATCGCGTGTCCCCGCGAAGCGATCACGCCGCGGCGCGCCAGAGCGCCCACCGCCACGGCCAGCGCGGTGGGGGTGGCCAGCGAGAGCGCACAGGGACAGGTCACGACCAGCACTGCGACGGCGACCCACAATGCACGCGCGGGCTCGATGCTGGCCCATGCCGCCCAGGCGCCGGCTGCGATGATCAGCACCACGGCGACGAACCAGCTGGCGATGCGGTCGGTCACCTCGACCAGGTGCGGGCGCTGGCCGGCGGCGCGCTCGGTGAGGCGGCGGATGTGCGAGGCACGCGTGGCCTCGCCCGCCCGCTCCACCCGCATCACGGCCACGTCGAGCCGGTTCACCGCGCCGGCCACGAGCGGGCTTCCCGGCCGCTTGGCCACCGGGCGGCTCTCGCCGGTGAGCAGCGACTCGTCGGTCTCGGTCTCGCCCGCGAGCAGCACGCCGTCGGCCGGCACCACCTCGCCGGGCTTCACCAGCACCACGTCGCCGCGCGCCAGGGCCACCGCGGGCAGTTCCTCCGTGTCGTGACTGGCGGGCCAGGCGCGCAGGCGGTGCGCGCCGACGGGCAACGCGCGGTCGAGATACTCCAGGCTCGCGGCGGCCTTGTGCCGCGCCCGCAGCTCCAGGTAGCGCCCGCACAACAGGAAGAACACGAACATCGTGACCGAGTCGTAGTACACATGCCCGGTGCCCGCCAGGGTTGCGTAGACGCTGGCGGCGAAGGTCACCGCGACACCCAGTGCCACCGGCACATCCATGCCGAGCCGGCGCAGCCGCAGGTCGCGCAGCGCACCGCGGAAGAACGGGGCGCTCGAGTACAGGATGACCGGCACGGTCAGGATGAAGCTCGCGATGCGCATCAGCTGCTCGACGTCCGCGGTCATCGTGCCGTCTCCTGCCAGGTAGACGGGCACCGCGTACATCATGACCTGCATCATCCCGAAACCGGCAACGAACAGGCGCCACAACGCCGCGCGCGTCTCGCGCTTGCGCGACTCCTCCGCGCTCGCCCCGCTGGCCGGGAAGGCCCGGTACCCGATCGCCTCGACCGCCTGCAGGATCGCGGAGAGCGCGATGCGCGACGGATCCCAGCGCACCCGCGCGCGGTGCGTGGTGTAGTTCACCTCGGCCAGCAGCACACCGGGGAGCTGCGCGAGATGCCGCTCGTTGAGCCAGATGCAGGCCGCGCAGGTGATGCCCTCCAGCAGCAGCGTGGTCTCCCTGGCGCCGTCGACCTCGCGCACGAAGTCGCGCTGCACCTCCGCACGATCGTAGAGGCGCGGATCGGGCTGGCCCGGCTGCACGTCCTGCCGTGCCGCAAGCGCGGTGCGGCTGCGGTAGTACGCGCCCAGGTCGTGGCCCGCGATGGTCTCGGCCACCGCCTGGCAGCCGGCGCAGCACATCGAGCGCTGCTGTCCCTCGATCACCGCGAAGAACTTCGCCCCCGCGGGAACCGGGAGGCCACAGTGGTAGCAGTTCTGGGAGGTGGTCACGGATGGTGTCAGTGCGGGCGGAGCGGACGCGGCCGTTGACCTGGCTCGCGGCAGGGAGATCGAACCAACGCAAACGGCCCCGTCACCCGGCGCACAGCCTACCGGGCAACGGGGCCGTCCCCTTGACCTGCGTCAAGGACGCAGGCAGTCCTAGTGCGGGGCCTGGGTCACCACCCCCGGCGTGCGCTGGGTCTTGGGCAGCAGCAGGATGATCGCCACGCCGAGCAATGCGACCGCGGCGAGCGCCCAGAACGCAGCCTCGCTCGCCCCGCCCGTCGCCGCACGGATGCGTCCGATCAGGTCGGGACCGAAGTGCCCGCCGAGGTTGCCCACGGAGTTGATCCATGCGATCCCGGCTGCCGCCGCAGTGCCGGACAGGAACGCGGTGGGCAGCGACCAGAACGTCGCCACCCAGCACAGCAGCCCCACCGTCACCAGCGTGAGCGCGATGATCGAGGCGACCGCGGCGTGTCCGACCAGGGCGAGCATGATCAGCCCGCAGATCGCCACCAGTAACCCCGCCGCCGCGTGCCAGCGGCGCTCGCCGGTGCGGTCCGAATGGCTGCCCCAGTACACCATCGCGATGGCCGCGCAGCCCCACGGAATCATGCTCAGCAGGCCGACCTTGAGGAAGTCCTTCTTGTCCACGCCCAGCTCCTGGATGATCGTCGGCATCCAGAAATTGACCGCGTAGAAGCACACCACGCCGCAGAAGTACACCACCGCCAGCGCCCACACCCGCCCATCCTTGAAGGCGTCGGTGAAGCTGTGCCGCTGGCCCAGCTCGGCCTTGTGCGCCTCCTCCGCGTGCACGCGCTGAACGATGAACTCCTGCTCGTCAGGCGTGAGCCAAGGCGCATTGCGCGGTCCGTTGGGCAGCAGCACGAACACCAGGATGCCGATGACCACCGAGGGAATCCCCTCGAGCAGGAACAGCCACTGCCAGCCGCGCATGCCGCCGACATCGTTCATGTACTGCATGATCGCCCCGGAGATCGGCGAGCCGATCACGTTGGAGATGGCGATCGCGGTCATGAACATCGCCACCATCTTGGCGCGCCGCGAACCGGGGAACCAGTACGTGATGTACAGGATGATGCCGGGGAAGAAACCGGCCTCCGCCACGCCCAGCAGGAAGCGCAGCACGTAGAAGGTGAACTCGGCGTCGGTGCAGTTGAACATCGCCGCGACCGGTCCCCAGTGGATCTGGTTGGTGAACATGAACGCCGAGGAGATGATCCCCCATGTGATCATGATGCGCGCGATCCACATCCGCGCACCGACCTTCTCCAGGATGACGTTGCTCGGCACCTCGAAGATGAAGTAGCCGATGAAGAAGATGCCGGCGCCGAACCCGTACACCACGTCGCTGAAGGCCAGGTCGGGCGCCATCTGCAGCTTGGCGAAGCCGACGTTCACGCGATCCAGGAACGCGACGATGTAGCAGAGGAACAGGAACGGGATCAGGCGCCAGGCCACCTTGTCGAAGGTGGCCTTCTCGAACTCCGGCGTTACGGTAGCGGTAGCCAACTTGCAGTCCTCCCCGGTAGCTTTCTGTATGGTTATGTTGCACCGCACTCCCGGAGACCCGGGGGCGTGCGCGGCTATTATCTAGAAAGCGGAGCCCAGGGGCTAGGGAGACGGCCGGGGCTGGACGCGGCGCGGGACGGACGCGTTGGCAGGATCCTGGCCCAGCATCGTCATCCCTTGAACTCGAACTGCAGCCCGATGTAGCGGCGCCCGATCAGGTCGACGGTCTTGGACACCGTCTCGCCGTTGTATTCCGCGTCCACGGTCCAGCGGCCGGACGGCGGGTTGAAGTAGAACACCGGCCCATCGGACACCGCGTCGATCACGGCCTCGCCCTTGAGGTTCCTGACCTTCACGTGCACGCCCTTGCCGGCGTTCGGATCGTTGCCGATCACGAAGCGCAGCTGCATGGGGTACTTGTTGGCGACCTTGTGCAGGGCCTGCGCTTCCTCTTCGGTCGCGCCGCCGGACACGTACTGGATGTCGCTCTGCTTGTGCACCACGGGCGCCTGGGGCGCTTCGGTCTGCGCCAGGGCGGCCGGCGCGCAGCATGCGATCCAGGCCAGGGCAACGGTGATCCTCGCTCTCATCTTGCTGACTCTCGCTGTTGTGGATGTCCTGCTGCGGACGGGCCGGCCGTGCTGCCGTCCGCCGCCCCGCCGCCGCGCACGTCGAACTCTACTTCGTCCAGCAGCGTCCCGCTCGCATCCACCAGTGCCAGCCGCCAGTGCCCGGCCAGCGGACGCCAGTACGGCGCACCATCGAGCGGCGTGCCGTTGAGCAGCCAGCGCGCGGCCGCGGCAGCACCGTCGGCGCGAAACTCGACCCGCTGCTGCTCGAATGGAATGTCGGGATCGAGCGCGATCACCTGCCCGCGGGCGGGATAGACGATGGCGGGACGGCGTGCCGGACCGCTCTTGGGCGCGACCCGGGCGAGCTGCGTGCCGGGCAGGAAGAGCTCCTCGCGGTCGGGCTCCAGTCCGGCCTCGAACGTGACCGGCATGCGCACCACGCCGGGTGGGTCGGCCGGGGTGCCGCCGGGCAACCCGCGATGCAGCGCGTTCATGAGCTCGAGCCAGATCGGTGCCGCGCCCGTCACGCCGGACACGTCCCACATCGCGCTGCCGTCGAAGTTGCCGACCCACACGCCGACCGTGTAGCGCGCGGTGAAGCCCACGCACCAGTTGTCGCGCATGTCCTTGCTGGTGCCGGTCTTCACCGCGGCCCAGAAGCGCGGCGCGAGCGGGTTGTCGAGGCCGAAGGTCAGGCTGCGCGCCACGCGGTCTGCCAGGATGTCGGCGACGATATGGCTCGGCGCTGCTTCGAGTACGCGCCGGCCGCGCTCCTTCGGCCGGGCATTGGGGTCGGCCTTCGCGGCACTCTCGGCCGCGGCGTCGGCCGGTGCCAGGCGCAGGGGCTTCAGCATGCCGCCGGTGGCGAGCGTGCGATACGCATTCACCAGCTCCCACAGCGTGACCTCCGCGGAGCCCAGCGCCAGCGAATAGCCGTAGAAATCGCCATCGCGGCGCAGGTGCTCGAAGCCCAGCGCGTGCAGGCGGTCGAGGAACGGGTCGGGGCCGACCAGCGCGAGCGTGCGCACCGCGGGCACGTTGAGCGAGGCGGCGAGTGCCGTGCGCACGCTGACCATGCCCTTGAAGTCGCGGTCGTAGTTCTGCGGCACGTACAAGCCGCCCGGGGTGACGATGTTCACCGGCGAATCGTCGACCAGCGAGGCGGCGGTGAGCAGGTGCTGCTCGAGGGCGAGCTCGTACAGGAACGGCTTGAGCGTGGAGCCGGCCTGCCGCGGCGCACGCACCCCGTCGACGAACTGTGCGCTGGAGGACTGGCCCGCGTTGCCGAGGTAGACCAGCACATCCCCGGTACGATTGTCGGCGACCAGCACCGCGGCCTCACCGACGTGGCGGGCATCCAGCCCCTCGAGCTGGCGGTTGGCCGCCTCCAGCGCCAGCGCCTGGAGTGGTCCGTCCAGCGTGGTGACGACCCGCCGGTCCTTGCTCGACAGCAGCTCGCGGGCAACATGCGGCGCGAGCGCCGCGCGCGGCGCGATGTTGGGCACCCCGGACAGGTGCGCCAGCGCGAGCTCGGACAGGCCATCACATGGTTGCGGCGGTTCCAGCGTCTGCGCCAGGGTGCATGCGCGTTTGGCCACGACGTCGGGCTTGGCGTTGGGTCCGCGCAGCAGCACGGCGAGGATGAGCGACTCGCGCTCGTCCAGCCCGCTCGCATCCTTGCCGAACAGCGCGCGCGCGGCTGCGCCCACACCCTGCACCTCGCCCCGGAACGTCGACAGGTTCAGGTGGGCCTCGAGGATCTGGCGCTTGGTCCACTTGCGCTCGAGCTCGCGCGCGGCCTGGATCTGGTCCCACTTCTGCCCGACCGTGCGACGCTGGCTGCGCGCCTTCAGGCTCTTCTCCAGCATCGCCGCCACCTGCATCGAGAGCGTGCTGGCCCCCCGCGGCCTGGAGGAGAACATGCTGTCCAGCGCGGCGTCGGTCAACGCCAGCCAGTCCACCCCGCCGTGCTCGTAGAAGCGCTTGTCCTCGGCGCGCACCACGGCGCGCAGCAGGGCCGGCGACATCTGCTCGAGCGTGAGCCATTCCACGCGGCGGCCGTTGGGGTCGACCCGCAGCTCGTGGATGACCGTTCCATGCCGGTCGAGCAGCGCGCCCTCGGTCGGGAGGTGGGCCTGGCGCACCTCGTCGTAGGTGGGCAGCGCCAGGGCGAGCAGCGGTGCCAGCAGGCACATCGCAGCGAGCCAGCGCAGCGCCGGCAGGCGGAAGGAGGAAGAAGGCAGGCTCATGCCCCGCGGGGCGGACAACGAAGGACTGTCATCTTAGCGTAGTGCGCCGGATGGTCCATCTGCACCCTTCGCGCTACAGCCGTCGTCTTCGGTTACGGCCCCACCGCCAGCTTCGCGTTGGGCAGTTCCCCGAACATCTCCGGCGCGTAGAGCGCCTCGGCGCGCGAGGGCGGCAGCAGGAACTCGCCCGGGTTGTTGAGCCGCACCGAGTACTCCACCGTCCAGCGACCCTTCGGCACGAACGCGTAGTACGCCCGGAAGGAATCGAAGCGGCGCTCCTCGAACGCCGGCCACACCCAGCCCTGGCGGCGCTCGTCCTGGGTGAGGATCTGCGAGTCGCGCCCCAGTCCGGAGCCGAGGATGGTCGAACCTGCCGGCACCGGATCGTGCACCACCACCCAGCTCATGTCCGACTGCGCCTCCACGTCGAGCCGCACGCGCATCACGTCGCCACGCGACCAGCGGCCCGGCTGCTTCTGCTCGACCGCGCTCACGCTGCGGGTGATCCGGTAGCCGCTCGACAGCGGCTGCTTGAGCGGGATCGCCGCACGGCTCTGCACCGTCGCCCAGGGCTTGCCTGCGCCCTCCTGCACCAGTGCGAGCCGGCCACTGCCCTGCGGCCAGCCGAACTCCCACGCGAGCTTGCCCGGAACGCGCGCCCAGTCGGCGGCCTGCTGCTGCCTGCCGAGCGTGCCGCGCACCGAACCGGCCACGGGCGTGCGCTCGAAGGCCTGGGAGAACTTCTCCAGCGCGAGCACGCCCCACGCGTTGGCCACCGTCGTGTTCCAGTGCCCGCGCTGCTGGCGGCCCAGGCTGCCCCGCACCAGCCGCGGCATGTCCTCCGCCCAGCGCGGCCGGTCCAGCACCGCGAGCACGGCCCGGTTGGCGTTCACGTCCCCCGAGATCATCAGCCACCACAGGTAGTCGCTGCGCTCGGTGGAGAAGCCCATCGTCGTGCCCTGGAAGTTCAGGCGCGCGCGCAGGATCTGCTCGGCCTGCTCCAGCTTCTGGTCGCGGCCATCCAGCGCCGGCGCACGCTTGAGCAGGTCGATCCAGTCGATCACGGCGGACGTCGGCCACAGGTTGGGCTCGACTGCGACCGAGGCCAGGTCGTTCGCACCGACCTGGCGGCCCCAGCGCGCCAGCGCCTGCAGTGCGGCGATCTTGCGGATCGACAGGTCGGCAGCACGCCACTCGGGGTCGCGCGCCACCTGGCCGGCGACGAAGCGCTCCAGCGCCGACTGCATGCGTGCCCGGGCGGACTCGGGCACTGCGTAGCCGGCCTCGTGCGCGATCGACAGCAGGTAGGTCGTGAGCACGTCGCTGCCCAGCGGCATGCTGGAGAAGTACCGGGCGAAGCCATCGCGGTCCAGATACGCGGGCAGCGCGGCCATCACGCTGTTCCAGCGCGCCTGGTCGCGCAGCGCCACCGCCTGCGAAGCCTGCTGTTCCAGGCAGATGTACGGATACCGCCCCATGTACTCGCGCACGCCGGGCAGATCGCCTGCCAGCCGCGCAGCGAGCTCGACGTGCACGCCGCCGCGCCCGGGCACCGCATCCGCCGGGATCTCCACCGGCAGCTCGTAGCGCCGGTCCAGCTGCGCGATCGTGGCCTGCCAGGTGCGCACCGGCACCGCCTCGATGACCTTCTGCGTGACGGCCAGGCTGTCCTGCAGCGCCTTGCCGGCCGCATCCTGCGCGGACGCGGTCACCTCCCACGTCAGCCGGTCCGCATCGAGCGGCGCCTTGATGTCCCAGCCGACCTCCTGCGAGGCGCCCGGCGCCAGCGTCAGCGTCTGCGGCGACTGCGTCTGCGGTGCGCCGCGCCGCTCGCCCGCGGCCGGGGTCGTACGCGCGGTGACCGTCGCCTGCAGCGCCGTGCTGCTCGCGTTGCGCACCGTGAAGATCGCACGGTAGCTGTCCTGCTCGCGCACCAGCGGCGGCAGGCCGGAGTACAGCACCAGTTCCTGGGTCGAGCGGATCGAGGCGCGGCCGGTGCCGAACTGGCTCGCCGCGCCGTTGGCGACCGCGACGATGCGGAACGAGGTGAGCGAGTCGTTCAGCGGGATCTCGACCTCCGCTCGGCCCTGCGCGTCGAGCACCACGCGGCCGCTCCAGAACAGCAGCGTGTCGAACAGGTCGCGGGTGGTCCTGCGTCCGCCGCCGCCGCCGGCCTCGCGCGCCTTGCGGCCGTAGTGCCGCTTGCCCACCACCTGCATCGATGCGGTGGCCGTGTCCACCTCGAGTGCGCGCCGCTGCATCATGGTCTCGAGCAGGTTCCAGCTGTTGTTCGGCGCGAGCTCGAGCAGCCCCTCGTCCACCGCGGCCAGCGCAACCTCGGCGCCGGGCGGCGGCGGCTTGCCGTCCCAGGCGCGGCGCGCCTGCACCACCACCCGCGCCTTCTCCCGCACGCGGTACACCGCCTTGTCCGGCTTCACGCTGACGTTGAGCTCGTAGGCCTTCCAGCCCACTTTGATCTCGGCGATGCCCATCTTGAACGCCGGCTTGCCCAGGTCGACCAGGGCGGTGGGCTGCACTTCGCCCACGCGGCCCCGCACCGCCAGCACCGAGAGGTAGACGTTGGGCGCATAGGCCGGATACACCGGCACCTCGACCACCGGCCCCTTGCCGGAGAGCCGCGTCACGAAGGCGTCGAGCACGCCCTCGCGCTCCACGGTCACCAGGGCGGTCGCCTTGCGGAACGGCATGCGCACCTGCAGCACCGCCTTCTCGCCGGGCTCGTAGCGGCGCCGCTCGGGGAGCACGTCCATGCGGTCGTCGTTGGACGCGCTGAACCACCACTCCCCCTCGCCGGCGACCCACACGCTGCTGCTGGCGACCGCAGCGTTGCCCGCCGCATCCTGCGCACGGGCCTCGACCAGGATCTCGCCCGACACCGGCGAGGCGAACTCGCACGAGAGCAGGCCGCGCGCGTCGGTCTGCCCCTCGCACACGGTCTTCACCCGCCGCACCTCGCTGCCGCTCTCGTAGGCATAGAAGCCGCCGAGCAGGCGCTTGCGATGCGAGTAGGTCTTGCGCTCGAACAGCGCGAGCGACACCGGCGTACCCGCAACGGGCTTGCCGGCGAGGTCGAGCACGATCGCCTGGAAGCGCAGCTTGTCCTTCGCCAGCGCCCAGGCGTCGGGCTTGAGCCCGACCACCAGCGCCGCGGGCCACAGCGCGATGCGCGCCGAGGCGGTCGACACTTCGCCGTTCGGGTCGGCGTACTCGAGCTCGGCGAGGAGTTGCCGCGCGGTGTCGGCCACCGGGATGTCGGTGAACGTCGCCTTGCCGCCACCGGCGGGATCGAGGTTGAAGCGCAGCGTCTTGAGCGGCCGGGTGTCACCGCCGGCCGCCCCGGCCGGCACCTCGTCGTCATCGGAGAGCAGGTACTCCCCGCGATACCAGTCGTAGCTGCGCTGCTCCTGCGGGCCTTCCTTCACCGCGCCGGTGAGGAACGAGAATTCGTCGTAGCCGGGGAAGGTCACCGCGCGCGGCTGCACCACGCCGCGCAGCTTGACCGCCGCGTTGGCGGCACCGCCGCCGGAAAGGTAGCTGACCTGCACCCCCAGCTCGGCCTGGTGCGCGTGCACCAGCGGCCTGGCCGGCGGCTCCACCGTGCCGCGCATGAGCGGCACGCGGAACTCCTCGACCCGGAAGCTGCCGGCGACGCGGCGCACCTTGCGCCCGGCCAGTGCATCCTCGAACGAGACGGTGTAGGTGCCGGTCTTCACGTCGCGCGGAACCTGCCAGCTCGATTCGGCGTTGTTGCGGCTGTCCCAGCGCACCGGCAGCTTGTAGGTCTCGTCGCTGCCCTGGTGCTGCAGGATCGCCTCGCGCGGCAGCGCCGAGACGTTCGCGAGGCGGAACCCGCCGCGGGTCTTCTGCCGGTACAGGTGCTTCATGTGCACGGTCTCGCCCGCACGCACCAAGGTGCGGTCGAACACGGTCGTGGCGATGTACGGACCTTCGTAGCTGCCGCCGGGCAGGTTGAAGCGCCAGCGCGCGATGCCTTCGTCCCACTCCGACATCACGAAGCCGGCATCGGCGCCGACCCTCGCGAACACCATGTACTGGCGATCGTAGTCGTTCAGGCAGCCGGGCAGGCTGGTGCGTTCGGGCAGTTCCACCGGCACCCGCGCCAGCCCCTTGGCGTCGGACACGCCCTTCCAGTATTCCTTGCCGGCGCAGTCCTGCACCGAGACCTGGGCGCCGGCGACCGGCAGCCCGGTGTCCAGTGCCGTCACCCAGACCAGTGCGTTCTCGCGGCCCTGCTTGAAGTGCACCGACAGGTTGGTGACCAGCGCCGCAGTGGAGACGTGATACACCTCTCCGCCCCCGGCGCCGGGGTGCGAGCCGGTGAGCAACGCCGCACCCAGCTTGGGGCTGGCCAGTTCGACCACGTAGAAGCCCGGCTGGCGCAGCGGGATGCCGACGACCTCGAATGCGCGGGCGCCGTTCGGCTTGGGGACCTTGATCCTGCGCAGCTGGCCCTGGCCGTCGAGGATCGACTTCTCGGCATTGAACACGCGGCCGGCAGGCTGCCCCTCCTCGCCGTCGAGGAACCGCGCATCCTGGTGCTCGCGCACGCGCCGCAGCCAGTCCGCCACCGTGCGTGCGTTCGCGTTGCCGATCCGCAGCACGCTGCCGGGCACCGCGGGCAGCTCGTTGCCGGCGAGCACGGTGCCGGTGACTTCGGGCTCCAGGTTGCGCAGGGTGACGGGCAGGGTCGCGTCCGCCTTCAGCTCGATGATGCCGAAGCCGGCCGGGAACTTGGCCAGCGGCGGCGCCGCATCCGTCTTCAGCGCGAGCGGGAAGCGCCTCTGGTTGGCGAGCCTGCGGCCGGCGTCGTCGCGCAGGTCGGCAGGAATGTCGAGCTTGAACGTGCCCTGCTCCGGGAACGGTCCGTCGAAGGACAGTCCGGTGACCCAGTCGCCGCCCTTGTCGGCGTCGGGCAGCCTCGGCTTGTAGGCCTCGCCCTGCGGCCCGCGCAGCACGACCTTCTGCGCGCTGGCCCGCGCGATCGGCGCGGTGAACGACAGCTGCATGGGCAGGAACGGCAGGCAGCCCGCGTCCTTGTTGGCGCGGTCGCAGGAGAAGCTGGCGCTGAACCCGGGCCGCACGCTGTAGTCGAGCACCTGGTCCTCGCTGGTCGGCACGCCCGACACCGACTCGATCCCCTTGCCCCACACCAGCCGCAGCGGACTCTCGGCGGGAAGCCGGCGCGCGCACCGGATCAGCACCAGCGGCACCGCGCCGTCCTGCGCTGCGCGCAGGCGGTCGGCGGCGGTGCCCTTCAACAGGTCGCGCTCCGCGATGACCGCCACCCGCGCATCCTTGAGCAGTGCGTAGAGGTAGCGGTCGACGAAGCTCTGGCTGGCCTGGAGGATCTGGGCCCGCTCGTCGCCCTTGACCACGCTCACCGCGATCTTTTCCTCGATGCCCCGGGCGTCGCACCACGCGTGCTCGAGCACGCTCTCCTCCTTCACCGGTGCGTCGAGTCCGAGGATGAACACCTGCTCCTCGTCGATCTGGCTGCCGCGGTAGGGCAGCTGCTCGACGATCGCCGGGCCGCCGGTGGTGAACGCGAATTCCGCCTGGTCCACGCGGTCGCCGCCCAGCGCGCGCAGGTCCTCCTTGCTCCGGAAGATACAGCGCACGCCAGCCGGCAGGTCGCGGTCGAAGTCGAACACCCAGTTCCGGTGGTCCGCCCAGCGGCCCTTGCCCGCCTCGGGACAGGCGATGTCGAACGGGTCGGCGAGACGGGGATCGCCGAGGGCCACCATCGGCTCGGAGAAGCGCACCGCGACCTGCCGCACGCCCTTGACCTCGCCCTGCGGGGAGAACAGCTCGACCTGGGCGGCGAGCGCAGCCGATGACAGGGTCGTGGCGCAGGCGAGGCTGGCGAGCAGGCGGTGCAACGGCATGGAAGCTCCGGGGGTCGGGCGGTCGCTATGTTATAACGACGGTCATCCCGATCCATGGAGGCGAGGATGAGACTGGAGAACAAGGTGGCCCTGATCACCGGCGCGGCGCACGGCATGGGCGAGAGCGCGGCGAAGATGTTCGCACGCGAGGGCGCGAAGGTGGCGGTGGCCGACGTGCTGGAACGCGAAGGCGCCGCGGTGGTCAAGGCGATAACCGCGAGCGGCGGCGAGGCATTCTTCGTCCACCTCGACGTGAGCGACGAGCAGGGCTGGATCCGCGCGGTGAAGGCCACGGTCGAGCGCTACGGGCAGCTCGACATCCTGGTCAACAACGCCGGGATCAGCGGCGCGGTTCCCGATCGCATGAGCGTGGAGCACTTCGACAAACTCATGGCGGTCAACGCGCGCGGGACCTTCCTGGGGATGAAGTACGCCATCCCCGAGATGCAGAAGGCGGGCGGCGGGTCCATCGTCAACCTGTCCTCGATCTCCGGCGTGGTGGGCCAGGAGTTCGTGCACATGGGCTACAACGGCGCGAAGGCTGCAATCCGGGTGATGACCAAGTCTGCCGCGGTGCAGTTCGGCAAGGACGGGATCCGCGTGAACTCGGTGCATCCCGGGCTGATGCCGCCGATGAAGACGTCGGTCACTTCGGCCGACCCGGCGATGCGCGAGAAGGTGATCGCCGGGATCCCGCTGCGGCGCGCCGGGCGCGCGGACGAGGCGGCCTGCGCAATGCTGTTCCTCGCTTCGGCCGAAGCCTCCTACATCACCGGGACCGAGCTCGCGGTGGACGGGGGATACCTGGCGGTGTGATGCTCCGACGCCCGGTTCCGGCGACAGCAGGACAGTCCGGGATCAGGCGATCGTGCGCACCAGTTCGCGCGGTCGGCCCACGGCCCCGCCCACGCCGGCCGCGATGGCCGCGAGCAGCAGCCCGAGGAACGACCACAGCGCCGCTTTCGTCGTGGCAGCTGCGGCCTGGTCCGCGGCCTCCCGCGCCTGCTGCGCGGTCTGCGCCCTGGCCTGCTCCAGCCTGGCCTGCGCCTCCCGGTACTGGTTCTCCCAGTTCGCCACGGTCTGCGCGGCCTGCTCGCGGCTCTGGCCGGTGCGCGCCTGCACCACGTTGATCAGTGCGTCGCGATCGGCTGCCGAGGCCGCTCCTCGCGCCTGGTTCAGCACGCGGTCGAGCAGCGATTGCGCCTGCTCATCGGTCGTGGCCGGTTGCTGCGCAGCCTGGCCCGCGGCCTGCTGGCCCTGCTGCATCGTCTGCTGCGCCTGGCGCCGCACGTTCTCCGGCTGCAGTTCGGGCTTGCCGGTCTGGCGCAGCAGGGTCATCGCTTCGCGCCGGATGTCGTCCAGCCCGATGTTGCGCTGCTCCAACTCGCGCTGGATTGCTTCACCGGCCTTCGGCGCAACCGCACCGATGGCCTGCCCGGCCCCGGACGCCACGCTGCCCAGCACCCCCACCGTGCCGCTCAGCACGTTGCCGACCGCGGTGCTCAGGAGGTAGACGGTCAGCAGCGTGGTCACGGCCCAGGTGAGCAGCCCGTGCAGCGTCCCGTCCAGGCGCTGCGGCACGCCAGCGAGGTGCCCGGCCACCCAGCCGCCGATGAAGAGCGCAACCAGGCTCGTGACCACCCACCACACCGCGGCACCGATACCCAGCGCCTGCGCACTGGGCATGTCGCCGCTCGCGGGCTGGATCGTGCTCATCCCGATGCCCATCCCCAGCATCCCCAGCAGCAGCTGCACCACCAGGGCGAGGACGACGCCGGCGATCACCGCTCCCCAGGAGATGCGCTTGAGCACGCCGAGCGGGCCGGTGTCGCGGACGACGATGGTGTCGGTGCTGGTGCCGTACGTGGCCATGCGGGCAATCCTCCATGCGTGCGGGTGCTTGCGGCGCTCGGGTCGAGGCGCGTTGATCCCGGGGGATCGACTGGAATGCAGCAAGGCAGGTGCCGGCACCGCCGCCCGCGGTCGGATCAGCGGGTCCCCCGCGCCACCAGGCGGCGATACTCGCGCAGGTGGCGGATGGCGCCGAGGCTGTTGCCCGCCGCCTCGCACAGCAGCGACAGGTTGTAGTGGCAATCGGCGAACGCGGGTTGCGCGCGCAGCGCCGCGCGGTACGCGGCCTCGGCCTCCGCGCGCCGGCCGCCGTCCTCGAGCAGCACGCCGAGGTTGAACAGCAGCAGCGCGTCCCCGGGGCTGTGCTGGAGGCCCTCGCGATAGACCGCCTCGGCGTCGGCCAGCCGGCCGCCCTCGTGGAGCAGCCGGCCGAGGTTGGTGCGCGCACCGGCGTGGGCCGGATCGATGCGCAGGGCCTGCTCGTAGGCCTCGCGGGCTTCGCGCTCGGAGCTCGGTTCGAGCTCCCAGCCCCGATTGAACCACGCCTCGGCGTCCTCGCCCTGCGCCGGTTCGCGCGCCAGCACTTGCAGCTCGCCGGCGCGCACGCTCACGTCGAGTGCGAGCAGGTACTGGCCCGAGTCCGCCTGCCAGCGGCGCCCGCCTTCCTGCACGACGACGCGGTCACCCACTGCGCGGATGCGCAGGCCCGACAACGGCACCGCCTCCGGCAGCTGCCGGCGCAGCGCCCGAAGCGAGCGCGCGATGCGGCGCGGCGGCAGGTTGGCCGCGGCGAGTGCGCGCGCCGCGCGCAAGGTCAGCAGGTCCTGGAACGAGAACAGGTAGGCCCGGCGCTCCCCCCGGGCCGGCTGGACGAAGCCCGAGCGCACCAGCCCGAGGATGACGGTGCGCGACATGCCCAGCAGCCGCTCGACCTCGCGCAAGGGATAGCGGTGCGGCACGCCTGCGCCCTTACTCGCCGTGCCGCTTCGCCGCTGCGATGCCGAAGCGCAGGTGCGCGCTGGCGATGTGGATCTCGCGCAGGAACGCCAGCAGCGCGGCGCTGAACGCGAACATCGCGAGCACGAACAGGAAGGCGATGAACGGCGCGAGGTTGACCGGCAGGAAAGCGCCGACGAATGCCACCGCGATCATCAGGCTCACCAGCAGCGCGCAGGTGACCGCCAGGCTCATCGCGATGTTGACCCAGCGGGCCCGGCGCGAGAGCACGGCGAGGCGCTCCGCCACCACCGTGCCGCCCGTGCCCTGCCCGAGCTGGCCTTCGAGCTGGCGTGCGCGATCGACGATGCGGCCCAGGCGCGCTGCCAGGACGTTGATGATCGCGCCGACGCCCGCCAGCAGGAACACCGGCGCGACTGCGAGCTGGACGACGTGGGCGATGTCGGGTAGCGCTGGGATTGCCATGTGAGGCAGTGACGGATGAGGCGTGACGGGAACGACGTGACCGAACGGCTGTGACTGCCAAGGCGTGACGCAACGGCGCAACAGTCAAGCGTGACGCACAGCCATGACCACCCGTCACGCCATGCCTGTCACGCTTTTATGTCACGGTTCCCTGTCACCGGTCAACTGTCACCGGTCGACCGTCACTGCGCAGCGGGCCGCCGGATCCGGAACCACGCGGCGTACAGCGCGGGCAGGAACAGCAGCGTGAGCACGGTGGCCACCAGCAGCCCGCCCATGATCGCCACCGCCATCGGCCCCCAGAAGTTGCTGCGCGTGAGCGGGATCATCGCCAGGATCGCCGCGGCCGCGGTCAGCATGATCGGGCGGAACCGGCGCACGGTGGACTCGATCACCGCCTCCCAGGGCGAACGGCCGGCGGCCAGGTCCTGGTCGATCTGGTCCACGAGGATGATCGAGTTGCGCATGATCATTCCCGAGAGCGCGATCACGCCGAGCATGGCGACGAAGCCGAACGGCACGTTGAACGTGAGCAGGAACAGGGTCACCCCGATCAGTCCCAGCGGCGCGGTGAGCAGCACCAGGATGGTCTTCTGCATGCTCTGCAGGTGCAGCATGAGCAGCGTCACCACCACCAGCAGCATCACCGGCATGACCGCGTTGACCGAGGCCTGGCCGCGCGCGCTCTCCTCCACCGCCCCGCCCTCGACGATGCGGTAGCCGGGCGGCAGCTTCTCCTCGATCGGCCGCAGCCCGGGCGCGATCTGGCCGGAGACCACCGGCGCCTGCATGGCGCCCACGATGTCACCCTGCACGGTGATGGTGGGCTCGCGCGAGCGGCGCCACACCAGCCCCTCCTCGAAGCCGTACCTCAGGGTCGCGATCTGCGACAGCGGAATCCACTTGCCGCTCTGGGTCGGCACGTTGATGCTCGCGATCTCCTCCAGGCTGCGGCGCTCGGACGGCTCCGCCCGGGCCAGCACCTCGATCAGCTTGTCGCGCTCGCGGTACTCCGTGACCTTGAACCCGGTCAGGATCGAGTTGAGCACGTTGGACAGGTCCTGCGAGGCCACCCCGATGAGCCGCGCCTTGTTCTGGTCGATGTCCAGCTGCACCACCTTGGTCAGCTCGTTCCAGTCCAGGTGCACGTGCACCATGTGCGGGTTGGCGCTCATCACCCTGGCCACCTCCTCCGCGATGCGGCGCAGCTCCGCGAAATCCGGCCCGCTGACGCGGAACTGCACCGGGTACGCCACGGGCGGCCCGTTCTGCAGCGGATTGACGCGCCCGCGCACCAGCGTGAACTCGTGATCGAGCTTGTGCATCAGCCGCGCGGCCACGCTGTCGCGCACCTGGTTCGAGCGCGTGGTCACCACGAACTCCGCCAGGCGGGCAGCGGGCAGCTGCTGGTCCAGCGGGAGGTAGAAGCGCGGCGCGCCGCCGCCCACGTATGCCACGTAGCTCTCGACGTCCGGGTCGGCCTTCAGGACCTCCTCGAAGCGGCGGGCCTCGCGTTCGGTCGCGACGATGGAGGCACCGGCGGGCAGCCACAGGTCGACCACCAGCTCCGGCCGGTTGGCGGACGGGAAGAACTGCTGCTGCACCAGGCCGAACCCGGCGATCGAGAGCACGAACACGCCGGCGGTGATGCCGATGACGCTGAAGCGGTGCGACACGCACCAGGTGACCAGCGCGCGGAACCGGCGGTAGAACGGAGTGTGGTAGACCGCGTGTTCGTCCTCCCCGACCACGTGCGGGTGCGGGTGGAAGCGGCCGGGGAACAGGCGCTGCAAGGCGCGCGCCGCGAAGCTCGGCTGGAGCACCGTACCCGGCTTCATGTCGGGCAGCAGCTTGTAGCCCAGGTAGGGCGTGAACAGCACCGCCACCACCCACGAGATCAGCAGCGCCATCGTCACGACCGCGAAGATCGAGAACGTGTACTCGCCCGCAGCCGACTTGGCCAGGCCGACCGGCAGGAAGCCGGCCGCCGTCACCAGCGTCCCCGTGAGCATCGACGGCGCGGTCGAGGTGTAGGCATAGCTCGCCGCCTTGAAGCGGTCCCAGCCCTGCTCCATCTTGATCGCCATCATCTCCACGGCGATGATCGCGTCGTCCACCAGCAGGCCCAGGGCGATGATCAAGGCCCCCAGCGAGATGCGCTGCAGGTCGATGCCGGACATGCGCATGCCGAGGAAGGTCACCGCGAGCACCAGCGGCACCGACAGCGCGACCACCACGCCGGTGCGCAGGCCCAGGCTGAGGAAGCTCACCGCCAGCACGATGATCACCGCCTCGGCCAGGGTCTTCATGAACTCGCTGATGGAACGGCCGACCACGGTGGGCTGGTCGGCGACCTGGTGCACCTCGATCCCGATCGGGAGGTTGCGTTCGAGCCGGGCCATCTCGTGCTTGAGCGCCTGTCCGAGCGCGATGATGTCGCCGCCCTTGCGCATGGCGATCGCCAGCCCCACCGCCTCCTGGCCCTGGTAGCGCATCTTGAGCACCGGCGGGTCGACGTAGCCGCGCGTGATCGTGGCGATGTCGCCGAGCCGGAACAGGCGGCCGTTGGCCTGGATGCCGATGTCGCCGACGCTCTTGGGCGAGTCGAAGGCGCCGCTCACGCGCACGAAGATGCGGTCCTCGCCGGTCTCGTAGCTGCCCGCGGGCACCAGGCTGTTCTGCGCCGCGAGCACCTGGAAGATCTGCTGCGGGTCGATCCCGAGCGTGGCGAGCTTGCGGTGCGAGATCTCGACGTAGATGCGCTCCTCCTGGTCGCCGAGGATGTCGATCTTGGCCACGTCGGGCACCCGCAGCAGCTCGTTGCGCACGTTGTCGACGTAGTCGCGCAGCTCGGCGTAGCTGTAGCCGTCGGAGGTGAAGGCGTAGATGGTGCCGAAGGTGTCGCCGAACTCGTCGTTGAAGAACGGTCCCTGCACCCCCTGCGGCAGCTTGTGCTTGATGTCGGCGACCTTCTTGCGCACCTGGTACCAGGCGTTGGGCACCTCCTTCGGCGGGGTGAAGTCCTTGAGCGTGACGAAGATCATCGACTCGCCCGGCCTGGAGTAGCTGCGGGTGTAGTCGAACCAGGGCACCTCCTGGATCTTCTTCTCGAGCCGCTCGGTGACCTGCTGCTCCACCTCGCGCGCCGTGGCGCCCGGCCACTTGGTGTTGATCACCATCACCTTGAAGGTGAAGTCGGGATCCTCGGCCTGGCCCAGCCGCACGTAGGAGTACACGCCGGCGCAGCCCAGCGCGATGATCAGGAACAGGATGAAGGACTGGTGCCGGAGCGCCCACTCCGACAGGTTCGGGCCGTGCATCGATCGAGCCCCCGGATCAGGCTTTGGGCGGCAGGATGCGCACGCGCTGCCCGGCGGTGAGCTTGTGCACGCCGGCACGCACCACGAGGTCGCCGGCGTTCAGCCCCGACGCGATCTCGACCGCGTCCTGGGTATAGCGCGCAACCTTCACCGGGGTCAGCTTGACCTGGCCGGTCTTCTCGTCGACCAGCCACACCGCCGGCTCCTGCCCGTTCTGGAACAGCGCACTCAGCGGCAGGCGCACCACCGAGCCGGCCTTCTCGTCGCCGAGCAGCACGTTGGCCGTCATGCCCAGCTGCACTTCCGCAGGCGGCTTGAGGATCGACACCTTGACCGAGTAGGTGCGCGTGACCGGGTCGGCGCTGGGCGAGATCTCCCGGATGCGGCCCGCCATGCGCACGTCCGGCGCGGCCCACAGGCCGATGCTCACCTGGTTGATCGCGCGCAGGGCGTCCAGCCGGCTCTCGGGCACGCTCACCACGACCTCCTTCTCGCCCAGTTGCGCGAGGCGCATCACCTCCTGCCCGGCCGAGACCACCTGCCCGACTTCGGCCGAGATCGAGGTGATGATACCGTCCTGGTCCGCCCGCAGGCTGGTGTACGCCGACTGGTTCTGCGACACCCCCAGCTGCGCCTGGGCCTGCTCGAGCCTGGCCTTGGCCACGTTGTAGGCGTTCTGCCGGCGGTCGAACTCCGCCGCGCTGATGAACTTCTTCTCCCACAGCTCGCGATAGCGCTGCAGGTCGTCCTTGGCCTGCAGGAAATCCGACTGCGCCGCCGCGAGCTGCGACTTCGCCGCCTCGATGTTGAGCCGGTAGTCGCTCGGATCCAGCCGCGCCAGTTCCTGGCCCTTCTTCACGCGCGAGCCCACGTCGACCTTGCGCGCGACGATCTTGCCGGCCACCCGGAAGCCCAGCGCCGTCTCGTAGCGCGGCCGCACGTCACCGGTGTAGCTCATCTGCGCGCCGGCGTCCGATGGCGCCACCTTCACCACCGTCACCGGCCGGATCTCCTCCTGCCGTGCGGGCTCCTTGCTGCACCCGGCCAGTGCGAGCAGCACCACGGCCGTCGCCGCAGCCGCCTTCACGCCTGCACCTTCCCTGTTCGCGGTCATCTGTTTTCCTGTTCAGGCCGCCGCCCGCGGGGCGGCACGCCGGTCTTCCTGCACCAGTCCTTCGAGCAGGAGACCGATCTGGTGTTCGATGTAGATCTTGGGATCGAGCTTGCGGCTGTCGCAGAAGTCGAACGAGTGGCGCCAGATCGCCAGCAGCACGAGCGGCGCGGTCACCAGGCGCGTCACATAGTCGGGCTCCATGCGCTTGAACTCGCCGGTCGCCATGCCACTCTCGACGACCTGGCCGATGAGCCGGTAGCCGCGGCTGATCACTTCTTCGTAGTAGAACCGGCCAAGCTCCGGAAAGTTGCGGCACTCGGAGAACATGAGCTTGGGCAGTCCGCCGAAGGGCGTGTTGCCGATCAGTTCCCACCAGCCCACGATGAGCTCGCGCAACAGCACAGCCGCACTGCCCCGGTGCTCCTCGAGCATCCGCTCGCCGCGCTCGAGCGCCGGCACCAGGCCTTCCCGCACCACCGCCTTGAACAGCGCTTCCTTGCTGTCGAAGTAGAGGTACAGCGTCCCCTTGCTCACACCGGCCCGCCGCGCGACGTCCTCGAGCCGGGTCGTGGCATAGCCGCGCTCGACGAAGAGCTCGAGCGCCGCCGCGGTCAGTTCGGCGGGACGGGCTTCCTTGCGGCGGGACCAGCGGGGGTTAGAAGTCATTGAAAACAAGCACCAAGAGCCGGCGACAGAACGGCAGCGCCGGATTACTGACCGATGGGTCAGCAATGTACGGCCCCGAGCGCCGAGCGTCAAGGCTCCCGACAACTCTTGCCCAAAGGTCGCACCTCGCGCCTCTCGCCTCTAGCCTCTAGCCCCTAGCCTCTGCGAGCGTAGACTGTTGCGCTCCACCGTTTCGCCCCAAGGTTGGGACCATGCAGCACTCCACTGAGCCCACGGTCCGGCCACCCGCGGTGGCTGGCGCCTTCTATCCCGGCGACCCGGACGCCCTCCAGCGCGCCGTCGACAGCCTGCTCGCCGAGGCCCGCACGCGCGCCGGCGATGCGGCACCGGTCCCCAAGGCGATCATCGCTCCGCATGCGGGGTACATCTATTCCGGACCGATCGCCGCCACGGTGTACGCGCGCCTCGCCCGGGCGCGGACCACGATCCGGCGCGTGGTGCTGCTCGGGCCCGCCCACCGGGTGGCGGTGCGCGGACTCGCCCTGCCCGGCGCGCAGGCGTTCGACACGCCGCTGGGCCGGGTGCCGATCGACGCCCAGGCGGTGCAGGCGCTCGCCGAACTGCCCCAGGTGGCCGTGAGCCGGGAGGCGCACGCGCTCGAGCACGCCCTCGAAGTGCAGCTCCCCTTCCTCCAGACGGTGCTGGAACGCTTCACGCTGGTGCCGCTGGTGGTGGGGCGCGCCACCCCCGAGGAAGTGGCACAGGTGCTGGAGCGGTTGTGGGGGGGCGAGGAGACCCTGATCGTGGTCAGCTCCGACCTCTCGCACTACCTCACCTACGACCAGGCCGAGGCCACCGACCGCAACACCGTGCGCCAGATCGTCGGCCGGCAGCCGGTGATCGATCCACACCAGGCATGCGGGGCAGCGCCCATCAACGGCCTGCTGGTCGCAGCCGCGCGGCACGGACTCGGCCCGCGCCTGCTCGACCTGCGCAATTCCGGCGACACCGCGGGCGACCGCTCCCGAGTGGTCGGCTATGCCTCCTTCGGCTTCCTTCCTGACGACGACCAGGCAGGAGACGATCCGGGCGAGGTGATGCTCCCGATTGCACGCTCGGCGATCGGTGGCGTGCTCGGGATGGGCTTCGACACGCCGGAGCATCACGACTTTCTGCACGGCCCGGGAGCCTGCTTCGTCACGCTCACCCGCCAGGGCCAGTTGCGCGGCTGCATCGGCACCCTCCAGGCACACCGCAAGCTGCTCGACGACGTGAAGGCCAATGCGAAGGCTGCCGCCTTCCTCGACCCGCGCTTCCAGCCGCTCACCGCGACCGAGTTCCAGACCACGCGGATCGAGATCTCGCTGCTCTCGGCCACCGCGCCGCTGCACTTCAGCAGCGAGGAAGACGCGCTGACCCAGTTGCGCCCCGGTGTCGACGGCGTGATCCTGGAGTACCAGGCTTATCGCGGGACCTTCCTGCCGCAGGTGTGGGAGCAGCTGCCGGACCGTCGGCAGTTCTTCGGCCACCTCAAGCGCAAGGCCGGCCTGCCAACCGACTTCTGGGCGCAGGGCGTGCGCGTGTCGCGCTACACCGTGACCAAGTGGCGCGAGGCAGATCTGCCATGAACGACCTGACCCAGCCCGAAGCCCTCCACCCCGGCCGCTACTGGCACGCGATCGACGACGGCCGCATCCAGTGCGACCTGTGCCCGCGCGACTGCCGCCTGCACGAGGGCCAGCGCGGCGCATGCTTCGTGCGCCAGCGCGTCGGCGACCGGATGGTCCTGACCACCTACGGCCGCTCCTCGGGCTTCTGCATCGACCCGATCGAGAAGAAGCCGCTGAACCACTTCCTCCCCGGCTCCAGCGTGCTCTCGTTCGGCACCGCGGGCTGCAACCTCGCCTGCAAGTTCTGCCAGAACTGGGACATCAGCAAGTCGCGCGACATGGACCGCCTGATGGACCAGGCCAGCCCCGAGCTCATCGCCGAGGCCGCGCACCGCACCGGCTGCCGCAGCGTCGCGTTCACCTACAACGATCCGGTCATCTTCGCCGAATACGCGATGGACGTCGCCGACGCGTGCCACGCACGCGGCATCCAGACGGTGGCGGTCACCGCCGGCTACATGCACGACCAGGCCCGGCGCGACTTCTACGCGAAGATGGACGCCGCCAACGTCGACCTGAAGGCCTTCACCGACGACTTCTACTTCAAGCTCACCGGGGCGCACCTGCAACCCGTGCTCGACACGCTGACCTACCTCCGGCACGAGACTGACGTGTGGTTCGAGATCACCACCCTGCTGATCCCGGGGAAGAACGACTCGGTCGAGGAGATCACCGCGATGTGCAGGTGGATCGTGAAGGAGCTGGGTACGGATGTCCCCCTGCACTTCACCGCCTTCCATCCGGATTACAGGATGGGCGACGTCCCCGCCACGCCCGCATCCACGTTGACCCGCTCGCGCGACATCGCGCTGCGCGAGGGCATGCGGTACGTCTACACCGGCAACGTGCACGACACGGCCGGCGGGACGACCTTCTGCCCGGGCTGCAACGAGGCTCTGATCGTGCGCGACTGGCACCAGATCCTGCAGTATCGCGTCACCCACGACGGCAAGTGCGCCGGGTGCGCGACGCCCGCCGCGGGGCGCTTCGGCGAGTTCAGCGGCCAGCACGGCCGGCGCCGGATCACTGTGCGCCTTTCCACTTTCGCCTGATCTGCTGCCGCTACTGCTACTGCCTACCGCCTTGACCGCAGAGGACGCAGAGGGCCGCTGAGGAAAAGCCAAAACCGGGTTTCCCCGGTCTTCCTTTGTATTCTCGGTGTTCCTCTGCGTTCCTCTGCGTCCTCTGCGGTCATTGCAGTAGGCAGTCAGGCCTTAGCGGCGCTCCGCGGACTGCACCGTATTGGCCAGCAGCATCGTGATCGTCATCGGCCCCACGCCACCGGGCACCGGCGTGATCCAGCCGGCCACTTCCTTCGCGGATTCGAAATCCACGTCGCCGGTGAGCTTGCCATCGGGCAGGCGGTTGATGCCCACGTCGATGACCACCGCGCCGGGCTTGATCATGTCAGCGGTCACCAGCCGCGGCTTGCCGGTTGCCACCACGAGGATGTCCGCGCGGCGGGTGTGAGACGCCAGGTCGCGGGTGCGCGAAGTGCAGACCGTGACCGTGGCACTGCGCTGGAGCAGCAGCATCGCCATCGGCTTGCCCACGATGTTGCTGCGGCCGACCACCACGGCCTCCCGGCCTTCGATCGCCACGCCGATGTGATCGAGCATCGCCATGCACCCGGCGGGCGTGCACGGCGCGAAGCCGGGGCGGCCCACCACCAGGCTGCCCACGTTCTGGACGTGAAAGCCGTCCACGTCCTTCTCCACCGCGATCGTCTCCAGCACCTTCTCCTCGCTGACCTGCTCCGGGAGCGGCAGCTGGACCAGGATGCCGTGAATGCGCGGGTCGGCGTTGAGCGCACGGATCCGGTCCAGCACCTGCGCCTCGGGCGCCGAGCCGGGCAGCTCGATCAGCTCGGAATGGATCCCCGCCTCGGCGCAGGCCTTGACCTTGTTGCGGACGTAGACCCTGGAGGCCGGGTTGTCCCCCACCAGGATGACGGCCAGGCCGGGCTGGCGGCCTCGCGCGGTGAGGGCGGCGACGCGCTGCTTGAGCGCGCCACGCAGCTGGGCGGACAGCGCGAGGCCGTCGATGATGCGTGCGGACATGGCGGAAGAAGCGCCGGGGAGGTTCGCTGGCGCAGGAGTTGGCGATTTGCGGGTATTCTAACCGCCTCGACCGGGGAGGAGCCGGGTCCAAGCGGCCGCTCACCCGGGAAGCATATAAAGATCACCCGGGTTGCGTCCGAAAACCGAACGGAGCACGAGGCTGCTGCCGGCGGGGAGGCCGTGGGGACGGCCGGCGCACCCGATGACCAGAACACCAACTTGAAGAGGTAGACCATGCCGACGAATCTGGACGACCAGCTGGTGGTCGCGATTTCCTCCCGCGCGCTGTTCAACTTCGAGGAGGAGAACGCGGTCTTCAGCGAGGGCGACCCGCGTCCCTACCAGAAGCTGCAGCTGGACCGTCTCGATCAGCCGGCCCGCGAAGGCATCGCCTTCTCGCTGGTGAAGAAGCTGCTGGCATTCAACGGCGCGGACGAGAAGAAGGTCGAGGTGGTCATCCTGTCGCGCAACGACCCGGTCAGCGGCCTGCGCGTGTTCAAGTCGGCCGAGCACCACAAGCTGCCGATCACGCGCGGCGTGTTCATGCGCGGGCGCTCGCCCTTCCCCTACCTCACGGCACTGAAGGCGGACATCTTCCTGTCCGCTCACCAGGACGACGTGCGCCTGGCGCTGGATGCCGGCTTCCCGGCCGCGCGGGTGTTCCCGACCAGCATGGAGGCCAGCCAGGCCCATCCGGAGGAAGTGCGCATCGCCTTCGACGGCGATGCCGTGCTGTTCAGCGACCAGGCCGAGAAGGTATTCCAGGAAGGCGGCCTGCCCGCCTTCGAATCGCACGAGGCGTCGAAGTCGGGTGAGCCGCTGCCGCCCGGCCCGCTGCAGCCGTTCCTGCGCGCGCTGCACCGGCTGCAGAGGAATCCGCCGCGCGACCAGCGCATGCGCATCCGCACCGCCCTGGTCACCTCGCGCAGCGCCCCGGCGCACGACCGCGCCATCCGCACCCTGATGAGCTGGGACATCGAGATCGACGAGGCGATGTTCCTCGGCGGGCTGGACAAGGGCCCGTTCCTGCAGGTGTTCGAGCCGGACTTCTTCTTCGACGACCAGCTGGCGCACGTGCAATCGGCGGCACAGGTGCCGCTGTCGTCCGGCCACGTGGAGGCGGGCGTGGTCCACCGCATGATCCGCTCGCGCCGGACCGAGAAGGCCTGAGCGTTCGCGCTGTGCCCTGCGCCCGTTGCGGTGGTGGGCGGGAACACGCGCCCCCTCACCCCAACCCTCTCCCGCAAGGGGAGAGGGAGAAAAGCCGGAGTTCCAACCTCCCCTCTCCCCTTGCGGGAGAGGGGTGGCGGTGAGGGGTACGAAACCAACAACGCAGCGCGCCCCGCGCTGCTCCTCTCGGCCTAGCTCTGCCACACTCCGTACCCCGCCTCGCGCAACGCGATGGCGAGCTCCACCTCCATCTCCCTCGCCCCCTCGTACGGCATCGGGTTGTAGCACTCGTACAGCTTCGGCAGCAGCCGCTCGCCATAGCGCTGCACGAAGCGGTTGGCCTTCACGCCGGCCTTGTGGCGCTCGAAGCGCACTTCGGGGGTCAGTCCCGTCATGCCGACGTAGACGCAGGGCTTGGTCGCGTCGTAGTCCGGGTTGGCGCGGCGGAACCGCGCCTCCTGCAGCACCTGAGGGCTGAGCTCGATCACGTAGACGTGGTGGCGATAGCGCGCCGTCATCTCCCTCCTCGGGGCGCCAGCAGGCCCTGCGGCCGGAAGATCATCAGCACCATCAGCATCAGCCCGAACACCAGCAGCCGCCAGGCCGCGAAGTCGCGGAACACCTCCGGCAGCGCCACGATCACGATCGCACCCAGGATGACGCCGAGCAGGCTGCCGGTGCCGCCGATGATGACCATCGCCAGGACGTTGATCGACTCGGTGAACAGGAAATTCTCCGGGAACACCGAGCGCTGCCACGACGCGAGCAGCGCACCCGCGAATCCCGCGAAGGCCGCCCCGATCGCGAACGCCTGCAGCCTTGCCACCGTGGTGTTGATGCCCATGGCACGCGCCGCCAGCTCGTCCTCGCGGATCGCCTGCCACGCCCAGCCCACGCGCGAGTCGCGCAGCTGGCGCGAGGCCAGCAGCACCAGCACGAGCACCAGGAGAAACAGGTAGTAGAACTGCGCGTTCCCGGCCACCACGTAACCGAGCAGCGCGGGCGGATCGATGTCGATGATGCCGCTGGGGCCGTTGGTGATGTTGACCGGCCGATCGAGGTTGAGCAGCAGCAGGTAGGTGATCTCGCCGAATCCGAGCGTGACGATGGCCAGGTAGTCGCCGCCCAGGCGCAGCGTCGGGGCGCCGATGAGCACGCCCGATGCCGCCGTCCCGGCAACCACCAGCGGCAGCGCGAGCAGGAAGGGCAGGTGCAGTCCGAAGTGGGGCGAGGCCAGGAACGCGTACAGGTAGGAACCGATGCCGAAGAAGGCAACGTAGCCGATGTCGAGCAGCCCCGCGAAACCCACCACGATGTTGAGCCCGAGCGCGAGCGTCGCATACAGGCAGATGCGCGCCAGGACGCCGGTCACGTAATCGCTGGGCGAGAGCAGCGGGGCAACCAGGGCGATCAGCCCCAGCACGAGCGCGATGACCAGTTGCCGGTTCAGCCCGGGCATCGTCACACCTTGTTCGCCTGCGGCACCGCTTCGCCCAGCAGACCTGTCGGCCGGACCACCAGCACGAGGATCAGCACGGCGAACGCCACGACGTCGCGGTAGGCCGGGTTGATGAAGGTCACCGCCAGGCTCTCGATCACGCCGAGCACGATGCCGCCGACCATCGCCCCCTTCAGGTTGCCGATCCCGCCGAGCACCGCGGCGGTGAACGCCTTGAGGCCGGCCGAGTAGCCCATGAAGAAGTCGATCTGGGTGTAGTACAGCCCGACCAGCACGCCGGCGGCCCCGCCCAGGGCCGAGCCGAGCAGGAACGTGAGCGAGATCACCCGGCGCACGTTCACGCCCATCACCGCGGCGGTCTCGCGGTCCTCGGCGACCGCGCGCATGCTGCGTCCCAGCGTGGTGTGCTGCACCAGCGCGTTCAGTGCCCACATCAGCAGCAGCGCGACCGAGACCATGACCAGCACCAGCGCCGAGATCCGCACCGACCCGATCTGCATGGTCCAGCTGCGCGGGAACAGCAGGCTGGTCATGTAGACCTTCATGCGCGCGCCCTCGGTGAGCATGACCGCGTTCTGCAGGAAGATCGACGCGCCGACCGCGCTGATCAGCGGCCCGAGCCGGCTGGCACCGCGGGTATAGAGCGGCCGGTAGGCGAACCGCTCCAGCCCCATGCCGACGAGGCCCGAGACGGTCATGGCCATCAGCAGCAGCATGGGCACCACCCACAGCGGATGCAGTCCGCCGAGCTGGGCGTTGATGAGCCAGGCGAGCAGTCGCCAGCCGACGTAGGCGCCGATCATGAAGATCTCGCCGTGCGCAAAGTTGATCATGAGCAGCACGCCGTAGACCATCGTGTAGCCCAGCGCGATCAACCCGTACACCGCGCCGAGCGCGAGGCCGAACACCAGCTGCTGCGGCAGGATCTGGAGGATGTCCATCACGGCCGGCGACCCTCGCGGTTGTCCCCCGCTCCCCTCGCCGGAGAAGGTCCGGGTGAGGGGTCGGCGCCCTCATCCACCGAGGAAGCGCCCGCGGGTGGGGACCGAAGTTCTCCCTCTCCCCTTGCGGGAGAGGGCCGGGGTGAGGGGTCGCCGCCCTCATCCTCTCCGAGATACGCAGTGCGGATGTGATCATCGGCCAGCAACTGCGCCGCCGGCCCCTGTGCGAAGACCCGCCCGTCCTGCAGTACGTAGCCCCGGTGCGCGATGGACAGCGCCACCGCCGCGTTCTGCTCCACCAGCAGGATGGTCATGCCCTGCCGGTTGATGGCCTGGATGATGTCGAACACCTGCTCGACCAGTGCCGGCGCCAGCCCCATCGACGGCTCGTCCATCAGCAGCAGCCGCGGACGCGCCATCAGCGCACGGCCGATCGCCAGCATCTGCTGCTCGCCGCCGGAGAGCGTTCCCGCGTACTGCGAGGTGCGCTCCTCCAGGCGCGGGAACAGCGCATGCACGCGCGCCAGGTCGGCCTCGAGCTCCACCCTCGGGGCGCGGCGGCGGCTGTACGCGCCCATCGCCAGGTTCTCGCGTACGCTCATGCGCGCGAAGATGCGACGCGACTCCGGGACCAGCGCGATGCCGCGCGCGACGATGTCCTCGGTCGGAACGCCGGCGAGCGCCTCGCCTTCGAAGGTGATGCTGCCGCCCGCGGGCCGCACCAGGTTGAGCACCGATTTGAGCGTGGTCGTCTTGCCCGCTGCGTTGCCCCCGAGCAGGCAGACGATCTCGCCCTGCCCCACCTCGAGGTCCACCCCCCGCAGGACGCTGACGCGCCCGTAGCCTGCCATCACCCCCTGCAGGCTAAGCATGCTGCCGGCCCAGATAGGCTTCGAGCACCTGCGGATGCCGGCGCACGTCGTGGAACGCGCCTTCTGCGATCTTCACCCCGTGGTCGAGCACGGCCACGCGCTCGCACAGGCCCTGCACCAGCCCCATGTCGTGCTCGATGATGAGCACGGCGATGCCCAGGTCGCAGATCCGGCGGATGTCCTGCATCAGCTCGCGCTTCTCGGTGGGATTCATGCCGGCCGCCGGCTCGTCGAGCAGCAGCAGCTTCGGGTCGGTCGCCAGTGCCCGCGCGATCTCCAGCCGCCGGCGGTTGGCGTAGGACAAGGTGGAGGCCGCATCCGCCGCACGCGGCAGGAGGCGCTCGCCGAAGAACGCGAGCAGTTCGTTGGCCCGCTCGATCGCGCGACGCCGCTCCGCGCGGGCAGCGGGCAGCGCCAGCAGCACGCTCGCGGGACCGTTGCGGGTGCGGCAGTGGCGGCCGACCAGCACGTTCTCCAGCACACTCATCTGCTCGAACAGCCGCTGGTTCTGGAACGTCCGCGCGACGCCCAGCGCGGTGATGGCGTGCGGCGCCCGCCCGACAAGATCGTGTTGTCCAGCGCCGAACAGGATGCGGCCGGCGCTCGCGCGGTACAGCCCGCTCACGACGTTGAAGGCGGTGGTCTTGCCCGAGCCGTTGGGCCCGATCAGGCCGACCACCTCCCCTCCGCCGACCTCCAGGTCGAGGCGGTCCAGGGCACGCAGGCCTCCGAAGGCCATCGACAGCCCGATGACCTGGAGCAAGGCCATGCCCTTACTTGACGACGATGGTCTTGACCTGGTCGAAGCCCAGGCCCTTCACCTGGTAGACGAAGATCAGCCCGCCGATCGTGTCGCCCTTGTCGTCGAAGCTGATCGGCACGCCGAGCACGCCCTGGTAGTCGCGAGTGGCACGGATGGCATCGCGCACCGCGGCGCGGTCGGTCCTGCCGGTCCGCTTGATCGCCTCGAAGGTGATGTTGGCCGCTTCGTAGGCGAGCGGCCCGTAGGAGCTGAGCGCTCCGTACTTGGCCTCGAACGCCTTGACGAACCTCGCGGCGGCCGGGACCTTGCGCATGTCCGGCGCGAGGAAGGTGACGTAGTTGCCCTCGGCCGCGCCGCCGGAGGCTTCGATGTAGTCCTTGACCTCGAACTGGCCGTCGCCGCCGATCATCTTCACGTCGAGGCCGACATCGGGCAGCTGCTTGGCCATGAGCGCGGCTTCGGGGGCCCACAGGCTGGGCACCACCAGGTTCACATCCTTCGGCACGGTGCCCAGGATCGCGCGGAAGTCCTTGTCACCCGCCCGGACCTGGTAGCGCAGGGTCTGCGCGCCGAGCGCCCTGGCCTTCTTGTCGAACTCGTCCGCGAAACCCTTCGGGCCGGTGGTGCCGTCGTCGAAGATGGCGATCTTCTTCGCCTTGAGGTCCTGGATCGCGAACTGCGCGGCAGCCGGTGCCTGTGCGTCGTCCCGCGCGCAGATGCGGTTGGTGTTGTTGAGCCGGCGATCGGTCACTCGCGGGTTGGTGCAGCCCGGCGTGATGAAACCCATGCCGGCCTTCTGCAGGATCTCGGACACCGGGATGCAGGTGACGCTGGTGATGCCCCAGATCGCCGTGACCACCGCCTGATCCGCCACGACCTTCTCCGCGGCGGCCACGCCGATCTGCGGGTTGCCCTGGTCGTCCGCCTCGACGACCAGGATCTTGCGGCCCAGCAGTCCGCCGCGCGCGTTCCACTCCTCGGCGGCGAGCTTGACCGCGTTGGCCACCTCCTGGCCCTGCTTGGCGAGCGGACCGGTGAGCGGGGCGCCGACGGCGATCTTGATGACCCCTTGGGCATGCGCGGCGCCCCATCCGAGCACGAGCGCGGCACACGCCACTGCCTTGACCAGAGCGATCCGGATCATCTCGGCCTTCCTCCCCGTTCGGTGCGCGGACGATCCGCGTGCGATCGCAGCCTAGGCCGGCACGCACGCCCCGTCAATGGACGCAGACTGCCGTGGAGCCCGGAGCATTCCAGCCGCCGGGCGCCCGCCGCGCGAGGCCTACTTCAGCGACTTGCCGATGCGCCCCTGATCCGGCTTGAGGAAGGTGGTCCCGCTCGGTCCCACGCCAATGATCTGCAGGATCACCTCCTCGGTCTTGGCGCCGTCGAAGTGCGCTTCGCCGGCGGGGTGCTTCATGAAGCTGCCGGGCGGCAGCGGGATGGTGCTGTCGGGATCGAACTTGTCCCCCGTGCCGGTCCACCACGTGCCCTTCAGCACCGTGCACAGCCGGTCTTCCGGATGGAAGTGGGGCATGCTCATGATGCCGGGTGAGAACTTCACCCGGATGACGTACGCGCCGGGCTTCTTCAGGTCGCCGTCGACCAGCATGTACTGGATGCCCTCGATCCCCGGGTACTCCTGCCACTGCTCCTGGCCGAGCTTGAGCGTCTCGAAGCCCTTGTCGTCGACCACCTTGTCCGACCACGCCAAGGGCGCCCAGGTGGCGGCCACGAGCGCGGCGATGGACAGCAGCTTCTTCCCTGCAGACATCGTTCCCCCCTTTCCGTGCTGGATGTGAGTGCAGCCGGATTGTAGCGGGCCGGGCACCAGCGCGGGGTGCGGGCTCTGGTTCGGGGTCAGGGCTTCACGAAGCGCAGCGTCATGCGGTCGCTTTCGCCCACGGCGAGGTACTTCTCGCGATCCTTGTCGCCGAAGCGCAGCGTCGGCGGCAGGGTCCATACGCCGCCGGGCCAGTCCTTGGTGTCCCTGGGATTGGCATTGATCTCGGACGACCGCGCCAGCCGGAAGCCAGCCTTCTCGGCCACCGAGATCACGTAGTCCTCGGTGAGATAGCCGGTCCTGATCTGCTCATCGAACGGCGTGCCGGGCTTGGCGCGGTGATCCGTCACCCCGAGGATGCCACCGGGCTTGAGGGCCTCGTAGAAAGCCCGGAACATGGCCTCCGCATTGCCGGCCTTGGCCCAGTTGTGCACGTTGCGGAAGGTCAGCACCATGTCCGCCGAACCCTTCGGGGCGAGCTCGACGAAGTCGGGCGCCAGCACCTTGGTCCGGATCACCTCGCCGTACAGCTCCGGACGCGCCGCGAGCTTGGCGTCGAACCCCTTCTCCATCCCCTTCACGTAGTCCGGTGCCCCCGGGGACTCCGTCGGGTAGTACGCCGCGTAGTACTTGCCGTTGTCCCGCAGCAGCGGAGCGAGGACCTCGGTCCACCAACCGGTCGCCGGCCACACCTCCACCACCGTCATGTTGGGCTGGATGCCGAAGAAGAGCAGCGCCTCCTTCGGGTGCCGGTACTTGTCCCGGGCGGCGTTCTTCGGCTCGCGATGCGCACCGGCCAGGATCTGGTCCAGTTGCGTGGCGGTATCGGCTGCCGTGACCGGCGCCACCGCGGCGATCGTGAGCACGGCGAACAAGGCGGCGACTGCGACGCCGGGGCGGCCAGATCTCATCTGCATTCTCTCCTGGTAGGGGCCGGTCAGCCTCGCCGCTAGCGGCGCAGGGCACGGTCCGATTCACGCATTATCTCCGACCCCAGATTTCCCGCCCGCTGCTCGCGCTCGAACTGCAGCTGCTGGGTCTGCTGCTGTTGCTGGCGAATCACGCCCTGGGCCGGGTCCGGCGTCGGCGTGTTGGGTGGCGGCAGCTGGGTCTGCAGCTCGAGCTGACGCCGGCGCTGGCTCTCGTCGAGCAGCTGCTGCGAGCTGGGCACGGCGGGTCCGGGCGCGGCCACGCGCGGCGTCGGCGCGATCAGCGGCGGCGGCTCGCGCCGGAGGATCTCGGTCCCGGGCGTCGGCAGGGTGATGTTGCGGCGGATCTCGTCCGGCGCCATCGGCCGCGGGGGCGGCGGCCGGTCATCCAGCCGCAGCGAGAGGCCTCGTTCCTGCGCAGCGCGCTCCTGCAGGCTGCGCTGGGTGGCGTCCTGCGAGGGCGGCGTCTGCGCGAACGCGCCCACGGGAACGAGCGCGAGTGCGATCAAGGGCGGCAGGAAAGGGGCTCGCATGGGTTTGCCGGGCTGCATTTCACCTTGGACTGTACTTTCGGCCGCAGGTGCCCGGGCTGCTGGCCTGCCTATTGCAATGCACCAAACTGCGCCCCATATCGCTCTTGCAAGCGCTATTTTGCGCCGCAATACGGCAAGTGCGCGGGGCAAGTGAACGCAGTGCGTCAGTGACCTAGGAGGGCTGTGACCATGAAAGACCTGATCAATCGCCTGTTGACCTGGATCGACACGTCCGGGGAGCGCGCTCTGGAAACCTACCTCGCCGGGAGCGCCAATGCAGCCGACCTCGAGCGCCGCATGCGCGCCTGGGAAACGCGCGGCGGCTACTGAGTCGTTGCCGGAACGATAAGCGCGACCCGATCGCGGGTCGCAGTGGCTGGCGGGTTCATCGCCCGCATCCAGGGACGTGTGCACGCCGGGCGCGAGCACCAAAAAAAGAGCCTGCGGGACACGAGGTCAACCGCAGGCTAACCCTGGCAGACATCGAGAGGATCGGGTGCCCGTCGCGCGCTCCAGCTTGCGTCGTTGCGCGAGGCCGGGCACCTGAACCAACGCCCTTCATTTCGCAATCGCTATGCCCGCCGCGCGTGGCCGTCATGCCAACGTGTTGCGCGTCAGTGGGTTGCGCCTGCATCGCTGCTCATTCGATAAGCAAACAGGGGCATTGCGACGGACTCGATCGCCGGGTTTTTCGCACAGCCGCTGTGCGTGCTCGCGGGCGCCCGCACTAACACTTGGCGCCCGCTCTAGACGATGAGGAAGCTGCGCAGCGAGTCGGCGTCCATCTCCGAGCCGAGGCCGCGCTTGACGATCTCGCCCCGGCGCAGGATCACGAACTGGTCCGCGAGCTCGCGCGCGAAATCGAAGTACTGCTCCACCAGCAGGATGGCCATGTCGCCGCGCTCGGACAGGCCGTGGATGACCCGCTCGATCTCCTTGATGATCGATGGCTGGATGCCCTCGGTGGGCTCGTCGAGGATGAGCAGCTTGGGCTTCATCACCAGCGCGCGACCGATCGCGAGCTGCTGCTGCTGACCACCGGACAGATCCCCGCCACGCCGCCGCAGCATCTGCTTGAGCACCGGGAACATCTCGAAGATCTCCGCCGGGATGTCGCGCGCCGCGCCATTGGGCTTGCTCGCGAGTCCCATCAGCAGGTTCTCCTCCACCGTCAGCCGCGGAAAGATCTCCCGCCCCTGCGGGACGTAGCCGATCCCGCTGCGCACGCGCAGGTGCGAGGGCATCGCGGTGATGTCCTTGCCGTCGAACGAGACCGTGCCGCCGCGAGCGGGCAGCACGCCCATCAGGCACTTGAGCAGCGTGGTCTTGCCCACGCCGTTGCGCCCGAGCAGCGCCGTGACCTTGCCGGTGGGGACGTCGAAGCTCACGTCACGCAGCGTGTGGCTGCTGCCGTAGTACTGGTTGAGGTTGGTTACGGTAAGCATATGGTGGCTGTGGGAACCGCATCTACCGCAGAGGACGCAGAGGGCCGCAGAGGAAAACCAGCGTGCTGCAAGACCCCTCGGTGCTGTTCCTCTGCGTTCCTCTGCGACCTCTGCGGTGAATGCGCGTTCAGGTTGTGTCGTCAGCGACCGAGGTAGACCTCGATCACCCGCTCGTCGCTCTTGACCTTGTCGAGCGTCCCCTCGGCGAGCACGCTGCCCTCGTGCAGCACGGTCACGGTCTTCGCGATGCTCGCGATGAACTCCATGTCGTGCTCGACCACGATGACCGTGTGCTTGCCGGCCAGCGACTTGAACAGTTCCGCCGTGCGCTCGGTCTCCTCGTCGGTCATCCCGGCCACCGGCTCGTCCAGCAGCAGCAGCTGCGGCTCCTGCATCAGCAACATGCCGATCTCGAGCCACTGCTTCTGGCCGTGCGAAAGCAGGCCCGCCAGCTTGTTCGCCTCCCCCGCCAGCCGGATCGTCTCCAGCGTCTGGGCGATGCGGTCGCGCTGCGCCGAGTCCAGCCGGGCCCGCAGGCTCGCCCGCACCCGCTTGTCGGTCTTCATCGCGAGCTCGAGGTTCTCGAACACGGTATGGTTCTCGAACACCGTGGGCTTCTGGAACTTGCGGCCGATGCCGGCATGCGCGATCTCGGCCTCGGTCAGGCGCGTGAGGTCGATGGTCTGGCCGAAGAACGCGGTGCCCGCATCGGGCCGCGTCTTGCCGGTGATCACGTCCATCATGGTGGTCTTGCCGGCGCCGTTGGGACCGATCACGCAGCGCAGCTCGCCCACGTCGATGGTCAGGGTGAGCTTGTTGAGGGCCTTGAACCCGTCGAAGCTGACCGTGATGTCGTCCAGGTACAGGATGGCCTTGTGGGTGACGTCCACTCCCTCGGTGACGACCCGGCCCGGCGCGGAGATGCCGCTCTCGGTGGCGGCGACGTGCGGCGTGCTCACGATTGGCTCCTCCCTTCCTTGCCGACCAGGGGCGGCGATGCGGCACCGCGTGCCTTGCGCAGCATGCCCGGGATCGCGATCACGCCCTTGGGCAGGAACAGGGTCACCAGGATGAACAGCAGGCCGAGGAAGAACAGCCAGTACTCGGGGAACGACTGGGTGAAGAAGCTCTTTGCACCGTTGACCAGCGCGGCACCCAGCACCGGGCCGAGCAGCGTTCCACGCCCGCCGACCGCCACCCAGATCGCGATCTCGATCGAGTTGGCCGCCGACATCTCGCTGGGGTTGATGATCCCCACCTGCGGCACGTACAGCGCACCCGCGATCCCGCACAGCACCGCCGACAGCGTCCAGATGAACAGCTTGTACCAGAGCGGGTTGTAGCCCGAGAACATCAGCCGGTTCTCCGAGTCGCGGATCGCGGTCAGCACGCGACCCACCTTGGAGCGGATGATCGCGCGGGACAACACCAGCACGCCCACCAGGTACAGCCCGGTGAGGGCGAACAGCGCCGCGCGGGTCTCCGGCTCGGCGATCCGGAAGCCGAGGATGCGCTTGAAGTCGGTGAACCCGTTGTTCCCGCCGAAGCCGGTGTCGTTGCGGAAGAACAGCAGCATGAACGCGAACGTGAGCGCCTGCGTGATGATCGAGAAGTACACCCCCTTGATCCGCGAGCGGAAGGCGAAGAACCCGAACACGAAGGCGAGCAGTCCGGGCACCAGCACCACCAGCAGCGCGGCGTACCAGAAGTGGTCGGTGAACGACCAGTACCAGGGGTAGGCCTTCCAGTCCAGGAACACCATGAAGTCCGGCAGGTCGCTCTGGTACTGCCCCTCGCGCCCGATCATGCGCATCAGGTACATGCCGAATGCGTAGCCGCCGAGCGCGAAGAACACGCCGTGACCCAGGCTGAGGATCCCGGTGTAGCCCCAGATCAGGTTCATCGCCAGCGCGACCACGCAGTAGCACATGATCTTGCCGATGAGCGTGACGAAGTACGCCGAGAGGTGGAAGGGGTTGCCCTCCGGCACCACCACGAACAGCACCGGCACCAGCACCGTGACGACGATGGAGAAGGCGATCAACGCCGCCCAACCCTTGGGGCCGAATAACGCCTGCTGACCAGGAATCGCAAGTCCCATCGGTCATGCCTCCACTGCGCGACCCTTCAGGGCGAACAACCCCTGCGGGCGCTTCTGGATGAACGCGATGATCAGCACCAGGATCAGGATCTTGGTCGGCACCGCCCCGATGTAGGGCTCCATGAACTTCATCGCCACGCCCAGGCCGAGCGAGGCGTAGACCGTGCCCGCGAGCTGCCCGACGCCGCCGAGCACCACCACCATGAACGAGTCGATGATGTAGCTCTGGCCCAGGTCCGGGCCGACGTTGCCGACCTGGGACAGCGCGCAGCCGGCCAGACCGGCGATGCCCGACCCCAGACCGAACGCCATCAGGTCGACGCGGGCCGTGGGCACGCCCACGCACGCCGCCATGGTGCGGTTCTGCGTGACGCCCCGCACGAACAGCCCCAGCCGCGTGCGCGAGAGCAGCAGCCACATCGCCGCCAGCACCACCAGCGCGAAGACGATGATCACGATGCGGTTGTATGGCAGCGTCAGGTTGGTGAACTCGATCCCGCCCGACATCCAGGACGGGTTCGCCACCTCGACGTTCTGCGCACCGAAGATCTGCCGCACCAGCTGGATGAGGAACAGGCTGATGCCCCAGGTGGCGAGCAGCGTCTCCAGCGGCCGTCCGTACAGCCAGCGGATGACCGTGCGCTCCATCAGCATGCCCACCAGTGCCGCGGCGACGAAGGCGATCGGCACGGCGATCACCGGGTACCACTCGATCAGGCCCGGCGCGTGGCTGCGCAGCACCTGCTGCGTCACGTAGGTGGCGTAGGCGCCGATCATGATCATTTCGCCATGCGCCATGTTGATCACGCCCAGCAGGCCGTAGGTGATGGCCAGGCCCAGCGCGGCCAGCAGCAGGATGCTGCCCAGGCTGATGCCGGAGAACAGGCGCCCGGCGTAGTCGCTGATCGCCAGCCGCCGGTCGATCTGCTTGATGGCGAACTCGGCTTCCTCGCGCACCTTCTCGTCGGGCTCGAGGAACTGGCCGTTGCCGTCCTTCTCCAGCAGGGCATACAGCAGCGTCTTGGTGCGCTGGACGTTGCTCTCGCCCAGCACCTTCACCGCGGCCATGCGCACCGCCGCGTCCGGACTCTTGAGGTCGATGCCGGCCTTGAGCTGCGCGAGCACCGACTTGATCTCGGGATCGGCCTCCTTCTGCAGCACCTTGTCCAGGATCGGCACCACCGAAGCCTGCGCGGAGGACTCCAGCGCCTTGGCCGCCTGCAGCCGCTCCTCGCGCTTGTCGGAGAACAGCTGGAAGGCGGAGAGCGCGGCCTGGATCTGTCCGCGCACGCGGTTGTTGACCGTGACCGGCTCGTACTGGGTCGGCGCCGGCTCGATCGGCGCGAAGGTGGCGGCGTCCTTGACCGTGCCGCCCTCGACCACGACCACCTTGCCGTCGGGCGTGACCGCGAGGTTGCCCTCGAGCGTGGCCTGCAGCAGCGGCAGCCCGGCGGGATCGGCCGATCGGGTGAGCGCCTCGACCGCCTGCACCTTGGCCGACACCTCGGTGCTGCCGAGCTGGTTCACGACGGCGGGATCGAGCGCGAAGGCCTGGACCCGCCAGAGGAGGAGCGCGGGCAGCAGCAGCGCGGCTGCCAGCAAACGCAATATCGTCAGGGAAGAGGACACGGCATGCTTGTTTGTTGTAGTAGTTCGTAGGAGCGCACGGCGACTCACGCCGCGCGAGCTGCGTGCGGGGCACGCCGGGAGAGCGCGAACGCCCTCCCCGCGGCCGCGGCGACCTGCGTGCGAGTCCGCGCCGGGCGGACAGGGTGTTGAAGAATGCGGTCCGCAACTGCGTACCCGGCAGTTGAACCAATGTCGGGTTCCGCCCGATCAATCACTTGTTGCGCGGGTGCGCCACCGATGAAGCCTGGAGGCGCGCCGCGAAGCAGTTCTTCAACAGCCTGCTAACGCCGGCGCGGCGGCCGGGACCCGGACCCTCGTGCCCGGACCCCGGCGCCTCGCGACTGCCGTTACAGGTTCTGCTTCTTCTCGTTGCCGGGAACGAAGGGGCTCCACGGCTGGGCACGGATGGTGGTCTTGGTCTTCCACACCACGTTGAACTGACCGTCGGCCTTGATCTCGCCGATCATCACCGGCTTCCACAGGTGGTGGTTGGTCTCGTCCATCTTCAGCGTGAAGCCGCACGGCGCGGCGAAGGTCTGCCCGCTCATCGCCTTGCGCACGGCGTCGACGTCGGCCGTCTTGGCCTTCTCGACCGCCTGCTTCCACATGTGGATGCCGACGTAGGTGGCTTCCATCGGATCGTTGGTCACCACGGTGGAGGCGTTGGGCACGCTGTTCTTCTTGGCCCAGTCCTGGTAGGCCTTGATGAACTTGTCGTTGACCGGGTTCTTCACCGACTCGAAGTAGTTCCACGCGGCCAGGTGGCCCACCAGCGGCTTGGTGTCGATGCCGCGCAGCTCTTCCTCCCCCCCCGAGAAGGCCACCACCGGCACGTCGGTGGCCTTCAGGCCCTGGTTGCCCAGTTCCTTGTAGAAGGGCACGTTGGAGTCGCCGTTGATGGTGGACACCACCGCGGTCTTGCCGCCGGCGGCGAACTTCTTGATGTTCGCCACGATGGTCTGGTAGTCGCTGTGGCCGAAGGGGGTGTAGACCTCTTCGATGTCCTTCTCCGCCACGCCCTTGGACTTCAGGAAGGCGCGCAGGATCTTGTTGGTGGTGCGGGGATAGACGTAGTCGGTGCCCAGCAGGAACCAGCGCTTGGCATTGCCGCCGTCGTCGCCCATCAGGTACTCCACCGCGGGAATGGCCTGCTGGTTCGGGGCCGCACCGGTGTAGAACACGTTCTGGGACAGCTCCTCGCCCTCGTACTGCACCGGGTAGTACAGCAGGCTGTTCAGCTCCTCGAACACCGGCAGCACCGACTTGCGCGACACCGAGGTCCAGCAGCCGAACACGGCGGCGACCTTGTCCTGGGTGATCAGCTGGCGGGCCTTCTCGGCGAACAGCGGCCAGTTCGAGGCGGGGTCGACCACGACGGGCTCGATCGGGCGGCCCAGCACGCCGCCCTTGGCATTGATCTCTTCGAAGGTCATCAGCGCGGTGTTCTTCAGAGCCGTCTCGCTGATAGCCATGGTGCCGGACAGGGAGTGCAGCACACCGACCTTGATCGGATCCTTGGCGCCGAAGGCCTCGATGGAAGCCGGCAGCGTGGCGGCGCCGGCCATCGCGGCGGTCATCTTCAGGAAATCGCGTCTTTGCATTGTGGACTACCCCTTGGTTAGTGAAGTTGGATAACGGGTGCGCTCGGACAGGCCTCGTGATGAGGCGCACGCACCGTCGCAATGCGCCTATGCGGCCTTCCCTCCGCACGGCGGCATGGCAGCGCAACAAGCGTGCCGCCCTGTCAAATGACGTATTCATCAATGCGTTTTTCTTTTTTCGTCATCTGCTTATCGCTGCGCCGATGAAATCCGACAGGAGCCGGAACGACCTCGCGAGAGGTCCAGAGCGCACCGCAACAGTGCGCACGCACCATCCCGGAGCGTCGGCGTGGTGCCGCACCTCTTGCATTCGCCCGTTCTCTGTATATACTCACAGTACCTGGAGAAAAACACACGTGAGAAAAAGGCCATGGATGAACTGACCCCGCGTCAAGCCGAAGTCCTGCAACTGATCGTCGATTTCCTCCAATCCACGGGCTTTCCGCCCACCCGGGCCGAGATCGCCCAGCAGCTGGGCTTCCGCTCGGCCAATGCGTCCGAGGAGCACCTGCGCGCGCTCGAGCGCAAGGGCTACATCGACATGCTGCCCGGGGCTTCGCGCGGCATCCGCCTGCGCAACAGCTTCAACGTGGGCCTGCCGGTGGTGGGGCGGGTGGCGGCGGGCAACCCGATCCTGGCCGAGCAGCATGTCCAGGGCCGCTACCAGATCGATCCGGAGCTGTTCAAGCCGCGCGCCGACTACCTGCTCAAGGTGCGGGGCATGAGCATGCGTGACATCGGCATCCTCGACGGCGATTTGCTGGCCGTCCACCGGGCCGACGACGCCCGCTCCGGCCAGATCGTGGTCGCGCGCATCAAGGACGAGGTCACGGTCAAGCGCTACAAGCGCGCCGGCAACATCGTCCAGCTGCTGCCCGAGAACCGCGACTTCGAGCCCATCGTGGTCGACCTCAAGCGCGACCCCTTCGCCATCGAAGGCATCGGCGTGGGGATCATCCGCAACGGGAAGTCGCTATGACCACAGGCGCCAGGCCCTAGGCGCCAGACGCCAGGAAGAGCAAACCTCCCCGCCTCCATCGAGGCGGTGTTCTCCCTCTCCCCTTGCGGGAGAGGGCCGGGGTGAGGGGTAACGGGGACGAAAGCTTCGGGGACGGTTCACGACGACCACACAGGGAGCCGCACATCATGGAACGAGACCAAGCCTTGCACATCCTCAAAGCCCTGGCCGACGGCGTCGATCCGGCCAGCGGCCAGCCATTCGCCGATGACAGCCCCTACCAGCGCGCCAATACGGTGCGTGCGCTCTGCTGGGCCGTGCAGGCGCTGGAAGGCGCCGACGCAAAGCCGCCGGTCGCATCCGCTCCCGGCGAATCGAAGCCGTACCCCCAGAAGACCACCAAGCCGCGCGCCGAAGGCGTGCGCGGCAACGCCGGCCGGCCCTGGACGCCGGAAGAGGAAACCCAGCTCAGCCAGGCCTTCGACAGCGGCCGCACGCTCGACGAGCTGGCGCAGGTGCACCAGCGCAGCCGCTGGGCGATCGAAGCGCGGCTCGCGAAGCTGGGCAAGATCCCCGAGCCGCCTGCCGGGCTGCGCTTCCCGATCCGCCCGCCCGCCGCGGCGCAGCCGCGGGCGGCGTACTCGCCGCGCTGAAGGTCGCTGTAGCGCAGTTCCCCTTCCCTTGAGGGAGAGGGCGGGCACGAGCAGCTCCCCTCTCCTTGAAGAGAGGAGGCGCAGTTCCCCCTCTCCCCTGCGGGAGAGGGTCGGGGTGAGAAGTACTGCAGTTCCCCCTCTCCCCCTGCGGGAGAGGGT
>CAZFYX010000036.1:0-15888 GCA_964523885.1 uncultured Burkholderiales bacterium | reverse complement strand
ATGACCCTGTTCATCACCGGCGTGCTGGCGGCACAGTACGGCCGCTCCACGATGGCGCGCGTGCGCGCAGTGGGTACCGGCGGCGCCGTGGCCGGCGCGCTCTGGGCGCTGATGTACATCTGCTTCATCGTGGCGCTGGGGCACACCACGGTGGGCAACGTCCTGGTCCTCTGCAGCATCGCACCATTCGCCGCGGCCCTGCTCGGCCGGCTCGTCCTGCACGAGCGCGTGCCGCTGCGCACCTGGCTCGCCATTGGCGCAGCGGTCGGCGGCATCGCCGTGATGTTCATCGACTCGGTCGGCGGCGGCGGCCTCGTCGGCGACCTGATCGCCCTGGTCATCCCGTTCGCGTTCGCGGTCAACGTGGTCATCCTGCGCCGCATGCACGCGCACATCGACATGCTGCCCACGCTGGTGCTATCGGGCCTGTTCTCGATGGCGGTGGCGCTGCCGCTCGCATGGCCGCTGGATCCGACGGCGAAGGACCTTGCGCTGCTTGCTATCATGGGCGTGTTCCAGCTGGGCACCGGCGTACTGCTGATGATCCGCGCCACGCCGCTGCTGGCCGCCGCGGAGATCGGACTGCTCGCGGTGCTCGAGACCATCTTCGGCACGTTCTCGACCTGGCTGGTGGTCGGCGAACGCCCGAGCGACCTCGCGCTGGCAGGCGGCCTGACCGTGGTGATCGCGCTGGTGGCGAACGAGCTGCTTGGGCTGCGCCGGCCGGGCAAGGACGAAGAAGAAGAGGCGATGCGCGAAGCCAGCAGCGCGGGTCACTGAACCAGACCGAGGAGGAGACGATGAGCGACCGATCGACCGACCTGGCCGCACGACTGGAGAAGTGCTACGCCGCCGTCGTGCACGACGTCCTGCGCGGCATGGGGGCCGGCCCCTGCGTGCTGCCGCCGGCGATCAAGCCGCTCGATCCCACCAGGAAGCTGACCGGGGAGATCTACACCGTCAGCGGCCACGTCGACATGACGCGCGACCCGCACGACACGCTGGTCCAGTGGACCGGCCTGCTGTCCAGGGCGCCCAAGGGCAAGGTGCTCGTGTGCCAGCCCAACACCTACGACATCGCACTGATGGGTGAGCTCTCGGCCGAGACGCTGCACTCGCGCGGCGTGCGCGGCTACGTGGTGGACGGGGGCTGCCGCGACACCGACTTCATCCTCAAGCTGGGCTTTCCCGTGTTCTGCAGCTTCACCACGCCCAAGGACATCGTCGGCCGCTGGGTGCCCGATCGCTTCGGCGAGCCGGTGACCATCGGCGAGGTCACGATCTGCACCGGCGACTTCCTCATCGCCGACCGCGACGGGGTGGTCGTCATTCCCGGTGCCCTCGCGGACGAGGTGCTGACGAAGACCGAACAGGCAGTGCAGACCGAGAACAAGGTCCGCACGGCCATCCTCAGCGGGATGGACCCCCAGGAAGCCTATCTGACGTTCGGAAAGTTCTGAGCCGCAGCGGTCGCGGTCAGAACATGCACACGCGGCGCAGCCACTTGGCTTGCTCGGTGCCCTTCTCCGGCTTGATCGGGTCGAGCGAGCGCGGCGGCGCCACCAGCGACTTGAGCACGTTGCCGTTGCTGTCGAACACCCCCACTGCAGCGAGCGTGATCGTCCCCTCCTCGCAGTTGGAGATGTAGCGCACCCGGCGATAGGCGGCATCGGTGTTCGGCGTCCCCTCGGCCATGGCGATGACGATCTCGAAGCGCCCGATCACCTCGCCGTAGCGGCTGATCGACTGGAGATCGAGGTCGGCCTTCTCGCCAGGCTTGACCTGCGCGGCGATCTCGACCGGCATGGGTTCGTCGGCAAGCGCGGGCCCGGTGAGGAAGAGGACCAGCACGCAACGGGCAGTACGCAGGGTCATGTCTGCTCCTGGAAAGGAAAGCGCCTCCTCCGCGGCCGATCATACCGCAGCCGGAAGCACCCCTCGTCCGGATTGGAACGCGCCGGGCAGGAGTCGTTCCCGGCCCGTCGGTCCGCTCAGGGGCGGGTCACGAAGCTGTAGCCGTGCCGCTCGAAGCCGAGCGCATCGTAGAAGGCATGGGCGGGGCCGCGCTTGAGATTGCTGGACAGCGCCATCTTGTAGCAGCCCGCCTCCCGGCAGCGCTCCAGCGCGAACGCCATCATGGCCTTGCCGATGCCCTGGCCCTGCCGGTCCGGCAGCACCGCGACGTCCTCGACCACTGCCGAGGGCGCGCCCTTGTGGGCGAGGTTGTCCATGATCAGCAGGGCGAAGGTGCCGACGATCTCGCCCTCGATGACCGCCACGAACAGACGGTAGTTCGGATAGTCGCGGAAGCGGGCGAAATGGGCGCGTGCCTCCGCCTCGGTGAACACGTCGCCTTCGTCCAGTCCCGGCTGCGCATAGATGCGCAACACGCCCGGGAGATCGCGTTCGTCGGCTTCGCGGACCTGCACGGCGGACATCGCTCAGGCCTCCGGACCAGCGGGCACCGACGCCAGGAATGCGCTGATCTCCTCGTTGAGGAAGGCCGCGTCCTCTGCCTGCAGGCTGGACGCCGACTGGTGGCCCTGCACCGACGGGATCTCGATGAGGGTCGCTCCGGGGATGGCATCGGCCGCTGCATGCGCACACTGCACGGGATTGAACATGTCGAGCGGCGGCGCCAGGATCAGGGTGCGGGCGCGAATCGACGCGAGCGCCGCCGTGGTGTCACCCCCAAAGCCGGGCGATGTGCCGACGTCGTGCGCCTGGTACGCCCAGCTCTGGTAGAGCCAGTCCGTGGCGTCGAAGCGGTTGGCGCGATTGTCGGCGGAGAGCTTGTCCATCCAGGGCAGCACGTCGAGCGGCTGCTCGAAGGTCTCGTCCAGCGCCATGGGGGTACGCCCGACCAGCGCGCTCATGACGCCGGTCCAGGCGTGCCAGCCGCGCGTCGGATACGCGGCGAAGCGCTCGCCGTCCCAGGCGGGATCGGCGGTCAGCGCGCGTCGCGCCGTCTCCACGACCGCCACGGCCCACGGCGCGGTGCGCGCCATCGGCGTCATTGCCACCAGGGAACGCATGAAGTCGCCGTAGCTCACACCCCACTGAAGCGCCTGCATGCCGCCCATCGAAGCGCCGACCACGGCGTGCAGGATGTTGAGGCCCATCTCCTCGCGCAGCAGGCCGAACTGGGATTCCACCATGTCGCGCAGGCTGAAGCGCGGGAACTGCATGCCCGGCTGGCTGGCGCTGTTGCTCGGCGAGGTGGTCAGACCGTTGCCGATCGGGTCGACGCAGACGATGAAGTAGCGCTGGGTGTCGAGCGCCTTGCCGGGCCCGATGAGAAAGTCCAGGCGGTGGTGATTGCCGGTGAGCGAAACCGTGACGAGGATGGCGTTGTCACGGGCGGCGTTGAGCTCGCCGTGGCTGACGTAGGACAGTTCGAAGTCGCGGATGACCTCGCCGCTCTCGAGGCGCAGGTCGCCGAGCGCCGCATGCTGGTGCGGTGCGTCGATCATGCCGGACCGGAGGGGTGGGTGGGCCATCGGAGCCAGGGGTGGCTATTCAACGACTACGGCCAAACGCATCGAACACAGAGGGCACAGAGGATCACCGAGGAACTGCGTCATCCTTCACACACCGATCGCTTGCCACGACTGCGCCGCTCCCATTATCACACCAGCGGGAGTCCTCTGTGTTCCTCTGTGCCCTCTGTGCTCCACGCGGTTGTCGTTACGCCCTTCAATGCGGAAACACCACCACCTCCCGTACCGTCTCCCCGCGCCGGATGGCGTCGAACCCGCTGTTGATCTCCTCCAGCGGGATGCGCCGGGTGATCAGCTCGTCGAGCATGAGCTTGCCGTCGAGGTAGAGCTGCGCCAGCCACGGGAAGTCGCGCCGCGGCCGGCCGCCGCCGTAGCTCGAGCGCACGATCTGCTTCTCGCCCATCAGCGAGCCCCAGCGGAACGCCACGTCCTGGTTCACGTTCACCTTGCCGAGGAACACCACCTGGCCGCCCGGACGCACCGCCTCCATCGCCATCCGGAACCCGGCGGGATGGCCAGCGGACTCGATCACGTAGTCCGGCCCGCGGCCCCCGGTCATCGCCTTCACCTGGGCGAGGACGTCAGGCGAGCCGGCATCGACGCGCAGGTGCGCGCCGAAGCGCTTGGCGCGATCGAGCTTCCAATCGCTGACGTCGGCAGCGATGATCGTCCCGGCCGCGGCGATGCGTGCACCCTGGATCGCGTTCAGCCCCACCGCGCCGCAACCGATCACCAGGACGCTCGCACCCGGCTCGACCCGCACCTTGCGCGTGGCCGCCCCCACCCCGGTCATCACGCCGCAGCCGATCAGGCACGCACGGTCGAAGGGGATCTCCTTCGGGACTGCGATCGCGCCCGACTCGGGCACGACGCAGTACTCCGCGTGTGACGAGACCACCGAAAAGTGATGCACCATCGAGCCGTCGCGCGACAGGCGCGAGCGGCCATCGAGCAGCAGCCCGCGCGGCTGGTGCCGCGAGAACGGCTCGCACAGGATCGGCAGGTCGCGCTCGCAGTAGAAGCAGTGCCCGCAGTGCGGGTTCCACGAGCACACCACGTGGTCGCCGGGCTTCACCAGCGTCACCTCGCCGCCTACTGCCTCGACCACGCCCGCGCCCTCGTGGCCGAGCACGATCGGCAACGGATACGCGAGCGAGCCGTCGATCACCTCGAGGTCGGTGTGGCACAGGCCGCTGGCGTGGATGCGCACCAGCACGTCGGTGGGCCCCAGGCGGCCCATCTCGATGGTCTCGACCGTGAGCGGCTTGCCCACCTCGTTCAGCACGGCGGCGCGAAACTTCATGCGGTCGCTCCGGAAGGTTCGGGGAAGGCCAGGCTGCTCTCGGCCAGCGCCTCGACGTAGCGCTGCGCGGCGCTCGCATCCGCCTCCAGCACCACGAACAGCTCCAGCAGCTTGGCATGGAACGGCAGGTCCAGCAACGCCTGCGCGAAGGCACCGGCGGCGATCTCGGGCAGGCTGGTCAGACCCGAGGTCCAGCGCCACGGTCCCAGCCGGAACAGGCACACCCGGTGGCGCCGCGACAGCGAATCGCTGCCGCGGGAGAGGTCGAGGTGATGGAACAGCTCGTGTGCGAGGAACGCCGACTTCACGTCCACCGGTGCGGGCAGGTCGAGTTCGACGCCGTCCAGGGTGGACTGGAGCTGCGCCAGCACCGAGGTGAAGAGCAGGACGTCGCGGTGACGCGTGCGGTACTCGGCGCAGACCACCGTCGTGCCGAGCCGGGGATCGTCCTGTGCCTCGCGCACCTTGACGCCCAGGTCCTCGGCAAGCGCCCACGGACACCGGCTGGCGCGCGCGCGGTGCGCCCGCGCGAGCTGCCATCCGTCCTCCAGCGCGGCGGTCACGAGCTCGACCCGTTGCGCCGGCGTCAGCCGGTGGAACAGCGGATCGGTCCGCAGCTGCAGGAACCCCAGCGCCTGCGGCGTACCCAGCGGGAGTGCCGCCCGTGCCGACTCCCGGGCGAGGAGGTTCATACGCCGCGCTGCCCCTCGATGCTGATGAGCACGACCGGCGCGTCGCCCGGCATGCCCTCCAGCTCGCTGCGCGCCACCGCGCTGGCCTGGTCGAGCGCGGTGATCCCGCTCAAGTCGACCACGCGCCGGCCGGCGACGACGAACACATCCGGCGTGATGACCGCATCGCCGTTGTAGATGGTCGCCGACTCCCACGCCTGGCGCAGCTGGGCGAGCCCGTGCGCGGCAGTCGAAGCCAGCACCGCCCCGTCGGAGCGCTGCACCCGGATCACGCCCTCCCGGTCCACCGCGCGCAGGGGCCGCCGCTTGCGCTTGAAGAAGTGGAACCTGCGCTCCTCGACGTGCCCCTGGAACACGCGCACCTGCTCCGTGGCGCCAGCCAGGTGCACGGCCTCCTCGGGAACCCCCATGGACTTCGCGGCGATGGCGCGGGCCTCCGCCTCGCTGACTTCCTTGAGCAGGTCCTGCGCACGCATCTCGGAGGCGCCCATGGCGGTGGCCCGCACCCGCTGGGTCTGCGCATCCACCTCGATGGTGACTTCGACGTTCTCCGCCGCCGCCCCCAGGCGCACTGCGGCGTCGAACGCCTCGCGCTTGATCCGCTTCAGCTCCTCCGGCGTCGGATTGGGCACGACCCGCTCGACCGTCTCGCGTACCATGGCAAGCGCAACGCCGATCGACGAGATGACTTCCGCGTCCTGGGAGATCTTGAAGTCCAGCCCCATGCGCTCGGCCACGAAGGGGATCAGCGCCGCGGCGCCGCCGCCCTCGCCCACCAGCACGGCCTGGTCGCGGTCCAGCGCGTACTCGCGCATGAGGTCCTCGACCACGGGAACGACCTTGTCCGACGCACGCTGCAGGATGCGCCGTGCGGTCTCCTCGACGGACACCCCGAGCTGCTGCGCCAGCGGCTGCATGGCGCGGCGGGCCGATTCCGGGTTGCCGAAGGCGTGCATGCCGGGCTTCGCGTACTCCAGCACATTGGCGGCGCACGTGTTGGTGACGGCGAAGCGTTGCCCGTTGCCGCAAGCGATCGCGACGTAGTCCTCCGGGTCCCCGTCCCTGGGGCGGAACACCTCGACGCGCGGCTCGACGATGTCCTCGGGCTTCGCGAACGCCGCGTACGGCAGGCCGGCGATGTGGGCGCTGCGCGGCCCGACGTCGACCAGCTCGCTGCCCCTGGCCCGCACCATGCTGCCGCCCGCGATCCCGATGACCCGCACGTCGAGCGAGTTCACGTAGGTGTCGTGACCGCCCACCCGTGCGTGCTTGACGGTGGGGCGGCCGTTGCGGATCACCCCGATGTTGGTGCTGGTGCCGCCGACCTCGAAGTAGATGCCGTCGGACACTTTCAGGTACATCAGCGCGCCGGCCACGCTTGCAGCAGGGCCGGACAGCATGGTCACCACCGGGCGCCGGCGCATCTCCTGCACCGCCATCACGCCGCCGTCCCCGCGCATGATCATCAGCGGCGCGGTGATGCCCGCCTCGCGCACGCTCGCCTCGGTCATGTTGGCGGTGTCGATCATCTTGGGCAGGATGCTGGCGTTGATCACCGCGGTGCGCGTCCGGGTGGTCAGGCCGTACAGCTTGCTGATCTCGTGGCCGCCGGTCGAGGCAAGCCCCAGCCGCTGCGCCACCCGCATCACCGTCTCCTCGCCGCTGGAGTCGTCCACGCTGAACGCGCTGCTCGCCACCACCACCTGCACGCCTTCGCTGCGCAGTTCCTCCAGCAGGGATTCGACCGCGGCTTCCTCCAGCGCGTCGGTGGTGAGAAACCGGTGCGACGGGCGCAGGTGCCGGCCCGGCGCCAGCTCGATCTCCTTGATGCTGCTCTGGCCGCGCGCCAGCAGCGCCTCGACCCGCCCCGCCATCCCGAGGATGCCGACCGCGGCAACATCGCCTTCGAGCAGCGCATTGGTCGCCTGCGTGGTGCTGTGCGCCAGGAACACCACGTCGCGGGGATGCACCTCGGAGCGGTGCAGCACGTTGCGGAACACCTCGATGACGCCAGCGGCCACGCCGCGCTCGTCGCGGTGGGTGGTCATCACTGAATAGCGCCCCACCACCTCGAAGGTGGCGTTGTCGATCAGGACGGCCTTGGTGAAGGTGCCGCCGACGTCGATGCCGATCCGGTAGGTCTTGCGTTCGGTCACTGCCTGCCGCCCTACAGGGATCGCCCGAGCATGAAGTAACCGAGCATGCAGACGATGGCGACCATGATGCAGCCCACCGGCAGCGCGGTGCGCAGGAACTGCCCGTGCGAGACCTTGGTGTAGCCGATGGTCCACAGCGTCCACGAGTTGGTCGGGTCGACGCTGCCCTGCATGACCGTCGGGGCCAGCCAGAGCGAATACAGGTACGGCACCGGGATCTCGTTGTTGGACAGGACGATCGCGAGCAGTGCAGCCCCCGTGCCGACCACCACCAGGGGTCCGCGGTAGATGCTGCCGACCCCGCCCAGGATCGCGAAGAAGAGCGCTGCCCCGAGCGCGGTGTGCGGGAGCACGGGGTCGAAGATCGGGCGCAGCGCGCTGCTGACCTGCGGCATCTGGCCCGCGACGATGATCATGCCGCAGATCGTCCACAGCGCGGCGATCGTCGCGATGTCGGGGAAGGCGTCGTAGAAGGTCTTGTTGAACAGGTTCAGCGTGCCCTGGAAGCTGCGCTGGCGGGCGGTGAGCGCCAGCGCCAGCACGATGCTCACCAGGAAGGTCGGGATGATCTGCCACTTGAACACCATGATCATGATCACCGGGAAGATGGGCACGATGTAGGTGTAGTAGGGGGTGCGCTTGCGCGGAGCGACGGGCACCGCGGTGTCCACGCTGGCGGCGTGGCGCACGCCCAGCCGGCGCAGGTTCCACCAGATCATCACCCAGGCGCAGGCGATGTAGACGAGCATGCCCACGACCCAGAAGGTGAGCCAGGGCGCCTCGTACTTGATGCCGGGGAACAGCTTCTCGAAGGTGCCGAACTGCACCAGGTTGACGAAGGCGCCGGCACCGATACCCATGCTGAACGTGGGTGCCGCCACGCGCGCGGGGATGCCCTGGCTCAGCATGATGGGCAGCGCGATCACGCCGATGGCGATCGCTGCGCCGACCCCGTACATCGAGGTGAAGAGCAGCGCGGTGACGAGATTGACGACCATGGCCGTGACCATCGGCCGGTCGCCCGCCAGCTCCACCGCGGAGCGGATCACGCTCTCGGCAATGCCGGTCTGGATCAGTACCTGCGCGAACCAGGCGCCGAACACGATGATGATGACGGCGCTGGCGTACTGCGTGCCGCCGCCCTGCAGGACCTTGGCCTGGATGTCCTGGATGCCGATGCCCGCGATCGCCGCCCAGGCGATGGCGAGGATCAGCAGCATGATGATCGGGCTCTGGCCGCGCACGATGGCCGCGACGACGACCAGGAACGCGACCAGCAGCACTACCCCGGTAGCGATCTCCATCTCCCCCCCGTTTTTGCGGGCGCCGGGGTTCCGGCGCCTCTTCTGGCGTCTGGCGCCTGGCGCCTAGCTCCTCACGCCGGCTTCTTGTCCGTCCCGCGGTACAGGATCTTGGCAGCTTCTTCGGTCACCTGCTTGTGCAGTGCCACGGCGTCCGGGTGCATGTCGGACTGCGGCCGCGGCTCCATCTCGAAGTGGTGATAGGTGTCCACGCCGCGCACGAGCATCGCGCTGTCGCGCGGCCCGGCGGTCTGCTTCAGGTAGGTGGGCACGTAGCGGATGGCGAAGCCGATGCGCCGCAGGTCAGAGCCGTTGGCGTCCGACCCGTGCACGATGCGCACGTGGTGCAGCGAGAACTCGCCGGGCTCCAGCACGATGTCCACCACGCGCTTCTCGTCCACCTCGGCCTGCACTTCCTGGCCGCGGGTGAGCAGGTTGTTCTCGGCGAAGGTGTCCTTGTGCGGCAGCTGCTCGAGCAGGTGGGTGCCGGGATCCACCCGCATGCAGCCGTTGGCACGGGTGCTGGGCGAGAGCGCGAGCCACGCGGTGACCACGTCCGGATGGCTCAGGCCCCAGTAGGTGGAATCCTGGTGCCACGAGATGTAGTGCGGATCGTGCGCATCCTTGACGAACAGGCTGCTGCTCCACACCAGCAGGTTGGGACCGAGGATGTCCTCGACCGCGTCGAGGATCTTCGGATGGCGGATGAGCTGGTCCGCCCAGGCGAGTGCCAGGTGCGGCTTGTTGCGGAAGCCGGTCTTCATGACCGACTGGCCGAGCTGCGCCTCCAGCGCCTCCAGCCGGCCGCGATAGTGCGCCGCCTGTTCCGCGCTCAGCGCGCGCACCGGGAAATGGTAGCCGTCGCGCGCGAACGCCTCGACCTGCGACCTCGTCAACACCTTCGGCTCCCGCGTCGTGGCCGCCTGTTCCGCCTGCATCCTTCGCTCCTCGCTGGTTGCGGGGCGGGCCGGCGGCCCGCCCGTTCTGCTGATGTTGCGCCTACGGCAGCTGGTAGCCCTTCTTGCCCAGCTTGACCCGGTAGAGGCTCTTGCCCGACGTGATGTACAGCACATTGCCGAGCTCACCGCGGCCGAAGGCGACGTTGGTCGGCATCTCCTTGCCGGTGGAGATGAAGGCAAGCTCCTTGCCGTCGGGATTGTAGACAGCGATGCCGGGCCGATGCTCGCAGCGCTCGGCCACGTACAGGTTGCCCTCGGCATCGGCGATCAGGCCGTCGGGCCCGCTGCACGCCGGCGTGCGGTCCTTGCTGTAGTCCTTGAACACGCGCCGGTTGCTCAGCGTGCCGTCGGCCGCCAGGTCCCACACCTGCAGCATGTGCGGGCCGGGCAGGCTCTTCTCCCCCTGCTTGAGGTTCTCGAGCGCGAGGAAGCCGTTGTCGTTGCTGACGATGTAGACCCGCTTCTGGTCGGGCGAGACCAGGATGCCGTTGCACTTGCCGCAGTCGGTGGCCACGCGCGTGACCTTGCCGTCCGGATCGACCCGGTAGGCCGCAAAGCCGTCCGCCTGCACCGGCTCGTGGCCCAGGTAGCGCGGATCGGTGAAGTAGATGCGGCCCTGCTCGTCGATCGAGATGTCGTTCAGCGCATTGAACGGCTTGCCCTCGTACATGCCGGCGAGGATGGTGCTGCGCCCCGTCGCCATGTCGATCCGGAGCAGCGCCCGCAGGCCGAAGTCGGCGCCCGTGGCGATGATCATGTTGCCGTCCCGGTCGAACTTGGTGCCGTTGGACATGCCCGACGGGCTGCGGAAGATGGCCGCCTTGCCCGTCTTCGGGTCGTAGCGCCAGATGTGGCCGCCCATCGGCTTGCCCGCCGCGTCCTTGCAGAACTTGGTGAAGGTGATGTCGCTGAAGTAGACGCTGTTGTCGGGGCCGACCGAGGGGCCTTCGCTGAAGCAATCGGCCTCGAACAGCTTCTCGACCTTCGCGCCCGCGGGAACGATGCTCTGATCCCCGGTCGGTGCGGGGAACCCGGCATCGGTCTGGGCCTGTGCGGCCCCCAGCCCGAATGCCGCGACCACGGCGCCGGCAATGCCGGCCAGCTTGCGTGCAATACTCATGATGCTCCTCTCCTCCTGTTGGCTCCGGATGCGGTCGGCGGGGCGGATGCCCTGCCTGTACCGCTGGATGGGACCGCTTCCCCCTTCGGGGGACGGAGGCGTGCTGGCATGGGAGCTCGCCTTCTTCTGCGCGATCGCGGGGCCGCTCTGCATGGGCACGGCGGCTCTTGTGCATTTATCAGTAAAATCCCGTTTCAACTATAAAAACCGCCGGAGGGGATGTCAACCGATGGGGACACGCGCACCGCAGCGCTACACCGCACCCGCCCTGGAGAAGGGCCTCGACGTGCTGGAGATGCTTGCCGCGGAGCAGCATGGGCTGTCGCTGCAGGAGATCGCGCGCCGCCTGGAACGCTCACCGGGCGAGCTGTTCCGCATGCTGGACGTTTTGGTGCAGCGCGGCTACCTCGCGCGCCTCCCGGATGCGTCCTATGCGCTCACGCTGCGGCTGTTCGAGCTCGCACAGCGGCATCCGCCGGTCGAACGCCTGCTCGACGTCGCGGTGCCGCACATGCAGGCGCTGGCGGGCGAGACGGGCCAGGCGAACCACCTCAGCGTCCATCACGATGCGCGGCTGGTGGTGCTGGCCCGCTCGCAGCCGCCGGACCCGATGAGCTACTCGGTGCGCCAGGGTGCACACTTCGCATTCCGCGACGACCGCGTCTCGGCGCGCGTCATCACCGCCTTCCAGGACGGCGCGCAGGCCGCGCGGACCTTCGATGAACTGGCCGGCGGCCCCGCTGCCCGTGCCGCGCACCGCGACGGCCTGGCCACCCGCCTGCAGGCGATCCGCAGGCGCGGCTACGATGAGGGCCCGAGCGACACAGTCTCCGGCGTGATCGACATCTGCTTCCCCGTGCTCGACACCTTCGGCGTGGTCGCCGCGTTGAACCTCGTCTACCTCAAGCACCGGGATGTGCGCGTGACGGTCGCGCAGGCACGCAAGGCGTTGCAGACGACTGCGCAGACCATCTCGCGCGCACTGGGATGGCTGGAACGATGAGCGCCGCGACCTCGCCCTACGATGTATCGCTGCGCGCACTGGGCGCGCAGGACAGGGCCGCCGCCCTCGCGGTGATCAACGAGTCGGCCCGCTGGTACGAGGAGTTCCTGCCGCCCGGGCAGCTGCATCCACAGGAGATGACTCCCGCGCAGTTCGACGCCGAATCGGCGCGCATGAGCTGGTTCGGCGCATTCGCCGGCCCGCAGCTCGTCGCGGTCATGGCGCTCGAACCCAGGGGCGAGCTCGCCCTCATCCGCCACGGCTACGTGCTGCCCGGGTGGCAGCGCCGCGGCGTGGGCGGGATGCTGCTCTCGCACCTGGAGCGCGTGGCCTGCGTGCCGCGCATCGTGATCGGCACCTACGCGCAGAACTACAAGGCGCGCAGCAGCCTGGAGAAGGCCGGCTATCGTCTCTGCGCGGATTCCACCGCAGTGCTGCAGCAATGGTTCGCCATCGACGCAGAGCGTGCGCGAGGCTCGGTTGCCTACGAGAAGGCCCTGGAGCCGGCGGCGGCGGCGTGACCAGTATTCGCAATCGCGCCCTGCGGTCAGGCGCGTATCATGCAGCGGGAAGCATCTCTCCGGTGGAGGACACATGTCGACCAGGCACATCGCATCCGCACTGTTCGTCCTGACCACGCTGGGTCCGGGCGCGGCCCTTGCTGCCGATGGCGGTTTCTACATCGGCGGCGGCGTCGGCCAGGCAACGCTCAAGGACGGGCTGCCCAACGGCTCCAACTTCGATGAAAGCGATACTGCGTGGAAGGCGTTCGCGGGGTATCGCATCGGCGGCTGGATCCCGCTGCTCGACGTGGCCGGCGAGCTCACCTACCGGGACTTCGGCAACCCGGACGGCAAGGGTGCGAGCTTCGACGCACACGGTTACGACGCCTCGGTGCTGGGCATCGTCACGCTCGGTCCGATCGACCTGTTCCTGCGCGGCGGCGTCGGCAACTACGACGTCGAGCGCAAGTTCAACGGCTCGAGCAACACCGACACCAGCACCTCGCCCCTGTACGGCGTCGGCGCCGGATTCAGGATCTGGAAGGTCAACGTCCGCGCCGAGTGGGAGCGCGTGCAGCCGGACAACACCGACCACATCGACATGTACACGATCAACGCGTACTGGCGGTTCTGAGCGCCGCGCCGGCCCGCTCGCGCCGGGCGTGCGGTGCGCCCACGTGGGGTGCGTCAGCCCATCGTGCAGGCGTTCTCCTCTGGCGTCGGCTGCAACGCCATCAGCGGCTGGTTCGGGCCGGGCGCAGCCCGAACCACCTCGAAGAAGTCCCACTTGTCCTTCATCTGTGCCTTGTCCTTTACCTTCACCACGAACATCTCCTGCAGCAGCTGGTGATCGCGCGGGTTGAAGGTGCCCTTGCGCGGCTTGAGGAGGTCGAACTGCGCGCCCTTCTCGAGGTAGGCGATGAGCTTCGCGCTGTCGGTACCCCTGGTTTCGGCGATGGACTGCAGGACGATGCGCGCGGCGGTGTAGTCCTGCCACGCCTGGTTCTCCGGCGGGTGCCCGTACTTCGCCTGGAAGCGCCTGGTGAACGCCTGCGAGCCCGGGGTGTTGATGGTGTGGTACCACATGGTCTGCCAGAAGCCCGAGCACGAGTCGATGCCGGCGAGCCAGAACAGTGCGGTGTCGGTGGCTCCGCCGGTGACCGGGTACGGCAGGTTGTACTCGTTGTACTGCTTGAGGAAGTTGGTCAGGTCGATGCCTGCCAGGCAGGAGTAGACGAAGTCGGGCCGGGCCTGGCGGATCTTGAGGATGTAGCTCGAGTAGTCCGCGGTGTTGGTCGGCACCAGGTCGTTGCCGACGTTGACTGCACCGTCGGCGCCCAGATACTTGCTCGAGATCCGGAACAGGTCGTGGCCGAACGCATAGTCGGCCGTCAGCGCGTACCAGCGCTTGCCCTTCACCAGCCCCTGCTCGTTGAGGTAGTCCACGACGGTACGCGTGTACATCGTGCTGTTGCCCTCGACGTGGAACATGTAGCGGTTGCAGTCCTTGCCGCGCAGCCCGTCCGAGTTGCCCCCGGTGTTGAAGAACGGCGTCCTGCCGCGCTCGGCCTCCTTGGAGATCGCCAGGCCGGAAGCGGAGTTGATCTCGCCGAAGATCGCGGCCACCTTGTCGCGCTCGATCAGCTTGGCGGCCTTGTTCGCCGCGGTGGCGGGATTGACGCTGTCCTCGGCCACCAGCTCGACCTTGCGACCGAGCACGCCGCCCGCCGCGTTGGTTTCCTCGATGGCGAGCGTGGCGCCCTTGAAGCCGTACTCGCCCACCTGCCCCAGGAAGCCCGTGCGCGGCGTGAGGTGACCGATGCGGATGACGTCCTGCTGGGCACGCAGGATCGCCGGGAAGCCGACGACGGAGGCGCCGGCAAGGGCGGCGGTGGACTGCAGGACGCGGCGACGGCCGCGCAGGGTGCTGCCGTTGCTCATCTGATCTCCCCGGGGGTTGTTCTGGTCGTCTAGGCCGCGCGCGCGGCCTGGCCGCGTTGCTCGTCCTCCAGCTTGCGCCACAGCGCGCGGATCATGTCCTTCATCATGTTCGCCTCCTCCCAGCGGTCGGAGAGCTCGTAGCCGTCGCGCCCGGTCATGGCGTATTCCTTCGGCCCAAGCTCGCACAGGAAGGTGAGCGTGGCGTCCTTCGGCGCCCGCCGGCGCCAGCTGCGCAAGCCGTACTCCCACCAGCCCATGAACAGGTCGACCCAGTCCTTGTGGTGCGGGAAGCTGATCTGCACCTGGACCTGCTCGCGGCTGGCCACCCGGCCGTGGAAGCCCCAGGCGTTGTCGAGGATGCGGTGGATGAGCGCGTGGTTCTCGTCCGAGATCGGCCAGGCGAACTCGCGCCCCACGATGTAGTGCGAGATGTCCGCCGTCAGCCGCAGGTCCGGGAAGCAGTCGAGCAGGTGCAGCGTGAAGAACAGGTCGGTGGTCATGCGATCACGGTGCGTCTCGATGTGCACCGGGATCTTCGCGTCGTGCGCGAGCCGCCGCCAGCCTTCGATGTAGGGGATGCAGTCCTCCAGCCGGTAGGGGCGCACGTCGGGCTGCAGGTTGACGTGGTCGGCGCCCAGCTCGCGCACGTGCTCGAGGATCGGCTTGAGGTCGTCGACCGTCTTCGGGTAGCACTGCGCCTGCCAGGTCATGCCGTGCGCGCGCAGGAAGTCGGTGACCTCCTTCGCGTACTGGTAGTCGAAGAAGCGCACCCCGCAGCCGTCGAACCCGGCCTCGTGGATCATCTCCAGCTTCTCCGGCAACGACCACTCCAGCCCGTCCGGCCGGCGCCGCTCCATGGCCCAGAGCGATTGGTAGACCAGCAGCTTCTGCATGCTTACCTCCCTGAAAACCGCAGGAACCGCAGAGGGCGCAGAGGAACGCAGAGGAATACCAGTGCGAGGCACTGTGCACCCCGCGCCGCCGTCAGGCCGGTAGCCCGCTGGCACAACCCCATCCCGGTTCTTCCTCTGCGCCCTCTGCGTCCTCTGCGGTCGACGCGTTGGCTCAGTAAACCACCACGGCCCGGATCGACTTGCCCTCGTGCATCAGGTCGAACCCGTGGTTGATGTCCTTCAGCGGCAGCGTATGCGTGATCAGCGGATCGATCTCGATCCTGCCGTCCATGTACCAGTCCACGATCTTCGGCACGTCGGTGCGCCCGCGCGCGCCGCCGAACGCGGTGCCCTTCCAGACCCGGCCGGTGACGAGCTGGAACGGCCGGGTTTTGATTTCCTGCCCGGCGCCCGCGACGCCGATGATGACGGACACGCCCCAGCCCTTATGGCAGCACTCCAGCGCCTGGCGCATCACGTCCACGTTGCCGATGCATTCGAAGCTGTAATCCGCGCC
>CAZFYX010000035.1:0-8178 GCA_964523885.1 uncultured Burkholderiales bacterium | reverse complement strand
TTGCCTACGTCGAACGCGCCGTCGAATTTAGCACCACCATTACAGATGACGGAATGGTGGCCTGCCAATGATCCTTCCCTGGCTTCTGCTTGACGAAAAAGACGTGCTGCTGAATGTAGTCTCTAAGCTTGTCGTTATCTTCCGTCGAGGCTGCATGGATCAACTTGTCGAGATCCGGGTGCACGGATAGGTCGGTGTAAACAGCGAAGTCGTCTTGGTTGATCGGGGTGGGGTGGTCCGCAGGATCGTTGCGATAGATCGAATACTTAGCCGTCGCTGGTGTGATCTCGTGGACTAGCGCCCCGATGACCTGCGCCGCCGTTCCCATGCTCGCCATTGGGGTCGAGCGAACATCGAATGCAACCGGAGTTCCGAGGCTGCCGACCACCGTGCACCAAGCGGTGCGCGGCATGCTGAGAATCTCGGCCCCCTCGCGATGCCCCCAGTAATGCAGCAGCCGCTCCGGCTTGTACATCGTGCTTCGTTCCTGGACGGATTGACTGTGCACTAGCCGTGCACTACGATGGCATTTCGCTGTCGTCTACGCCCTGATCTCGACTTCGACGAAGACGAACTCGTAGTCGTTGGCGTTCACGACGTTGTGCTCGACACCGGCCGGCCGGTAGTACGGACTGCCCAGCTTCAGGTCGGCGTAGCGGTCGCCCTCCTTCGTCTCCAGCAGCAGCCTGCCGGTGGTCTGCGGCACGACCACGTAGTCCAGGCCGTGCACGTGCCAGCCGGTCTCCGCGCCGGGCGCGAAGCGCCACTCGGTGACCACCACGCGCTCGTTGGAGATCAGCGGTGTCGGCACCGCACGTGCCCGCTGCGCATCGCTCATTTCGCCTCCGTCTTGATCACGTCGAAGCGGCTCGGTCCCACCCCGGCTTCCTGGAACAGGACCTCGCCATCCAGCACCGCGGAATAGTGGGGGATGCCCGCGGGAATGACGTAGAACGTGCCCGCCGGATAGGCCACCAGCTTCGATTCGTCGAACACCTCGCCCACGCCGGCCCAGTACGTGCCCGACAGGACGGTGATCGTGCGCTCGTCGGGATGCGTGTGCGGCGGCAGCTTGTGGCCAGCCTGCGCCCGCACCCGGAACGCATAGGCCCCGGGCCGGGACTGGTCGCTGTAGATGTCGGCGATGAAGACGTCGGGCGCGCTGCGCCGCTGGGTCCACTGGATGTCGTCGGGCTTGAGCGCGCGCAGCTCCTGCGCACAGGCGGCGCTCGCGAGCAGCGCGGTCGCGACCGCGCCAACGATGCGTCTCACCCGGCGCTCCCGACCACTTCGGTCCCCTTCACCCCGTGGCTGCGGAACCACTCGAGCATGCGCCGCCAGCCGTCCTCGGCCGCCAGCTTCCGATAGCTGGGCCGGTAGTCGGCGAAGAAGGCGTGCGGCGCATCGGGGTAGACGTGGATCTCCGAGCCGCTCTCGCCGCGCGCCAGCGCCCCGCGCATCTGCTCCACCGTGTCGAGCGGGATGCCGGCATCGGCGCCGCCGTACAGCCCGAGCACCGGCACCTTCAACCCCGCCGCGATGTCGACGGGGAAGGTCGGCGTGTTCGGGCCGTGCTGCCCGACCAGGCGGCCGTACCACGCCACGCCCGCCTTGACCTGGGGATTGTGCGCAGCATACATCCACGCGATGCGCCCGCCCCAGCAGAAGCCCGTGATGCCCAGGCGCCCGGTGTCACCGCGGCGGCTGGCTGTGGCCCAGCCGGCTGCGGCATCGAGGTCGCCCATCACCTGGTCGTCCGGCACCCGGCTGACCACCTCCTTGATGATCTGCTGGACGTCGGTCAGCTTCGACACGTCGCCCTGCCGCGCGTACAGCTCCGGGGCGATGGCGAGATGACCGGCCTTGGCCAGGCGCCGGCACACGTCGCGGATGTGCTCGTGCACGCCGAAGATCTCCTGCACCACGAGGACCACCGGGAACGGGCCCCCGCTGGCCGGCATCGCGCAGTAGGCGGGGATGGGGCGGTCGCCGGTGGGCAGCTCGAAGGCTTCGGTGACCAGGCCCTTCTCGTCGGTGAGGATGGTCTGCGCGGAGACCGGCTGCACCGCTGCCGCAAAGCCGCTGGCGAGCAGCGTCTTGACGAAGCCGCGCCGGGTCCAGCCGCCGTCATTGTGGGGCGCGTCGGACATGCCCGCCTCCTCAGGCGCTGCGCAGGCGGAGCATGCGCAGCACCCCCAGCGTGAGCAGCGGCAGGCAGAACGCGATCAGCGTGAGGATGATGAAGACCTCGCCGAGCTGGCTGTAGTCGGCCGGCACCTTGATCTGCCCGGTGGCGGGATCGACCACCTCGCGCGTGATGGTGAACACCTGGTTCACGTACTTGGTGCCCAGCTGCGACAGTGACAGCGCCAGGTTGGTGAACGAGGCCATCACCGCGAAGTAGGTCGCCTTGAGGTTGTTCGGTGCGGAGTTGGCGATCCACGCGAGCATGGGCACCATCGCGATCTGGCCGAGCGGGGATTCGAGCGCGGTGTCGATCAGCATGATGAAGCGGGCGTCCACGATGCCGTTGGTGTGCGCCTCGGTCCAGTGGTGCAGGCCGTAGAACAGCCCGATCTGCGGCAGGGACAGGATGGTGCCCACGACCGTGAGCATGATGATGACGGCAGCGATCGAGCGCTCCGCCATGTAGCGGCGGAACACGAACAGGCCGACCAGGGTGAGAACGCTGCCGATCAGCGAGAGGACCGAGAGGAATTGCTCGTCGAACTTGAGCTCGTCGATCATCCACCAGGTCGCCCCGGGCCCCGGCCCGGGGAGCGCGCGGAACACGAAGATCAGGATCGCGGTGCCCACCAGAGTGTGGCGCGCGGTGGGCTCCAGCTCCCGCAACAGCCGCGACATCAGGAACACGACGATCGTGAGCGAGCCAGCGAAGATGATCTCCTGCCCGTAGCGGAACTGCCCCAGGCCCATGCTCACGCTGAACACAACGAAGACGAGGCTGCCCAGCAGCAGCGGCGCATTCACGTGCGTGGGCTCGCCGCCATGGACGTCGATGAGGGCGCGCGCCTGCTCCCTGCTGTGCCCACCCGCCACCAGGATGCGCAGCTGCCTGCGCCGCAGGTAGCTCGCCAGCATCACGCCCAGCACGGAGATGACCGGGATGATCAGCGCGAGCTTGTACACCAGCAGGTAGGTCTGCGCCTTCTGCTCCGCGCTCATGTGCGGCGCGTCGCTGAACAGGACCACGTTGGCGAGCGCCACCAGCACGCTGCCCCCGATGATCGCGACCCGGCCGAGGGTCTGCATGGTGGTGTGACCAGCGCGGCGCAGCTCGGGCGCCACGGGCGTGCCGTCGCCCTCGACCTTGGGCACCGCCTCGACCGTCATCGCATCGGCCACGGCGTCCTGCAGCACGTAGCCGATCGGCGCGAGCAGCGCGGCCAGGACGTACCAGGCACCGGCAGGCATGACCGACTCCATCGCGGCACGGTCGCCGAGCAGGCCCACCATGACCAGGATGCTGGCGGCGATCAGCCCGGCGCCCAGGTACACCAGGCCGGCCTTGTGCCGCCAGATCAGGTCGACCAGGTGCCCGATCGGCATCTTCAGGGCCCAGGGCAGCATGGCCCAGAAGCCGAGCGCGGCCAGGAACTCCGCCGACAGGCCGAGGTACTGCTTCACGAAGAACGTGCCGACGATGCCGGTGAGGCCCGAGATGCCGGCCGCCATGTAGACCATCAGCGGCGGCAGGTAGGACAGGCGCACCTGCCGGCCCAGGTCGAGGCAGTTGCCGTCGAACCAGCGCCAGAGGCGGGCGAGGAATCCGGCCGGAATGGCCGACGAAGTGGGGGATTGCATGCGCGTGCGCTTGTTCTCGTAGTGCGGTGCAGGGGGCCTGTTTCCGACCGTCGCCAGACAGTAACATAGGTCCCGGGGCGCTTGTGCCCCGGCGGCGGCCTACCTCGCGACAACCAGGAGAAGACCATGAGGCGAATGCGCATCCCCACCCTCGCGCTGGCGGCGGCACTGGCGTGGACCTGGGGGCCGGTCCATGCCGCCGAGCCCTCCGAGGAGGACACCGCGGTCATCGAGTCGCTGCAGAGCCAGGGCGTCGACCTGACCCAGCCGCGGCTGGTGGAGTTCCTGTTCTCGTTCCAGTCCGTGCGGCCGGCGCGCCAGGTCGGCAAGACGCTGGCCGCGGAGGGCTTTCAGAATTCGATCGATCCGGGCGGGGGCGGCAAGGACGTGCTGCTCCTGGCACGCAAGCACGTCGTGCTGACCCCGGAAGACATCACCGCGCTGCGCGCCCGCTTCGAGGCGCTGGCGAAGTCGGCCGGCGGGCAATACGAGGGGTGGGGACTTCCCTAAGGCCTACGGCCGACCTCAGCCGCAGAGGCGCAGAGGGGGCGCGGAGGAAGGCGAACCGGCAGCGGATCGGCCTGGCACGGAATGCCTGCCAGGCACTGAAGAGATGGCGCTTCCCTCCGTGTTCCTCCGCGCCTCCGCGCCTCTGCGGCTGAGGTAGGCCGTAGGCTGTAGCTCAGGCCTTGCCGGCCAGCGCCAGCAGCATCTCGTTCAGCCGCTTCACGAAGCTCGCCGGGTCCTCCAGCTGGCCGCCCTCGGCCAACAGCGCCTGGTCGAACAGGATGTGGCTCCAGTCGCCGAAGCGGGCCTCGTCGGATTCGTACTTGAGTCCCTGCACGATCGGATGCTTGGGGTTGATCTCCAGCACCGGCTTGGAGGTCGGCACCTTCTGCCCGGCAGCCTTGAGCAGGCGCTCCAGGTTCATGCTCATGCCATATTGATCGCTCACCAGGCAGGCGGGTGAGCCGGTGAGACGGTGGGTCACCTTCACCTCCTTCACGCGCTCGCCCAGCACCTTGGCGATGCGCTCGGTGAGGTCCTTGAACTCGCCGGCCTCCTTCTCCTGTTCCTGCTTCTCCTGCTCGTCGGCCAGCTTGCCCAGGTCGAGGTCGCCCTTGGCCACCGACTGCAGCGGCTTGCCTTCGAACTCGTTCAGGCCGGTGACCAGCCACTCGTCCACGCGCTCGGCCAGCAGCAGCACCTCCAGCCCCTTCTTGCGGAAGATCTCCAGGTGCGGGCTGTTCTTCGCGGCGGCGAAGGTGTCGGCGGTGATGTAGTAGATCTTGTCCTGGCCTTCCTTCATGCGCGACACGTAGTCGGCCAGGGAGACGGTCTGCTCCTCGCTGTCGGCGTGGGTCGAGGCGAAGCGCAGCAGCTTCGCGATGCGCTCGCGGTTGGCGTGGTCCTCGCCCGGTCCTTCCTTGAGCACGCGGCCGAACTCCTTCCACAGCTTCGCGTACTTCTCCTTGTCGTTCTCGGCGATGTCCTCGAGCAGCCCGAGCACCTTCTTGGTGGAACCGGCCTTGATGCTCTCGACCAGCTTGGACTCCTGCAGGATCTCGCGCGAGACGTTGAGCGGCAGGTCGCTGGAATCGATCACCCCGCGCACGAAGCGCAGGTAGCCTGGCATCAGGTGCTCGGCGTCGTCCATGATGAAGACGCGCCGCACGTACAGCTTCACGCCGTGACGGTGGTCGCGGTCCCACAGGTCGAACGGCGCATGCGCCGGCACGTAGAGCAGCTGGGTGTATTCCTGGCGGCCCTCGACCTTCGCGTGCGACCACGCGAGCGGCGGCTCGAAGTCGTGCGCGACGTGCTTGTAGAACTCCTGGTACTGCTCGTCGGTGATGTCCGACTTGGACCGGGTCCACAGCGCGGAGGCCTGGTTGACCTGCTCGTCCTCGTCGCGCTCGACGTACTCGGACTTGTCCTTGTCCCACTCCTCCTTCCTCATGAGGATCGGCAGGGTGATGTGGTCGGAGTACTTCTTGACGATCTCGCGCAGGCGCCAGGACGAGAGCAGGTCGTCCTCGCCCTCGCGCAGGTGCAGGATCACCTGGGTGCCGCGCGCCGGCTTGTCCACCGTCTCGAGGGTGTACTCGCCCTGCCCGTCGCTCTCCCAGCGCACGCCGTGCTCGGCACCCATGCCGGCGCGGCGCGTCAGCACCGTGACCTTGTCGGCCACGATGAAGGAGGAATAGAAGCCCACCCCGAACTGACCGATCAGGTGGGCGTCCTTGGCCTGGTCGCCGGTCAGCCGCTGGAAGAACTCGCGGGTGCCGGACTTGGCGATGGTGCCCAGGTTCGCGACCACCTCGTCGCGCGACATGCCGATGCCGTTGTCGGACACCGTGACGGTGCGGGCCTGCTTGTCGTAGGCGATGCGGATTCTCAGCTCGCCGTCGTCCTCGAACAGGGCCTTGTCGGCCATGGCCTCGAAGCGCAGCTTGTCGCAGGCGTCGGAGGCGTTGGAGACCAGCTCGCGCAGGAAGATCTCCTTGTTCGAGTACAGCGAATGCACCATGAGGTGCAGCAGCTGCTTGACCTCGGCCTGGAAGCCGAGCGTCTCCCGGGTGGCGGTTTCGCTCATCTTGGTTGGTCCCTGTTGGCGTTGCGGATGTGCCGGGCATCTTGGGGGCTGCCGGCGGCTTTTCAAGGGGTCGTGCCGGGTGTCGGCTGCACCCGAATCTCACAAAACGACAATAGAAGAATTTTCAGACCGTGTAAGCGGTACCTGACGCACGTAGCCTGGGTGCGTCACGAAAGCGCAGTCAAGTCAATGGCATGCGCTGCCACGCGAGGCTAGAACAGGACTTGCGCTGGGCAGCGACGGACCTCCGCAGCGCGGATGTGCCCGCGCGGCCGCGCCGGCCGGAACCGGCCTGCCGTCCGCGCCAGCCGGGACGCGCGTCCGCCAACGACAAATACAAGAGCATCCGACCAGGAGACCCGGTGGTTCCAGTCCCGTCCCCCCTCACGCGGCCGGGTGATGCCCTCCCCGGCCGTTCCGGCATTCCGGCTGCTGCAGCCCGCCTGCACTCCGTCGCGCCCTGACAGGAGAAGCTCCGTGCTCCCGCTCGCCGCCACCAGCGACATCGACTTCGACCGCCACCTGCTCAACACCCTGCTCGCGTTCCGGCAGGGGGACTGGTCGGCCCGGCTGCCTTCGAACCTCACCGGCGTGCCGGGCAAGATCGCCGACGTGCTCAACGACATCATCGACATGAACGAGCGCGTGGCCAAGGAGTTCGAGCGCGTCAGCCGCGTGGTCGGCCGGGAGGGCAAGCTGACCCAGCGTGCCGCGGTGGTCGGCCTCCCGGGCGGCTGGAGCACCATGATGCAGTCGGTGAACACCCTGATCGACGATCTGGTGCGCCCGACCACCGAGATGGCACGCGTGATCGGTGCGGTGGCGAAGGGCGACCTCTCCGAGTCGATGGCGCTGGACGTGGACGGCCGCCCGCTGGAGGGCCAGTTCCTGCGCACCGCCAAGACCGCGAACACGATGGTGGAGCAGCTCGCCTCGTTCGCCTCGGAGGTGACGCGTGTGGCGCGGGAGGTCGGCACCGAGGGCAAGCTCGGGGGCCAGGCCAAGGTCAGGGGCGTGGCCGGGACCTGGAAGGACCTGACCGATTCGGTCAACTCCATGGCCGGCAACCTGACCGCGCAGGTGCGCAACATCGCCGAGGTCACCACGGCCGTGGCCAACGGCGACCTGTCCAAGAAGATCACGGTGGACGTGCGCGGCGAGATCCTGCAGCTGAAGGACACCATCAACGTGATGGTGGACCAGTTGCGCTCCTTCGCCTCGGAAGTGACGCGGGTCGCGCGCGAGGTCGGCACCGAAGGGCGCCTGGGCGGCCAGGCCAACGTGTCGGGCGTGGCCGGCACCTGGAAGGACCTGACCGACTCGGTCAACTCGATGGCGTCCAACCTCACCGGCCAGGTGCGCAACATCGCCGAGGTGACCACGGCCGTGGCCAACGGCGACCTGTCGAAGAAGATCACCGTCGACGTGAAGGGCGAGATCCTGGAGCTGAAGAACACCATCAACGTGATGGTGGACCAGCTCAACTCCTTCGCCTCGGAGGTCACGCGGGTGGCGCGCGAGGTGGGCACGGAGGGCAAGCTCGGCGGCCAGGCCCAGGTGCGCGGCGTGGGCGGCACCTGGAAGGACCTGACCGACTCGGTGAACGTGATGGCGGCGAACCTGACCGGCCAGGTGCGCAACATCGCCGATGTGACCACCGCCGTGGCCCGCGGCGACCTGTCGAAGAAGATCACCGTGGACGTGAAGGGCGAGATCCTGGAGCTCAAGGACACCATCAACGTGATGGTGGACCAGCT
>CAZFYX010000034.1:0-95632 GCA_964523885.1 uncultured Burkholderiales bacterium | reverse complement strand
ACCTGACCGAGAGCAGCGGTGCGGGCAACCGCATCGTGGCCATCAACCCTGCCACCGGGGCCTTCGTGGCGGCCTACACCGCGCCGTTCAACGTGCAGACCTGGTCGGGGCTGGCCATCGATCCGACCACCGGGCACCTGTTGCTGGGGGCCATCAACGGCGGGGCGCAGGCGGAGGAGTACATCATCGCGGCCAATTGAGTACTCACGTTGCTGCGCACCGTGAGCTTGACCTCGCAGGGCATCAACCAGAACGAGATCTCGGGCCTGAGCTTCGATGCCAGCGGGGTGATGTGGGTATCCTCCACTCAGGGCGAGATCTATCGCATCGTCGTGTAGCGAGGACTGCCCTAACGCCGGCGCGGCTGCAACTCCACTGCGGGCTGGAACTGCGCCGGCGGGTTCGGTCTCGCCGGCGACCCGACGTGCAGCGTGTGCCCGGATGGCGCGACGCTACGCCTTCCCCTTGCGCTTCTCGATGAAGCTGCGCACCAGGTCCTTGTGCTCCTGCGTGGCCGTGATCACGGCATAGTGCGAGGAAATCAGGTCGAGGTTGGTCCGCAGGTCGTTGCGCATACCCTGGTAGATGGCGCGCTTGATCATGCGCAGCGTGAGGGCAGGCGCGCGAGCGATGCGCTGCGCGATCTTCTCCACCTCTTCCGTGAGCGTCGCGTCCGGGAACACCTTGTTCACGATGCCCAGCCGCAGCGCCTCCTGTGCATCCACGAAGTCGCCCGTGAAGAACAGCTCCAGCGCCTTGCTCACCCCGACCAGCCGCGGCAGGAAGTGCGCGCCGCCTGCACCGGGGACCAGGCCGACCTTCACGTAGGTCTCGGCGAAGCGCGCGCTCTCCGCGGCATAGCGGATGTCGCACATCAGGGCCATGTCCATGCCGGCCCCGGTGGCCACGCCGTTGACCGCGGCGATCACGGGCTTGTCGAGGTCTTCCAGCGTCAGCGGGATGCGCTCGATACGCTCGAACAGCTCCTTCTTGCGCTGCTCGGGGGTCTGCTCCAGGCGATCGCCCATCTCGACGATATCGCCGCCGCTGCAGAACGCCTCGCCGGCTCCCGTGACGATGACGACCTTGACTGCCGGGTCGGTGCGGCACCGCTGCAGCGCCTCGGTCCACGCATCGATCATCTCGAAATTGAATGCGTTCATGCGCTCGGGGCGGTCGAGCACGATGCGGGCAATGCCCTGGTCGACGGTGAAGCGCAGGTTCTGGCTCATGCGTGGATTCCTCGCGTGATCACCTGCCGGCAGGGCAGGCAAGGGGCTGTCATTGCGGCTCGCGCCGGATTACCGCTGCGATCTGGTCCTCCGCCAGCCCGGCCTCGCGCAGCACCTCGGCCGTGTGCTCGCCCAGCCGGGGTGCGTGGCGGCGGATGCGGAACGGCGCGCCGCTGAAGGTCACCGGGCTGCGCACCGTGCGGTAGCGGCCTTCACTGGGATGCTCCGCCTCGCCAAACAGCTCCACGGCCTTCACGTGCGGATCGTCCGGCAGATCCTTCAGGCTCATCACCGGCATGCACGGGATGCTCGCCCGGTCGCAGAACGCGACCCACTCCTGCGTGGTGCGCTTGGCGGCCTCTTCCTCGACCATCGAGTAGAGCAGGGCGATGTTGTGCACCCGGTCGGACAGGCACTTGAAGCGCGGATCCCCGGCGAACTCCGTGCGACCGGTGAACGCGTAGAAGTCCTGCCAGTTGCGGTCGGAGTAGGGCAGGATGCAGGCATGGCCGTCGCGCGTGTGATAGGGCTTGCGCGTGCGGCTCATCAGCCGCTTGAACCCGGGCGGGCTGAGCGGCGGCACGAACGCGAAGCCGAACATGTGCTCGGCCAGCGCCAGCTCGATCGTCGTCTCCAGCATCGGCACCTCGATCGCCTGTCCGCCGCCGCCGCGCGCACGCTGGAACAGCGCGCCCAGGATCGCATAGGCGATGGCCTGGCCCGCGAGCTTGTCGCAGATCACCGTGGGCACGTAGGCCGGTTCGCCATGCACCTCGCCGTACAACGCGGCGATACCCGATCCCGCCTGGATCAGATCGTCATAGGCGGGCTTGTCGCCGTAGGGGCCGTTCGCGCCGAAGCCGTACGCGCCGCAGTAGACGATGTCGGGCCTGAGCGCCCGCACGCGTTCATAGGTATAGCCCAGCCCGGCGATGGCCCTGGGGCGGAGGTTGTGCACGAACACGTCCGCCGTGCCGATCAGACGGTCGAGCGCTTCGCGGCATTCCGCGCGCTTGAGGTCGAGCACGACCCCGCGCTTGTTGCGATGCAGGTTGAGGATGTTTCCGGCCATCCCTGCGTGGCGGTTGGGCTCGTAGTGGCGCAGCGAGTCGCCCTCGGGGCTCTCGATCTTGATCACGTCCGCACCCATGTCCGCAAGAATGTGCGTGGCGAACGGGCCCATGATCACGCTGGTCAGGTCCAGCACGCGTACGCCGGTGAGCGGTCCGTCGGCGAAGCGGTTGGACCCGGAGCCGGTGGTCATCGCGGCGCCGCTTCCGCTGCCGGAATTGTGCCCCCTCTCCCTCGACGGGCGAGGGCTGGGGTGAGGGTGACGCGCACGCAGCGTGCAGAGAAAAAGCGCCTGTCGATGAACCCCTCACCCTGTGCCTCTCCCGCAAGGGGAGAGGGGACGTTCTTCAAAGGCTTCCGACTTTGTCCCTCTGTCGCGCGGCGATGCCGCAAACTGCGCGAGCGGCGCATCCCTATCCCACCAGCCGCCGCCACAGCGCATCCCCGCCGTCCGCACATGCCAGCCGGCCGATGCGCTCCTGCCAGAACGCCTCATGTCCGAACTCGTCGCGCCAGGACCACAGCCTGCGCGTGGCGAAGTGCAGGGGATGCTCCTGCGTGAAGCCCATCGCGCCGTGGACCTGGTGGCACACCTCCGCGACTTTCCCGCAGGCCTCACCCACGCGCGCCTTGGCGACCGCGGCGCAGAACTCGAAGTCGGGCTGGCCGACCGCATCGGCGGCGAGGTCGGCGCTCGCCGCGGCAGCGGCGAACTGTCCCGCAGCGTCGGCGAGCATGTGCTGGATCGCCTGGAACTTGGCGATCGGTCGGCCGAACTGCTGGCGCTCCATCGCATACGCGATCGCGTAATCGAGGCAGCGCTCCATCGCCCCGACCATTTGCTGCGCGCGGAGCAGGGCGCCCAGGTGGAGAAAGCCCTCGCTGCCAAGAGCAGGCGCGGGGCGAACCCGGTCGGCGGCCACTGCGGTGGCATCCCAACTCAATGTGTCACGCGGTTCGTTCGCCAGGTTGCGCTGGCTGCCAGGCGAGGCGCCACCATCGAGCCGCACCAGGAAGCCGGCATCGCTGGCGTCACGCGCAAACAGCACCACATCGCGCACGTGCGGCACCCATGGCACGCGCACGGCCTTCCCGCGCAGGCGGTAGCCGCCGCCGTCACGCTCGATGCGCAGCGCATCTTCCGGCCGCACCGGCCCGATCGTCGCCGGGCCCGGCAGTGATGCGCCGGAGGCCTCTGCCCAGGCCAGGTTGGCGATCATCGTTTCCGCGAGCGGCGCTGGCACGGTGTGATAGCCGGCGCGTCGCACCAGCTGCAGTCCCTGTGCGATCGGCAGACCGACGCCGCCGAGGCGCTCGGGCACCAGCGCGAGCGGCAGGCCGGCGTCCTCGACCGCTTTCCACACCTGCGCCTGCCAGATGCCGCGGTCGGCCTGCGCCATGCGCTCGCGCGTGATCTCTCCCTCGAACACGCGGTTCGCCGCGTCGAGCACCATGGCTGCGACGCCGCTGTCGGATCCGGTCGACGCGCTCATCTCAGCCCCAGTCCGCGCGCGATGATGCCGCGCAGGATCTCGCGCGTGCCGCCGCGCAGGGTGAACGAGGGCGCATGCAGGATCACGTGCGCGAGCGTCTCGGCGAACGGATCGTCGTGGTCGTCGAGGCTCGCCTGCACCGGCACCAGCCGCCGCGCGACTTCCGGCACTTCGCGCTCGAACGCGGTGCCCACGTCCTTGACCAGCGCGGCCTCCACGTTGGGGCTGCGGCCCTGGTCGAGCACGCCGGCCACGGCAGTGGACATGCGCAGCAGCGCAGCCAGGTGCGCCACCAGCCGGCCGATCTCCACCGCGGCGCGCGCGTCGGGCTGCGCGCCGACGCGATCGATCAGCGCGGCCAGCAGGCGGAAGTCGGACAGGAAGCGGTCGGGCCCGGAACGCTCGAAGGCGAGCTCGCCGGTGACCATCGTCCAGCCCTGGCCCTCGGCCCCGACCATCATGTCATCGGGGACGAAGTGGTCCTCGAAGAAGACCTCGTTGAATTCGTGCCCGCCGGACAAGTTGTGGATCGGCCGCACCGTTACGCCCGGCTGCGACAGGTCGACGATGAACTGCGTCAGTCCGTGGTGCCGGTCTTCGCCGGGATCGCCCGTGCGCACCAGCGTGATGAGGTAGTGGACCCGGTGCGCCTGGGACGTCCAGATCTTGCTGCCGTTGATCACCCAGCCGCCGTCGGTGCGCACGGCGCGCGTGCGCACGGCCGCCAGGTCCGAGCCGGAATCCGGTTCGCTCATGCCGATGCCGAAAAAGCACTCGCCGCGCGTGATGCGCGGCAGGATCTCGCTGCGCGCGCGGTCGGTGCCGTAGCGGAGGATTTGCGGACCCGACTGGCGATCCGCGATCCAATGCGCACCGCATGGTGCACCTGCCGCGAGCATTTCCTCGGTTATGACGAAGCGCACCAGGCTGGACAGCCCCTGGCCACCGTACTGCTTCGGCCAGGTCACGCCGATGAAGCCTGCGGCACCTGCACGCCGGCTGAAATCGGGATCGAAGGTGCTCCAGGAGCAGCGGTGCGGCACGTAGCGCCCGGTGTTGCCTTCATGCGCGAGGAATTCGCGTACGCGGCGGCGGGCCTCCAGCGCTGCGGGCGGAAGCTCGGGTGCCTGGAACTGGAAGGCCTGCACGTTCGTCCGCTCTCAGCGATGCGGTTGCGGGATGTGGCGTTCGTCGACCTTCAGGGAGCGCGCGACCTGCACGATCGACGCCCAGGTCTCCTCGGGGACCGGCACGCCGTGCGCGAGGCGCTCGGCGCGCACCCGCGCCTCCGGTTCGCCGGGGAGCAGCGGCTCGGTCGCCGGAGGGGCGGCGCGTCCGGCCTTCACGAAGTCTATGTAGCGCACCGTCTCGGCCGGAAAGAGGTTCTCGGGATCGAGGCGTGCAGGATCGATGTAGATGGACAGCATGCCATTGGCGAAACGCCGCCCTGGCGTCGCGCAGCTGTTGCCGGTTAGCGCGCCGCCGAGCAGCTCGCACATCAGTGCGAGGCCCGAGCCCTTGTGGTCGCCGAAGGTGCGGATGGCGCCCTGGCCGGCCTTGATGTCGCGCTTGCCGGTGGTCCGGTAGTCGCCGTAGAGCAGCGTGGCGTCGTCGCTGACCTCACCGTCCGGGCCGATCAGCGCATCGCGCGGGATCGGCTTGCCGCCCTGGCTGGCGACCAGCACCTTGCCCTCCGCGACCAGCGAAGTGGCGAAGTCGAGCAGGATCGGTTCGCGTCCCTCGACCGGCACGCCCACGCAATACGGTGCGGTGGAGAAGCGCCGCTCCGAGCTGCCGAAGGGCGCGACGAGCACCGAGCCCGCGGCATTGACGAAGTGCACCGACACCAGGCCGGCCGCCGCGGCCATCTCGGCCCAGTCCGCCACGCGGCCGACGTGGCCGGCATTGCGCAGCGCGACCGCCGACAGGCCCATCGCCCGGCACTTGTCGATGCCGATCTCCACCGCCTGCGGCGCGACGGTCTGGCCGAAGCCGAACCGGCCGTCCACGGTGGCCAGCACCGGCGTGTCGACCACCACCTCGACCTTCTGGTCGGCGAGGATGAGCCCGTCGTGCTGCATCTGCACGTAGCGCGGGATGCGCACGACGCCGTGGCTGTCGTGGCCCGACAGGTTGGCCTTGACCAGGTAGCGCCCGATGCGCTGCGCCTCCGGTGTGGAGCAACCGGTGGCGACGAAGATCTCCGCGGTGATGCGCTCGAGGTCGGCGGCGCGAATGCAAACGCCAGGGGCAGCCATGGGAACCTTGTTGTACGTACTCGGCAGCGGATTCTAGCGCGGAATTCGTGAACGCCGCGTTCCGGAATCCGGCGTATGCCTTACCATAGCGGCCGGATCCAGGCTCCAGGCCCCAGGCGCCAGGATAAGGCCCCAGGTGCTAGGCTCTAGACGCCAGGAGCAGGCCCCAGGCTCCAGACTCCATGGGTTTCGAGCGGCGCGGTGCGCCGCGCTTTGATTCTGGCGTCTAGCGCCTGGGGCCTAGAGCCTCAACATGCCTAGGGCCTAGCCTCAACGTGCCTGGGTCCTAGAGCCTCAAGCGGGGAGCGAGCGAATGCGAGAAAACCAAGTCAAGACGATCTGGAAGCGCGGCGGGGCGGTGATCAACGGCTGGCTGGGCATCCCCAGCTCGGTCGCCGCGGAGAACATGGCCCAGGCCAACTGGGATTCGCTCACGGTGGACCTGCAGCACGGGCTGGTCGACTACCAGGCGGCCGTGGGCATGCTGCAGGCGATCAGCACCTCGACGGCCACGCCGCTCGCGCGCGTGCCGTGGTGCGAGCCGGGCATCATCATGAAGCTGCTGGATGCAGGCGCCTACGGGATCATCTGCCCGATGATCAACACCCGCGCCGACTGCGAGGCGCTGGTCGCCGCCTGCCGCTATCACCCACAGGGCTATCGCAGCTTCGGCCCGGTGCGCGCTACGTGGTACGCGGGCAGCGACTACTACCAGCACGCCAACGACACGATCCTCGCGATCGCGATGATCGAGACCACCACCGCGATGCAGAACCTGGACGACATCCTCAGCGTCAAGGGGCTCGACGGCATCTACATCGGCCCCAACGACCTTGCCATCACGCTCGGCCGCGCACCGTCGGGCACGCCCACCGACAAGGTCGTGCTCGATGCGATCCGCACCATCCTCGAAGGGGCGAAGAAGCACGGCATCCCCGCCGGCATCCACTGCGGCTCGACCGCGATGGCGAAGGAACTCATCGGCTGGGGCTTCCAGTTCGTCACGCTGCTCGCCGACAACGCGCTCCTGATGACGGCCGCAAAGAACACGGTGGCAGAGATGCGCGAGGGCGCGGCACCGGCGGCGAAGGGAAGCAGCTACTAGCCGGGCTTCCCGAGGTCCTGGAAGGCAGCGGATGGAGACGTTCGACTACGTGATCGTCGGCGCGGGCGCGGCCGGCTGCGTGCTGGCGAACCGGCTGACCGAGGACGGCCGCACCACGGTCTGCCTGCTCGAGTCGGGGCCGTCGGATCGCCATCCCTGGCTGCAGATCCCGGCCGGCTTCATCAAGGTCATCTTCGATCCGCGCTTCGCCTGGCAGTTCAGCGCGGAGCCGGGTACGTGGACCGACGGCCGGCGCATCGCGCTGCCGCAGGGCCGCGTGCTGGGCGGCTCGACCTCGATCAACGGGCTGGCCTACAACCGCGGCCACGCGGAGGACTTCGACGAGTGGGCCGCCGCAGGCAACCCCGGCTGGGACTACGCCAGCGTGCTGCCGTACTTCAAGCGCAACGAGAGACGGCTGGGTGGCGGCGACCCGCGCTACCGCGGGCACGACGGCCCGCTGCCGGTGAGCGACATCGAGTGGATCCATCCGGTCTGCGAGGACTTCATCGCCGGTGCGCAGACCATCGGCATTCCGCGCAACCCCGACTACAACGCCGCGACCCAGGAAGGCGTCGGCTACTTCCAGCGCACTATCGAAGGCCGCTGGCGGATGAGCACCTCGCGCACCTACCTGTGGCCGGCGCGCAGCCGCAGCAATCTCGTGATCCGGACCAACGCGACTGCGACTGCGGTCGAGTTCGATGGCAAGCGAGCTGCCGGCGTGTGTTACGTCCGCGGCAGGCAGGCCGGCACGGAGCTGCGCGTGCGCGCCGCACGCGAGGTGCTGGTATGCACCGGCGCGCTGAACACGCCCAAGCTGCTGCAATGGTCGGGCGTGGGACCTGCCGACGTGCTGCAGGCCATCGGCGTGCCGGTTGTGCAGCATCTTCCCGGCGTCGGCATCAACCTGCGCGACCACATCTCGATCCGGTTCGTCGCCCGGGTCAGCGGCGTGGCGACGATCAACGAGCTCTCTCGTGCGCCGCGGCTGTGGGGGCAGGTGGCCAACTGGCTGCTCGGGCGTCCCAACATGCTGGCACTGAGCCCGTCGCTGGTGCACTGGTTCGTGCGCTCGAGCCCGGCCGCCACGCGCCCGGACCTGCAAGGTGTGTTCGCCCCGGCCAGCTACCGCCAGGGCTACGTGGGTGTGCTGGACAGGTACCCGGGCATGACCGCAGGGGTGTGGCAGCACCGGCCGCACAGCAGCGGCTGGGTGAGGGCACGCCCGGGCGATCCTTTCGCCGATCCGGTGATCCAGCCCAATTACCTGGAGGACGCGCGCGACCGCCGCGTGCTGGTCGCCGGCATGCGCATCGCCCGCCGCCTGCTGCAGACTCAGCCGCTGCAGCGCTACGCGCCGGTCGAGACGTTGCCGGGGCCGCAGGCGCAGACCGACGACGAGCTGCTCGACTTCGCGCGCCAGTATGCGGTGTCTTCCTATCACCTCTGCGGTACGGCGCGCATGGGGCCTGCCGCAGACGCGAGCGCGGTGGTCGACGACCAGCTGCGCGTGCACGGGCTGCAGGGGCTGCGTGTGGTGGACGCCTCCGTGATGCCCAACGTCACATCGGCGAACACGTGCGCGGCGACCATGATGATCGCCGAGAAGGCCGCGGACCTGATCCGCGGCGTCGCGCTGCCGGCTGCGCCCCGGCTGCAGCGGGCGGCGGCTTCCGCCTGAGCATCTGCCGCGACCGGCAGCCCCTCGCGGATGGTCTGCTAGACTTGCGCCCCCCAACATATGCCATCCGGGAGCTGCACATGAAGGACCACCCCGGCGCGCCGCTGGCCGGCGACAGCCACGAAGCCGCGCCCACCGTGTCCGGGCGCGGCTCGGCGCGGATTCGTGCCTTCGTCGCCGGGCTGCTCGTGCTGGTCGCGGCACTCCTCGTCGCCCTGACGCCCGCGCAGAGCGACCCGGGACCGCTCGAGCCGCCGGACCTCTCCAGTCCGCGCGCGGCGCTGCAGAGCTTCGAGATGATGATGGACAAGGCCTACGCGCACTGGAAGGGGGAAGCGCCTTCGGCGCGCGACCACAACGAGCGGGCGGCCATTGCGCAGTACGCGCACTACTTCTTCGACCTGAACGACATCGCCCCTGCCGTGCAGAACAACGTCGGCCGCGAGGCCGCCGTGTACGTCAAGGAGGTGCTCGACCGCATCGGCCTGCCGCCGGAGAGCGAGATCCCGGACCACGCAGCGGTGGCCGCCGGCCAGCTGCGGCTGTGGCGCATTCCGCGCACCGAGATCACGCTGGTGCGGATCAAGGACGGGCTGCGCGAGGGGCAGTGGGTGTTCAGCTCCGAGACCGACGAGCGCGCCGGCGTCTTCTTCGAGCGCGTGCGGAAGATGCCGTACCGGCCGGGGGCGAACCCCGGGCTCTACGATCTGTTCGTATCCGAGCCGGGCTGGATGATCCCCCGCGAGTTCGTCCGTACGCTGCCCGACTGGCTGCAGTCGCGCTACGGCGGGCAGGCCGGCTGGCAATGGATCGGACTGGTGCTGGTGCTTGCGGTGACGGCGGTGCTCATGGGCGCCGGCTACCGCATCTCGCAGCGCTGGTCACGCGACCAGCGGCGCGCGAGCTACTACCTTTCGCTGGTGTTCCCGTTGCTGGCGGTGATCCTGCCGCAGTGGGCGACCGAGTTCCTGTCCGAGCAGGTGTTCATCACCGGCCGCCTGTTCGTGGGCGTGGACTTCGCGCTGGATCTGGTCTCCCTTGGCGCGATGGTCGTGCTGATCCTCAGCGTGACCAACCGCGTGGCGAATGCGGTGATGCGGCTGCCCTGGTGGCGCGATCGTCCGCTCAATGCGCAGCTCGCGCAGCTGATCGTGCGGGCGGTGGGTGTGAGCGCTGCGCTGGTGGCAATGTTCGAGGGCGGCCGCTACGTGGGCGTGCCGCTGACCACGCTGCTCGCTGGGGTCAGCGTGGGCGGCCTGACCGTGGCGCTCGCGGCGCAGGATACGCTGAAGAACCTGTTCGGCAGCGTGATGATCCTGCTCGACCGGCCGTTCCAGGTCGGGGAGAAGATCCGCATCAAGGGACACGAGGGCACGGTGGAGTCGGTGGGGCTGCGCTCCACGCGCCTGCGCGACGGGTCCGGGCACCTGATCAGCATTCCCAACGAGGAGATGGCGCGGCTGGACTCCAAGAACATGAGCGTGCGCCCGTACCTGCGCCGCAACGAGACCATCCGGCTCAGCCCCGACAGCCCGCCTGATCGCCTGCGCAACCTGCTGCAGTTGGTGCGCGGCCTGCTGGCCAACCACGAGGGCAGCGACCCGGCACGCCCGCCGAAGGTGAAGCTGGGCATCGGCGACGACGCGGTCACGCTGACGATCGACTACTATTACCACCCGCCGAAGGGGGCCGCCTTCGACGCATTCAACGAGAAGATCACGCTGCAGATTCTCGAAGGGATGGCGCGCGAGGGGATCCGGCTTGCACCCGCAGCCGGCAACTGACACCGACCGGCGCACATGACAGGATCGGCCAGGGGGACGGGAGGATGAACGCAAGGCGATTGACGCAGATCGCGGTACTGGCCGCCGCAGCGGGAATGATGCTGGGTGCCCCGCTTGCGCCGAACGGCTGGCTCGCGTCCGAGGCGCACGCGCGCAGCGGCGGCGGTGGCGGCCCGGGCTGCGGGGGAGGCGGTGGTGGGGGCGCCGGAGCCGGAGCCGCCGGCAGCGGGGCGGGGGCCGGTTCGGGGCAGGGTATGGGTGCCGGGCCCGGGTCGGGCGGGCTGCCCGGCCCGGCCCATGCACCCGGGCTCGCGGTCAACCGGACCCTGGCACTCGCGTCGGTCAGGACCGGGGTCGCGGTGCCGACACCTGGGAAAGGCAGCAGCTTCGGGCGCAACGGCAATGTGGTTCCCGGAGCGCTTGCGAAGGCCACTGCCGGCGCTTCCAGCCGCAAGACAACGATCACCCGGGTACGCAGCCCCGGTGTGGCGTCTGCCAAGACACCGGCCCGAGCCGCGACCAGCGTGCCGGTGGGTGCGCGGCGCGCGGCGGTTCGCAGCAGCTGACCGAACTGGCGGCTTATCGCCGGCTCGATCGCTGGCGGCGCAGAAGGCCTGGCTGCCGTTGCCGCACGCAGGCGGTCGACCCGGTTCGCATCGATCAATCCTTCGGCGACCAGGCAGCCGTCCTCGAAGAACGGCGTGCGCTGGGCCTCGCTCGATGCGCGCGCGCGGGGTGCTTGATCACGTCTTCCATCAGCATGTCGTCGCTCCATCCATCGGCCGCCCATTGCGTTGGTAGCGCCGCGGCGCGCAAATCAATCCGGCCCGGGCTGCCCGGGGCCGCTCAGCGGCGCGACACGCAGGCATTCCCGCTGATGTAGAAGCGCAGCAGCCGCCGCGCCCACGTGCCGGCATAGTCCACGCCGATGCGCGGGCGGCGCGCAATCCTGATCGGTGCCGGGGCGGGTGGCGCGGCGACGTGAAAGCCCTCGCTCAGCAGGTCGTGCCCATCCAGGCGCCGGTCGATCCCCATCGCCTTGCACAGCAGCCCCGGGCCCTGCGTTCGGCCGTCGATCCCTGCCAGAGGTTCGAGTGCACGCAGCAGCACCGCGGCGCCGCTGCCCTGCGTGCCGGTCACCACGTTCATGCAGAAGTGGATGCCGTAGATCAGGTAGACGTAGGCGTGGCCGGGCGGGCCGAACATCGCCCGGTTGCGCGCGGTCGGTCCCTTCGACGAGTGCGCCGCCAGATCGTGCGGGCCCAGGTAGGCCTCGACCTCGACGATGCGGCCGGCTCGCACGACGCCGTCGACGACGTGCACCAGGTGCTTTCCCAGCAGGTCGCGCGCGACCGTCACCGTGTCGCGCTGATAGAAGCTGCGCGGCAGCGGGGCCATGCCCGGGTGTGGCTCAGTGGTCCTGCTGCAGGCCTCCGGCCACCCAGTCGTGCGAGCCTGCGGCCGTGCGCGAATTGCCGCCGCTCAGGGCCGCGAACGAACCGCTGGCGGTGTTGCCCAGCCCGCCGGTGACGCTGCCGTACATGCCGCTGGCGGTGTTCAGGCTGCCGCCCGTGACGCTGGAAAGATCGCCCTGCGCGAGGTTGCCAGCGCCGCCGAGGACGACCGCATAGGGCGCCGTCGCCGCATTCTCCAGTCCGAACACGGTGCCGCCCCAGGACGAGTAGGCGTTGTAGTCGCCAGCCACCAGGTTGTGCGAGCCGGACTTGTGGCTGCGCGCCCAGGTGCCGCCGCGGGCCACGCACTCTGCCTCGGTGGCGAAGGCGCCCAGCGAGCACACCGGGTTGGTGGTGCGCGCCCGGTTGTAGCCGATGATCAGGTTGCCCAGGCCGTTGGTGGTCTGCGTCGCGCCGGTGCCGTTGACGATCTGGACGTTGATTCCGTTGAACAGGACGGTGGGATAGCCGCTGGAGTTGTCGAAGGTGATGTAGCCGTTGAGATCCAGGATCGAGTTGGCCTGCAGCGCGCGGACGCCGTTGCTCGCCGCCTGCACCTCCTTGCGCAGCTGTTCCACGCTGCCCTGCATCTGCCGTACGGTCGCGGAGTCCTCGGCCAACTGCGTGCGCATCCCGTTGAGGAGCTTCTGCATCGCTGCCAGCTGCCGCTTGATGGCCTTGAGGTCCGCAGCGGTATCGGCCGCGGCCGCCGGGGCAGCGGGCTGCGGGGCAGGGGTGAGCGGCCGGGCCTGCTGTGCCGGCGCTTGCGGTGCGCATAGCGCCAGCATCAGGCCGGCGAACGCAACGGATGCGTGAGCGGTTCGCATGGAGTGTCCTGTGTATCGGGTGTTGCCAGCCGGCGCGGGCGTCGGGGTGCAACGTCGCCCCGGACCTGCGCATGTGGAGCCGCGCAGGATACCGCAGGCGGCGGCGCCTGGGCAGGCGCATTGTGAACCCGGCGCGACAGTCGCAACCCGCCTGTGGAAGAATACCGTGCCCCGACGACACTTCCATGACGACTGCCGGCACCATCCCCCATCCGTCCGCTGCTGCGCCAGCAGCGACCGGGGAACGTGCGCTGGCCGTGCTGCGCGAGGTGTTCGGCCATCCGGCCTTCCGCGGACAGCAGGCGCAGATCGTGGCGCGGGTGGCCGGCGGCAGGGATGCCCTGGTGCTGATGCCCACCGGCGGCGGCAAGTCGCTGTGCTACCAGGTGCCGGCACTGCTGCGTCCCGGCACCGGCGTGGTGGTGTCGCCACTCATCGCCCTGATGCAGGACCAGGTCTCGGCCCTGACGCAGCTTGGGGTGCGGGCTGCGTTCCTCAACTCGACGCTCGACGCCGGGCAGGCCCGCGCCGTGGAACGCGCGCTGCTCGCGGGCGAGCTGGACCTGCTCTACGTCGCGCCGGAGCGCCTCACCACCCCGCGCTGCCTGGACCTGCTCGAGCGCGCGCCGCTGGCCCTGTTCGCGATCGACGAGGCGCACTGCGTGTCGCAGTGGGGGCACGACTTCCGCCCGGAGTATCTGCAGCTCTCGATCCTGCACGAGCGCTTCGCGGAGGTGCCGCGCATCGCGCTCACCGCGACCGCGGATCCGCAGACGCGCGCGGAAATCATCCAGCGCCTCGCCCTGCACGACGCGCAGGTGTTCGTCGCCAGCTTCGACCGGCCCAACATCCGCTACACCATCGTGGACAAGGGCGACCCGCGCGAGCAGCTGCTTGCGTTCATCCGCGAGGAGCACCCGGGCGAGGCCGGCATCGTCTACTGCCTCACCCGCAGCAAGGTCGAGGAGACGGCGGCGTGGCTGGCGCAGCACGGCGTTCCCGCGCTGCCCTATCACGCGGGCATGGACGTGGCCGTGCGTGCCGGGCACCAGATGCGCTTCCAGCGCGAGGACGGGATCGTCGTGGTGGCCACCATCGCGTTCGGCATGGGCATCGACAAGCCCGACGTGCGCTTCGTCGCCCATCTCGACCTGCCGCGCAGCATCGAGGGCTACTACCAGGAAACCGGCCGCGCCGGCCGCGACGGCCTGCCGGCCGATGCCTGGATGGCCTATGGCCTGGCCGACGTGGTGCAGCAGCGGCGCCTGATCGACCAGTCCGAGGCGGACGACCTGCACAAGCGCGTGTCCAGCGCCAAGCTCGACGCGCTGCTGGGCCTGTGCGAGACGGCGGGCTGCCGGCGGGTTCGGCTGCTGGCCTATTTCGGCGAACAGAGCGAGCCGTGCGGCAACTGCGACACCTGCCTGCAGCCGCCGGCGACGTTCGACGCCACCGAGGATGCGCGCAAGGCGCTGTCCGCGATCTACCGCACCGGCCAGCGCTTCGGTGCCGTGTATCTCATCGACGTCCTGCGCGGCAAGGCGAACGAGCGCATGCAGCGCTTCGGCCACGACCGGCTGGCCGTGTTCGGCGTCGGCGCGGACGGCGACGACGCGCACTGGCGCAGCGTGCTGCGCCAGCTGGTCGCGCTCGGCCTGGTGGAGGTGGACCACGACGGCCATGGCGGCCTGCGGCTGAGCGAGCGCAGCCGGCCGGTGCTGCGCGGCGAGGAGGAAGTCCACCTGCGCCGGGTGATGCAGCGCGAGCGTGCCGCGCGCAAGCCTGCAGCGGCGGTTGCGGCGGCGCTCGGGGGCGCGGATGCCGACCTGTTCGAGCGGCTCAAGGCCTGGCGGCGCGACCAGGCGCGGGAGCAGGGCGTGCCTGCCTATGTCATCCTGCACGATCGCACACTGGCCGAGATCGCCCAGGCGCGACCGGGTACACTGGGCGCCCTGGCACGCGTCGGCGGCATCGGCGCGCGCAAGCTGGAGCGCTACGGCGATGCGCTGCTCGGGCTGGTGCAGGCCGGGCCGGACTGAAAGCCGGCTGGCGAATGATCCGCCGCAGTGCCTTGCCGCCGAATACCCCTGGCGGCGCGTAGGCTTTCGGATGCACCTCTCACTCAGGGAATCTTCCCCGCGCGTTCCGGTCGAACGCACGTCGGTCAACCACTCACCAAGCCAATGACACTGTCCGTTCCCCGTTTCACCCGCTGGTTCGTGTTCGCCCTCGCTGCCTTCACCGGAGCTGCGCTGATCGTTCCCGATGTCGAGGCTGCGCGCCGGCTGGGCGGGGGGAAGTCGTTCGGCCGCCAGGCCGCACCGCCCGCGCAGGCGCCGGCGCAGCGTGATGCGATCAACCAGGCGCCGCAGCGTCCCGCGCAGGCCGCACCCGGGCAGCCCACCGGCGCACCGCCTGCGGCAGCGGGCAATCGCTGGCTGGGCCCCATCGCCGGCATCGCGGCTGGCCTGGGCCTCGCCGCGCTGCTGTCGCACCTCGGCCTTGGCGGCGCACTGCTGGAGTTCCTCTCCAGCGCGCTGCTGATCGGCCTGCTGGTGATGGCTGCCGTGTTCGTGTGGCGGATGCTGCGCGGCGGCGCGAAGAGCCAGCCCATGGCGCGGCGGATGGAGCCTGCCTACGGTGGCGGACCTGCCGCCGCCACGCGGGAGGAGCCCGCACCTGCGTATGCCTCGCCTGCCGGCGGCGCCGCGCGGCCCGGCAGCGTGGCCGCGACGCTTGCCGGCACAGGCTCGACCCAGGTCGTGCACACCGCGCCGCGCGCGGGGCAGGTGCCGGCCGACTTCGACGCCGACGCGTTCCTGCGCAGCGCGAAGGTCCACTTCCACCGCCTGCAGGCGGCCTGGGATCGGCATGACCTGGACGATTTGAGCGAGTTCACCACCCCGGAAGTGTTCGCCGAGCTGCGCATGCAGCTCGCCGAGGATTCGGCCGCTGCCCGCAACGAGGTCGAGGGCCTGGATGCCGAGCTGCTGGGCATCGACGAGGGCCTCAACGACTGGCTCGCCAGCGTGCGCTTCCGCGGCAGCATCCGCGAGAAGGGGGCGACCGCGACCGAGTCCTTCGAGGAGATCTGGAACCTCTCCAAGCGCAGGGACGGCCGCACCGGCTGGCTGCTCGCGGGTATCCAGCAGGTCCACTGACGCGCTGCCTGCCGGAGATGGACCGGTACCGCGGCTGCGGTCCGTCTCCGCTCCCACGCGCCAATCGCCGGTGGCCTGCCGCGCTGAATCAGCCCGTCGGTTGGCGGTGTTCTTGACGGACGGGCCGGTGAAGCGTCGAGGCGCGGTCGCAGGATCTCGCGACGGGCCGCGCGTCCGGCGAGCGGGACGTTGAGGCGGGTGGGTCAGGCGACCGCGAGCCGGCGCACCACCGCCTGTGGCGCACCGAGGAAGCGCGCCGCTTCGTCGGCAGGGACGGCAGCGGAATAGCAGAAGCCCTGATAGGCGGTGCAGCCCATCGCGCGCAGCATGTCGACCTGGCGCGAACGCTCGACACCCTCGGCGATGGTATCGAACCCGAGGTGGCCCGCGAGGCTCACGATCGCGCGCACGATGCTCGAATACTTGGCCGAATCCGGCAGGCCGTGCACGAAACCGCGGTCGATCTTGAGCGCCGTGATCGGCAGCTCCTTGAGGTAGGCGAGGCTCGAGTACCCGGTACCGAAGTCGTCCAGCGCGATGCGCAGTCCGAGCTGGCGCAATTCCACCAGTGTCTCGCCGGCGCGCGGCTCGGCCATCAGCAGGTTCTCGGGGATCTCCAGCTCCAGCGCGCCCGCCGGGACGTTGCGCGCGCGCAGCACCTCCTCCAGGCGCGCCACGATGCGCGCGTCGCGCAACTGGGCCGGGCTGAAGTTCACCGCCACTGGCACGGTCTGGTAGCCGTGTGCGCGCCAGGCGGCGAGCTGGGCGCACGCCGCATCCACGGTCCAGTCCGAGATCGCGCGGATCAGCGCGCCGTTCTCCTCGGCGATCGGGATGAAGTCGCCCGGCATGAGCATGCCGCGCTCGGGGTGCTGCCAGCGCACCAGCGCCTCGAAGCCGCGCACCTCGTTGTCGGCCAGGGTGACCTGGGGCTGGAAGTACAGCCGCAGCTCGCCCCGCTCCAGCGCGCGGTGCAGCTCGAACTCCATGTTCAGGCGCGGATGCGTGCGGTCGCGCATGTCGGGTGCGTAGAAGCAGTACGGCACGTCGTCGCCCTTCTTGGCGCGCACCAGCGCCGCCTCGGCGTTGCGCAGGATCTCGTGCGGCTCGCCGCCGTCGACCGGGAACACCGCGATGCCGACGCGGGCCGAGACCTGCGCCTCGCCCTCGCCGAGGGTGACCGGCTCCGCGATCGCGGCGATGATCTTGCTCACCACCGCGAGGATGTGGCCCTCGCCGCTGACCTGCTCGAGGATCAGGGCGAAGTCGTCGCCGCCGAGCCGGCACAGCATGTCGCCTTCGCGCAGACGGGCGCTGATCCGGCGCGACAGGTGCACCAGCAGGGTGTCGCCGGCGTCGTGGCCGAACGCCTGGTTGACGCGGCTGAACCCGTTCAGGTCGATGAGCACCAGGGCGCCTGCGCTGCCGGAGCGCTGTGCGTCGCTCAGCGCGCGCTCGAGCTGGTGCGAGAAGAAGTGCCGGTTGGGCAGCTTGGTGAGCGGGTCGAAATGGGCCAGTTCCTCCAGCCGGCGCTGCGACTCGCTGCGCTCGGCGAGCTCCTTGTGCAGGCTGGCGTCGCGGTCGGAGATGCGCTGCAGGAGGTCGTTGATGCCTTCCGACAGGGTGCCCACCTCGTCCCGCGCCGGGGTCTCGTTGCGCAGGTCGTAACGGCGCTCGTCGATCACGCGGGCGATGAATCCGGCCAGTGCCGTGAGGGGAGCGAGCAGCCGGCGCTGTGTGCGGCTGATCGCGAGCACCGCCAGCAGCACGGCGACCAGCGTGACCAGGATGACCTTGATGCAGAACGCGACCAGGTCGTAGCGGAAGAACGACAGATCCGTGGCGATGAGCAGCGTGCCGACCGGCGTGCCGTTGACGAACACCGGCTCGAGGTTCTCCAGATAGCCGGGCTGCAGGCGCTGCCCGCTGCGGACCGGGCCGTCGAACTCCAGCGGCGCCTCGCGCCAGCCGGGGTTGCGGTACTGCGCGACCTGCTGCCCGCGCATGTCGAGCATGCGCGCATACAGCACGTCCGGCGCCAGCCGCAGGCCGAAGAGCACCTGCTGAGCCTGTTGCGGATCGCCGTCGAGAAGTGCGCCGCCGAGCTCGCGGGAAGTGAGGCGCGCGCGCTCCGCCACCGAGCTGTTCAGCCGCTGCTCGGCCTCCTGGTAATAGCTGAGGACCGAGAGCGCGCTGCTGGCCACCGCGATGGTGAGCAGCGCGAGCATGGTCGCGAGGTTGAGCTTGGTCCGCAGCGACAGGGTCGCGATCAGCCGGTTCACGTGCGGACCTGCGCGGGGTGGCACGCGGCGAGGCGGACGCGGCGTGCAGTGACCGGTGCCGCGCCGGCGCACAGCGCCGGACCGGCTGCGTGCCGGCCGGCCCAGTGCATCTGTCGGCCGATCAATGCCTTCCTCGCGCGCACGCGGCAGCTCTCACAATTGGTTCACGAATGACTTCATGACAATTGCGCCTGTCGCAACCCTCGTGCCACGCGGCGACACGCGCGGGCGCGCTAAACTGATGCAAATGTCAAACATCCCGGTGCTGTATCGCGACGCGCACCTGCTGGCGGTGAACAAGCCCGCCGGCATGCTCGTCCATCGCAGCGCCATCGATGCGGAACAGGTGCAGAACGTCCTCGACGTGCTCGGTGCACAGCTCGGCACCCGGCCGCATCTCCTGCACCGGCTCGACCGTCCGGTCGGTGGCGTGCTCCTGTTCGCGCTGCAGGTGGAGGCTGCGCGCAGGATGGGCGCTGCCTTCGAAAGCGGAGCGGTGGAGAAGCGCTACCTGGCGATCGTGCGCGGGCACGCGCCTGCGCGCGGCGTCATCGACCACGCGTTGCGCGAGGAGCGCGACCCGGTCAGCGATGCGCGGGCACGCGCCGGCAAGCCGCCGCAAGCGGCGGTCACGGAGTACGAGCGGCTGCAGGTGGCGGAGCTTGCGCTGCCGGTCGGCCGATATGCGACGGCGCGCTTCTCACTGCTCGAGTTGGCGCCGCAGACCGGACGACGGCATCAGCTGCGCCGCCACCTCAAGCACATCTTCCATCCGATCCTGGGCGACACCACGCACGGCGACGGCGCGCAGAACCGCTTCGCGCGCGAGCACCTGGGGTGCGAGCGGTTGCTGCTGTTCGCCAGCAGCGTGACATTCATGCACCCGTACGGGGACACGCGGGTTAACATCCGTGCCCCCGTGGACGAACACTTCGCTGCGGTGAGCGCGAGGCTGGGCTGGCCGGCGGGACCAGGGCGCGGTGCATGAGCGCAGTGCAGGTCGCGACCCCACGCGCGCAGATGACGGGTCGCTAGAACGGAATCCGTCCGCTGAGCGTCTGCCACCACATGCGCCAGTCGCCCAGGAAGCTCAGCCACGGATACCGGAATGTGGCAGGGCGGTTGCGCTCGAAGAAGTAGTGCCCGACCCAGGCGAACGCGTAGCCTTGCAGCAGTCCCGCCAGGACCAGCCAGGGGTTGCGCGTGACGAGCGCTGCTACCAGGAAGCCGAGGCCCAGGGAGGTGCCGACGAAGTGCAGGCGGCGGCAGGTGCGGTTCGAATGCTCGCGCAGGTAGAAGGGATAGAACTCGGCGAGGGTGCGGTAACGCGCCGGCTGGTCCATCTGAACGCCTGCGCAGCGGTCAGTGAAGGGTGAGGGCGCGCAGCACGCCCCACGCCCAGGCCAGATAGCCGATGGCGGCGAGGACCAGCAGGACCTTGCCCAGTCCGCACAGCCGTTGTCCGGACGGCTCGAAGCCGGCGGAATGGAACGGCCACCACGGGTCGAAGCGCAGGGGCCGGGCCTTCGCCTTCGCGCGCAGGTCGGGCCTCGCGTAGCCGAACGCCACCATGCCGACCACCATGTACATGCCGGTCAGCAGCAGCGCGACGAGCAGCGCGAACGAGGGCGGGACTGCATGCATCGTGGTGGTCATTGGTGCACCTCCCTTCCTGTCCCGGTAAGCTGAAGATCTATGATAGCCCTTCGCGCATCGCGGGCGCAGCGTGCGGTGATGAAGCGCGCTCCTGTCACGCGGCCGACTGCTGCCGGCGCGGGACCTCCGGACCGTCTGCCATCTCCATCCGCAGCGCCGCGATCTCCTTCAGCGCGAGAGCGGTCCTCGACTGCGTCTGCCGACGCAGCAGCAGCGCCACCACCCCCGTGGTGGCGAGCATGAGCAGGAGCGGGTTGACGATCCAGGTGACGGCAGCGATCCCGAAGAAGTAGGCGCGCACGCCATTGTCGTAGCTCTCCGCGACCCCCGTGATGATGCTGCCCATGCTCGCGGCCAGCCGGTTGCGCACGGCGGTGTTCAGGGTCGACAGCGGCGGTGCCGCACCCATGACCACCGCGGCGAAGTTGGCCTGGCGGATCGACCACGTGAAGCACTGGAAGGCGTAGACGGCGAGCACGAGGATCAGGACGATCTTCAGTTCCAGCACGGAGGGCTGGGCGATCGACAGCCACGTGCTCGGTGCCTTGCCCGAACCGGGGCCCAGGTGAACCAGCACGCCGGCCAGCGCGCCGATGACGATCACGGTGGTCGAGGCGAAGAACGAGGCCGTGCTCATGATGTGGCCGACGATGGCGATGTCGCCCGAGATCAGGTCACGGCCGAGGTACTCGTGCATCCACGCGCGCCGATGGTCCATCATCGCAGCCGCGTGCACCTGCAGGCCCCGCCCGCGCCAGCGCAGGAACGGCGCGTACCCCAGCCATGCGCACAGGAACATCGCGAGCGCGACCAGGTCGAGCAGGGTGAGATCCCAGAACGTCATGGTGATCCTCGGTGGTCCGGCAGTCGATGGGTTCGCCAGGCAGCGCAGCCGTCGCGGAACGCAATCGGCCGCGTTGCGCCGGCGGCCCGGTGACTATGCCATACCAATGGCCGCGGTGGGCGTCGGCGGGCCGACGAACGAGAACGGCGCCCGCAGGCGCCGTTCGTGATGCCGTGGGGATCGCCCCGTTACATCGGCCAGTCCAGGCTGCCCACCGACTTCGGGTAGGTCACCAGGCCCCAGGGCAGCTTCTTGTCCGCGATGCGCTTGACCGGCTTGAGCTCTTGCGCGTCGATCACGACCAGCTCGTTGGAGCGCCCGCAGGCCACCACGATCTGCTTGTCGTCGGGGGTGAAGCTGAAGTGCCAGCAGCGCTCGCCGGTGGGCACGCTCGCCACCGGCTCGAAGGTCTTGGCATCGAACACCTGCAGCGCCTTGCCCTTGGCCAGCGCGATGTAGAGGCGCTGGCCCTCGCGATCGAAGGCCACCCCGTACGGGTGCTCGCCGGTCGCCACGACCTTCTGCACCGCGTACTTGCCGTCGAGCACGACGAACTTGTTGCCGAACTCCAGCGTGACGACGTACATGCTGCCATCGGGGGAGCGCTTCACCCCGCGCGGGCGGCTGCCGTACTTCTTGGTGTCGACCCGGGTCACGAGCTTGCCGGTGGCGATGTCGTGCACCGAGACGTTCTCGTCGGCCTCGTTGGTGATCAGGATCTGCTTGCCGTCCGCGGAGAACTCGATGCCCTCGGTTTCCTTGCCTCCGATGATCTCGCGCGCCACCTTGCCCTGCTTGAGGTCGACGATCGCGATGCGGGCCGGTTCGTCGTTGTCGTCGTCGTCGTCCTTGGCCTTCTCGGCCTCCTTCGAGCCGGGCTTGGGCGGCGGGCCGCCCTTCGAGGCGGGTTCGAACGAGACGAAGGCCAGGTCGCCGCGCACACGCACGAACTCGGGGTTCTTGCCGATCGGCACCGTCTTCAGGACGTTGCCGGTGGCGCGATCGACGATCTGGACCGCCCCGCTGTCGCGGGTGGCGACGACCAGCAGCGTCCCGTCGCTGGTCACGCCGATTCCACGCGGCGAGCCGGCCACGTTGATCTCACCCACGACCTGCATCGTCGCGAGGTCGAGGACGCTCACATCGCCGTCCTGGTTGCTCACGTAAGCCTTGCCATCGGCCGCCTGCGCCGCCGTGCCGGCCAGGGCGAGCGCCCCGAGGGCCGCGGCCAGGCCGTGCCGTGTCATCCGGAAGTTCATTCCATCTCCTCGTCGTTGTCGATTGTCCGAAACCGCCGATTTTAACGTTCGGCGCCGGTTAGAAGGGGACAGCGGCTCTTGGTTCGTCCGGGAGCTTTTCCCGGTTCGGCCGGCGTGCCGTCGGCAGTCTCCGGAAGGGGTGGAATAAGCGTTATTTCTCAGAGAATTAAGGCGGCTGGTCAAAGATTTGCTAAAGGGCGGTGAACTTTGGTCGAAATGAGGATCGTCAAGGACTTCAGGACCAATCCTGAGGCACGCCATGAAGAGAGATATCCATACCGACCTGCTGCGCCGCGCCGTCGCCGCCTCCACGGAGAGCCTGGTGATCGCCGACGCGCGCCAGCCCGAGATGCCCCTGGTGTATGTCAATCCCGCGTTCGAGCGCGTCACCGGCTACCGTGCCGAGGAGGCGCTGGGCCGCAACTGCCGCTTCCTCCATCGCGACGACGTCCGCCAGACCGCGCTCGACACGCTGCGCGAGGCGCTGCGCACCGGCGCGAGCTGCGAGGTGCTCCTGCGCAACTACCGCAAGGACGGCGCGCTGTTCTGGAACCGGCTCAACCTCGCGCCGATGCTCGACGCCAACGGCCGGGTGACGCACTGGATGGGCACGCTCAACGATGTCAGCGACCGCGTGCGTACCGAGCAGCGCATGCTGGAGAAACAGCGCCAGCTGGAGAAGAGCAAGCGCGTTCTCGAGGGCCTGGCGCTCAAGGACGGGCTCACCGGGCTCTACAACCGCCGCCACTTCTCGGAGCAGCTCGCGCGCGAGTGGAACCGCGCGCGGCGCGAACACATCCCGCTGTCGCTGTGCATGATCGACATCGACCACTTCAAGCGCTTCAACGACACCCACGGCCACCTGGCCGGCGACCAGTGCATCCGGCTGGTGGCAGAGACCGTGCAGCGCTGCTTCGCGCGCGGCTCCGACCTGGTGGCGCGCTACGGCGGCGAGGAGTTCGTCGCGCTGGCCGCCGGCGTCGACCGGCGAGCGGGCCGCGAGCGGGCCGAGCTGCTGCGCGAAGCGGTGCGCGAGCTCGCCAGTGAGCGCAACGGCCGCGCGGTCCACCTGGTGACCGTCAGCGTGGGCGTGGCGACCATGACGCCGGACGAGCGGCTGGTGCCCGAGGACCTGGTGCAGGCCGCGGATCGCGCGCTCTACCAGGCCAAGCGGCAGGGCCGCGACCGGGTCATCGTGGCGCCCGCCATGCGCGCGCTGGCCACCGCGGCCTGACCTTCGGCCGCGGCTTTGCAGCACACCACGTCTTCCTTGCCTGCCCGGGCGCGTTCTCACGCGCCCCGCTTCCATGCGTCCCGCTAAGGCGATTTCCCCTCTGGCGCGGGCGACGCCGGGGCGGGGCCGCTTTCCGGGGGCGCTGCGCTCCCGCTCGGTGGCGGCGCTGCAGGCGGATCGATCGGCTCGTTCAGGTTCCGCTCCGGCGTCGGCGGCGGCGCCACAGCCACGTCGATCACGCAGAAGGCGCGCGCGCCGTCCGGGAACGTCGCCATCGTCTTCGCCGAGCCGCCAGGCTTGAGCGAAACGACCACGTCGCGCTTGCCGCTGTAGGCCGACGGCGAGGGCGGGCAACTGGGCACGTCGCGGCTCATCCATCCCACGGTCACCTTGTAGATGTACTCCGACGACGCGTTGGTGAACGTCATCCAGCGCAACCCCGGCGAAGTGGTCGGGTAGGGCGTGTTGACCTCGGTCACGCGCACCGACTCGATGACCTTGCGGCGCCCGGCATCCCCGATCGCCGGGGCCGGGCCGCCCGGAATCTCCGCCGGCGCAGCCTCCCTCGGCGGGGGCGGCGCTTCCGCCCGCGAGGGCTGTGCAGGCCCCTGCGCGGCCGCAGCGCCGGTGCTCGAGCACTCGATGCGCACGGAAGCGGCCTTGGCCTGCTCGGCGATGTCGGCCACCGAGAGCCGCCGGTCGGTCACGCGCTTCTCGTAGACCACGCCATGGCGCTGCAGGAAGCCCTCGAGCACGCTGGCCTTCACCGCGAAGTTCACGTTCTGGGGAATGTCGCCAGTGCGCTTGGCCATCTCCATGGCGTCGAGCTTGGCGGTGATGACCCCGATCACGTTGCCGCCCTCGTCGAGCAGCGGGCCGCCGCTGTTCCCCGGCTGCACCGGCGCAGTCACCTGCAGGTAGGCGGTGTCGTCGCGCAGGCCGGCCAGTGCGCTGACGTTGCCGGTGGTGAGGTTGCCTTCTGCCGAGAGCGAGCCCGTCAGCGGAAAGCCGAAGGCGATGACGCTCTCGCCCAGGCGCAGCGCGGGTGAGGCGCGGACCGCCAGCCGCGGCATTGCCAGGCCGGTCTGGAGCACCGCGAGGTCGGCGGGAACGTCGATGGCGACCAGGCGGGCCGGCTCCAGCCGCGTGCCGAGCCGCACCTGCAACGATTTGCACTGGTCCACGACATGCGCATTGGTCACGATGTGCGTGGCGTCCGACACGGCGAACCCGGTTCCGGTGCGCAGCTGCGCCTGCGCCCCGCCTGCTGCCAGAAATGCCAGTGCCACACCCGCCACCACGGCCTGCTTCATGATTCGCCTCGCTCGACGGCACACCGCCCGATAACGCCTACGCTACCACAGCGTTGACCACGGGTCGGGCTGCGACCTTGCCGCCCGCGTGGTTTAATGGCGCGTCCTCATCCACCGATGCGCCATGTTTCCCAATCTCGTGTTCCGTCAGCTGTTCGATGCGGCTTCCTCCACCTATACCTACCTGCTCGGCGATCCGGCCACGCGCCAGGCGGTGCTGATCGACACGGTCTTCGAGCAGCACCTGCGCGACCGCGCGCTGCTCGACGAGCTCGACCTGAAGCTCACCTGCGTGCTAGACACCCACTGCCACGCCGACCACGTGACCGGCGCGTGGCTCATGCAGCAGTCCACCGGGTGCCGCTACGGGATCTCGGTGCGCTATGGGGACGCACTGGCCTGTGCCGACGTGCGCCTCGACCATGGCCAGCGGGTGGCGTTCGGGCAGCGTTCGCTGGAGGTCCGGGCCACCCCTGGGCACACCGATGGCTGCGTGACCTTCGTGCTGGACGACCACAGCCTGGCGTTCACCGGCGATGCGCTGCTGATCCGGGCGGCCGGGCGGTGTGACTTCCAGCAGGGCAATGCGCACACGCTCTACCGCTCGATCACGCAGCAGATCTTCTCGCTTCCGGACTCCTGCATGCTGTTCCCGGGGCACGACTACAGCGGCCGGACGATGTCGTCGGTCGCCGAGGAGAAGGCGCACAACCCCCGCATCGGCGGCAACGCGGACGAGCGCGACTTCGTGGGCTTCATGGAGAACCTCAACCTTCCGCACCCCAAGCAGATCGACGTCGCCCTGCCGGCCAACCTGCGCTGCGGACGGCCCGAGGACGGCCAGGTGCCCGCGCCCGCGACCTGGGGGCCGGTGCGGCAGACCTATGCGGGGCTGCTGGAGATCGAGCCGGAGTGGGTGGCCCGCCACCGCGGCGAGGTGCACGTCCTGGACGTGCGCGAGCCGGGAGAGGTGGTCGGGGCTCTGGGCCGCATCGAAGGTGCGCAGGTGATCCCGTTGAACCAGCTCAAGGCGCGGCTGTCCGAGGTTCCGAGGGCGCGGCCGGTGGTCGCCGTGTGTCACGCCGGGATGCGCTCGGGACAGGCTACGGTGCTCCTGCGCGGCGCCGGGTTCGAGCGCTACGCGAACCTGCACGGCGGCATGCTGTTGTGGTCGGAGCTCGGACTGCCTGCAGTACGTGAAGGGTGAATGCGTGGATGCATGAAGGGTTCCCCTCACCCGGACCCTCTCGCCCGCATGCGGGGGAGAGGGAAACGTCTGGAACCCTTCACGCCTTCACTGCCTTGAGGAAGCAATGGTCGATCGACGCGAGTTCCTTGCGCTGGGGGCCGGCGCACTGCTCGGGGTGCCGGATGCAGATGCCGCGGACCCCCCGCGCATCCGGCGCTACGTGAGCCTCGGGCGCACGCAGCTCGAAGTCTCCGACATCTCCTTCGGCTCGGCCAGCACTTCGGACGCGGCGGTGGTGCGGCACGCGTTCGAGCGCGGAGTCAACTTCTTCGACACCGCCGAGAGCTATCGCGGCGGGTATGCGGAGGAAGCCATCGGCGAGGCCCTGCAGGGCAGGCGCGACCGGGTGATCCTCTCCAGCAAGACCAAGGCGGACGCCGGGGACAAGCGCGCGGACATGATGCGGGCGCTGGAGGGCAGCCTCAAGCGCCTGGGCACCGACCATCTCGACATCTACTTCAACCATGCGGTGAACGACGTGGACCGCATGCAGAACCAGGAGTGGTGGGAGTTCACGGAGCTGGCGCGCAAGCAGGGCAAGATCCGCTTCCGCGGGATGTCCGGCCACGGCAGCCACCTGCCCGAGTGCCTGACCTACGCCATCGACAACAACCTGGTCGACGTGGTGCTGGTCGCCTACAACTTCGCGCAGGATCCCAGCTTTCTCGACCGCATGCGCCACACCTTCCATTGGGCGGCAATCCAGCCCGACCTGCCGCCGGTGCTGAAGAAGGCCAGGGAGAAGGGCGTGGGGGTACTGGCGATGAAGACGCTGATGGGCGCGCGCCTCAATGACATGCGCCCCTACGAGCGGCCCGGTTCGACCTTCTCGAATGCTGCGTTCCGCTGGGTGCTAAGCGGCGGCTATGCCGACGGGCTGCTGGTGTCGATGACCAGCAAGGCCGAGGTCGACGAGTACCTGGTGGCGTCCGGGGATGCGCCGTTGAGGAAGAGCGACCTCGACCTGCTGGAGCGCTATGCGCAGCTGCAGATGGCGCGCTATTGCCAGAGCGGCTGCCGGGCGTGCGAGGGCAGCTGTCCAGAACAGGTTCCCATCGCCGAGGTGTTGCGCACGCGCATGTATGACGTGGACTATCGGCGGCCGGAGCTGGCGCGCAGCGAGTATGCCGCGCTGGCGGCCGATGCACGCTCCTGCCTCACCTGTGTGCACCAGTCCTGCATGAACAGTTGTCCCCAGCGGATCCCGATCGCGCAGTTCACGCGCGATGCAGCGATGCGGCTGGGTTGAGTTCTACTTCGAAACCGCTTTGCACACAGAGGGCACAGAGGACCACGGAGGAAGACCAAGAAAGAAAGGCCGCCGGGTCGGAGCCATGCACGCCCGGCGATCCCTCGGGTGGCCGGCAGTACGTCGTCGCCCCGACCGCGGGCGCAGCACATTCTCCTCTGTGTCCTCGGCGTTCAAGTGCGGTTTCGAATCGGAGAGAAGAACAACCGATGCGCACCTTCCTCGCCCACTTCCTCTTCATCCTCGCCGCGTGGACCGTGGTGATCAAGTATCTCTTCCCGATCGCCTACGCGCTGTCCGAGGGGAAGCCGGCCGGCACCTACGTGTTCCTCGACTTCTGGCCGGTCGTGCACGTCTGGGTCGCCTGGTCGTTGCTGCACTGGAACCGCTTCACCTTCGCGCTCGCGCTGACGGTCTCCATCGCCGAGATCGGCATCGTGGTGACCAAGTTCGTGCTGTTCCTGGCGGCGCCGGAGTGGACGATCTTCCGCACCAACTGGTTCATCAACAAGATCTTCGTGCTGGCCTGCTTCGTCCTGCTGCTCGGCTGGCTGCTGGTTGGCGCGCGGCGGGATGCGCTTGCCCTGCGCAGGGCCCCCGCGTGACCAGTACGCCTACGCCTTCTTGACCCAGGCATTGCACCAGCCCTTGTTGGCCACCAGGTTGCCGCCGAACAGCACGCACGGTCCCCAGGGCTCCGTGGCGCCGGCCTGGAACATCTGGCAGTTGTGGCAGAACTGGTCGGGCTTGTGCTTGGGATCGGTCGCCTTCGAGGCGTCTTCCACGTAGTGCAGCGACTTCGCCTGCGGCGAGGCGGGGTCGACCTTCCGCTTCTGCTGTGCCATTGCAGTGCGCGCCGCAAGCGGGGCCGCGGCGGCAATCGTACAGGTGAACAGGAACTTCCGGCGGCTGCCGGGCGGGCGCTGGATTGCGTCGGGCATGGATGCCTCCTCTGGCGATGGCTGGGTGCGCATGCGGGTGCTGCAGCGGGGCAGGTGCAACTGAGGTGCCCAATCGCTCGTCGCAGCACGGCGCTTGCAGCGCAGCGCACCGCTGCGTCCACGCCTGGTCCATGTGCGCAGCGATCGTTTGCCGGTAAACATTTCCAATAAATGTAATTCGTCGCAGCAGTTGATAGCGGAGTCGGGGCGCAGATGCCGCGGAGCAAGCCAGCCGCACGGACATCCGGGCAGAGCCGGTCGGCCTCGCGCCGGGCCGCTGCCGCGGCGGTTGGGCCCCACACGGCGCTGAGCCTGGAGGTGCTGGGCCAGTTTCGCAACGTGTTTCGAGCAGCTCGCCTGCATTTCAGCCGGGTCAGCCATGCGACGGGGCTGAGCGGCACCGAGGTGTGGGCGCTCTGGGAGTTGCATCAGCGGCCGAACCAGCGCGTGTCGGACCTGGCGGCACGTCTCTCCGTGCGGCAGTCATCCGTCAGCAATCTGGTCGAGCACCTGAGCCGCGAAGGTCTGCTGGTGCGCAGGCACGACGATCCCGATCGCCGCGTCGTGCGCCTGGCGCTCACCCGTGCCGGCCGCAGGCTGCTGGTCGAGGCACCGCACCCCGCGCGCGGGATCCTGCCCGATGCCCTGGAGCAGCTCTCCAACGAGGAACTGCTGCAGCTGCACGAAGCGCTGTCGCGACTGATGCAGAGGATGGCTGCGCGCAGTCCCGGTGCGGCCAGGATCCCGCTCGGAGAGATGTGAGCCGGCCTCGGGCAGCGTCCCTGTCGCGCGTTGGGAACATGCGTTGCTCGCAGGGCTGGGCAATGAACCGCCGCAGCGCGCCTGAGCGCTGACCGGTTGCGGGCGCGGCGCAATCGCCGGCCCGACCGGCCACCCGTGGCCGGTCCGCTTCGAACGACAGGAGCGCGCATGGAAGCCGCGACCACGTCGGCGCCGGGCAGGCTGACGTCGATCTGGGAGACCCCGCACACCCTGTGGGGGTGGCTGGCGACAGTCGATCACAAGAAGGTCGGAAAGCGCTACCTGGTCACTGCGATGGCGTTCCTGCTCGTCGGCGGCATCGAGGCGCTGATCCTGCGCCTGCAGCTCGCGGGCCCCGAGCTGCGGCTGCTGCATCCCGAGGCCTACGACCAGCTCTTCACGATGCACGGCATGACCATGATCTTCTGGTATGCCGCGCCGATCCTGTCCGGCTTCGCCAACTACCTCATCCCGCTGATGCTGGGTGCGCGGGACATGGCGTTCCCGCGCCTGAACGCGTTCAGCTACTGGATGTTCCTGCTCTCGGGGATCTTCGTCTACGCGAGCCTGCTGATCGGCCAGGCGCCGCACGGCGGCTGGTTCGCCTACGTTCCCTACACCGAGAGCCGCTTCTCGCCGGCGATGGGCATGGACTTCTACGCGCTGTCGCTCATCCTGCTCACCATCTCGCAGACCGCAGGTTCGATCAACTTCCTGGTCACGATCTTCCGGCTGCGCGCGCCGGGCATGTCGATCAACCGCATGCCGCTGTTCATGTACAGCACCGGCACCATCTCGCTGCTGTCGGTCCTGTCGCTGCCCCCGCTGACCGCGGCATGCCTGTTCCTGTGGCTGGACCGGCAGTGGGGCTTCCACTTCTTCGACGTCGCCAACGGCGGCGAGCCGCTGCTGTGGCAGCATCTGTTCTGGTTCTTCGGCCATCCCTGGGTCTACATCATTTTCCTGCCGGCGACCGGAATGATCTCGATGATCCTGCCGGTGATGGCGCGGCGGCCGATCGTCGGATATCCGTACGTCGCGGTGGCGACCGTGCTGACGGGCGTGGTCGGCATGGGCGTCTGGGTGCACCACATGTTCGCGACCGGGATGAGCCACATGTCGATGAGCATGTTCGCCGCCGCCAGCATGACCATCTCGCTGTTCAGCACGGTGCAGGTGTTCGCATGGCTCGCCACGCTCTGGTATGGGCGCCCCGTGATGACCACCGCGCTGCGGTTCGCGATCGGCTTCATCGCCTTGTTCATCATCGGCGGGCTCAACGGGGTGATCACCGGGTTCATCCCGCTGGACTGGCAGCTCACCGACACCTACTTCGTGGTCGCGCACCTGCACTACGTGCTGATCGGCGCCAACGTCTTCCCGGTGTTCGCGGGGTTCTACTACTGGCTGCCGAAGATCACCGGGCGGCTGCTGGACGAGAGGCTGGGCCGCCGGAGCTTCTGGCTCATGTTCGTCGGCTTCAACCTCGGCTTCTTCCCGATGCACCTGATGGGCCTCGCCGGCATGCCGCGGCGGGTCTACACCTATCCCAGCGGCCTGGGCTGGGGCGAGATGAATCTGCTTGCCACGATCGGCGCGTTCCTGCTTGCGCTGGGCGTCCTCCTGAGCCTCTGGAATTTCGCCGTTTCGCAGCGCAGGGGCGAGCGCGCCGGGCGCAACCCCTGGAACGCGGACTCGCTCGAATGGGCGACGGAGTCGCCGCCGGCACCGTACGGCTCGGTGCACATCCCAACCGTGCAGAGCCGGCATCCACTGTGGGATGCGCACGAGGAGGAGCACGATCCGGAAGGCGAGCGCATCCTGGACCGGGGCCGGCTGACCATCTCCACCAGCCGCCTCGACGCCGTGCCGCTCGGCCTGGCGCAGATGCCGGAGGACACCATCTCGCCGCTGGTGCTCTCGATACTGATCACCGCGTTGTTCACGGCCCTGCTGCTGAAGGCGCTCTGGATCGCGGCAGGGCTCGCGCTGCTCGGCCTGTTGGCCGCCGCCTGGTGGCTGTGGCCTTCCCCGGAGCAGCTGGCATGAGCGCATGCATCTCCGTCTCCATCCGCGAGTTGCCGTGGGACGAGAAGCGCGGTACCGGCGGGATGTACTTCTTCATCCTGACCGAAGCGATGCTGTTCGTGGCGCTGTTCTTTTCGTATTTCTACCTGGGCCGCAATGCTCCGCAATGGCCGCTCGACGCGCCGCCCAAGCTGCTGCTCGCCACGACCATGCTGGCCGTGCTGCTGAGCAGCAGTGCAGTTCTGCTGTGGGCGGAGCGCCTGGCGAAGCGGGGACGCGCTGGAGCGGCACGCGCTGCGACGCTGGGCACGATCGCGCTTGGCATCGGCTTCATCGTGCTGCAGGGGTTCGAGTACCGCAACCACCTGCGCGAGTTGCTGCCCACGCAGGACTCCTACGGCTCGATCTTCTACACCATCACGACGATCCACGGCGCTCACGTGGTGCTGGGCCTGCTCATGCTGCTCTATGCCGTGGCGCTGCCCCGGCTCGAGCCCGCCGGCAAGCCGCCGCACAGACCCTTGCACAACGCTGCGCTGTACTGGCACTTCGTCGACGTCGTGTGGGTCCTGATCGTGGGGATCCTCTACTACCTGCCGCATCTGGAATAGCAGTGGCCACCACCACCGCCGATCCTCGGCTTCCACCCGGCCGGGTGTGGTTCGCGATCGCCGCGCCGCCCGCGGTCTGGGCCGTGCAGCAATGGGCCGTCTGGTTCCTCGACAGCTATGCGTGCACGCAGTCGCACACGTGGTCGCTGAGCCGCGCGGCCGCGCAGGGCGCCGAGATCGTGGTGAGCGTGGTCGCGCTGGGGATTGCGGTGGCCGCCCTGGTGGCAGCGAGGAGCGCGTGGCGGCGCTCGCAGGACCGGGGCGTCACGCAGGTCCACGGCCGTGCGCGCCCTGACTTCATGGCCGCGACCGCGCTGTTCGTCAGCGCGAGCTTCACGCTGGGCGTGTTCTGGGCCGGCTGGCCCGCCCTCATCCTCCAGGCCTGCGAGCCTTACCGATGAAGCTTGCCGACCTGCTGATCTGCGCGATCGTGCTGCTGGAGGGCTGCGAGGGCGGCCGCAGCGAGCCGCGTTACGCCCGGGCCACCGGCGGCGACCCCCAGCGCGGCGCCCAACTCATCGACAAGTTCAACTGCGGCAGCTGCCATGCGATTCCCGGCGTGCGAGCCGCCGATGGCATGGTGGGGCCGCCACTCGACGCGTTCTCGCGCCGCACCTACATCGCCGGGGAACTGCCGAACAACCTCCACAACCTCGTGCGCTGGCTGCGCAATCCGCCGGACGTGGAGCCCAACACCGCCATGCCGGCGGTCGGGCTCACCGAGGACGAGGCTCGGGACATCGCCGCGTACCTCTACACCTTGAGCTGACCAATGACTTCGTTGCCGCTATCCCCGATCCTTGCCCGCATTGCCCTGGCGAGCACCGCCATCCTGCTGGCGGCATGTTCTGGCGGCGAGGCGGCACCGCAAGTCGCGGCGCCGCCCGGCATGACCCTCCCGCAGCCCACGCCCAGGGTGCGCCTGGTGACGCCGGTGCCTGCTGGGCAGTGGCGCCTCCCCGGCGGAGACCTCGCCAACACGCGCTACAGCCCGCTGGATCAGATCACCGCAGACAACGTCGCCAAGCTGCAGGTGAAGACCACGCTCTCCACCGGGATCCCGCACGGGCATGAAGGCGGACCGCTGGTGGTGGACGACACCATGTACATCGTCACGCCGTTCCCCAACACCCTGATCGCCGTGGACCTGACCAAGCCCGGCGGCGCGATGAAGTGGATGTACCAGCCGCACCCGGACCCGCAGTCGGTGGGCAAGGCCTGCTGCGACGTGGTGAACCGCGGGGCCTCCTATGCGGACGGGAAGGTGATCTACAACACCCTCGATGGACACACCGTGGCCGTGGACGTGAAGAACGGGAAGGAGGCCTGGCGCACGAAGCTGGGCAACATCAACGTCGGCGAAACGCTGACCATGGCGCCGCTGGTGGTGAAGGACAAAGTCATCGTCGGCAACTCGGGCGGCGAGCTGGGTGTGCGCGGATGGGTGGCAGCGCTGTCGGTGCAGGACGGCCATGTGGTGTGGAAGGCGTTCAACACCGGGCCGGACAAGGACGTGCTGATCGGCGCGGACTTCAAGCCCTTCTACCCGAAGGACCAGGGCGTCGACCTGGGCGTGAAGACCTGGCCGCCGGACCAGTGGAGGCTGGGCGGAGGCAGCGTCTGGGGCTGGATCTCCTACGACCCCGAGCTCGATCTCATCTTCCACGGCACCGGCAACCCCGGCGTGTGGAACCCCGACATCCGGCCGGGCGCCAACAAGTGGTCGACCGCCACGATCGCGCGCAATCCCGACACCGGAATGGCGCGCTGGGCCTACCAGTACACCGAGCACGACGCCTGGGATTACGACGAGATCATGGAGAACATCGTCGTCGACATGGAGTGGGGCGGACGGATGCGCAGGCTGCTCCTGCATCCGGGGCGCACGGGATTCATGTACGTGCACGATCGCGAGACCGGCGAGCTGCTCTCCGCGGAGATCTTCGAGCCGTCGACCAACTGGGCTACGGGCTACGACCTCAAGACCGGGAAGGCGAACGAGGTGCCCTCCAAGCGCACCCACTTCGGCCAGGTGACGAAGAACATCTGCCCGTCCTCGACCGGCGCGAAGGACTTCATCCCGTCGGCCCTGTCGCCGCGCACCGGACTGCTCTACATTCCGGCGCACAACACCTGCATGGACTACGAGGGGATCGAGTCCAACTACATCGCCGGCACGCCTTACCTGGGCGCGAGCGTGAAGATGTACGCCGGACCCGGCGGCTACCAGGGCGAGCTGGTGGCGTGGGACGTGGCGAACGCGAAGCGGGCATGGTCGGTCAAGGAACCGGTGCTCCCCGTCTACAGCGGCGTGCTGGCGACCGGTGGCGACGTGGTCTTCTACGGCACGATGGACGGCTGGTTCAAGGCCGTGGACGCGCGTAACGGCAAGGAGCTGTGGAAGTTCCAGACCGGCTCGGGGATCGTCGGCAACCCGATCACCTACCTGGGGCCTGACGGCAAGCAGTATGTCGCAGTGTATTCGGGCGTCGGCGGCTGGATGGGTGCGGTGGCCTTCCCCACCGTCTCGGCGGACGACCCGTACGCGGGGCTGGGCGTGGTGGGCGCCATGGCGCCGATCAAGCAATACAGCGGGCCGGGAAACATGCTCTATGTCTTCGGCTTCTAGATCTCTCCTGGTGATCGCGGCGATCGCCACCGCGGCGGCCCTGCCTGGGCTGACGGCGATCGCACAGCGCGGCGCGGGCGCTCCACACCATATCGATGCCAGCGCAGGGCAGGCGCTGTCTGCAGTCGCGGCTGCGGAGGACCGACTGAGGGTATGCGCCGATCCCAACAACCTGCCGTTCTCCAATGCCAGGGGCGAGGGCTTCGAGAACGAGATCGCCGCAATCCTGGCCCGCGATCTCGGCCTGGGCGGTGTCGCATACACCTGGTGGCCCCAGCGGCGCGGCTTCATCCGCGCCACGCTCGGTACAGGTGTCTGCGACGTGGCGATGGGGGTGCCCTCCGATTTCCGGCGCACTTCGAACACCCGGCCCTATTATCGATCCGGCTACGTGTTCGTCACGCGCACCGATCGGCGCCTGCGGCTGCGCTCGTTCGACGATCCGCGGCTGCGCGCGCTCCGAGTGGGCGTGCACGTGATCGGCGACGACTACGCGAACGTTCCGCCGGTGGAGGCGCTGGCCCGCCGCGGCCTAGTGGACAACGTGCGCGGCTATTCCATCTACGGCGACTACTCGCAGCCGGATCCGCCGCGCAACCTGCTCGATGCGCTGGCTCGCGGGGAGATCGACGTCGCCATAGCGTGGGGGCCGTTGGCCGGCTACTTCGCCCGGCGTGAGTCGGTGGCGCTGTCGATCGTGCCCTTGGCGCCCACTGGAGACGTCCTGCCGATGTCATATTCGATCTCCATCGGGGTGCGCCGCGGAAACGAGCGCCTGCGCGCAGCCCTCGACCAGGCCCTGGCGCGCAGGCAGGCGGACATCGACCTGGTGCTGGCGCGCTACGGCTTGCCGCAGGCCGGGCGCCTGCATGATGCGCCGACAGTCACGCGGAGGACGATGCGATGAAGCATCTGCTGTGGGCTGCCGTCGCGGCACTCGCGTGCATGGCAGCGGGGTGCGATCGCAGCGCCCAGGACAACGCGTCGACAGCGGTCTTGCCGGCGATGCAGAACCCGATCGGTCCGATTCCCGGCCCGGGCACGCAGCCCAGCCTGGCCTCCAACCCGTACGGCAACGACGCGGCCGCGCTGCAGGACGGGCGCCGGCTGTTCGTGCGCTTCAACTGCTCGGGCTGCCATGGCGGCCATGCCGGCGGCGGCATGGGCCCGAGCCTGCGCGACCGCGACTGGATCTACGGCGACACGGATGCCGACGTGTTCAGCTCGATCGCGCAGGGACGCGCGCACGGCATGCCGGCCTGGGGCACCCGGCTGCCGGAGGCGCAGATCTGGCGCCTGGTGGGCTACATCCAGTCGCTGCGCACGCCGAACGAACCGGACAAGCCGAGCTAGGCCCATGCGTGCGAGAACACTCTTCGCGGCTGCAACGGCCCTTGGCGCAGCGGCCTGCGCCGCGCCGCAGGACTATCTGCACACCGCGGGCTTCGCCGCCGACCGCATCGCGACGCTGGGCTGGTTCGCGCTGCTGTCCTTCTCCGCCACCATCGTCGTGATGTGGATCCTGATCGGCTGGATCGCCGTGCGCCGGCGGGGCACCCTCGCCGAGCATGCCCCCGTCGATGCCGGCGGCGGCCAGCGCTGGATCCTGGTTGGCGGCCTGGCCATTCCCGCCGCGGTCCTGGCGATCCTGTTCGTCACTGCGATGGAGACGCTGTCCGCCTTCCCCATGCAGCACCTGGGCCCCGGCAACCCGGAAGTCTGCACCGACGCCGGACAGATCCTGGTCACCGGGCGCCAGTGGTGGTTCGAGGCGCAGTACCGCTACCCTGAGGTCGAGCGCAACTTCAAGGTCGCGACCGAGCTGCACATCCCGGTCGGCAAACCGGTGGACATCCTGCTGCAGTCGGCCGATGTAATCCATTCCTTCTGGATCCCGAAGCTGCACGGGAAGGTCGATCTCGTACCCGGCCAGGTCAACCACGTGCGCATCCAGGCCGACCGGGCCGGCGTCTACGAGGGCGAGTGCGGCGAATACTGCGGCGTGCAGCACGCGCACATGCGCCTGCAGGTGGTGGCGCAGTCGCAGGAGGACTACGACGCCTGGGTCGAGCAGCAGCGCAAGGATGCCGCGGGCGATCCGGCCTGGGACGAGGCGCGGCGGGGCAGGGATGTATTCATGGCTGCGGCCTGCCCGTTGTGCCACACGGTGCGCGGGACCGAAGCGCTGGGCCAGGTCGGCCCGGACCTGACACACGTCGGCAGCCGCAACCGCATTGCCGGCGGGATGCTGAAGAACGACGTGGCCAATCTCGCGGCCTGGGTGACGCACGCCCAGTCGCTCAAGCCCGGCGCGCAGATGCCCGACCTCACGCAGTTCAGCGGGCGCGACCTGCGCGCGCTGACGGCGTACCTGCAGAACCTGCGCTGAGCGCTGCTCGTGTGCAGTGCGCGCTGGACGGTGCCGTTACGTGCTGACATCCGCCGAAATCCCGCCGTAACGGCCCTGCGCAACACTGCGTCGCGGCCCGGTGCTTCCCGCGTCGGGTCCCCGGGACGGAGGGTGCCGGGCCGTGCTTTTTCTCTCGTTCGCCGGCCGCTCGATGGTAAATGCATCGATGGGCCTGGATGCGGCGGGGATCTTCCCCCGCCGCCTTTTCCTGCACCAGCCGGCGATGCACGCCCTATCCGACCGCCTCGACCTTGGCATCGAAGAAGTAGCCGACCCCCCGCTCGGTCCGGATCAGGGCCGGACGGCTCGGATCGGCCTCGAGCTTGCGCCGCAGGCGCAGGATCTGGACATCGATGCTCCGATCGAACACTTCGTCGCTGGTGCCGCGGCTGAGGTCGAGCAGCTGGTCGCGGCTCAGCGTGCGGCGTGGGGCCTTGAGGAAGGCGTGCAGCAGTCGCACTTCAGCATGTGTAAGTTGTACCAGCTCGCCGGCCGGAGAGCGCAGCCGGCTGCGGCGCAGGTCCAGCTGCCAGCCGGCGAAGCGCAGCGCAGGAGCTGGCTCGTCGGATGGCGCGGCGGCAGCGGCACGCTGCAGCGCGCGACGCAGCACGGCGCGGATGCGGGCGAGCAGTTCGCGGGTGCTGAACGGCTTGGTCACGTAATCGTCCGCGCCCAGTTCGAGGCCCAGGATGCGATCGACCTCGTCCTGTCGGCTGGTGACCAGGATGATCGGCACGGCGGAGGTTTCGCGCAGCTCCCGCATGAGGGTGATACCGTCCACTCCGGGCAGGCGCACGTCCAGCAGGATGAGATCGACGGCCTCGCGCCCGAGCACGGCTTGCATGGCCTGCCCGTCGGCCGCATGGGTGACGCGGAAGTCGAACTCGGCGAGGTAATCGGTGATCAGCCGGGCGAGGTCAGGATCATCGTCCACCACGAGGATGTGTTGGTTCATGGCTGTACCGTGTCGGTCGCATCGCTCCAGACGGCCCGCTGCCAGTATAGCGCCGGCCAGTGCTGATCTCGTGCGCCAGTGCCGCTTCCTGGCGTGATGATCGCAGGGCCGCGCATCCGCGCAGGCAAGGATGCCGGGCGCGCGCTCGTGCCGCGCCCCGTGCTCTCCCTGCAGGGTGCGGTCTGGATCATCGGCGTGCTGGTGATCGCCGGCATGAGCGCGTTCCAGTACTACGACGTCGTGCGGCGCCTGGAGATCGTGCTCGAGGCCAGCAAGCGGGAGCTGGCCAGCACGGTGCGGCTGCTCGCGGAGCAGGCCGCGGGATCCCTACAGGCCGTGGAACTGGTGTTACGGGAGGCCGGCGAGAGTGCTGCGCTGGCAGCGGAGCGCAAGGGGAGCCTGCCTCCCGCGCTGCGCGACCGCGTGCAGCAGCTGCACCAGATCGCCAGCGTGGCCGTGGTGCTCGACGACGGCAGCCTGTTTACCAGCGCGGGCGGCGCACTCGGTGGCGCGCAGTCCCCGGGCGTGCTCGAGCAGCTGGGCTCTCCAGCGCTCGAACAGCCCGACCGCCTGCACGTGAGCGATCCGCTGTTCCTTCCGCGCTCCGGGACGTGGACCGCCGCGTTGAGCCGTCCCCTGCATGGCGGGAAGGCGGGCGATCGCGGCATGGCAGTGGCCTACCTCGACCTAGAATACTTCCGCCGGTTCTATGCGAGCCTGGAACTGCCGCCGGGCACCCGCATCGCGCTGCTCGGCCGCGATGCGCGCCCCCTCGTGGAACAGCCCGCCGCGGCCGGGACGCCGCTCGGTGCGCCCTCGCCCACGCAGACGCTCTACCGCGGCCTGCTGGCGGCGAGTCCCGGCTCCAGCCGGCTGCTGCCCGACCCCGCGGGCGGCGAGGAGCGCATCTACGTGGCGCAGGCGGTGCCGGGCTTTCCGCTCGCCGTCGGCGTGAGCACCGCGAAGTCTGCCGTGCTGTCCGCGTGGTACGTCCAATCGCTGCACAGCGCTGCACGCACGAGCCTGCTGTGCCTGAGCGTCGCCCTGTTGATGTGGCTGGTGTTGCGCCAGCTGCGCAGACGCGAGCTGGCGGAGTCGCAGCTGCGGGTGCAGAGCGCCTACCTGGACGAATTGATCGAGAGCGCGCCCGAGGCGATCGCGCTGCTGGACGCCCGGGGGCAGATCGTGCGCGTCAACCGTGAGTTCACCCGCCTGTTCGACCACCTGCCGGAGCAGGCGGTGGGTAACACCCTGGAGGCGCTGATCGTCCCCGCCGAGCTCTTGCCCGAAGCCGAACGCATGACCCGCGCCGTACGCCGCGGGGAGCACGTGAGCAGCGAGACTCACCGGATGCGCCGTGACGGATCACGGCTGGCGGTGTCGGTGCTGTGCGCGCCCATCGCCGGCACCGGGGGGCCGATCGCGAGCTTCGCGATCTACCGCGACATCACCGAACGGCGGCAGGCGGAGTCCGAGCGGGCGAAGCTCGAATCGCGGCTGCTGCAGGCGGAGAAGCTGGAGGCGATCGGCACGATGGCGGGCGGCATCGCGCACGACTTCAACGGCATCGTCTCCGCGATCCTGGCCTCGGCCAATCTCGCCATCGCCAGCGGACCCGACGAGCGCGGGCGCAATCGCTACCTGGCCAACATCGTGTCGGCCGCCGACCGGGGGCGGGGACTGGTGGAGCAGATCCTGACCTACAGCCGCAGCACGCGCGGCAAGCGCGTCGTGGTGCAACTGCAGGCCGTGGTCAAGGACACCCTCGAGCTGGTCGAAGCGGGTCTGCCCGGGAACGTGCAGCTGGAGGCGCGGCTCGCAGCACCCGAGGCACTCGTCATCGCCGATCCCACCCACGTTCACCAGCTCGTGATGAACCTGTGCAGCAACGCCGTGCACTCGATGGAGCAGGGCGGATCGCTCACGGTGTCATTGGATGCGTTCGACAGCGCCTGCGAATCAGCGCTCTCGCACGGGACGCTGAACGCGGGCCGCTACGCCAGACTCGTCGTGCGCGATACTGGACGTGGCATGCGCGAGGAGATCCTCGACCGGATCTTCGAACCGTTCTTCAGCACCGGGCACGACGCGGGCGGAACCGGCCTGGGGCTGGCACTCGTGTACGCGATCGTCACGGAGCTCGCCGGCGGAGTGGACGTGCAGACCGCGCCGGGCCGCGGCAGCAGCTTCACGCTGTTCCTGCCCACCGTGGAGCAGGCGGCGATGGACGTCGGAGCGGGCGAGGAAGTGCCGCTGCCGCGCGGCCACGGCGAACGCGTCCTGCTGGTGGACGACGAGCAGGCCACCGTGCTGCTGCATGAGGAGATGCTGGCAGCGCTCAACTACGAGCCCGCCGGCTTCAGCCGGCCCGCCGACGCGCTCGCGGAGTTCGTCGCGGGGCCCGGCCGCTTCGACGTCGTGCTGCTGGACCAGCTGATGCCCGAGATGACGGGGCTGGAGCTGGCCCGGCGCATCCGGGCCGTGCGGCAGGACATCCCGATCCTGGTCGCGACCGGCTATCCGAACCGCCTGATCGAGCAGGAGGCAATCGTGGCCGGCGTGCAGGAGATCCTGTCCAAGCCGCTCGACTTCCGGCGCCTCGCCCAGGCGCTTCACGGCGCGCTGGCGACGGCGCCCCGCACGCCATGAGCCGCGGCACGCAGCGGTGGAGAGCAGTTTGGCCCGGGGGCTGGTGGCGGCGGCTCGGCCTGGGCGTGGCACTCGCGCTGGGCGCCACGTGCGCGCCTGCGCACCTGGGTGGCTCGGTCGGCCTCGCGACCATCACGGTGAGCGGACAGACCATCCGCTACAACGTGCAGCTGAACACGGGCGCGCTGCCAGCGCGGCTGGCGGATGCCATGCGCCTCGGGGACCCGGTTCTGGCACCTGACTACGCACCGCTGCTGGATGCGGTCGCGGGCCACGTGCACATGCGCGTGGACGACACGCCCTGTGCGGCGGTACCCGCGGGGGCGGCAGCCGCACGGGACGTCCCCGCTGCGGTGGACGTGCTGATCCACTTCGCCTGTGCCACGGCGCCCGGCGCCCTCACCATCCGGGACGACCTCTTCGACGTGCTGGGTGCCGACCACCACACGATCGCAAACATCCAGACTGCCACGAGCGCGCAGCAGTTCGTCTTCGAACCCGACGCGCGCGAGCTGCGCATGAGCGTGACCGCGCCGCATGCGGAGGGATGGTGGGAGCCGCGCAAGGTCGCGCTCGCGACGGCGCTGGCCCTCGTGGTGGGCTGCGTGCTGGTGGCAAAACGCCGGCGGGCCCGCTGAGCACGCCGGCATCGACGACGACGCTGCGACGCAGCACCCGGATGTTCTGTTACAGCGTATTACAGCCTAGCCCCCCGCCTGAAATTCGTCGGTAACCGCCCTTGGCAAAGATTCCGTGACCGAGGCGGGCGGCCGATGCCGTGCAGATGCGCCGAGGACGACGCCTGCGCACTGCCCGCCGGGGAGGTCCCCAGGGGCAGCGGCGGCAGCGAACGCAGCGACAACCATCGGGAGTGAGAGCCATGAATCGGTTACTGGGTATGGCGCTGTCTGCGGCAGCGCTGGGGGCGATGTTGAGCAGCGCGGCGATGGCGCAGGACACGCGGCTGTACGTGTTCAGCTCGGGCGCGTTGACGATCGGCAAGGGCATCCTGCAGAACCTTGCGCCCAACGATCCGCCGATCCAGATCCCGGTCGGCTTCTACGTGATCAAGCATCCCAAGGGCAACGTCCTATTCGACACCGGCAACAACGACAAGATCATCACCGACCCGGGCTACTGGGGCGCAGCGTTCAACGCGCTCAAGCCGGTCAACACGCCGGACGTGGCGATCGACACCCAGCTGAAGAAGATCGGCCTCTCGCCCAACGACATCAAGTACGTCGTGGTGAGCCACCTGCACCTCGACCACGGTGGCAATGTGGCCAAGTTCCCCAACTCGACCCTGATCGTGCAGAAGGACGAGATCGAGAACGCGTTCTGGCCGCAGCCGGGCACCGGCGGCCCGTACATGATCGGCGACGTGCTGCCACTGCGGGCGCCGAACAGCAACTACCCCAACGCGATGAAGATGATCCAGCTGGACGGCGACTACGACATCTTCGGCGACGGCTCGATGGTGGTGAAGCGCTGGGTGGCGCACACCCCGGGCAGCCAGATGATGACCGTCAAGCTGAAGAACAGCGGCACCATCATCCTCACCGGGGACAACGTGTACTTCCGCGAGAACGTGGAGAAGAACATTCCGCCCAACATCGTGCTGGCCTACAAGCCCGACGGGTTCTTCACCGCCTACGAGTGGATCCGGCACATGATGGCCACACAGAAGGCCGACTACTTCACCGCCCACGACCCCGACGCCTTCAAGGCGATGAAGAAGCCGCCGGAGTTCTACGACTGAACACCGGGCGGGGGGAGGAGACCTCGATGCTGCGGCTGCGCGCGCCGGCCCGCCGGGCGCAAGCCGGAGCCGGGGTGATCGCCCCGGCAGCGTCCGGTGCCACCGGTACGCTGCCGGGGCTGGTGGTCGAGGCGCGTGGGATCACCAAGCGCTACGGCCGGCGCGTGGTGGTCGACCGCGTCTCGCTCGAGGTGTGCGCCGGCGAGGTGCTCGGACTGCTCGGACCCAACGGCTCCGGCAAGAGCACGATCCTGCGGATGTTGACCGGGTACCTGGCACCGTCGGGTGGAACGGCGAGCGTGGGCGGGTACGATGTGGTCAGCCAGGCGCGACGCGCCCGAGCCTGCATCGGTTACGTGCCCGAGGACGTGCCGCTGTATCCGGGCATGCGCGCCGATGAGCTGCTCGCCTTCATGGGGCGCATGCGCGGCCTGACCGGGCAGCGCCTGGCGGCCCGCACCGACGAGGTGTGCGCCCAGCTCGGCCTGCAGCCGGTGCGCGGGACGTTGATCGGCAAGCTGTCGCGCGGCTACCGCCAGCGTGTGGCCATCGCGCAGGCCGTCCTGCACCGTCCGCGGCTGCTCGTCCTCGACGAGCCCACCAACGGCCTGGACCCGCGCCAGATCATCGAGCTGCGCGGACTGGTTGGAGCGCTGGCGCGCGACTGTGCGGTGCTGGTCACCTCGCACGTCCTGGCCGAGGTGGAGCGGATGGCGCACCGGGTGGCGATCCTGGTCGAGGGGAGGCTGCTCAAGGTGCACACCTTGCACGGCCGCGACGAAGCATCGGCCTGGCTGAGGTTGCGGCTGCGCGCACCGGACACCGTACCGCTGCGGGAGCTGCTCGGCAGCGTTCCCGGCGTGGTGCTGGTCGAGGCCATCGATGCAACCGGCGCCGTCTCGAGATGGCGCGTGCTGACGGCCGACGCGCTGACACCGGAGCGCATCGCGACGGTGCTGACCGGCGCAGGCGTCGGGTTGCAGGAGATGACGGCGAGCACCTCGGATCTCGAGCAGCTGTTCCTGCGGCTCACGTCCTCCGGGGCAGGAGCGGCACCATGATGGCACGGCTGCTGGTGCTGACCGGGAAGGAGGTGCGCGCGCTGTTCTCCTCGCCGATCGCGTACGCGGTGATCGCCGTATTCCTGCTGCTGCTGGGCTACACCTTCAGCATCACCTTGTTCGTGAGCAAGCAGGCCACGCTGGTGCACATCTTCTTCCAGGCGGCGATGCTGCTCGTGCTCATCGTGCCGGTCATCACCATGCGCCAGTTCGCGGAGGAGCGCCGGGCCGGGACGCTCGAACTGCTGCTCACCGGTCCCGCCGACGAGATCGAACTGGTGCTGGCGAAGTTCCTCGCCTGCATGGCCGTGGTCGCGGCGATGGTGGGGCTCTCGTTCGCCTATGCCGTGGTGCTGGGCTTGTACGGCAGCCCGGACTGGGGGCCGGTCTACAGCGGCTACCTCGGGCTCATGCTGCTCTCCAGCACCCTGGTTTCGATCGGCCTCGCGCTCTCGGCCCTGACGTCCAACCAGATCGTCGCCGCGGTGGTGTCGCTCGGCGTGTTCGGGCTGCTGTGGGCCATCGACGGTCTCGGGCAGTTCGCCACCGGCAACCTGGAGAACTGGGTGATGGGACTGTCGCTGCTAGGGCGCTTCACCCCGTTCGCCACCGGCGCGATGTACCTGTCCGACTTCGGCTTCTTCCTCGCCGCGACGCTGCTGGGGCTGTTCCTGTGCGTGCGCGCGCTGGCGCGCCGCTGAGATGAGCGAGCACGCTCCTCTGGACGCCGTGACCCTGCTGTGGCTGGCCGGCTGGCTGCTGGCGCTCGTCGCGCTCGCCGTGGTGGCCTTGCGGCTGCCGCTGCAAGTGCGGCTCGGTGCCGCCGCTTCCCGCCTGTATGCGCTGGCGGTGGTGGCCGCGGCGGCTGGCGTCGCAGTGCTGGCCGTCATCGCGCTCGCGCTGCACGATGCGCACGTCGATCTCACACGCGAGAAGGTGTACACGCCCTCGGCCGCCGCGATGAAGGTGGTCGACGGGCTCGCACAGCCGGTGAAGCTCACCTACTTCTACCGCTCGCAGGATGCCGAGGGCCGGCGCACGCGTGACATCCTGGAGGTGATGGGACGGCGCAACGCGCTGCTGCAGGTCAGGACGGTCGACCCGGACCGCGAGCCGAGCGTGGCGCAGGCCTATGGCATCCGGCTGTACAACGCCGGGCTGCTCGAAGCCGATGGGCGACGGGTGCTGGTCAACACCACGGACGAGGCCCAGATCGCCATCGGCATCCAGCGCGTGCTGCGCGAGCGCGTCCTCACCGCCTGCTTCATCGAGGGGCACAACGAGCTGCCGATGGACAACTTCGAGTTCCACACGCACCTCGAGGGGATGGCCGGGCACAGCCACGACGACGCCTCGTCGAAGCTGGTGCAGATGAGCGGCCATGGAGCCGGGCGCCTGCGCCGCGCGCTGGAGGCGCAGGGCTATGAGGCCCGCAAGGTGGTGCTGGCCATGCAGGCCGAGGTGCCGGCCGACTGCTCGATCGTGATCAGCGTGAACCCGCGCACCACCTATCTTCCGCAGGAATCGGCGGCGCTCACCCGCTATCTGCAGCGGGGCGGATCGGCGCTGTTCCTGCTCGACCTGGGCTTCGCGCTGGAACCGGGACTGGCAACCCTGCTGCGCTCGCTTGGCGCGGTGCCGGAGCAGAGCGCGGTGGTCGATCCGCTGAGCCATTACGCGCGCGATCCGGAGATGGTCGCCGTCGCCGGCTACGACGCCCACCCGGTGACGCAGTCGGTGTCCATGACCTTCTTCCCCGGCGTGCGCCCCCTTACCCTTGTACCGCCGGCGCCAGGCGTGCGCGCGTCCCCTTTGGCGGTGAGCAGCCGCGACAGCTATACGCGCCCCGTCGCGCCGGTTGCCGCGCGCGAGGTCCCCGCTGCACTCCAGGCGCCCGCGCGCGCGCCTTCCGATAAGGCCGCAGCGCCGCGCGTCCTGGCGATTGCTGCGGAGGGCACCCTGCCGCATGGCGAGCGGCCGTTCCGCGCCGTCATCACCGGGGATGGTGATTTCGCCAGCAACTCCTTCTTTCCGTACATGAGCAACAGCGACCTGGCCCTGGGCATGGTGCGCTGGCTGGTGCGCGAGGAGAGCGGCACCGCGGTGCACACGCGGGTGCCGGTCCCGCCGATGGTCCTGCTCACCGGACCGCAGATGCGCGATGTGTTCTTCGCCGTCGTGGTGGCACTGCCGCTGGCACCCGTGCTGTTCGGCGTGGGCGTGTGGTGGAGGCGGCGGTGAGCGCACGCACGGCCAACCTGGTCTCCGCCGGGGTTGCTGTGGTCGCGCTGGCCTACCTTGCCACCATGGTGGTCAGCGGTGCGCTGCCGCGGCAGGAGCAGCTGATCAGGTTCGAGGCGCGCGGCGTCATGCAGGTCCCGCCGGAGGCGATCACACGGGTGGAGCTGCGTCGAGGCGCGAGCGCCATCACGCTGCGGCGCGGTGGCGACGGCGCGTGGTCGGGCGGCGATGGCCGGCTGCTCGCTCCGGAGGCCGCGAGGCACATCACCATGGCCGTGCAGATGATGAACACCTCCGCACCAGTGAAGGAGGTTGCCGAGTCCGAGCTGCAAGGCATGGACCGCACGCCCTTCGGCCTGGATGCCCCGCAGGTCGAGGCCGCGCTCTACCGCGGAAATGCGCAAGTGGTGAAGGTGCGCTTCGGTGCCATCAATCCGGAGGGCTACCTGCAGTACATGGCGCTGGCCGGCAGTGCCGACCTCTTCCTCATGTCCCGGTTCGTCGGTGCGGAATGGGCACAGGCGGCCGACACGATCATGCATTGATGATCGGGTGCCGGGAACCGCACTTGCTGTCGGCATGGCGAATGCAGCCGGCAGACGAGGCCGGTTCACCTTGGCCGATCACAGGAGGAGACACCATGGTCCAGCATGCACGTCGAGAATGGCTCAAGGCGGGCGCCGCGCTCGGCGCCTCGGCGCTCGCCGCACCTGCGTTCCTCGCCTACGGTCGCGACGACAAGCCGATTCGCGTCGGCATGATCGATCCGACCACGAGCACCTATGCCGCCGAGGGACGCAGCGAGATTGAGGGTGCGCGGCTCGCCATCGAGGCGCTGAACAAGCACCAGGGCATCCTCGGCCGGCCGGTCGAGCTGATCGTGGAGGACTCCGCGGCCAACGCCGGCCAGGCCGCGCAGAAGGCCTTCAAGCTCATCCGGCAGGACCAGGTGGACATGCTCATGGGTGCGGTGTCCTCCGCGGTGGCGTTGTCCATCAGCCAGGTCGCGCATGACCACGGCAAGGTCTGCATGATCACCGGTGGCCACACCGACTCGGTGACGGGTGAAGAGTGCCACTGGACGACTTTCCGCATCTGCACGACCACCTACATGCTTGCCGACGGACTGGCGAAGACGCTGGTCGACAAGTTCGGCAAGCGCTGGTACTTCATCACGCCGGATTACGCCTATGGCCACAGCATCCAGGCCAACTTCGAGAAGATTCTCAAGCCGATGGGGGCCACCATCCTGGGGAGCTCCCTCTCGCCATTGGGAACGACGGACTTCTCTTCCTACCTGATCCGGGCGCAGTCCTCGCACCCGGAGGTGCTGTGCCTGCTGGTGGGCGGTGGCGACCAGCTCAACTGCCTGAAGCAGGCCGCGCAGTTCGGGCTGCCGAAGAAGATGGCGATTGGTGGCGGGCTCACCGAGCTCGAGGTCCTCCAGGCGCTGCCGGCGGACGCGCGCGTGGGCTGGTGGACGCTGGAGTGGTGGTGGGACCAGCCGAAGACGGCGCACGTGAAGGAGTTCGTCGAGAGCTATCGGCGCGCCTACGACAACAAGACGCCCAGCGCGCGCAGCTGGTTCGGCTATGCGGGCATGCATGCGCTGGCGATGGGCGCCGAGAAGGCGAAGAGCATCGAACCGGTCAAGCATGCCCACGGGATCGAAGGGTTGGTACTCCCGCCGGAGATCGCGCTGCAGCCCTACAAGACCTACTTCCGCGCCGGTGACCACCAGCTCATGACCGGTGTATTCCCGGGCGAGGCCCTGGCCGGCGGCACCTATCCGGACCTGTTCAAGGTCGACAGCATCCTCGAGGGCGACAAGCTCGCGCTGCCGCCCGATCAGACCGGCTGCAAGCTCGACTACCAGCGCACCTGACCGGATCACCCGCGCGAGGGTCGCTGCACGCCGGGAGAAACGCATGGAACTGCTGCTCTACAACGCCTTCAATGGGCTCATCCAGGGTGTGTTCTACGCCCTGATGGCGCTCGGCGTGGCGCTGATCCTGAGCCTCAATGCCGTGGTCAACTTCGCCCACGGCGGTTTCCTCATCATCGGTGCGTACCTCGCCTTCACCCTGACGCCCTGGCTGGGCTTCTGGGGCGCCCTGGTCGCAGGCCCGGTGCTCGCCGGTGTGCTCGGCCTCGCGGTGGAGCGCGTGCTGGTGCGGCCGCTGTACCGACGGCCCGACCCGATCTACACGCTGCTGCTCACCTTCGGCCTGGCGCTGATCATGGAGGACGTCGCGCGCACCGTGTGGGGGGCGGAGGGTCTGCCCTTCGCCGTGCCGGATTGGCTCAACACCCCGATCAGCGAGAGCCTGTTCTTCGTCACCCAGTACCGGCTGGTCGTCGTAGGCATCACGGCGCTGGCGGTGCTGGGGCTGTTCGCGCTGCTGCGGTACACGCGGCTCGGCATTCGGATCCGCGCCGGCATCCGCGACCTCGAGACGGTCTCGATGCTGGGCGTGAACATCTACGTGCTGCGCGGGCTCAACTTCGCCCTCGGCTGCTTCTTCGCCGGGCTGGCCGGAGTGCTCGCGGCAGGCATCCTGGGGCTGACGCCCACCATGGGCGCGAGCCTGGTCATGCCCAGCTTCGTCGCCGTGATCGTCGGGGGGGTCGGCAGCCTGGTGGGGGCCGTACTCGGCGGACTCATCATCGGCCTGGCGAGCGGCATCACCACCACCTACTACCCGCCGGCGAGCGAAGCGGTCATGTACCTGATCATGGCGGTGGTGCTGGTCCTGCGCCCGCGCGGCCTGCTCGGTCACGAGGGATTGTTCGAATGACGCGCGCAATCCCGATCGCGCTGCTGGTCGCGCTGCTGCTGACCCTTCCGTGGTGGCTGCCGCACATCGGCGGATACACCGCGCTGGGCACCAAGGTGCTGGTGTACGGGCTGGCCACCATGGCGCTCAACCTGCTGGTCGGCTTCACCGGGCTCACCTCCTTCGGTCATGCCGCCTACTTCGGGCTGGGCTGCTACGGCGCCGGTCTCACGCTGAAGTACTGGCTGCCCTCGACGCCGCTGGCCATCGTCGTGGGCACGCTCGCGGGCGGTCTGGCGGCCACCGTGCTGGGGCCGCTGCTGATGCGCAAGCGCGGCATCTACTTCGCGATGATCACCATCGCCCTGCAGCAGCTGTTCTACTTCCTCGCCGTGCGCTGGAACGGCGTGACCGGCGGCGAGGACGGGCTTGCGGGCTTCCAGCGCCAGCCATTGCACCTCGGCGCGCAGCCGGTCGAGCTCACCCCCACCCTCTACTACTACCTCGTGCTGCTCTGCTTCGCGGGCGGGACATTGATCATGGCGGTGCTCCTGCGCTCCCCGCTGGGGCACACGTGGGTGGCCATTCGCGAGAACCGGCGCCGCGCGGAGTTCCTCGGCACCCGCACCAACCTGTACGTCTGGGCCGCGTTCGCGGTCTCCGGCTTCCTCACCGCGCTCGCCGGCTCGCTCAATGCACTGCTGTTCAACTTCGCCTCGCCGCAGGACCTGCACTACGTGCTGTCGGGCAACTTCGTGATCATGATCGTGCTGGGCGGCATCCACAGCTTCTGGGGCCCGTTCCTCGGCGTGATCATCTTCGTGGTGGCGCAGGATTACCTGAGCAGCGTCACGCGCAACTGGATGAGCTTCATCGGCCTGCTGTTCGTGCTGCTCGTGCTGCTGTTTCCCAAGGGGCTGCTGGGCATGTTCGTGCGCCGGCAGGGGAGGGCGCTGAAGGATGAATAGCACGGCCGCCGGCGGCAACGTCCTGCTCGAGCTCGACCGCGTCTCGCGCCAGTTCGGGCGCCTGCAGGCGCTGCGCGACATCTCCTTCCGGATGCTCGAAGGGGAGCTGCGCGCGGTGATCGGACCCAACGGCGCGGGCAAGACCACCTTCTTCAACCTGGTGAGCGGCTTCTTCCCGGTCAGCAGCGGCGAGATCCGCTTCCAGGGCCGGCGCATCGACCGCATGTCGGTCACCGAGCGCGTCGCGCTGGGAATCGTGCGCACCTTCCAGATCACCGAAGTGTTCCCCGAGCTGAGCGTGCTCGAGAACGTCCGCTTCGCGGTGGAGCGGCAGATGGGGCTGACCGCGCGGCCTTTCATATCGCGTTCGCAGCGGAGCGAGGTCCTGCGGCGCGTCGACGCGGCGATGGTGGCGACCGAGCTCACCCGGCGCGCCGACCGCGTCGTGGGCGAGCTCGCACACGGCGACCAGCGCGTGGTCGAGGTCGCGCTGGCGCTCGCGCTGCGCCCGCACCTGCTCATGCTGGACGAGCCGACCGCCGGGATGGGCGACGAGGAGACCGCGCACATGGTTGCACTGATCCGTCGCCTGCGGGCAGAGCAGCGGCTCAGCATCCTGTTCATCGAGCACGACATGGACATCGTGTTCGGGATCGCGGACCGTATCACCGTGCTCGACCAGGGTGCGGTGCTGGCAGAGGGCACGCCGCAGCAGATCGGTGAGGACGCGCGGGTGCGCGCCGCCTATCTGGGCGACGCGGAGGCCCTCGCATGAGTGCCGTGCTGGAAGCCCGCGACCTGCACACCTACTACGGCAAGAGCCACATCCTGCACGGCGTGAGCCTGGAGGTGCGCGAGGGCGAGATCGTCACGCTGCTGGGGCGCAACGGAGCGGGCAAGACCACCACCCTGCGCACCCTGGCCAGCCTTACGCCGGCGCGGACGGGCAGCGTGCGCCTGTTCGGGCGGGACACCGCACGCTGGCCGGCGCACCGCGTCGCCCGGCTTGGCGTCGGCTATGTTCCCGAAGGCCGGCGCATCTTCGGCAACCTGTCGGTGCACGAGAACCTGCTGGTGCCGCCGGCCCGGCCGGGGCCGTGGACGGTCGAGCGCGTGTTCTCGCTGTTCCCTCGCCTGGAGGAGCGCCGCAACCAGCCGGCGCGGCAGCTTTCCGGAGGCGAGCAGGAGATGCTCGCCATCGCGCGGCCGCTGCTGCTGAATCCGCGGCTGATGCTGCTCGATGAGCCGTCACAGGGACTGGCGCCGCTCGTGGTGCGCGAGGTCATGCGCGTGATCCGCACCATGCGCGAGGAGGGGCTCGCAGTGCTGCTGGTGGAGCAGAATGCCCCGCTGTCGCTCTCGCTGGCCGACCGAGCCTACGTGCTCGACGACGGTCGCGTCGCCTGGAGCGGAACTGCCGAGGCGCTGCGCGGGGATGCGGCGCTGGTGGAGCGGCTCGCCGGCGCCACGGCGCGCTCGGGCGCCGGGCGGCCGGCGCCTGCGCCCGCCCCGCCCTGACCGCGACGGCGGCTGGCGCTGCCTAATGGCGCCAGGTGCCCCAGGTAGGATGCTCCGGCGAGCCGGCGCGCCAGTCGTGCGGATAGTGGTAGGTGCCGGGCAGGATCCGGCTCCAGGCGAAGGCGACGCCGGCCAGGATGAGGATGCCGGCGGGAATTGGTTGCCACAGCGCGGAGAAGCCGGCATGCGCGTGCACCATGAGCAGCGGGTCCGCCCCCGCGGGCGGGTGCACCGTGCGCGTGATGAGCATGTAAAGCAGCGCCAGCACGACCGCGACCACGTAGACCCATGGCGCGCTGCCGAACAGTTGCGCGCACAGAATGCCGATTGTGGTGGCGCCCACGTGCCCGCCGATCAGCGCGCGCGGCTGCGCCGCGGGGGCGCGGGTGAGGCCGAACAGGAACACCGAGGTGCCGCCCAGGGGCGCGATCAGAAACGACGGATCGTCCTCGGGGTGCAGGTACCAGAGCGCGAGACCCAGGCCGAGCATCGCGCCCGTGGCACACCAGAGCAATCGTGCCGTGGTGACGAGTCGCCGCGGCGCCTCCTTATCGGCTTGCTGCACGGAGGTCCATGTGTGTTCGATCGGGTGTGGATGGCGCGATGATAGCAAGCGTTGCGCCGTGATGGCGTATCCCGCTGTCTTCAGCCGCCACCCGCCTTCAACCGCAGCTCTGTTTCCACCGCGTCCTCCGTCGCCTCCACCTGCTCCGGATCGCCGGCGGTGATGCGCCGGGGTGCCACCCCGCTCCGGCTCAAGTATTCCACGATCTGCTCGTTGCGCTGCTGCGCCAGCTCGCGCGGCGTGGCCGGCAGCGTCTGCTTCTCCAGCAGTCGTCGATAGAGGTCTTCGTAGTACGCATCGGTCTCGCCGCCGCGGCCCTGCGCGCGCTGGATGAGCGCGTCGCTGCCCAGGCGTTCCTGAGCCAGGCCGCGCAGCGCCCGCCTGGTCTGCGCTCGCGAGAAAGCGATCGGGCCGGGCTCCTCGCCGGGGTCGAGCTCGACACCACTGCGCCGAGCGATTTCGCGCTTGAGCTGGTCCTCGCGCAACGCCTGCGCGTCGGCCTGGGGCGCGAAGCCCGGGCGCACGATCAAGCTCACCTGGGGCCGCTCCTGGAGCGCCTTGGCGACGGTATTGAGCTTGTCCTGCTGGGGCGGCGTGAGCTCCGCGCTGCCGGCCTCGAATGCGATGTTGTCCAGATTCTCGCTCCCGCCGAAGAGGCGGCCGATGAAGCGGAACGGAGCGGTCACCACCCGCTGCAGCGAGTCCGCGATGGCGGAGCGAATCACCTTCGCGTAGTCGAAGTGCGGGTTGTCCAGATCGCCGCGAACCGGGACGCGCACGCGGAACCGGCCCTGGTCGTCGGTCAGCAGCGCGACCGCGAGGTCGAGCGGGAGGTCGCGGGTGTTGGCCCCCTCGACCTTCTCGCCGAGCTCGAGGTTCTGGATCGTCACATCGTTGGTGCCGGCCAGCTCGCCGTCGTCGATGCGATAGCGCACGTCCAGCCACAGCGTGCCTGAGGCGACGGCGCGTCCGGCGAAGGTGATCGTGTAGGGCGAGAGCGGCGGCAGCTTCACGTTCTCGAACTGTGCGCGGATGTCGGTGAAATCGCGCGGCGACGAGAGGTCGATGCCGCCGGACGCCTTGGCCAGACCGTACGGCGCGATGTCGCCATTGGCCTCCAGCCGCGCACGCACAGCGGGTCTGTTGCTCAGGTTCACGATGGTCGCGTCCAGGCTCGCGATGTCGCGCTCGAAGGGCAGCACCAGGCTGTGGTCGGCGAAGTGCAGCGTACCGTCCGCGATGCGCAGGCGGTCCACCTGCACTTCGAGCTGCTCATTCCCCGGCGTCTGCGCCTGGCTCGGCGGCGGCGATGCGGCGTGCGTGGCCGAATCATCGGGCTTCAATACCTGCGCGACGTTGACCTTGCGATCGCGGGAGATTTCCAGCTTCCCGCGCGGCGCGTCGATCCGCACGCTGCCCACCTCCAGGCGCGCAGGCAGGGAGGTGTAGGTGATGGCATCGGCCTGCGCGCGCCTCCAGGCCAGGAACGGCTCGTCGCTTCCGGCCTCCTGGACCTGCAGCGCGTCGATCGTCGCCGCGCCGGTCACCTTCAGCCCGGCGTCGCGCGCGGCCTGCTGGTAGTCCACGTTCGCATGGCCCGAGAGGTTGCCGCCGGTCAGCTCGAGCCTGGCGTAACGCGCCAGCAGCGGTTGCAGCGGGCGCAGGTCGAGGCCGGACACCTGCACCTGTCCGTGCCCGCCTGCCGGCGAAACTGTGACCTTGCCGCTCCCTTCCAGCACACCGCCGGCGGGCGTCGTGACGCGTGCCTCGACCGTGCCGGGAGACTTGCCGGCGCTGCCGAGGTTCTGCAGCGTCAGCGTCTGGACCGTGGCCTCGTAGGACAGAGCCGGCGCCTGCGCCTGGTCCCGCAAGGTAATGTCGAAGGAGTCCAGTGAGAAGGTGCCAAGGTGGTAGTGCCAGTCCTGCGCGGTCGCGGCGGCGCGGGAAGCGGGCGCCGTGGTGCCGCCGGCCGAAGCCTGCAACAGGCTCACCGGCAGAACCTCGCCGGCCTCGTCGCGCACGATGTGCAGCGCACCGCCCGACACCGCAACCCGCTCGGCGCCCATCGTCTTCGCCGCGGTATCGATCCGCCCGCCCGCGACGTTCAGCGGGCCCAGGCTCGCGAGGGGCGTTTCCCGGTCCGGGGTGGCAATCTCGATCCCCGGCACATCGAGATCGATGTCGTTTGCCGCCACGGTGGTGGTCCCGGCCCCGGAGGTGTCCACGCGCAAGGCCAGATCGACGTCGACCGGCTCGGTTGTCAGCGTCAGCGTCCGCGCACGGCGGCGGTCCACGTAGCGCAGCGACAGCTCGCCGAGGGCGATCGCCGGCGATCGGAAGATGAACGCGGTGCCCGAGGATGTACCCGAGCTCGCATCGTCCGTGGAACTGTCCGCGGACGGGGCTCGAGCGAACAGCTGCGCCCAGTTCAGCTTGCCGTCCTCTGCCACCTCGAGCAGCGCCTTGCCACCCGACAGGGCGACCGAACCGAGGATGAGCGCCCCGTTGGAAAAGCTGCCCTTGCCGGCCTGGAATGTCTGCAACGTCAGCGCCCGTCCCGGTGTGTCGATGGGACCGATCGACAATCCGGAGCCGCTCAGGCGCACGTCGCGCGCCTGCAGCCCGCTGCCGCCGCGACCCGAGCTCAGGCTGAGCGCGGCATCGACCTGCGCCACGTCGACCGCGACCGGGCGCAAGCGGCTCCGGTCGCGGTATTCCAGTGCCAACCCGTTGGCCTGCAGGCCGGGCAGGCGGATGCGCAGGCCACTGCGGGCGCTGCCCGTCGTCCGCTGTGCCGTGGGCTTCGCGACACGCATCGCCAGCAGCTGTTCCCAGTTGCTGCGTCTGTCTTCCCCCACCAGCCAGCGCAGTGTGCCCTGGTCGAGGTGCATGCCCTCGAGGACGAGCTCGTCGTCGCGGTAGTGCCCGGTGCGCGTGCCCGCGCTCTTCAGCGTGAGCGCCGGGCTTTGCGCCTGCCCGACGCCATGCAGGCTCAGTCCGCGCGCGGCCAGGTCGATCTGCTCCACTTGCACCGGACTGTCGGATCCCGCGATGATCGCCAGGTCCAGTCCGCCGCTCACTGCGTCGATGTCCGCAGCGAACGGGTGCACGCGGCTGCGGTCCACGTAGCGCGTGCGCATCGCCTCCGCCCGCAGGCCCGGCAGGCGGATGCGCCAGCCGGCTTCCTCTTTCGGCGCGGGCTGCCCCTGCGTCTGGTCCTTGGCGGCGAACATCTGCGTCCAGTTGAGCCCACCCTGCTGGTCCACGGCGAACAGCAGCCCGCCGTGGCTCAACTTCACATTCGGCAGCACCAGTGCGCGGTCGGCCAGCGTCAGGCGCCCGCCGTGCAGCTGCACGGTGTCCGCGACCAGCGCGGCGGGGCCGTCCCGCGGTGCCAGCTTCAACCCGGCCGTCTCGAGCTCGATGTCCTCCGCCGTCACCTCGGTGGCGCCGCCGCCCGCGGCCACCGCGAGCCGCAGCCCGGCGTCGATGCCCTTCGCCTCGAGGTGCATCGGCGTCTTCGTGCTGCGGTTGGTGTACCGCAAGGCGACGTCCTGTATGGCCACCTGATCGATGCCTACCCTGAAAGGGTCGCCTGCAGGGGCCTCGCGTGCCGCCTCGTCGGTCCGGAACAGGTGCTGCCAGTCGACCTGCCCGTCGGATGCGACGCTTACGCCGACGCGTCCCTGCCGCAGCACCGCGTGCGCGAACGTCAGCTTGCGCGCATTCCAGTCCAGCACCCCGCCGTCCAGATTCAGGACGGCGAGTGCGAGCGCTGGTTCATCCGGCCGGTCCTCCGGACTGACCAGCAGATCGGTCGCGTGCACCCACAGCTGTTTCGCCCCCACGCGCGCCTTGCCCGCGGCATATGCGAAGTCGTAGCTCAGCCCTGCATCGACGCGACCCCCGGGCTTCGCGATGCGCAGCATGTCGCGCACGAATTGCCACGGCGTGGCGAGCTGCAGCCCGACGACACGCAGCTCGCCTTGCGAAGCGATGGGGCTCAGGGTAACGCGGCCTTGAAAGGCCAGCGCGCCACCGCCCGGCAGGACCGCACTGGCCACATACCTGCCGCTCTCGTCGGTCATCGTCGTGATGTCGTCCAGTCCCGCATCCACCCAGCGCAGCGCGGCCTGGGCCGGCTCGGCGCCGGTAAGATCCGTGAATGTCACACGACCGTGCGTGACGCGCGCGTGCTCGAGCGCGACCTGCGGGAGAGACGGCTGCGACGGCTGCGCGGCCCGGCGGCCATCGGCGTTGCCCAGGCGCACGAGGTTGAGCTGGCCGTCCTCCTCGAGCACCAGATGCAGCGCGAGTCCGTCTACCAGCGCGGCGTCGAAGTGCCAACCAGGACGCCATAGCGAAGACCACTGCAGGTCGATGCTCGCGTCCCTTGCAGACGCCAGCAGCTTGTCCTGTTGCTGGACCATGCGCAGTCCGCGCGCCCGCAGCGTGAGGGTGAACGGATTGAAGGAAACGTCCGCGGCCGTGACCTCGGCGCCGAGGTTGGCGCGCGTGTAGGCCGGCATGCGCTGCTCGATCAGGTGCGGCAGCAGTGCGAAGCCGAGGAGGCTGTACAGCGCGAGCAGCACCACGACGGTGATGCCGGCATACAGCAGGAAGCGTTTGGGTAGACGTTGTGCCATGCCCGGGAGGCGTTGCAAGCGGCGTACCCCTGCGGTGCTGGCCCTCGGTGGCGCGTGGGACGTGCTGCGCTTCTGGGACCTCTCCGTCGAGCAGGTCGTGTGGGTGCCATGGGGGAGCGTGGTGTTCGGCCCGCACCGCGTGCTCGGCAAGTCGTATGCGATGGTCCTGACGCTCGAGACGCCGCCGTCCGCGGCTCACGACGAGGCCGCGCGGTGAGAGCGTCGTCTACAGGAGCGAGCGGCAGGACTGCACCGGTGTGCAGCAGCTCTGTTCAAGGCGGCCAGTATCCGATCCGGCCGTAGTGGCCATGCAAGGCGCTTTCGTAGTCACGCGTGAGCGTCCCCGTGTACTCGGGGCTGGTCTGCACCTGTTCGCGGGTAACGTGGACGAAGAGCTTCTCCTCCGGCCAGCTGACCCGGTCGATCCAGTCCAGGCCAATCAGCACGCGCTTGCCCGGAAGCCAGTCGCGGGTGGCGACCGGCAGGTAGCGCATCGCCCAGGTGTCGTCCTCGAAGAGGAAGTCGTCCACATGGCCGATGCCGCCGTCGGTCGCCTCGATCCGGTAACCCACAACTTCGTTCACGCTGCGCAGTCGACCGTCTTCCGGCCGCACCGCCTGCATGGCGCGCATGTTCTCCAGCTCGGTGGCGGTGTTGGTCGGCGTGACCGGTTGCGCGGCCGGCGGCGCCGCCAGGCCGGGCGCCATGGGCATGGCTCCGGTTCCCCAGACGCTCGGCCCACCCCAGTAGTAGGGATAGCCGTAGTGCATGTACAGCTGTTCCTCCTCCTGGCGCGATACCGGCTTGTGCGCATCGACCGGCGGGCTGTTCTCCACCTGCGCACGCGTGAGCGAGACCTGCATGCGGTTGCTTACCCAATCCATCCCGCGCACCGCGTAGGGCGAGATCAACACCCGGCGGCCGGTGAGCCAGCCGCCGGTATCCGCCTCGATGTGCCGGATGGTCCAGTGTGCATCGTCGAAGTACAGGTCCTTGACCTTGCCCAGGTCGCCGTCGCGCGCGGCGATCACCAGGTTCCTGAGGTCCTTCGCATTGCGCAGCATCATGCCTCCATTGGCCGCCGGCTGCGGACCATCACATCGGCGGGATGCACCACCACGGCGGACGGCATCGTTGCAAGCGGACCGCAGCGTGGACTGCAGTTGATCTCATCATCGAAGAGGTCCGTGAAACGAGCCGGGTATCACACTCTGGTCCGGCAAGAAATGCGCCGACGCGGCGTTGGCCGGAAGCGCAATGCCTACACCGGCTTCGCGCGCGCGAACGATGGCCTGCGCACGGGTGTTCACCTGCATCTTCGCGAAGATGCTGGTGAGGTGATTGCGCACGGTCTTCTCGCACAGCCCGAGCTGTGCGGCGATCTGCGGGTTCGCCAGGCCCGCCGCAACCCGCTCGAGCACCTGCCGCTCGCGGGGCGTCAGCTCCTCGAGCTTCGTGCCTCCGGACCCAGCCGCGGCCAAGTCCCCCGGCTCGGCGAGGAACGCGCCGGTCTCTCGCACGAACGTCTGCCAGGCAGGTTCGTCCTCGAGCAGCATGTGATTGCCGCTGTCGAGCGGCTCGAGGCGCGCGCCGGGGATGGCCGCAGCGAGCAGCCGTCCTTGCTCGAACGGTACCCGCAGATCGCCTCTGGCGTGGAACACCAGCGTGGGGCAGCGCACGGCGCACGCGAGCGCGCTGACATCGATCGCATAGAGCTCCCGCATGATCCGTACCGCGTTCCCCCCCGACGTGGACGTTCGCAGCAACTGGTCGAAGCAGCGCCAGTGCGCGAGGTCGCCGGAAGGCACGAACTGCGCGGTGAAGCATTGTCTCAGCGACGAGTCCCGGCGATCCCATCCCAGCCCTGCCAGTTCGAGCAGGATGCGCGCCTCCTCGCGGTCCCGCTCGTCCGCATCGCGCCGCAGCCGACCTCGCAAGAACGCGCCCAGCAGGACCAGCCGGCGCACGCGTGCCGGGTGGCGGGCAGCGTAGGCCATGGCGACCGCAGCCCCGCTGAGAGTCCCGAGCAGGGCTACCTGCTCGGCGCCGCTGGCATCGATCACCGCTTCCAGATCGTCGACCCAGCGCGCGAATGAGATCTCGGCCGGCGAATGGTCCGAGAGCCCGCAACCGCGCTGGTCGTAGCGCCACAGGGTGTAGCTGGCGGACAGGCCCGCGATCCAGTGCCGGCAAAGCGGACTCGCTGCCTCGTGCTCGAGATGGCTCATCCAGCCCGGCACCCGCACTACCGGGCGGCCCTGCCCACTGCGCGCATAGGCGATGCGGGTGCCGTCCCGGCTCGCGCAAAAGCGGATCTCCTGCTTGATCTCCTTCATCAGGCCTCCTGCCGCAGCAACCGTACCCGTCAACGGCGCTTCGTCGGAGGATTGGGTTGCAAGTCCCAAACCCGCCCTGGCTCCAGCGATGATCCCGGGTCACCTGCCTCATGACGCTATTACTCCTCGCGAGTAGCCTTTTCACGACAACTATTCACTGCAGGAGGTCGACCATGGATCCAGGCAAGCGGAAGCAAGGCTGCGCGCTCGCCGCAGGTGCGCTGTTGGTGTTCGGCGCGCATGCGGCGACGCAGGACGCGCAGCCGAGCTCCGAAGGCGGGACAGCTTCGCTGACACAGGCGCGAGCGAGCTTCGCGCCGCAGGATCCGCCGGGGGAATGGCGCAGACCCTCGCGTGACTTCGCCAACACGCGCTTCAGCCCGCTGGGGCAGATCGACCCGGACAACGTGCAGCGGCTGCGCATCGCCTGGACCTTCTCGGACGGCGAGAAGGGTGGCCACGAAGCCGCGCCCCTGGTGGTCAACAACACCATGTACCTGATCGCTCCGTTTCCCAACAACGCCTATGCGCTGGACCTGACCCGGCCGGGTGCGCCGATCAAGTGGTCGTTCGCCCCCAATCCGGCCCCCATGGCGCAGGGCAAGGCCTGCTGCGACGTGGTCAACCGCGGGGCGGCGTATGCCGACGGCAAGCTCATCTACAACCTGCTCGACGGGCACACGGTCGCAGTCGATGCGCAGACCGGCAAGGAGCTGTGGCGCACCACGCTCGCGGACGTGCAACGCGGCGAGACACTCACGATGGCGCCGTTCGCCGTGCACGACAAGGTGTACGTCGGCAACTCCGGCGGCGAGATGGGCGTGGCCGGCTGGCTGGCCGCGCTGGACGTGAAGACCGGCAAGGAGCTGTGGCGCGCGTACAGCGTCGGGCCGGACGACAAGGTGCGGATCGGCGAGGACTTCAAGCCGTTCTATCCGTGGCTCAAGGGGAAGGACCTGGGCGTGTCCACCTGGCCGAAGGACATGTGGAAGACCGGCGGGGGCGCGGTCTGGGCCTGGATCTCCTACGATCCGGACACCAACCTGATCTACTACGGCACCAGCAATCCCGGTCCGCGTGTGCCCACGCAGCGGCCCGGGCTCAACCTCTGGACCAGCGCCGTGTTCGCGCGCGACGCGGATACCGGCATGGCGAAATGGGCCTACCAGTTCACGCCGCACGACCAGTGGGACTACGACGGCGTGAACGAGAACGTGCTGCTCGACCTGCCGATCGACGGCCGGCAGCGCAAGGTGCTGGTGCACCTCGACCGCAACGGCTTCGGCTACACCATCGACCGGCTCACCGGCGAGGTGCTGGTCGCGCAGCCCTTCGGACATCAGACCTGGTCCTCCGGGGTCGACCTGAAGACCGGCAAGCCGCAGGTGATCGCGGACATGCAGCCCAAGGTCGAGCAGAAGCTGGAGAACGTGTGCCCGCCCGACATCGGCGTGAAGGACTGGCAGCCTTCCGCGTTCTCGCCGCACACCGGGCTGGTGTACGCCGGGATCTTCAACATCTGCATGGATCTCACCGATCACCACGTCAACTACATTGCCGGCACCCCGTATGACGGCATGGAGATGTTCCGTTATGCGGCCTCGGGCGAGCGCTGGGGCGGCTTCATCGCCTGGGACCCGGTGCGCGGCAAGAAGGTGTTCGAGATCAAGGAGCCGTACATGGTGATGAGCGGTGCCCTCGCGACCGCTTCGGACCTGGTGTTCTACGGCACGGTGGACGGATGGTTCCGCGCCGTGGATGCGCGCACCGGCGACATCCTCTGGTCGCAGAAGCTGGGCTCCGGGGTCATCGGACAGCCGATCAGCTTCCTCGGGCCGGACGGCCGCCAGTACGTCGCGGTCTATACGGGCGTCGGAGGTGCAGCGGTGGTCTCGCAGCACGCCTTCCCCTCGTTCCCTGCGCGCGGGAGCACCTTGTACGTGTTCTCGATCGACGGGCAATCGCCTGCCGATGCGCCGATGACCGCGCAGGGCAACGCGCGTGGCCCTCACCAGTCAGGAGGTCAGCAATGAGACCGGTTGCCAATTCACTCAAGGTGTCGATCGCCGCGCTGATGCTCCTCGGTACTGCCGGCGCAGGGGCGGCGAATGAGAGCGACAGCGGCGATGCGACGGCCGCCGCGCAGCCGGGAGGAGTCACCGAGGGCAAGCCCGCGGTGGTGCCGCTCGGCGATCTGGCCGGGGCCCAGCAGAGCAAGCTGGCCCCGCAACTGGAGAACCCCCAGGCCGGCAACCAGTCGGCCATCGCGACGGGGAAGCAGCTGTTCGGCACGATGAACTGCGCCGCGTGTCACGGCTATGACGCGAAGGGTGCGATGGGTCCCGACCTGACGGACACATACTGGAAGTACGGTGGAACGCCAGTGATGGTCTACAAGTCGATCTTCGAGGGCAGGCCGGAGGGCATGCCGGCCTGGGAGGCGATGCTGCCGGCTGAGACGATCTGGAGCATCGTCGCCTACATCCAGTCGCTGGGCGGCACGTTTCCGGAGGACAAGTTCGACGCGGCACAGACCGGCGACCTGTCGAAGGGGGTCACCCGCAGCGCGGCGACCTCTACGCAGGACGCGAAGGGACGCAGATGACCGAGCGCGCCCGGCCTCATCCCGCGCGGGCTGCCTTCTTCTGCCAGGCGCCGGGCGTGACGCCGAAGCAGCGCTTGAACGCACGGCTGAAAGCAGCCTCCGATCCGTAGCCCACTTCGGCGGCCACTGCGGCCATCTTCTGCCGGCCCTCGGCCAGCAGGCTCGAGGCGCGGTGCATGCGCCACTCCGTCAGATACTGCATGGGAGGCCGCCCCACGAGCCGCACGAATCGCGCTGCCAGGACCGAGCGCGAGGTGCGGCTCTCCCGCGCGAGCGCAGAGAGCGTCCACGGATGGGACGCACGGGAATGCAGGAGCGCGAGGGCGTGCGCCACGCGCGCATCGCCGGTGGCCGCGAGCCAGCCGCGCGGAGCGGCCGGCGCCGAGCTCAGATAGCAGCGCAGCGCCTCGACGAACAGCAGCTCGCTGAGCCGCAGCAGGACCGGGCGTGCACCGGGTCGCTGCTCCTGCAACTCGTCGCAGGCGAGGCTCACCAGCTGGTCCATGCGCTTTGCGCGCATCGCCGAGCGGCGCAACCAGAGCCCTCGAGGCAGGGCGGCGAGCGTGCAGCGATGCAGCTGCATATCGCAGCCCAGGAATCCGCACAGGAAGCTCGTGGCAGCGCTGCCGCCGCCATCGGCACGCACGATGGGCGGCAGGCGGCCGGCCGCCATCTGCCGAAAGAAATCCACTTCCTCCTCCTGCGTGCAGGACGAGCGCAGGTCGGGCGCGCTGGCGAGCAGATAGGGATCGCCGTGCGGGACGATGAATATGTCACCCGCCTCGACCCGCATCGCGGGCTCGCCCACGAGGCCAGCCCAGCATGCGCCGCGCGTCACGATGTGGAACGACAGCAGGTGCTGCACGCCAGGTAGCACCGCGCGTGCGAAGGCCCGTGCAGGCGGCGCTTGCGTGACCCAGGGCGCGTGGGCATCGACGAGGAAGAGCAGGCCCCCGGTCAGCCGGATCGAGCGCAGGACCGTGCCGAGCAGATCCTCCTCGTCCTGGGCGTGCCCCTCTCCTACGGCGGAATGACGAGTCGACCGAAACCGGGTGGGGCTGGACGCCGGATCAATCAATCGGGCCTCCCGGGGATGGTGCCACGCGGCCGACCATCTTACCCTTGACCTCGAGCGCGCGCCTGGTTGGCACCGCACAAGGAGGATGGAGGATGGCCGATGACCGACACGGATCGGGGGCAGGTGAGCAGCAGCGCAGCGGAAATCTACGAATCGTTCTTCGTGCCCGCCTTGTTCAGGGATTGGGCGGTGCGCGTTGCCGATGCTGCGCGCATCGGGGTGGGCGAGCGAGTGTTGGACGTGGCCTGCGGGACCGGCGTGCTGTCCCGGACAGCACGCGAGCGGGTGGGTGGCACGGGCAGCGTCGTCGGCGTGGACGTGAACCCGGCGATGCTCGCCGTCGCACGGCGAACGAGCGCGGAGGTCGAGTGGCGGGAGGCGGCGGCCGAGGCGCTCCCGTTCGAGAGCGGCAGCTTCGACGTGGCAGTGAGCCAGTTCGGCCTGATGTTCTTCCGGGACCGGGTCGCCGCGCTCGCGGAGATGATGCGGGTGCTGCGCAGTGGCGGACGTCTGGCCGTGGCGGTGTGGGACAGCCTGGAAAAGACGCCGGGCTACGCGGCAGTGACAAGACTGCTCGAGCGGCTGTTCGGTGCCGAGGTTGCGGACCTGCTGCGTGCGCCCTACGCGCTCGGCGATGCGAGGCTGCTGATGGAGACCGTCCGCGCGGCCGGCGTTCCAGAGCCGCGGCTGGAAACCGCCACGGGCACCGCTCGCTTCGCCTCGCTCGAAGCGTGGATGCACACGGACGTGCGCGGCTGGACGCTCGCCGACCGCATCGACGAGTCAGGCTTCCGCACCCTGCTTTCGCACGCGCAGCGTGAGTTGCGGCAGTTCGTGGACGCCGACGGGCGAGTGTCCTTCCCGGCACCGGCGCACATCGTGACCGCGCTGAAAGGCTGACGCGCCACGTCCTGCGATGCGCGGGCCGGAGCGGAATACCGCTCGCCGGCCCGTGATGATGAACCTGCAGATACGCCAGGACCTGCCCCTGGCGATCTTGGCCGCGCTGGTCGCATTCGTGCTGGTGCACCTGTACGCGGTGCGTCTACGCTTCCGCGATGGGCTGCCGCGCAGCATCTGGCTGTCCATCGCGGGCGGCGTCTCGGTCGCGTATGTCTTCGTGCACGTGCTGCCCGAGCTGAACGCGGAGCAGGAGGCGATCGGTGCGGCCGTGGCCGTGGCGTTCGCGGCACTCGAGCATCACGTCTACCTGATCGCCCTGGCGGGCCTGGCCGTGTTCTAGGGCCTGGACCGGCTGGCGTATACGGCGCTTCTGCTCGCCCTGTGACGATGCCGGATCGTCCGGCGCTGCTGGTGGTCCAACTGCAATAGCCGGCTCGCGAAGGGCCGGACCATTCATGCAGGAGGCGAAGATGAGCAACACCCATCGACGAGCATCGAGCGTGCTGGCAGGTGTTCTGGCCGCATGCCTGTGCAGCGGGTTCGCGTGCGTGGCACGCGCCGACATGATCCACGAGGGCCTGGGGCCGGATGTGAGGATCCTCCCCGGCCGTGCCGGAGGCCCGGCGCCCGCGGCGCCGGTACCCGACCCGGCACAGCTGGAAGGGCACGGACCGGAGGTCGGGATAACCTTCTCGCCCGCCTACGCCGAGCGCACGAACATGCATCGTGCCCAGGCTCATGAGCCTCCGGTGTCCGATCGCACGCCGGAGGACACGGATCCACATGGCGCCGGCTGACTGCCGCACACGGTGAGCGAACGAGCACCGACCGGCGCATGCATGCATGCGTGTGAAGGCGTGGTGCTTGCTGCCATTTCCTCAGTGCCCCTGCGTGCATGCATGGGGTGATTCGATGACGAGCGTGTCGCTGACCGCTCATGTGAACCAATGGAGGTGAACAGATGATCCGTACCCAACAGACGTTGCTCGCGCTCGCGCTGGGCGCATGCCTTGCACCAGCCGCTTGGGCGCAGAATTCCTCCGACCAGGGCGCAGGTGCCGCGCGCCCGCAAGCGCAGCAGTCGAGCCAGGCAGGCGGTGCGGGGCAGTCGAGCAGCATGCCCTCTGGGCACCCATCGGTGATCGGGGAGACGATCACGGTGCGCGGCAAGATCACCGACAAGGACGCATCCAAGCGGACCGTGACGCTGCAGGGCAAGGACGGGAAGGAGGTCACGCTGCACGTGGCGCCCAACGTCCTCGACTTCGATCGCCTCAAGCAGGGCGACCAGCTCACGGCGCGATACACGGAAGCCGTCGCCATCGGGCTGGCGAAGGCTGGCCGGGGCGGACAGGGCGCGGGTGGTGCACAGGGTGCGTCGAGCTCGAGCAGTGCGCAGAACGCGCAAAGCTCCGGCGGGGCCGGCGGGCAAGGCGGCCAGCAGGCGCAGGGCAATGCCGGCGGCGGCCGGCCGGTGGCCGGGGAGATCGAGCGGATGACCATGGTCGCGCAGGTCCAGAAAATTGATACGGCCAACAACCGGGTGACGTTGCGCGGCCCGCGCGGCAACACCTTCGACGTCAAGGTGCAGGACAAGCAGGCGCTGTCCAATGTCAAGCAGGGTGACCAGGTGGCGGTGACCTACATACAGGCGAGCGCGCTGTCGCTTCAGCCGGGCGGCGAGACTGCAGGCGCGAACGGCGGTGGCAACCAGGGTTCGAGCGCGAGCAGCCAGGATTCGGGCAACAGCCCGGGTTCGAGCCAGGGTTCGACCAAGAGCCAATAGACAGACGGAGGCGCATATGCGTGCATTCTCATTGATCGGCGGCATGTGCCTGCTCGGCACCGTGAGCGCCGTCGCTGTCGCGGCGGACAACCAGAGCACAGGGGCCGAAGCGAACCGGAGCAGCAACGCCAAGCTGATGCCGAGCTCCATCTCACGGCAGGGCGACATGGCGCGCTTCGAAGTGGTCAACTCCGGCGGGAACGGGCAGGCCGACCGCGTACGCTACGTCGTGGACTGCAAGCAACGCACGCTGGCGGTGGCAGCGCGCGCGGACACGAGCGGCGGTACGCCGGAAGTGGACATCACACCGCCGCGCCAGGCCGACTGGAGCAAGCCCGGACAGGGCTCGATCCAGGCCCACTGGGTGGACCAGGCGTGCCGAGGCTGATGCCATCATTGCACTGAAAGTGGGCGGGGCGCGCGCAAGGCGCGCCCCGACCGTCACGGCGTCGCGAAGAAGAACGCCAGGGCGAGCAGCAGGTACACGCCGAGCAGCAGCACCCCTTCGAACCAGGTCGTCTCGCCGTCCGTGGCGATGGCGTTCACGGCAAAAGCCGCGGCGGCCACCGCGATCAGTTCCAGGGGATTGGCGGCGACCAGATTCATCGGCGTGCCCATGAGCCAGGACACCAGCACGAGCACCGGGGCGACGAGCAGGGCCACCTGAATGCTGGATCCGACCGTGAGTGTCATGGTGAAGCCCATCTGCCCCTGACGGGCGAAGTAGACGGCGGAGACGTACTCGGCAGCGTTGCCGATGACGGCCAGCACGGTGATGCCGAGGAAGAACGTGGTCACGTTGAGTTGATCCGCGGTCGACTCCAGTGCGGCGGAGATCTGCTCGGCCATCAGCGCAGTGGCAGCCGTCGCCAGCCCGAGCACCGCGAGCGAGCGCCAGAGCGGCCACGCAGGCTTGACCTCCTGATGCCGGTCGAACGCGAACACGTCGCGATGCGTGACCAGGGTGTAGGCCAGGTTGGCGAAGTAGATGAGGATGAGGACGGCGGCCACCCCCAAGCTGAGCTGCTCGTCGAGTTGCGCCGCCTGGTCGGAAGCGAAGAAGCCGCGCTCGGTGTAGTCGAACAGCGCAGGCACCATCAGCGCGATCACCGTGAGGATCAGCAGGCTCGAGAGCAGGCCTGCCCGCGCACGCTTGAAGCGCAGGTTCTCGCGACCCCAGGTGCCCACCAGGATCGCCAGGCCGAGCCCGAGGAGGGTGTTGCCGATGATGGAGCCGGTGATCTGCGCCTTCACGACGTTGCCGTGGCCGGCGGCCAGGACGAACAGGGCCAGGATGAGCTCGGCGAGGTTGCCGAAGCTGACATTGATCAATCCGCCCAGCGCCGGTCCGGCGCGGGCCGAGAGGTGCTCGGTGGCGCGGCGAATCCATTCGGCGAGCGGCACGATGGCCACCGCGCCCGCAGCGAACACGAGCACCGGGGACAGCTCCAGCCAGTTCAACGCGAACGCGACCGGGACGAGGAGCAAGGCAGCGAGCCACATGCTCGGGACGAACGCTTGGATGGGTATGCGCCAAGCGGCGCAAGCGTTGCGCCGGGCGCCCGGGCCGACCACGACCAGCCGGGTTCGCTCGAGCGTTCCCTCGGCGTGCTCCCAGCGCAGTGATCGTCCTGTTCGCGCTGGTACGACTCGTGCCACATCCAGGCTGCGGCCCACGCCGGGCAACCGGCGTAGGGCGGCGCCCGCTTTGTACACCTTACGAGGAGGTCAGGATGAGAAAGGTTCCTTGTCTGCTTGTCGCCGCGGCGCTCGCCGCGACCGTGGCTGCATCCGGCCAGGCCGCCGATCAGCCAAAGCCCGGCGCTGCGAGCGGTGCGACGGCTGGCGCAGCGGCCAGCATGATGATGGGTGAGCACAGCATGACGGGCACGATCAAGAGCATCGATCACAAGTCCGGCGTACTGAAAGTCGATACCAAGCCTCATGAGATGGAGCTGCACTTCCCGCCCGACTCCATCAAGGACCTGAAGAAGGGCGACAAGATTACCGTGCACCTGGGGTTCGAGAAGGGTTGATCGCAGGCGTGTCGGGCAAGCTGCACGGGGCGCTGGTCCTGCGTGCTTGGGGGTACCGCGGGCAAGCTGCTCGGCTCGTGCGCGGTCCAGGGCGGCATCACCAGCGCCGCGCGAGCCGCCAGTCCGCACGGGCATCATTCGGCTCGCGCGAGCCGGGTGTTGTGCGCCACGGGCGGCTGGTCGGACGGCTCGTTCATGTGGTGCGCATCCGGGTCGAGCTGTAGAAGTTGCGGGAAGGTCAAGCAGCAACCGCGACCCGCTGTCTGCGACGGGGCGGCCATCCCGTCCTGTTCTTCGACATCCGTCGCAGCGCCCCGGTGCCTGGCCCGGCACTTGATCGCTGGCAGGATGAATAGGCTCGTTCGGATGGATTCGAGGTGGATCAACTGAAGCGGATGGACCGCAGCATCCGGGAGGCGATCTGGTCCGAACGCGCCGAGCGCCTCCCTGGTCGAGCAATCCTGGTCGTCCGGCTCATGCGCCTGATCGCCGTCGTCCTGCGCGACCTGCTGTTCGGCCAGCTCACGCTGCGCGCGATGGGCCTGGTATACACGACCCTGCTTTCGTTGGTTCCCCTGCTCGCCTTCAGCTTCTCGGTGCTGAAGGCGTTCGGCGTGCACAACCAGCTCGAGCCGATGCTGCGCCAGTTCATGCGTCCGCTCGGAACGCAGGGCGAGGAGGTGTCGCGCCACATCCTGGCCTTCATCGAGAACCTGAATGTCGGCGTTCTCGGCGCAGTGGGCCTGGCTTTCCTCCTGTACACCGCGGTCTCGCTCGTGCACAAGACCGAGGAGGCGATCAACCACATCTGGCACGTCCGCCGCGCCCGCTCGCTGGGCGAGCGTTTCAGCAGCTATGTGACGATCCTGCTCATCGGTCCCGTCCTGGTGTTCAGCGCCATCGGCCCCACTGCGACGGTGACCGGGAGCGAGGAGGTGCAAAGCTTCCTCGCGGTGGAGCCGGTGGGCCGCCTGTTCGCGTTGGGTACGCGCCTGCTTCCCTACGTGCTGGTCACCGGCGCGTTCACCTTCGCCTACGTATTCCTGCCCAATGCCAGGGTGCGTGTCGGGTCCGCGCTGGCTGGCGGCATCACCGGCGGCGTGCTCTGGCAGTCGGCCGGCTGGGCGTTTGCGGGATTCGTCGCGGGGTCGAACCGCTACGAAGCAATATATGCGAGCTTTGCCGTACTCATCCTCTTCTTGATCTGGCTGTATGTGAGCTGGCTCATCCTGTTGCTCGGCGCGAGCGTGGCGTTCTATGTGCAGAACCCGCAGTACGTCGTGCTGGAGCCCGGCGAGCCGCGGCTGAGCAACCGCATGCGCGAGCGCCTCGCGCTGCTGCTCATGAGCGAGATTGCCGCAGCACACGTCCGGGGTGAGCCGGCGTGGACACGCGAACGCCTGGCGCAGCAACTGCGCGTTCCGGGCCACGCTCTGGACGTGGTGCTCGATGCTCTACGCCATGCTGGCCTTCTTGCCGAGGGCGGCGACGGCCAGTGCTGGTACTTGCCGGCGCGCGATTTGGGCACAGTGACCGTGGCCGACATGCTCGTCGCCGTGCGTTCGGCAGGAGAGGAGCGGTTCCTCAGGCCGGCGCGCTTGCCCCTGCCCGAGGGACTCGAAAGCGTCGTGCAGCGGGTCGAGGAGGCGACGCGCGAGGCTCTCTCTCGCATGACCTTGCGGGACCTGGCCTTCGTGTCCAAGGCCGCCGATGCGGCGGTGATGCACTGCCATGAGGATGCAGATGCGTCGGATCGGTGAGCGATGGCAGGACCTCGCGCCATCTTGCCGATCCTGCGCTAGCGCCCGGCCAAGCCCCGGCTGATCTTCCTGCGCGCCCGCCTGGTCGCCGCGGTCGTTCGTGCAGGGGCCTGCTCGTTGACGCCGTCCGCGGGCGCGAGCTCGAGCGCGACGAAGATCGGAAAGTGGTCCGAGCCGAATGCAGGCAGCCGGGTCAGCTCGGCCAGGGTGAAGTGACTGGAATGGAAGACGTGATCCACGGGAAAGCGCAGAAGCGGGATCATCGCGTTGTACGTGTTGTACAGGCCGCGCCCCTTGCGCGGATCCAGCAGCCGGGAGATGCGCTGGAACAGCGTGGTGGTGCGCGACCAGGCGACGTCGTTGAGATCACCGGCCACCAGCGTCGGGTGTTCGCTGCGGCGCACGCGCTCGGCCACGACAAGTAGCTCCGCGTCGCGCCCGGTGGTGGTGTCGCGCCCCAATGGAGAGGGCGGATGGGGGTGGAGCATGTGCACGTTGCACCGATCCCCGGAGGGCAGCACGGCTTGCGCGTGGATCGACGGGACGTCGTCCTGCACGAGAAATTCGACGCGGGGTGTACGCAGCGGTAGCCGGGAGTAGAGCAGCATCCCATACGTGTTCGCCTGCGGGTGCTTGACCTGGTGGGGATAATCCGCCTCGAGCTGCCGCAGCCGTCGCTCCCACCAATCGTCCCCTTCCACGACCAGGATCAGGTCGGGCCTGCACCGGGCGATGGAGGCGAGCAGGCCTCGCGCGCTGCGGTTGGACATGCGCACGTTAGCGGCCATGAGAGAGCAACGAGCGCGGGCTGCGCCGCCCCCGGCGGCCTTCACCTCGGTACTGCGGAACGGCGTGTAGGGCACGATGCGATAAAGCTGATACGCGACGGAGACTGCGACCGTTGCCAGCACCCCCCGTCCCAGCCGTGCGTGCGGCGAGCGCGCAGGCCGGCAGCCAGGAGCAGCGCCCCGAGCGTGGCAAGATGCACGCGCGGGAAGTCGAGTGCCCTGATCCACCATCGGTCGAGGCGCAGCAGCGGCAGCGCCGTGCACGCTATGACGCCCGCCGACAAACCCCTCAGCGCTTGCTTCATGGACCGCGATACGCCCGTCAGGGGCGATCAGTAGCCAAGCCAGTCGACCTCGCTCGCATCGTCATACTGCGACCAGTCGCGCGCGGCCTGCTGGCTCCAGCTCCTGAACGCCGGCGAACCGGTGTGCCGTCAGATCGAAGCGATGCCCGCAATGGTGGTTCAGCCTGCACCTGGTGCAGTTGCCGTTCATCGGCCTGCTGGCGCTGGGGATCGGGCAACTTACACACGGGCTGCAGGGAAGGGCGGTGCAGGTCAGCCGTGTCTCCGCCGGCGTGTTCGCGATCTTCTATGTGGCCATGATCGCGGTCCTGGGTGTGACGCTGTCGCTCCTGGTCCGCTATGCGAAGGGTCTGACGCCACACCCGCCCATTCGCACCGGTCGGCATGGGGCTGTTCCTGTGCGGCACGGCGTGGCTGACGTGGCGCGTGCCTGCGCTCGGCCGTCCAGGCCACGGTGGACCGCGCGGGACCTAGGCAAGAAGAGCGCCGGCGGTCAGGAGCAGAACCCGCCGGCGCAAGTGTCCGCGGTCGCTATGTCTCGTGACCGGCGTATGCCGAGCACGCTTTATTGACCGGGCTGCCAGCCTTCCGCCATGTCCGGTTGCCAGCCCTGCGGGCCGACGGCACCCCTGTCGCGGTACATATTCGACTGCCGGCCGGATTGCGTCGCGATGTCGCCACGCCAGCCCCGCGGCCCCACCGCGCGCCCACGATCGTACTGCCACTCGTCTCGATCGGCCATCGAACGGTCGCGCCCGCGTCGATAGTCGTCGTAGCGCGCGCGCTCGTCGGCGTAGGCGTCTCGTTCACGAGTGCGATACGAGGGCGGCGCGTTGCGATAGGAGTAGGGATCGTAATCGCGCTCGCTCGCGCGCTGCGGATAGCGTGCGCGCGGATCCGGATATCGATCGCCGCGACCAGCGTGCCCCCGTTCCATGTAGCGGGGGTCCGGGCTCCACCGATCGCTGTATCGCGGGTTCCGCTCTTCCTGACCGCTGAAGCGCGGCCCCCGGCTGTAACGCGCCTGGCCGCCATCTTGTTGGGAGTCGTAGTACGGGTCCCGGTAGGTGTAGCCCGAGCCCTCGTCGATGTCGCGCCAAAAGCCGCGCGGGGGTCTTTCTCGCGGGTCTATTTCCCCGAAAGCATCCCAGTTTCCTTCGTTTTGATTGCGCGAGGAGGGATAGCCGCCCGGATACCGGTAGTCGCTCATCTGGTCCGGTCGCTGCGGGCCGGCCTGCCCTGCATCCATGCGTCCAGACGTGTTGCCGCGGCGGTTCACCTGGCGTTGCCTGACCCACTGCTCGGCGCACCCGCCTGCCAGTCCCAGCGCTCGCTCGAGTGGCTCGGCACGGATTGCGGACCGGCCGCTTGCTGCCTGCCCGAAGCGCCGCCCGATTGACCTGGGCCGGGTTGTCCCGCTTGCCCTGTGGCTGACCGGTTCGAATTCGACGAGTTGCCCCCGGGACCAGTCTGTCTGGCACTGGAACCGCTGCCCGCATTCTCGCCCGTGCCGGAAGCGGCGGACGTGCTCGGAGCTTGACCCTGGGTGGCGTTCGATGTGCCCGATGCCGCACCACCCTGCCCCGGTGCGGCGCCGCTAGTGCTGGAGTCGGGTGCCGTGCCGGTCTGTGTTGCCGCGGCGCTCGTGCTGGGCGCGGGGCCGCGGGCGCTGGCAGCGCTGGACTGCTTCGCCGAGCTGGCATCGCTCTCGTTTGCATGCGCCGCCGTCCCTGCGAGGCCGAAGGCGGATATGACTGCCAGGCTGATAGCTTTATGCAACATACGTCCTCCGATGTTGGTCGATCAGTGAAGTCCGCATCAGCGGTAGTCAACAGGAGGCTGCAAGTGATGTTCCCTACAGGAGACGCTGCGGGCAGGCAGCCCGCCATCCGCGCAGCCTTCACGGCCCCGATTGCGCACAAGCACGTGCCAACGCGCGCTGTGCTTCCGTGACGAACGCTACACGCTCGTGCTCGTTGCGCACCGTCTCCTCGAGAGCGCGGATGGTTGCGCGCGTGTGCAGGACAGCGACGTGACGACGCGCCGGATGCGGCGTGGCCGCCACGAGGCCGCAGCCGCGGTGCGCGAGCTGCGACAGGACGTCCGGGTTCCCGCGCGCATTGCGACGGATTCCATCGAAGGCGAGCGCCACCAGGCTCCCGTAAGTGGGGCCGCACCGCACCTGCAACACCCCATCCTCATCTCCACCACCAGGGGGACCGATGCGCCGCCCGGCGATACGAGTGAGGATCGCGGCGAGATGGTCTATGCACATCACGGCAGTGGTGCTGTCGTTCACGCTGGGCGATAGGGCCTTGAGCGCCACGTCCACGACCTGCTGGATCCCGAATGCGGCGTCCTGGTCGAGGGTGCGCTGCGCGTTGAGTGTGAACAGGGCGTTCACCGCGCGCGCCAGCTCCTCCCCACGACTGTCTGCTCCGCTTGCCTCCACGAGCACATCCCGCTCGATCACGAACTCGCCGGCGGCCGCTTGCAGGCGCAGCACGATCCCGCGCTTACGGGCGAGATCGACCAGGCCCTTGAAGTCGATGCGCACGATGTAGCCATTGGTGAGGGCAGGGACCGGGTGCCAGCGTTGCCCCTCGCCGTCCCGGTACGCTCCGGCGTTCTCGCTCCGATCCCGCCCCGTCCCGACGGGGTCCGGATAGAGCCGGTCGATGACGCGCATGGTCTCGTTCGAGACATTCGAAAGGATCGACGAGATCTGGATCGACGCGGCGACGTGATGGATGAAGTAGACGAACAGACCGGTGCCTACCAGCGCGAGGAGTATCCCCAGCAGCACGGCGAGCGAGGGAATGAACGATGCAACGGCGCCGTCCGGCGCACGGATGGTCCGCAGCACCACCAGGCAGTAGACGAAGATGGCGACGAAGGTGCCCAGCACCACCTGCGTGGTGCGGTCGCTCATGAAGTTGCGCAGAATGCGGGGAGAGTACTGACTGGCGGTGAGTGACAGCGCCACGATGGTGATCGAGAACACCACGCCCGCCACCGTGATCACCGAGCTCGCGATGGTGCTCAGCACGCCGCGCGATCCCTCGGCGCCGGACCCGAAGGCGAGCGGCCAGCGTTCGGCGAGGTGGAACTGCGTCGCGGCGTCCAGCCCGATCATCGCAGCAGCCAGTGCAATTGCACCGGCCACCAGGAGGCTGGGCACGAACCAGAGGCTGCCGGTCAGCGTGGACCACACCGCGCGGAGCTTTTCCACCGGAACTTTGGCCGGCCGGAGATGACCGGCGTCCCTTCGGGCGCCCCGCCTACCGGGGCTGCTCGTCCCGCAGCGTTGCCGGCGCGGTCAAGTCACGCAACTCCCCCAGGTAGTACGCATACAGCACCGGGTGTCCATTGATGCGCGCGCTCTTGCCCATCGCCACGATCAGGTCGCCGTGCTCGAATCCCATCTCACTCGGACTCGGCGACGGGCCGGCATCCACGATGATTTGCGCGCCGTCGCGCCCTTCGAGCTTGAGCAGGCGGTGCATCCCCTCACCCTCGCTCACGCGTACGGCGCGGGTGTCCACCAGCGTGCCCACGACGAAGCGATTGGCGTTGGGCGCCTTCCCCTGATCGGGGTGCGTGCGGGTCGCGGTGGCTGCCTCGCCACCATCCGGCGTGGCGTGCTGCGCGAGCGCGGGAGACGCGACCAGGCCGAGCGTCGCCACGGTGCACAGGGCAGGGAGAAGCGAGGCTTTGTTCATGCGTTGTCTCCTTCAACTAGAAGCCGAACCACCCGGGGTCGCCGGAGTCTGCGAAGTCCAGCCAGTCCCGTCGCGCCTTTGCGCTCCAATCCTGCAGTCCGATGGCGTCGCTCTCCCATGCATAGCCGCGCTCGTAGACTCCATAGCGGTCCGAGCGCCACTTGACATGACGGGCATAGGGCGTCCGCTCGCCTGCCGGATGGTTGAACCGCCACTCGTCTGCAGTCCAGTCGTACCGCCCGTAAGCGCCACCGTAGCCTGCCCTGAGGTCGTCCGTATAGTACGAGCCATAGGTGGGCCAGTCGTCGTCGACGCTCCAGTCACCGAGCGCCTGCTCGTCCACCTGCCACATGAAGTCCTGATCGTACGGACCCCATCGGTCGGAGGCGATGTTCTCCGACGCGAACTGCATATCCTGCGCGCGCGATACGCCTACCGACAGCGCCGCGAGCAGGACGCCAAGAAGAGCGGAAGCGGTGCCGCCGGTGCTTCGTCCAGAGCTGTACATTGCGCTTCCCCGAAGAGTGGACGATCTTGCGCAAATGGTCGGGGTACAGGCTCGCAGCCTGCGCCTGAAGTGTAGAGGCTGCCTGCCGTCGAAAGTTCTCGAGCCGGTGGTGGCGCACAGTCCCTCGCGCTGAAGGTACGGGGATTGCCGCTCCATCTCTGTCCGAGGTAACCGCAGTGAGGGAGACTCCCGCAAGCATCGTGCGCATCCCCGTACCCGCCGTCACTCGGCATGGCGCCGATCGGCATCCGGGGTGGTCGGTCAGTTCTGTGACTTCGTATTCCTGCTCAACTGCCGCAGGTGCGCTATTTGCCGCACTGTCGTCCTGAGGCGGCGCGCACGCGCGTGCCCGCACCTGTTCAACCCGCAAGAGATAAGGAGGCAAGTGCCATGCGATTCACCCTGGCGAAGACAGCGACTATCCTTCCGGTGCTCGGCCTGAGCGCAGCCTTGTCGGCTCACGCTGCCAATGACGCGGCGACCGGCAATCAGAGCCAGACCGGCGCGGCTGCGGTCCGGCAGCAGGGTCAGTCTGCGCAGGCAACTGCGCACAACATGCGTGCCAGCAAGCTGATGGGCATGCATGTGCGCAATGCGCAGGGCGAGGACCTCGGGGAGATCAACGACCTCGTGGTGGACGTGAACAACGAGCGCGTGTACTACGCGATCCTCGCGTTCGGCGGCTTCTTGGGCATGGGTGAGAAGTTGTTCGCCTATCCCGTGCGGGCGTTCAGCATCGGTCGCGATGGCGAGTCCCTGATGCTGAATGTGGACAAGGACAGACTGAAGCAGGCGCCAGGCTTCGACCGGGATCGCTGGCCGGATTGGCAGGCCGAGAACGGCTATCGGAACGAGGTCGATCGCTACTACGGTCCCAAGGTGCAGCTCGATCCTAGACCCAACATGCTGCTGCGACGCGCCAGCAATCTGCTCGGTGCCGACGTGACCGCGGCGGATGACGACGTGGGCGATGTCGAGGACATGGTGGTCGACCTGTCCGACGGCAAGGTGCAGTATGCAGTAGTGGAGTTCGACCGCGGCTGGGGAGATCCCGAACGCATGACGTTGCTGCCGCTGCGCGCGTTCCAGCGCGGTGCGAAGGATGGCGAGGACCTGGCGCTGCGGCTTGATCGGCAGCAGCTGGCCACCGCGCCTGGCTTCCCCAAGAGCCGCCGGCCAGACCTCGAGCGCAGTTACAGCGATGATCTGAGCGCCTGGTTCGACGGCCTCGGCCTCGATCGCGACGAGGCTACGGCGGGTGCGAACGAGAACGGACGATAGGCCATCGATCAAGCAGAGCGCAGCCGCCGGTTGCGCTCGCGATGGGCCTGCTGGTTCTGGAGTTCAGCGTATATCGTTGGGCCGGAGGAATGCTGTTCATGCGGCCCGGATGCTGTAATGGCAGTGGGAGTCGCACACCCGCAGCGCCTGCGCCCTGCGCCGGGAGCCGAGCGCTGGGACGTCGGGCATGATCCGGGGCGCGCTTCAAGTTCCTGCCGATCCAGCGGTGGAATGTCTACCGCGCGAAGAGATTCCGGGATGGAGTGACAAGTCGCCGAGGCACGACGCTTGCCGCATCCAGGATGCATCCTCAACCCGTAATCGAATCAGGAGGTGGGCATGGGACTCAGACTCAGTGGCGTGGCAATCGGAGCATTCGCAATGGCGCTGGCAGTGCCAGCACTCGCGCAGAGCGGAATGGACCGGGGCTGGGGCGACATGGGACGCAGCGGCGAGTATTACGACTTTCGCGATCCGGGCCCGGACCGGAACTACGATCGTTACGGCGACGACCTGCGGGACCGTGGTGACCGGGGCTATCCGCGCTACGAGCGCGAGTACAGGGGGCGCAACGGCCCCGACGACTGGGCCCGCAACTGGTATGACGAGCATCGTGACTGGTTCCGCGCGGACCGCGGCGACGGTGACTACAGGGACAGGGGTTGGGGCGACATGGGGCGCAGCAGCGAGTACTACGATTTCCGCGATCCGGGCCCCGACCGCCGGTACGATCGCTATCGCGACAGCCTGCGCGACCGCGATTGGAGGCAGGGGCGTGCCTACGATATACGCTCGCGCCGCGACAGCTACTCGTACCGCTACGACTCGCCCGATGCCGACCACCGGCTGATGCGCGAGCGGGGCTACGGCGGATACCCCGGCGGCGATGACTACATGGCAAGCGACGACCGGCCCGGCTTCGGCGACATGGACGTCCCCGATCATGCTCGCTGGAACCAGCGCTCCTATCGAGGGACCGCGAACCGCGCAATCGCCGACTGAAGCTGTCCCGACCGCTGCCCAGGGAGGATGAACTGCTCGCGGACTCCGTCCTCCCTCGAGTATGGTCGAGATCGGCTTCCGAGAACGACTGATCGGTCGCAACTGTCAGGACCCCGGGCGAGCGGCAGCTTCGTCCGGCTGCTGCTCGGCGGGGTATCCCGGGACGTCGGGCTTCGCGGTGTCCGCTGCGCCGCGCGTCAGCGGCAGCACGCTGAAGCTTCCGTCCGTTTCCAGGATTGCCGCTTCGACCTCTTCCATCCGGCTGACGCGCTGCGCGCGGATGGCCGCGCGAAGCTCGTCCTCGGTAACGCGCTGTTCCCTCAGTGCCGAGTGCAGCAGCCTGCCCCGGTAGCAGAGCAGGGTGGGTTCCGACTTCACGACATGCTTGAAGCGGGCCGCACGCGTCGAGGTCCAGGTCACGGCTAGCTGGAGACCGACTAGCAGAGCCAGCGCCAGCATGCCTTCCACCAGGGCGACGTCGCGCGACAGAATGATCGACGCCAGCGTCGATCCCAGCGCGACGGTGATCACGAGATCGAACGCGTTTAGCTTGGTGAGGGTGCGCTTGCCGGAGACGCGCAGCAGCGTGACCAACCACACGTATGCAACGGTACCGACCACGATTTCGCGCAGCAGGCCATGCCAGGAATCAAAGAGCACCTGTCGTCCTCCGTCGGTGGGTACGTCGGCAGTGCAGCCCACCTGCCGGCAGGCACCGGCAATTTCTGATCTCCGACGAGGCACACATGAGTTGCCTTATCCCTGCTCCTGCGGTGCGCGCCCGCGCTCGATGCGCAAGGCTGGCAGTCCCGTGATCTCGATGGTGGACGCGCCGAAAGAGATCCGGGCCCGGTCGAACGCATCGAGAATCTCGCGGCTCATGCGATCCTTCAATTCGCGGACTCCATGGGTCCGGGCGATGAAGCGGACGGTCAGCTCGAGCCAATTGTCGGTGAGACGGTAGTAGACCCGCGGCTGCATCGGCGCGCCCTCGACGAAGTAGCGCCGTTGCATCTCGCGCATCGACTCCTCGCTCAGCTCGCTGGTGCGTATCGTATGCCGGTGCGCGGTGTCGAGGAGGATTGCCTCGGCGCTGTCCCGGTCGGAACCATAGGTGATGGGAAAGACCATCTCCTCCCAGATGTAGGGGAACTCGCGCGAGTAGTTGAAGACCGGTTCCTCGAACACGCGGGCGTTGCTTACCGTCACCACGCGTCCGGTGTACTGACGGCTGCGCACCCACATTGCGGGATCCGCGTTTTGGACCGCCGGCGGCTGTCCCATTTCCATGATGGTGGTCTGAGTGAAGTCGAGTGCGATGACGTCACCGCGCACACCGCCCATGGTAATGCGATCGCCGACATTGAAGGTACGTCCGCGCAGGATCACGAAGTACCCGGCGAGTGCGGTCACGACTCGCTGCAGCGCGAAGGCGAGGCCGGCGGTCACCAGGCCCAGCGCCGTGGCGAGCCTGGTGGGATCGTCAAACCAGATGGAAACGACGCCGAGGATGATCAGGATCGCGCTGACCAGCTTCACGCCCTGGCGCGACCAGAACGCCACGCGCTTGCCTCCGCGGCCCTTGACGACGAGGCGCAGCAGACCTTGCAGTGTCCAGCTGGCGGTCCAGACGAGTGCGACGAAGCCGACGGTCACCAGCAGCTTCGTCCCGTTCTCGGCGTTGACGCCTACGAGATTGATGCCGAAGATCTGCAAGGTGCTCTTGGGCCCGACCAGTGCGAAGACGTTGTCCATGGCGTGCGAACCGGCGCTCCCACAGAGGCGCAAAGCCTGTTCCTGCCCAACCGCAGAGGGAGCCAGACGAGGTGCAGACCGATGAGTGCGAACGTCACAGCGCAACCGATCGAACCATCCTCGATACAGCGCGGCTGCCGGCCGCAGCGCTGAGCATCCCGCGAACGCGAGCAGGTATCGACTCCATCCCGGCAGGCCCCGCCCCCGGCCGCCCGCACGCCGCGTCTAGCCCCGCTCCAGCAGACGCGCACTCTTGATCTGGGCCAGGTGCGAGGAGGCCTGCGGAAAGTGACCGCGCAGGCGCCTGCCCCCGTATCGTATTTTCCGGCCAGGAGGCCCAGGTCGTTGGACGCACCCAGCGCGCGCTCAGGTGCGCAGCGCCTCCGCCGCGGGCCCAGCGCGCACAGCGCATTGCCAGCCAGACGGTGCCACCTCCGGCAGGCCGTCGTCGGTCTGGTCGTGACGGCGCTGCACGAAGGCGTCGGCGCTCACCTCGCGCAGGATCGTCTCGACGGTGCCGACGATGCGCGGGGTCTGCGCGGCGAACAAAAGAAAGGGCGGCCTGCGCCGCCCCTCGGGCCCGGCACCTTGGGTTACTGGGTCATGATCTCCTCGCCGTCACGCCCGGCGCTCATGGCGCTGGTTCCCCCTGCGCCCTCGACACCGGTGTAGACATCCTGGTTGATGCCGTCATGCACACCCTGTACGCCGCCTGTATTGCGGGCAGTCACATCGTCGCTGTCGATCTGGGCTGGTTGCCCCAAGTCGCTCTTGGCTGCAACCGATGGTTCGGGGGCCGAGTTGACGATCATCTCATTGCGTTGCGCAATCTCGTCGACCTCCGTCCTGCTCATCTGATTCGCAGCCGGAGGGGTGCGATTCTCTGCGACCGCGGTCGCCGGAAGCGCGGTGCCGCCCACCGGTGCGGCGGAGCTGTGCCAGCTGTCGGCGGAGCCGGGGTCGCGCTGCGTGTTGCCGTGATACTGTTCCCGCGGCTCGTTCATGAGCGTGGTCTGGTTCAACGGCACGTCGTTGCGCGAAATCGTGGAGTCGCGGTTGTCCCGGAAATCGTTGCCGTTGATCGTGTCGATGGTGTTGGTGTGCGCCGGAATCCAGCGCGTGAGCCAGTGCGGCTGCCACCAGGGCGTGGAGTCCTGCGCGAAGGCAGGTGCGGCGAGGGCGGCGGCGATGGCGCCGATGGCGATCTTAGCGTTCAGCTTGCGGTTCATGCTTGCCTCCAAGAGGTGTTATGACTGAGTGCCCTTGGTCATCGCAACCTGCGTGCCTTTGGGGGAGGGCCCGAGGCGCGCGGTACCTGCTTGTTCGCGCTCGGCTTTCCCGCCCGGACGCGCCGCAAACGCAGCCCCGGACGATCGTGTTGTAGAAATTGCTGCCAAGGATGGCAGGAACTGCAGGCGGCTGTCTCATGGATGCACCACTGGAGGGTGGATGCAGGGCACAACGCTTGCCGCAACCCGACCTTCCGAAGAACGGCTGCCCTTACCTCGTGAGGATCCTCGATGCCTTCCGACCCCGCGATGAGCGATGACGCCGGGCGTTCGCCAGCGTCCGACCAGGTGCGCAAGCTGACCGAGCGGTTGCGCGGAATGACGGGGCCCGGCTGGCGGAGCGCGCGCAGCCGTCTCTCCCGGATGCGGGACGACTTGCGTATCGAAGCCCGGTCGACTGCCTACCGGGCGCAGCGTTACGCGCACCAGCGGCCATGGCGCGTGGTGGCAGCCGCCGCCGCAGTGTCGCTGCTGGTGGGCTACCTGATCGGATCGCTGCGGCGCCGGCCGATGACCCGCGGAGGATGAGGCCGGCGTGCGCCGCGCCGCGGCGTCGGGCCTGCCTCCGCCGGCCTCAGCATGAGTCCGGGTGGATGCGGTCGTATGGTGGAGGCATGTATAAGCAGCCAGTTTTAGGCTTCCCACACCGATGGCATGAACTTTTCTCCGCCATGCAGGTCACTTAAGGAAGTGCCTGCTCGTCATGCAGGGCCGAGGCGGTCTGCGGCGGGCCATCTGACTTGCCTTCGTGGGAGGAACCGGTGCCGATCGAGAGCCGGCGGAACGAACGCACACCGCATCCCATTGATCAGAGTCTCGCTAGGGGCAAGCCGTCGGCGGGACAGGGCCGCGCGATCGGTCGAAATCGGCACACATGACTCCACGAGGAGCCAAGCATGCGATTGTCAGTGCGCTTTCTCGTACCGCTCGGCGTGGCGCTGGGGATCATCGCCTACCTGGTCGTGCCGCTGGTCGATCGTTTGACACTGAAATGGTTCGTGCGCGACCTCGACATGCGCGCTGCGCTGATCACGAACGCGGCGCTGGACACGCTCGGCAGCCTGGTGCGCGAGCCGGGCAACGCGCAGAAGATCAGCCGCTACTTCGAGCACATCGTGCGTGACGAACGTGTCCTGGCGGTGGGCTTCTGCGACAGCGCCGGGAAGCTCCTGTACGCGTCGGCGGCCTTCCCCAGGTCGGTCTCGTGCCCCGCCAGCTCGACGGACACGGCGCAGACCCGGCTGGTGCATCTGGCCACCGGCCTCGTGCATGTGTCGGTGAATCCGGTGACCATCGAGGACGTCAGGTCCGGGCAACTCGTCATCCTGCACGACATGAGCTTCGTCCAGCGGCGCAGTGCGGACACCAAGGAGTACGTGTTCTATCTCTTCGCCGCGATCGCCGCGGTGGTCGCCCTGATTACCGTGATCATCGCGGAGCTGAGCTGGCGCGGCTGGATCGCGGGGATCAAGGCGCTCATCTCCGGCGAGGCCCTGCGTGCGCCCGGGGCGCTGCGCAGCAAGCCCCCACCTGCGCTGCAGCCCATCGCGCGCGACCTGCGCGCGCTGGTGCGCGACCTCGAAGCCGAGCGCACCGGCCGCGACGAGGGGCAGATCAGCTGGGGCGCCGCGGCGCTGCGTGACATCCTGCACCAGGACCTCAAGGGCGACGAGGTGCTCATCGTCAGCAACCGAGAGCCCTACATCCATGTGCGCCGCAGCGGCAACGTGATCGAGGTGCAGCGTCCCGCGAGCGGCCTGGTCACGGCGCTGGAGCCGGTGATGCGTGCCTGCTCGGGCACCTGGATCGCGCATGGCGCAGGCTCGGCGGATCGCGACACCGTCGATGCGCGCGACCACGTCATGGTCCCCCCAGACCGCCCGGCCTACCGGATCCGCCGGGTCTGGCTCAGCGAGCGCGAGGAGCAGGGCTACTACTACGGCTTCGCCAACGAAGGCATGTGGCCGCTGTGCCACATCGCCCACACCCGGCCGGTGTTCCGCGAGGAGGACTGGCGCGACTACAAGCGCGTGAACCAGCGCTTCGCCAACGTCGTGGTCGAGGAGGCACGCACCGAGGATCCGATCGTACTCGTGCAGGACTACCACTTCGCGCTGCTGCCGAAGATGATCCGGGAGCAGCTGCCCAACGCCACCATCATCACCTTCTGGCACATCCCCTGGCCCAACTTCGAGTCGTTCGGCATCCTGCCCTGGCGCGAGGAGGTGCTGGCGGGCCTGCTGGGCTCCTCGATCCTGGGCTTCCACACGCAGTCCCACTGCAACAACTTCTTCGATACCGTGGACCGCTTCCTGGAAGCGCGGGTGGATCGCGAGACCTTCACCGTGACGTACGGCGGGGAGGCGACCGAGGTGCGCCGCTATCCGATCTCGATCGAGTGGCCGCCGGCCTGCCTGGGCAGCCAGGCGGACGTGGCCACTTGTCAGCGACGGGTGCGCGAGCGGCTGGGCATGAAGCCCGACCTGCGCTTCGGCATCGGCGTCGACCGCCTGGACTACACCAAGGGTATCCTGGAGCGCTTCCGCGCGGTGGAGCGACTCCTGGAGAGCGAACCGCAGTGGGTCGGCCGCTTCTCGTTCGTCCAGGTGGCCGCACCCTCGCGCTCGAGCATCGACGAGTACCGCAGCTTCGAGGCGAAGGTGCGCGAGCTCGCCGACCGGATCAACGAGCGCTACAAGGCGCCCGGCTACCAGCCCATCATCCTGCTGGTGGAGCATCACGAACCCGAGCAGGTGTACGAGCTGTACCGCGCGGCAGACCTGTGCTACGTGTCCAGCCTGCACGACGGCATGAACCTGGTGGCGAAGGAGTTCATCGCCTCGCGCGACGATGACCGCGGCGTGCTGATCCTCTCCCAGTTCACCGGCGCCGCGCGGGAGCTCGCGGAGGCGCTGATCGTCAACCCGTACGACATCGAACAGAGCGCGGCCGCGCTCGCGGTGGCCCTGCAGATGAGCCCGGACGAGCAGCGCGTGCGCATGCGCAGCATGCGTCACCTGGTGCAGGAGTTCAACGTGTATCGCTGGGCCGGCAGGATGCTGCTGGATGCCGCACGGATGCGGCACCGGCGCCGGGTGCTCTCGCGCACCGGCAGCGCGCCGGCCCTGCGCCGGGCGGGATGACCCCGCCGCTGGTGGACGCGCGCTGCGCGCTGTTCCTGGACGTCGACGGTACGCTGCTCCACATCGCCGAGCGCCCCCAGGACGTTCGCGTGGACGATGGGCTGATCGCCGAGATCGGGCGTCTGCATGCCCGGCTCGAGGGTGCCCTGGCGTTGATCAGCGGCCGCTCGGTGCGCGAACTCGATGCCTTGCTGGCGCCCCTCGTGTTGCCGCTCGCCGGCCAGCATGGCGGCGAGCGCCGGGATGCGCGAGGCATGCTGCACACCTACGCGGCGCCCGCGCCGCCCGCAGCCGCGCAGCAGCTCGCCGACTTCACCGCCGCGCATCCCGGGTTGATCTTCGAGGACAAGGGCGCCAGCCTGGCGCTGCACTACCGGCTGGTCCCGGCGCTGGAAGAGCGCGTGCGCGCCGAGATGCAGGGACTCGCTGCAGCGCTCGGTCCTGCGGTGCAGCTGCTGGAGGGGAAGATGGTGTTCGAGCTGAAGCCCACGGGCGTCGACAAGGGCGTGGCGATCGCTCAGTTCATGTCCGAAGCGCCGTTCCGGGGCCGCCTCCCGGTCTTCGCCGGCGATGACGTGACCGACGAGTACGGTTTCGCCGAGGTCAACCGGATGGGTGGTTGCTCGGTGAAGGTAGGGGCGGGCGAGACCTGCGCCCGCGTGCGCCTGCCGGACGTCAACGCCGTGCAGCGCTGGCTCGCCTCTTCACGCTAGCTCGTCGCGCCTCGGACGATTCCGCAACGCAAGGGAGGACGGTATGGAGTTTCTCGGTCAACTGGACTGGCGGGAATGGCTGCCGAGCCTGCGGGTCGCCGGTCATATCGTGATGATCCTGATCCTCGCCTGGATCATGATCCGCGTGGCGCAGCGCGGAATCCGGACGATCCGCATGTACATGCGCGAGCGCGTGGCCTCCTCCGAGCACGCGAAGCGGGTGGATACGATCGCGCGGGTGTTCCGCTACGTCAGCGCGGTCGTGATCGGCCTGGTGGCCGGGATGCTCGTGCTGGCCGAGCTGGGACTGTCGATCGCGCCGATCCTCGGCGCCGCCGGCGTGGTCGGCATCGCGGTGGGCTTTGGTGCGCAGAGCCTGGTGAAGGATTTCTTCTCCGGCCTGTTCATCCTGCTGGAGAACCAGGTCCGCCTCGGGGACGTGGTGGAGGTGGGCGGCAAGTCCGGGCTGGTGGAGGAGGTGACGCTGCGCTACGTCCGGCTGCGGGACTATGACGGCAACGTCCACTTCGTACCCAACGGGAGCATCGCGGTGGTGTCGAACTTCACCCTCGACTACGCCTACGCGGTGGTGGACGCCGGCGTGGCCTACCGCGAGGACGTGGAGGAGGCGCTGCAGGTCATGCAGCGCGTGGCCGAGGCAATGCGTGGCGATGCGGTGTTCGGTCCGAAGATCCGCGAGCCGGTCGAGGTGGTCGGGGTCGAGCGCTGGGACGAATCGGCGGTGATCCTGCGCGTGCGCTTCAAGGTGATGCCGATCGAGCAGTGGAACGTCAAGCGCGAGTATCTGCGGCGGCTGAAGGCGGCGTTCGACGCCGCCGGGATCGAGATCCCCTATCCGCACGTGACGCTCTATCCCGGCCGCAACAAGGACGGCTCTGCGCCGCCCCTGGCCCTGGCGCCGGTCCAGGCGGTCGATGTGCTGATGAAGCGCGTGCCGGAGCAGGCCGCGGGCTGACCAGGACGCCCGGCGCCCGGCCAGCCGCCCCCGCCGGACCGTGCAGGCCGGGCCCGAGCAGGCCCGCGCTTGCCTCGTGGCCCTATGCGGTGATCACATTGGGCGGCGGCCGCAGCGGCTCGCCCGGCGGTCCGATCGGGGGATCGACCTGCGGGCGGCCCGGGAACGGCGTCCCGGGCGGCATCGGGGGCTGTGTCGGCTCCTCGCCCGGGTCGTCATCGGGCACCGGTGGCACCGGCGGGTCGCGATGGGCATGCCGCCAAGGCTGCCCGTCCGCTGGCCGGCCCGTTGCCGCGGTCTCCGCGGCTCTCACCGGATCTCCAGCTGCTTGTTCTTCTGCTGTTGCTCGCGTTTGGGCATCGGGATGCTCACTTCGAGCACGCCGTCCTGGAACTTCGCCTGTGCGCCATCGGTGTTGATGCCCTCCGGCAGCGGGACCGTGCGATAGAAGCTGCCGTAGGTGCGCTCGCTGTAGCCGCGCCCTTCGCGCTGTTCCTGGCGCTCGCCCTGGATGGTGAGCGCATCGTCGGCGAGCTCGACCTTCACGTCCTCCTTGCGCAGGCCGGGGAGGTCGGCGCAGATCACCAGCTGCCCGTCGCGTTCCGAGACTTCGATCTGGGGCGACCACAGCGCGCCCATGGCGCGCTGCATCTGGCGCTCGCCGACCACGCGCGGGCGCGGCAGCAGCCGTCGTCCGAAGCCGAGTTCATCGAAGAAGCGGTCCATCTCGTCGAACATGCGGCTCAGCATGCCGAACGGGGCCGCGCCCCAGCTGCCCGGCCAGGTGGCGCCTGGCTGGCCCATGCTGCGCGAGCCGCTGCTGCCGGTCATGGCGCCAGCGCCCTGTGTGCCCTGGCCACTGCTGCCCTGGTACGTGGATCCCGCGCCGCTGCCGGTCGATCCCGCCGCGCCCTGGGTGCCGCGCCTGCCGGCGTCGGCCTGCGTCTCGTTGGCCTGCATGGCCTGGTTGCGCGCCGTGTCCTGCGCCGAAGTAGTACCGGTCTGGGGATTCTGCTCTGCCATGGCTCGCTCCTTCACAAGTGCGTCAGGGGGAAGCGGAGAGCGGCAAGCGCGATACCCGAGCGGGGCGGCAGGGCGATGTGCGGCTAGAATAGCGAGCTTTCCCGTCCTCCCAGCCGGAACCACGAATGCCCGGACCGCTGCACGGCGTACGCATCCTCGACCTCACCACCGTGGTGATGGGGCCCTTCGCCACCCAGATCCTCGCCGAGCTGGGCGCCGATGTGATCAAGATCGAGACCCACGAAGGCGACAACATGCGCCATGTCGGCCCGTTGCGGAACGCGGGCATGGGCCACCTCTACATCAACCTGAACCGGGGCAAGCGCTCGGTCGTGCTCGACCTGAAGCAGCCCGAGGGCCGCGAGGCGCTGATGCGCCTGGTGCCCGGCGCCGATGCCCTGGTCTACAACGTGCGGCCGTCCGCCATGGCCCGCCTCAAGCTCGCCTACGACGACGTGCGCGCGGTCAACCCGCGCCTGGTCTACGTCGGCTGCTACGGCTATTCCGAACGCGGACCCTATGCGGGACGCGCGGCGTACGACGACCTGATCCAGGGCGCGACCGGGCTGCCCTGGCTGGTCTCGCGCGAAGGTGCCGATGCGCCGCGCTACGTCCCGGTGAACCTCGCCGACCGCGTCACCGGTCTGCACGTGGTCTATGCGGTCACCGCGGCGCTGTTCCAGCGCGAGCGCTCTGGACAGGGGCAGTCGGTGGAGGTGCCGATGTTCGAGAGCATCACCCACTTCGTGCTCGGCGATCACCTGGCCGGGCTGTCGTGGGACCCGGCGATCGGTCCGACCGGTTACCCGCGCCTGGCGCACCGTCGCCCGTACGCGACCAGCGACGGCTATCTCTGCGTGCTGGTCTACAACGACAAGCAGTGGAAGAGCTTCCTCGAGGCGACCGGCCGCGCCGAGCTGTGGGACGATCCCCGCTTCAACTCGCACGGCCGGCGCGCCAAGCACATCGACGAGGTGTACGAGGTGCTGGCCGGCATCATGAAGACGCGCAGCAGCGCGCAGTGGATGGAGCTGCTCGACCGTGCCGACATTCCCTTCGCGCGGCTGAACAAGCCGGAAGAGACGGTCGCCGACGCGCACCTGAACCAGAGCGGGTTCTTCGTGACGGAGGAGCATCCGACCGAGGGCCGCATGCGCGCGATGCGCACGCCGACCGACTGGTCGGTGTCGAAGCCGGACCTGCCGGCGCCGGCGTTGCCGCTCGGCGCGCACTCGGCCGAAGTGCTGCGCGAGGCGGGCTACAGCGATACGCAGATCGAGCAGCTGGCGGCGCGCGGCGTGACCAGGCTCGGTTAGGCGGGCGTGGACTTCTCGCTCTCTCCGGACCAGATCGCCATCCGCGACGCCATCATGGCGCTCTGCGCCCGCTTCGACGCGCAGTACTGGCTCGAGCGTGATCGCACCGGCGAATATCCGCACGACTTCCACACCGCCGTCGCACAGGCCGGCTGGCTGGGCATCGCGATGCCCGCGGAGTTCGGCGGGGCCGGGTTGGGCATCACCGAAGCCGCGCTGATGATGCAGGCCATCAGCGAGTCGGGGGCCGGCTTCTGCGGGGCCTCCGCCGTGCACATGAACATCTTTGGCCTCAACCCGGTGGTCGTGTTCGGCAGCGACGAGCAGAAGCGCCGCTGGCTGGCACCGCTCATCCGCGGCGAGGACCGCGCCTGCTTCGCCGTGACCGAGCCCAATGCGGGCCTCAACACGGCGCGCATCGAGACCGCGGCCCGGCGCGAGGGCGACACCTACACCTTGCGCGGCCAGAAGGTCTGGACCTCGACCGCGCAGGTGGCGAACAAAGTCCTGATCCTGGCGCGCACCGCGCCATTCGGGTCCGGCGCCCGGCCGACGGATGGGCTTTCGCTGTTCTACACCGACCTCGACCGCCGCTACGTCGAAGTGCGCGAGATCGACAAGATGGGCCGCAGCGCGGTTGACTCGAACCTGCTCTTCATCGAGTCGCTGCCCGTACCCGCCGCCGACCGCATCGGAGAGGAGGGGCGCGGCTTCGAGTACCTCCTGCACGGGCTCAACCCCGAACGTGTCCTGCTCGCCGCCGAGGCGGTGGGCCTGGGCCGCGCCGCGCTGGCGCGCGCGGCCGCGTATGCGAAGGAGCGCGTGGTGTTCGACCGCGCGATCGGGGAGAACCAGGCGATCCAGCACCCGCTGGCCCGCGGCTGGATGGAACTCGAGGCGGCCAACCTGATGATGCTCAAGGCCGCATCGCTGTACGACAGCGGCACAGCGTGCGGGGCGGAGGCCAACGCGGCCAAGTTCCTCGCCGCGGAAGCCTGCTACCGTGCGTGCGAGACTGCAGTGCTCACCCATGGGGGGATGGGCTACGCGAAGGAATACCACGTCGAGCGCTATCTGCGCGAGGCGATGATTCCGCGCCTGGCGCCGGTGAGCCAGCAGCTGGTGCTGTGCTTCATCGCCGAGAAGGTGCTGGGGTTGCCGAAGTCGTACTAGTAAGAGGCCCTAGGCTCTAGGCGCCAGACGCCAGGAAAAGGCGCAGGGCTCACGCGCTGCCGCGAACACCTCTGGCGTCTAGAGCCTAGGGCCTAGAGCCTTGCTACCATAACCAGGTTCAAGAACCGGGGAAGAATATGGATACCACCGAGTTATTCGCGCATCTGCGCAAGTTCGACACTCCCACCATCTGCAATGCGATCGAGGTCGCCATCGGCAGCCGCTTCACCACCGGCTTCACGCGCCGCACGCTGATTGCCGCGCACCCCAAGGCCCCGCCCATCGTCGGTTACGCGCGCACGTGCACCGTGCGCTGCTCGGTGCCCTACGACATGGCCGGGCGCAAGGAGCGGCTGACCGCCTACTACGCCTACATCGAGCAGAATCCCCGCCCCAGCATCGCGGTGGTGCAGGACATCGACAGCCAGCCCGGCCTGGGCGCGTTCTGGGGCGAGGTCAACACGAACGTGCACTGGAACCTGGGTTGCGTGGGCGCTGTCACCAGCGGCTCGATGCGCGACCTCGACATGATGCACCCCGACTTCCAGTGCCTCGCGGCGTCGCTCTCGCCCAGCCACGCCTACATCCAGGTGCTCGACTTCGGCAAGCCGGTCGACGTGCTCGGCATGCTGGTGTCGCACAACGACGTGGTGCACGCCGACTACCACGGCGCGGTGGTGATCCCCGCGCAGGCCCTGGAGAAGCTGCCGGACGCGATCGACCTGATGGCGCGCAAGGAGAAGGTGATCCTCGACGCCGCCCGCACGTCGGGCTTCAGCGCGGCGAAGTGGGCCGAGGCCGCCGCCGCGATGGACAAGGTCAAGTAGCGATGCCGCGGTTCGACCTGCTCGTCCGCGGCGGGATCGTCATCGACGGCACCGGCGCGCCGCGGCGGCGTGCCGACGTGGGTGTGCAGGGTGAGCGCATCGTCGAGGTGGGTGCGCTGGACGGTGCCAGTGCCGCGGCCGTGCTGGATGCGCAGGGCAGGGTGGTCGCGCCGGGCTTCATCGACGCGCATACGCACGACGACCGCCTGATGCTGTCGTCGCCCGACATGGCGCCGAAGGTGAGCCAGGGCGTGACCACGGTGGTCGCGGGCAACTGTGGGGTGTCGCTCGCGCCGGTGCCCGGGAAGATGCGCCTGCCGGTCACGCCGCCGCTCGACCTGCTGGACGAAGCGGGAAGCTGGTTCCGCTTTCCCACGTTCGCGGCCTACGTCGCCGAGCTGGCGGCGCGCCCACCGGCGACCAATGCAGTGCTGCTCGTCGGCCACACCACGCTGCGGGTGGTGACCATGGACGACGTCGAGCGTCCGGCCCGTCCTGCCGAGATCGCCCGCATGCGCGACCTGGCTGCGGAAGCCCTGCAGGCGGGAGCCGTGGGTGTGTCGACCGGTCTTTACTACGAGCCCGCCGCCGCCGCCCCGACCCAGGAGGTGATCGAGGTGTGCCGGCCGCTGCGCGAGCACAACGGCCTGTACTGCACGCACATGCGCAACGAGGCCGACCGGGTGATGGATTCGCTGGACGAGACCGCACGCATCGGCCGCGAACTGGGCGTGCCGGTGGTGATCTCGCATCACAAGGTCAACGGCGTGCGCAACCACGGCCGCTCACCCGAGACGCTCGGCTTCATCGCTGCGCAGCGTAAGCACCAGTCGATTGCGCTCGACTGCTATCCGTACTGCGCCGCTTCGACCATCCTGACCGCCGACCGCGCAGCGGCCGCATCGCGCACGCTGGTCACCTGGTCCAAGCCCCATCCCGAGTGCGCAGGGAAGGACCTGGACGAACTCGCAACCGCGTGGGGGGTATCACCGGCCGAAGCCGCGAACCGCCTGGTGCCGGCGGGCGCGATCTACTTCTCCATGGACGAGGAGGACGTGCGCCGGATCCTGGCCTTCGCGCCCACCATGGTCGGCTCCGATGGCCTGCCGCACGACGCCTTTCCGCATCCGCGCCTGTGGGCGACCTTTCCGCGCGTGCTGGGACACTATGCGCGCGACGTCGGCCTGTTCCCGCTGGAGCAGGCGGTGCACAAGATGACCGGGCTGACCGCGCAGAGCTACGGCCTGCCTGGCCGTGGCGTGCTGGCGCCGGGAGCATTCGCCGACATCACGATCTTCGATCCGGACACCGTGGGCGAGGGGGCGACCTTCGAGCACCCGATCGCGCCCGCGCCCGGCATCGATGCCGTGATCGTGAACGGCGCGGTGGTGTGGCGGGACGGCCGGGACACCGGCGCACGCCCGGGCCGGGTGCTGCGGCGGGCCGCAGCGTAACCAGAACGCAGCGTAACCAGAACAAGGCGGAGGCAGCGATGGCACTTACCCAGGCAGAGATCGAGCACTACCGGGAGCGCGGCTACGTCATTCCGAACTACCGGCTGCCGGACGACCTGCTTCAGCGCATCCGCGCGTCGCTCGACGGGCTGCTGGCCAGCTACACCGACGTGGCGCCGGAGGATCTCGCCAATCCGCACATGCTGCCCCCGACGCAGGGTCCCCAGCCCAATCCCTTCATGCAGGCCGCGCGCCACGAGCCCGTGCTCGACATGCTCGAGCAGCTCATCGGCCCCGATCTCGTGCTGTGGATCACGCGCGTGCTGTGCAAGCCCGCGGCGAAGGGGCGCGAGGTGCCGTGGCACCAGGATGGCGAGTACTGGCCGATGCGGCCGCTGGCGACCTGCTCGGTGTGGATCGCGCTCGACCCCGTCTCCACCGAGAACGGCTGCATGCGCTTCATCCCGGGCTCGCACAAGCAGCAGCAGCTGTATCGCCATCACGAGAGCAAGCGCGACAACCTGGTGCTCAATCTCGAGCTGGACCAGGACCAGTTCGACGAGTCGCAGGCGGTCAACGTCGAGCTCGAGCCCGGCCAGATGTCGCTGCATGACGTGCGCCTGATCCACGGCTCGCTCGCCAACACCTCCGGTCGGCGGCGCGCGGCGCTGATCATGCGCTACATGCCTGCGACCTCGCACTACGACCGCTCGCTGGTGCGGCAACGTCGCGACAACAGCCCGTTCAACATCTTCCACCAGCCGCTGTGGCTGATGCGCGGGGTGGACCGGTCGGGACAGAACGACTTCACCCATGGCCACGCGCAGTGGCACGAGCGCTACGCGCGTGGCCTCGCGCCCGCGATGGAGAGCGAAGGCTAGCCGCGCTCGTCCTTCCCCGGCACCGCCCGGGTTGCCTTCCAGCGCGGCGTTGGCGACAATGCCGCCCCTCTGCGCGTTTTCTCCGGCCTGCCTACATCGATGTGGTTCAAGAACCTGCAGCTCTACCGCCTGCCCGCGCCCTGGGACATCACCCTGCCGAAGCTCGAGGAGACGCTCACGCGCTTCGCCTTCCGCCCCGCCGGCAAGACCGAGTTCTTCTCGCGCGGCTGGATCCCGCCGCGCGGCGAGGGCGAGATGGTGTCCTCCCTCGAGCGGCACTGGCTGATCGCGCTCGGCGTGGAGGAGAAGATCCTGCCCGCCTCGGTGGTCAATCTCGCCACCAAGGAGCGCATCGCCAAGCTGGAGAACCAGCTCGGCTACAAGCCGGGGCGCAAGCAGGCCAAGGAGGTGAAGGAGAACGTGACCCAGGAGCTGCTGCCGCGCGCCTTCAGCCGCTACCGCAGCACGCTGGGCTGGATCGACCCCGTGAACGGCTGGTTCGTGGTCGACGCCGCGAATGCGAAGAAGGCCGACGAGATGATGGAGGTCCTGCGCTGGACGCTGGACGACTTCCCCGCGGTGCTGCTGCGCACGAACCTGTCGGCCACCGCGGCCATGACCCAGTGGCTGATGGAAGGTGAGGGTCCGGGCGGCTTCTCGATCGATCGCGATTGCGAGTTGCGCTCGCCGCTGGAGGAGAAGGCGCTGGTGCGCTACCAGCGCCATCCGCTCGACTCCGAGGAGGTGCGCAACCACCTGAAGGCCGGCAAGCAGCCCACGCGCCTGGCCCTGACCTGGAAGGACCGCGTGTCATTCGTGCTGAGCGAACGCGGCGAGGTCAAGAAGCTCGAACTGATCGACGTGGAGGAGGCGGATGCCTCCAGCGAGAGCGAGAGCGCGGCGGACCGCTTCGATGCCGACTTCGCGCTCATGACCGGCGAGCTGTCGCGCTTCCTCACCGACCTGTTGGAGGCCCTCGGGGGCGAGGCGGAGAAGGAGGCTGCGGCCAGGCCGCGTCCGACGGGGGCTTTTGCCGCGGCGGCCTGACGTCCGCTACGAGGATCGCCCCAGCAGCGGACGCAGCCCGATCAGCCCCACCACGGGGCCGGGCAGCAGCAGCCACGCGACCTTCGCGCCGAGCGAGTCGATCATCGCCGTGGCGATGGAGATGGCGCACACGGTGATGGAGAAGCCGATCGCGTTCTGGATGGCGAGCGCGCTGCCTACCAGCTGCGGCGGGCAGTTGCGTGCCGACAGCGCCGAGAACTGCGGCGAGTCGGCCACCACCGCGGCCCCCCACAGCAGCAGCGCGCCGACCAGCAGCCACCCCGGGGCATGCGCCAGCAGCGGATAGACCGCGCACATCGCACCCGACACCGCCAGTGCCGTCGCGGCGACCCTCGCGCTGCCGTAGCGGTGCGAAAGCTGACCGCCGGCGATGCACCCCAGCGCCCCGATGCCGATGATGGCGAACGACAACGCCGCGATCGCGGTGGTGCTGCCGGGGGCGGCGGCGGCCAGCAGCAGCGGCACCACCGTCCAGAACGCGTAGAGCTCCCACATGTGGCCGAAGTAGCCGAAGGCCGATGCGCGGAAGCGGGCGATGCCGAACACGCTCATCACGCTGCCCCAGCCTGGTCGCCGGGCGCCGGTGACCTTGGCGAGCTTCGGGCCATCGCCGACGCCGAGCACGATCAGGCCACCGGCGATCGCCAGGGCCGAGGACGTGAGCACCACGGATTGCCAGTCGAGGCCTGCGCCCAGCGCGCGCACGCCGTGCGGGAGCGCGGTGCCCAGCGTGAGCATGCCCACGAGCAGGCCGAGCGCCGCACCCGCGCGATCTCCCACCCAGGACACGATCAGCTTCATGCCCAACGGGTAGATGCCGGCGAGGCATAGGCCCACCGCGAAGCGGAACACGATCGCCTGCGGCAGGTCGTGCGCGAGCAGCGCGAAGCCGGCGTTGCAGGCTGCACCGGCGAGCGAGCAGAACAACACGATGCGGCTGGCGCGAAAGCGGTCCGCCAGTCCCGTGAGGGCGAAGCTCAGCGTGCCTGCGATGAAGCCGACCTGGACCGCGCTGGTGAGCAGCCCCAGCTGCGCCGGCGTCATGCCCCAGGCCCGCGCGAGATCGGGTGCGGCGCTGTTCGCGCTGAACCACAGTGACGTGCCGAGCAGTTGCGCGACGACGATCGCCGCGACGGGGTGCTTCATCGCCTGCAGGAAGCGGGGCTGGAAAGGGTCGCCGGGTCACGCGCGGGTCGCCCGCGCAGCGCCGACGGTGGGATTCTAGGCGAAGAAGGCGCTTGTGCCCTCGCGCGCCAGCGGGATGACCCGGAGGCGGTGGCGCTGGTCAGCGCGCGGCGTCCATCCGGCGCAGGCGCCGGACCAGCACCCGCATCACGTTGAGGGCGAACTCGGGCTCGCGGCAGATCAGGTCGATGAAGCGCCGCTCATCCACCGGGCTGATCAGACAGCGGGTGCGGGAGATCGCCGTGGCGCTGCGTGGCCCCGCATCGATCAGCGCCATCTCGCCCACCACGCCGCCAGCGCGCACGGTCTCGATCAGCTTGCCGTCGAGCAGGATGTCGACCTCGCCGTCGACGACCACGAACATCGAGTCGCCGGGGTCGCCCTGGGCGAACACGACTTCCCCCTCGGGCAGCGACTTGAGCGGGGTCTCGCTGGGCAGCAGGTCGATGATGGACATGAAGCGTTCCTTTGCGCGGGATTGCGCAGGGATTATCGGCGCAATCCGGCCGGGCTGCAGTCCGATGTCGGCGCGGTGGTAGAGTGCGTCTCCGGATGGCGACCAGGGCACGCCGATGACCGCGGGTGAATCGTCGATGACGAGGCGGGATGCGCTCCGCCGGGCCCTCGTCCTGGCCTTCCTGCCGTGCACCCGGCTGCTGCCGGGCGCCGCGGCCCGTGCGGAGGAGAAGAGCATGCAGGCAGCCCGACCGATCGTGATCGCCCATCGGGGCGCGAGCGGCTACGTGCCCGAGCACACCCTGGCCGCCTACTTCATCGCCGTGCAGCAGGGCGCGGACTTCGTCGAGCCCGACCTGGTGATGACCCGCGACGGCGTGCTGGTCGCGCGGCACGAGAACGAGATCGGCGAGACCACGGATGTGGCCCTCCATCCCGAGTTCGCGGATCGCCGGAGCAGCCGCTCGGTGGACGGGCGGCCGGTCACGGGCTGGTTCACCGAGGACTTCACGCTCGCGGAGTTGAAGACGCTGCGTGCGCGTGAACGGATCCCGTCACTGCGCCCCGGCAACACGCGCTTCGACGGCATGTTCGAGATCCCCAGCCTCGAGGAGATCCTGGCACTGGTGCGCGGGCTGGATGCGCAGCGGGAGGTCGCCGCGAAGGCGCAGGGACGGCCGCCGCCGGCGCCCATCGGCATCTACCCCGAGACCAAGCATCCCAGCTACTTCGCCGCCCGCGGCCTGCCCCTGGAGGCCACGCTGGTGCGCACGTTGCAGCAGTGGGGCTACGAGGGCGCGCAGGCGCCGGTCTTCATCCAGTCGTTCGAGACCGGCAACCTGCAGGCGCTCCGCGGCATGACGCAGCTGCGCCTGATCCAGCTGCTGGACGACTCGGGCAGCCCTTACGACCTGGTGCTGACCGGCGACCCGCGCAGCTATCGGGACCTCGCCACGCCGGCCGGGCTGGCCCGCATCGCCACCTACGCGAACGGCATCGGACCGAACAAGTCGATGATCCTGCCGCGGACCTCGGGCAACGGCCTCTCGCCACCCACTTCCCTGGTGGGGGATGCGCATGCCCGCGGACTCGCCGTGCACCCGTGGACCTTCCGCGCCGAGAACGTGTTCCTGCCGCGGCCCCATGCGACGTCCGGCGCTGCCGGCGATCGCGGCAATCTGCAGGCGGAACTGCGCGCGTTCCTCGAAGCGGGGGTGGACGGGTTCTTCTCCGACCACCCCGATCTCGGCGTGCAGGCGCGTGATGCCTTCCTGCGCGCGCGCTGACGGTGCGTCCCGGAGATCGCGCCGCTACGGCAGCACGCGCCAGCCCTTCAGCGCCTCCAGCGTGTACGCCTTGCGGTAGTCCACGTCGGGCTTGACCAGGCCGGCGCCCGCCATGAAGTCGAAGGTCTGCTTCCAGCGCGCATCGGTCATGGTGAGGATGCCCTGCTTCTGCGCGTCGCCGCCGGTGACCAGGCCGAACTCGATCATCTTGCGCACACCGTAGGCCAGCAGCTCGTCCTCCATCTGCGGGTTGGCCTTCTTGATGAGCGCATTCCCCGGCGCCGGATTCTTCAGGTAGCTGCGCCAGCCCTCGGCCGTCGCCTGGAGGAACTTGCGCACCAGCTCCGGCTTTTCCTGCAGCACCTTGCGCGTGGTCACGATGGTCTGCGCATATGGCGGGTAGCCGGCGTCGGCCAGCAGGAAGACCACCGGCTTCACGCCGCCCTTCTCGATCGAGTACGGCTCGGAGGTGGCGTAGCCCTGCTGGCTCATCTGCTTGTCGGCGAGGAACGGCGCCATGTTGAAGGTGTAGGGCACCACCATGTCGTCGGTGTAGCCGAACAGCTTCTTCAGGTACGGATAGAAGCTGACGAGGCCCGCCTTCGAGATCAGGACCTTCTTGCCCTTGAGCGCGGCCAGCGTGTCGTTGCCGACGCCGGGATGCGACATCAGGATCTGCGGATCCTTCTGGAAGATCGCGGCGACGGCACGGAACGGGATGTTCTTCTCGACGAAGGCGAAGACGCTGTCGGAGTTGCCGCCCATGTTGAAGTCGACGCGGCCGGCGAGCATCAGCAGGTTGTTGTCGATGTTCGGCCCGCCCTGGCGGATGGTGACGTCGAGGCCGTACTTGGCATAGGTGCCGTTGGCGACGGCCTGGTAGTAGCCGCCGTGCTCGGCCTGGGCTTTCCAGTTCGTGGCCTTGGTCACCTTGTCCTGTGCGGATGCGGGTGAGGCGGCGGCAAGAGCGGCGAGCGCTGCTGCGACGATCAACGAGCGGGTCATAGTGCCTCCATGGGGGATCATGGGTCGGGTGATGACCGCGCGGCGCGGGTGGGCCGCCGTCGCGGGATTGCCGACAAGGTTATCGCCGTATCACCTGGCCAATCAAATGTTCCGATCGATCAGCTGTCGTAGGCGACGAGCGCGGAGAACGGCACGTCGAGACGCTTCCTGCCGTTGAGGAAGGTGAGCTCGATGATGCAGGCCGCGGCCGGAACGACGCCGCCCATGTCGCGGATCAGCCCGATCGCGGCGCCGAGCGTGCCGCCGGTCGCCAGCAGGTCGTCGAGGACGACCACG
>CAZFYX010000033.1:0-16055 GCA_964523885.1 uncultured Burkholderiales bacterium | reverse complement strand
GGTGGACAACGTCACCGACGTGGACAGCGGTGCGCTGCTGGGCATTGCGCTGACGGCCACCGACAGCACCAACGGGACGTGGTACTACAGCACCAACGGCGGGACGACGTGGACGGCGGTGGGCGCGGTGAGCAACACCAGCGCGCTGCTGCTGGCCGCGGATGCCAACACGCGGCTGTACTTCCAGCCCAGCGTCAACTACACCGGGACGGTGGCGAGTGCCATCACCTTCCGCGCGTGGGACCAGACCAGCGGGGCGGCGGGCACGAAGGTAAGCACCGCAAGCAACGGCGGCACCACCGCGTACTCCGCGACCAGCGACACTGCGGCGATCACGGTCAACGCGATCAACGACGCGCCGGCCGGGACCAGCGCGACGGTGACCACGAATGAAGATACCGCCTACACCTTCGGCGCTGCAGACTTCGGCTTCACCGACCCGAACGACAGCCCGGCCGACGCGCTGAGCGCCGTCACCATCACCACGCTGCCCGCCGCGGGCAGCCTGACGCTTTCCGGCGCGGCGGTAACGGCGGGGCAGAGCATCTCTGCAGCGAACATCACGGCTGGCAATCTGAAGTTTACGCCGGGAGCGGACGCGAACGGGACCGGCTACGCGAGCTTCACCTTCCAGGTGCAGGACAACGGCGGCGCCGCCAGCGGCGGGGTGGACCTCGATCCCACACCCAACACGCTGACCATCAACGTCACCGCGGTCAACGATGCGCCGACCAATTCGCTTCCCGTTCCACAGGGGACCGATCAGGACGTCGCACTGGTGTTCTCCAGTGGCAATGGCAACCAGATCTCGGTCGCGGATGTAGATGCCGGGGTATCTCCAGTCCAGGTCACTCTGGCCGGAACCAACGGCGTTGTGACGCTGAGCACGGTGTCCGGGCTCACCTTCAGCACGGGAGACGGCACCGCCGATGCGACGATGACGTTCACCGGCACGGTCGGCAACATCGATGCTGCGCTGAATGGCTTGTCGTTCAACCCCACGGCGGGCTTCAGCGGAGCCGCTTCGCTATCCATCACGACGAACGACCAAGGCAACAGCGGCGCTGGCGGACCGGGGACTGTCACCGACACCGTGAGCATCACAGTCAACGCGGTGGGCACCCCTTCGGCCACCAACGATGCCTATTCGGTGGACGAGGACTCGACCCTGACCGTGGGGCCGCTGACAACGAACCTAGTGGACTGGTACCGGTTGGACGATGGGGGTGCCAGCCAGACTGCAGCCGATTTCACCTCGCCTGCGAACGACGGGACGCTCGGCAGCACGGCGGGGGTGGATGCGAGCGACCCCGCCTGGACGGCTGGACACATCGGGAGCGGTGCGCTTTCGTTCGATGGAGTGAACGACTATGTGAGCACTGGGAGCACCGTACTGCAGACCACCAGCAACTTCACGATCTCCGCTTGGTTCCAGACCGACACCACGACTGGCCAGCACCATATCCTGTGGCAAGGCTACAGCGGAGGTAATGGCTATGGGGATCCTGGGTTCAACAACCTGTCCTCGTCGGAGATGAGCCTGAGCGTCGGAACGTACAACCAGGACAACAAGATCACGTTCTTCCTGGGCTACGATGTGCCGGCCAACGGTGCGGACTCGATCTACATTGTCTCGGCCGACAATTTCACGGACACCGCTGGCTGGCACCACGTCGCGGTCACGGTGACGGACGTCGGCGGCGGCGTGCTGAGCGGAGCGCTCTATGTGGACGGGGTGCTGGAGGGGACGGACACCGGCGTCCAAAACGATCGTTCGCAGTGGGGGAACCTGCGGGTCGGCAATACCGGAGCCAACCAGCGCTTTTTCGATGGCCGGCTCGACGACATCCGCCTGTACGACGCGGCGCTCTCGGCGCCCCAAGTGCAGAGCCTGGCGCGGGCGGGAGTGCTGCAGAACGACACCGATCCGAATCAGAACGGGCTTTCCGCCGTGCTGGTTTCGGGGCCTTCGCACGGCGCGTTGAGCCTGAATGCGGACGGCAGCTTCAGCTATACGCCCGATGCCAATTTCGCTGGTACCGACTCGTTCACCTACCTGGCGAGCGATGGAACGTACACGTCGAACGTCGCGACTGCCACGATCACGGTCAACCCGGTGAATGATGCCCCGCTGGGCGTCGACAAGACGGTGACCACCAACGAGGATACCGCTTACACGTTTGCCGCGGCGGACTTTGGCTTCAGCGATCCCGATGACACGCCTGCCAACAACCTCCTGGCGGTCAAGATCACGACTCTGCCGGGCGCGGGCAGCCTGACGGACAACGGGGTGGCGGTGGCGGCGGGCCAGTTCGTCACGCTGGCCGACATCAGCGCCGGGAAGCTGAAGTTCACCCCCACAGCCAACACCAGCGGCGCCGGCTACGCGAGCTTCAGCTTCCAGGTGCAGGATAGCGGCGGGACGGCCAACGGCGGCGTGGACCTGGACCAGAGTCCCAATACCCTCACGATCGACGTCACGGCTATCAACGATGCGCCGGTGCTGGACAGCAGCAGGACCCCGGCAATGTCTGCGGTCATTGAGGATGCGGCGGCGCCGTCCGGTGCGGTCGGAACCCTGGTGTCCAGTCTGGTCGACTTCGCCTCGCCGTCCGGACAGATCGACAACGTCACCGATGCAGACGGCGGGGCGCTGCTGGGCATCGCACTGACTGGGACGGACACAGCCAGCGGCACGTGGTACTACAGCACCGACGGCGGCGGCACGTGGACTGCCGTGGGCGCAGTCTCGGACGCCAGTGCACTGCTGCTGGCGGCCGACGCCAACACGCGGTTGTATTTCGAGCCCAATCCCGACTACAGCGGCACGGTGGCCGGCGCCATCACCTTCCGCGCGTGGGACCGGACCAGCGGGACGGCTGGAGCGAAGGTGGACGCCTCCGCCAACGGCGGTGGCACAGCGTTCTCGTCTGCCACGGACACCGCAGCCATCACGGTGACCGCGGTCAACGACGCGCCGGCCATCGACGATGCGGGCGTGGCGGTCGACGAGAACAGCGCGAGCGGGACCCTGGTCTACGATATGAACGAGGCGTTCACCGGCCTGGATCTGGACCGGGATGGACAGACGCTGACATACGCCATCACTGCAGGCAATGGGCTGGGCGGTTTCGCAATCGACCCGGCAACAGGCGTGATAACGGTGGCCAACGCTGCGGTGCTGGACTTCGAGACCACCTCCAGCTTCGCCCTGACGGTGCAGGCTAGCGATGGAACCGTCAGCGATACTGCAGTCATCACCATCGGTCTGAACAATCTCAACGACAATGCACCCGTTATCGACGACGCCAGCCCGGCGGTCGACGAGAACAGCGCCAACGGCACGCCGGTGTACGACGTCAACGCGGCCGCTACGGGGACCGACAGCGATGCGGACGGCAACGCGATCACCTACTCGATCACCGGCGGCAACGCGCTGGGCGGGTTCGCGATCGACGCGACGACCGGCGCCATCACGGTAGCCAATGCCGGCGTGCTCGACTTCGAGACCACGCCCAGCTTCACCCTGACCGTGCAGGCCAGCGACGGCTCGTTGATCGATACCGCGCTCATCACGATCAACCTGAACAATCTGAACGACAACGCGCCGGTAGTCGTGGACGGCAGCGTCACGATCGACGAGAACAGCGGTAACGGAACCGCCGTCTACGACGTGAGCGAGGCTGGAACGGGGACCGACAGCGATGCGGACGGAAACGCGATCACCTACTCGATCACCGGCGGCAATGCGCTGGGCGGGTTCGCGATCGACGCGGCGACCGGCGTCATCACGGTAGCCAATGCAGGCGTGCTCGACTTCGAGACCACGCCCAGCTTCACTCTGACGGTTCAGTCCAGCGACGGGACGTTCAGCGATACGGCGGTCGTCACCATCGGGCTGAACAACCTCAATGACAACGCACCTGCGATCGGAGACGCCAGCGCGGCGGTCGACGAGAACAGCGCCAACGGCACGCCGGTGTACGACGTCAACGCGGCCGCTACGGGGACCGACAGCGATGCGGACGGCAACGCGATCACCTACTCGATCACCGGCGGCAATGCGCTGGGCGGGTTCGCGATCGACGCGACGACCGGCGCCATCACGGTAGCCAATGCCGGCGTGCTCGACTTCGAGACCACGCCCAGCTTCACCCTGACCGTGCAGGCCAGCGACGGCGTGCTGACCGATGTCGCGCTCATCACGATCGGTCTGAACGACCTCAACGACAACCCGCCGGTGATCGACGACGCCAGCCTGAATCTCGACGAGAACAGCGCGAACGGATCGGTGGTCCATGACGTCGACGAGTCCGGCACCGGCGCCGATCTCGATCTGGACGGACAGGGGCTGACCTACTCCATCATCGCCGGAAACGCGCTCGGTGGGTTCGCCATCGACGCCGTGACCGGCGTGATCAGCGTGGCGGACGGTTCGGTCCTGGACTTCGAGACCACGCCCGGCTTCGCGCTGACCGTCCAGGCCAGCGACGGCACCTTCAGCGACACTGCAGTCATCACCGTCGGCCTCAACAACCTCAACGACACCGCCCCGGTGCTCGATGACGCGACCACGGCCCTGAACGAGAACAGCGCCAATGGCACCACAGTCCACGACCTGAACGAGGCCGGAACGGGAACGGACCTCGACCGGGACGGCGATGGGCTGACCTGGTCGATCACCGGCGGGAATGCGCTGGGCGGGTTCGCGATCGACGCGGCTACCGGTGTGATCACGGTGGCCAATGCGGCGGTGCTGGACTTCGAGGCGACCCCGATCTTCACCTTGACGGTGCAGGCGAGCGATGGCGCCTTCAGCGACAGCGCGGTCGTCACCATCGGACTGAACAATCTCAACGACAATGCGCCGGTGATCAGCGCGGCCACCATCGCTCTGAACGAGAACAGCGCCAACGGGACCGCGGTCCACGACGCGAGCGAGGCCGTCACCGGGACCGATCTGGACCCGGACGGACAAGGCCTGACCTACTCGATCACCTCCGGCAACGGGCTGGGCGGGTTCACCATCGACGCCGTGACCGGCCTGATCACGGTCGCCGACTCGAGCGTGCTCGATTTCGAAACCACCCCCAGCTTCGCCCTCGCAGTGCAGGTGTCCGACGGAACCTACGCCAGCAGCGCGCTGATCACGATCAACCTCGTCAACCTCAACGACAACCCGCCGGTGGTGAACGGCGCTGCCGTGACGATGGATGAGAACAGCGCGACCGGCACGGCGGTGTACGACGCGAGCGATGCGGTCACGGGCACCGACCTCGACCGGGACGGGCAGGCGCTGACCTGGTCGATCACCGGCGGCAACGCGCTGGGCGGGTTCTCCATCGACGCGGCTACCGGTGTCATCACGGTGACCAACGGGGCAGTTCTGGACTTCGAGACGACGCCCGGCTTCATCCTCACGGTGGAGGCGAGCGACGGCTCCCTGGTCGACACTGCGTCGGTCATGATCGGTCTGAACAACCTCAACGACAATGCGCCGGCGATCTCGACTGCAACCGTTGCCGTCGACGAGAACACTGCGAGCGGGACCGCGGTCCACGACATCGACGAGATGTTCACCGGCGTGGACCTGGACCGCGATGGACAGGGGCTGACGTATTCGATCGCGGGTGGCAACAACCTGGGCGGGTTCGCGATCGACCCGGTGACGGGGGCGATCACGGTCGCCAACGGCGGTGTGCTCGACTTCGAGACAACCCCGAGCTTCAGTCTCACGGTGCAGGTGACGGATGGCATGTTCACCGGCAGTGCGCTGATCACGGTCGATCTCAACGACGTCAATGACGCGCCGGTGCTGGCAGCCAACGCCGGTATCACCGTGAACGAAGGGACGACGACGGTCATCGACAGCTCGCTGCTTGGAGTGAGCGACCAGGACAACAGCGCAGCACAGCTGGTCTTCACCCTGACGGCCACGCCAACCAATGGCGCGCTGCTGCGAAACGGGGTGGCATTGGCCGCAGGTGGTACCTTCACCCAGGCAGACGTCGACGCGGGCCTGGTGAGCTACAGCCACGACGGATCCGAGACCATCAGTGACGGCTTCTCGTTCGTCCTGACCGATGGCGCCGGTGGATCCATAGGTGCCACCACCTTCACCATCGCGGTTACGTCCGCGAACGACGCGCCAATCGGGCTTCCCACCATCACCGGCACGGCGGCCGAAGACCAGACCCTGACGGCGGACACCAGCGCCATCAGCGATGCGGACGGCCTGGGAGCGTTCAGCTACCAGTGGCTGCGCTCGACGGACGGCGGCGTGACGTGGACCAGCATTGGCGGTGCCACCAATCCGGCCTACACGCTCGGGGATCTCGATGCAGGCGCCCTGATGCGGGTCACGGTGAGCTACGTCGATGGCCTGGGTACGGCGGAAAGCGTGACCAGCGCGAATGTGGGTCCGGTGGCCAACGTGAACGATGCGCCTGCGGGCGGCGTGTCGATCTCCGGCGTGGCCACCGAGGATCAGTTGTTGACCGTGGATACCAGCGCGCTGAGCGATGCCGATGGGTTGGGCACGCTCGGATACCAGTGGCTGCGGTCCACCGACGGCGGCACCACGTGGACGACGATCAGCGGCGCCGGCGGGTCCAGCTACATGCTCGGCGACGCCGACGTCGGCGCACTGGTCCAGGCCGTGGTGCACTACACGGACGGCTTTGGTGCACAGGAGAGTGTGACCGCTGCAGCGGTCGGGCCCGTGCTCAACGTCAACGACGCGCCGGTGTTCAGCACCGGCACCCTGACCATCCAGCAGGGCGGCACGGTGCTGATCGACAGCGGGATTCTCTCCGCCGCGGACGTCGACAACCCGGTTGCGTCGCTCGTCTTCACGGTCAGCGGCGTCACGCACGGGCAGTTCGCCTTCGCCTCGGCCCCTGGCGTGCCGATCAGCAGCTTCTCCATGGCGGACGTGCTCGCGAACCAGGTGGTGTTCGTGCAGGACGGCGGGACCGGCGCACCCACGTACACCATCCAGGTAAGCGATGGCACGGCGATCGTCGGGCCGTTGGCAGGGCAGGTGTCCTTCGGGCCCAGCGTGGTGGGAATGCCCACGGTCCAGACGCAGGAGGGCCGCGAGGTCCCGGTGCCGCCCGTGTTCGAACTCCCGGAGGTGGTCCGCACGGCCGAGGCCGAGCAGCTCGACACCCCGGAACCGATGCCGGTCGTGTTCTCCCCCGGCCGGCCCGACGACGGCGGCCTCACCGAGGAAGTCGATCAGCTGAAGCGGGTCGAGTCCCGCCACGTCATCAAGCCGCTGCGGCCGGTTGCCACCCTCAATGACTATGACCCGCGACCGATCGAGAACAATATCCCCGTCTTCGAGATCCAGTCGGTCAACCTCGAGTACCGGGCAACCGAGCCGATGGACTGGGTGGTTCTGCCTGCCTTCGGCGATGGCTTCCAGGACGAGGCGCAGGAGCAGCTGCAGGTCCTGATCGACTCGGTCAGGTTCGGCGGGCTTGCCCTCTCGGTGGGCGTGGTCTGGTGGGCGAGCCGCGTGAGCGCGATGCTGGGCAGCCTGCTCGCATCCACCCCGGCGTGGCGTCACATCGATCCGCTGCCGGTGGTGGGCGAGAGCGAGGACGAGGAGGAGAAGGAGAAGTGGCTCGAGCCCGATGGCCGCGATGTCGATGCCGACGAGCTCGCTGTGGCGATCGTCCTCGACGGGGGGCTGGGGGCTGGTCAGCGGGTCAGCTGACGTGCCAGAGCCGTTCGCTGCCCGCTTGTTCGGCCCCGACTGCGGGAACTGGCCTGGCCCTCGTGGCTCTGCGCTACCCGGCCACCGGGCGTGCGCGCGCTGCAGGAGACAACGCGCTATGCCCGCAGCCCGAGCAGGCTGAACGCCGGCACGGGCTTGAGGAAGCCCTTCAGCGCGAGCTCTCCGAGCGGTTCGACCAGGACTGCGTCGTCCACCGCACCGAGCACGCGCTGCGAGATCAGCGTCTGGCTGGGCCTGGCTTCTCCGCAGAGGCGCGCGGCCAGGTTCGTGACGGTGCCGATCGCTCCGTAGTCCCAGCGTCCCTCGAAGCCGATCGCGCCAATGGTCGCGTAGCCCTGCGCAATGCCGACCCCGAAGCCCAGATCGAAGCCGTGCCTGCGCCATGTCGCCGCCAGATCGGCGATGCGCGCCTGCATCTCTAGGGCCATGCGAACCGCTCTCATGGCCGGGTCCCGGACGGGCACCGGATCGTTGAAGAACACCATCATCCCGTCGCCGGCGAAGCGCTCCAGCGTGCCCTCGTGCGCGAGGATGATCTGGCCCATTTCTGCGTGGTACTCGCGCAGAACGCCCATCACTTCCTCGGGCTCGGCAGTCTCCGCGAATGCGGTGAACCCTCGCAGGTCGATGAACACGACGGTCAGCTCGCGCCGGTGGCTGCGCAGCGGATCGTCGGTGCCGCCGGCCACGATGAGCTCGGCGAGGTTGGGCGAGAAGAAGCGCTTGAGCCGCGACAGCCGCTCGGTCTCCGCCACCTGCTCGGCCACGCGCCGCTCGAGGGTGCGGTTCCAGTCCTGCAACTGCGCGGCCTGCTCGCGCACCTGGTCCTGCAGCGCCTTGATGCGCAGCATCGACTTCACGCGCGCGACCAGCGACGCGTGATCGACCGGCTTGGTGAGGTACTCGTCGCCGCCTGCCTCCAGCGCCTGGACCACGTCCGTGGGATCGGATTTCGCGCTGACCAGGATGATCGGGATGAACGGCAGCGCGGGGTCTGCGCGCAGTCGGCGGCACACTTCAACGCCGTCCATCCGCGGCATCATGATGTCGAGCAGGATCAGGTCGGGAAGGTGCTCCGCGGTCGCGCGCAGCGCGTCCTCGCCATCCGTCGCGGTGACCACGTCGTAGGCCTGAGCGGCCAGGCGCGTGCGCAGGATATCCACGTTGGCTGCGTTGTCGTCGACGACGAGGATGCGGGGGGGTGAACGCACGGTTGCGCCGGTGTCATTCCCTCCCCTTCAAGGGGAGGGCCAGGGTGGGGATGGGTGTCACGCTCGCGTCACTGTTTCAGGTACTCGCGGATCTTCGCGAGCAACTGCTTCGGGCTGAACGGCTTGGTCACGTAGCCGTCGCAGCCGACTGCGAACGCCTTCTGGTCGTCGCCGCTTAGCGCGTACGAGGTCACGGCGATGATCGGAATGTGCCGGAGCGCCGGGTCGGCCTTGATCCGCCGGGTCACCTCGTAGCCGTCCAGGCCCGGCAACTGGATGTCCATCAGGATCAGATCCGGCACTTCCCGCTGCGCCGTCGCCAAGCCCTCGTCGCCGGTGGTCGCCTCGATCGTCTGGTAGCCGCTGGCCGAGAGCAGGTCGCGCATGATGCGCCGGTTGTCTTCCTGGTCTTCCACCACAAGGATCCGCTTGCCCATGTCTGTCTCCCGATCGCCGCTTCAGGCGGCAGCCTGCTGCAGTCCGACGCGTACGGGCAGGGTGAAGCAGAAGGTCGATCCCTGCACGGTTGCCGACACCACCCAGAGGCGTCCGCCGTGCATCTCGACGATGCGCTTGGCGATCGCCAGGCCCAGGCCGGTCCCGCCCTTGGTCTTGGTGGGCGAATTGTCCACCTGCTGGAACTCCTCGAAGATACGCTGCTGGTGTTCGCGATCGATGCCCGGGCCTGTGTCCGCCACCGCGATCTCGAACTGGTCCTGCGCGGCGGTGACCCGGATCTCGACCTTGCCCGCGTCCGTGAACTTGATCGCATTGCCGACCAGGTTGAGGAGCACCTGCCGGATGCGGCGCTCGTCACCGAAGCCCACCGGCAGGGCCACGGGGATGTCGACGGCCAGCTCCAGCTTCTTCTCAGCGGCGAGCGATTCGACCGAGGCGACCACGCCTTGCACGACGTCCTGGAACGAGTACTCGTTGGGCGAGAGCACCAGCTGCCCCGCTTCGATCTTGGAGAGATCGAGCACGTCGTTGATCAGGCCGAGCAGGTGCTGGCCGCTCTTCTGCACGCGCGCGAGCACGTCGGCGATCTTCTCCGGCACCGGGCCGTAGATCTGATCGACGATCAGCTCGGTGTAGCCTAGGATCGCATTGAGAGGGGTGCGCAGCTCGTGGCTCATGTTGGCGAGGAACTGCGACTTGTGCTGGCTGGCGATCTCCAGCTCGCGGCTCTTCTGCGCGATCTCGCGGAACAGGCGCGCATTCAGGATGGCGAGGGTGGACTGGGTGGCGAAGGTGCGCAGCAATTCCACCGTCTCGGGCGGGAAGTGGCCGGGCTGGCGCCGCGCGACCGTCAGGCTGCCGACGATCCGGCGGTCCTGCAGGAGCGGAATGGCGAGGATCGACCGCATGCCGGCCTGGTCGAGCACCGGGCGCAGCCGGCTGTCGTAGGCGCCGGACTCGTGCAGGTCCGGGACCTCGACCGGGGTCCCGGTGGCGGCGGCCCTGCCGCTCGCGCCTTCGCCGAGCGGCAGCGTGCGCGCGAGCAGGTTGTCGGCTTCCTCGAGCTGCATTCCGTGCGTGATGCGCAGGTGCAGCTCGTGCGAGGCTTCATCGTGCTCGTAGATGGCACCCGAGTCGGAGCGCGACAGCTCGACAGCACGTGCGACGATGGTCTCGAGCACCTGCTGCAGGTCGAGGGTGGAGTTGACCGCCTGGCTGACCTCGGCGAGTGCCTTGAGCTGGTCGACGGAGCGGGCGAGCTCTTCGGAGCGTTCCTGCAGTGCATTGAAAAGGCGGACGTTCTCGATCGCGATGACAGCTTGGTCGGCGAAGGTCTTGAGCAGTTCGATCTGCTTGTCCGTGAAAGGTCCGGGCTCGGCACGACGGATCGAGAGCACACCGACCGCTACGCCCTCGCGCAGCATCGGCGTCGAGGCGATCGCGCGGTAGCCAAGCTTCTCGGCCCACTCGCGCGCGCCGCCCATGGTGTCGTCGAGCAACAGCACATCCGGGACGTGGACAGTGGCTTGGTCTACCGCTGCGCGGCCCGTGACGGAGGCGCGGTCGAGTGGCAGCGACAGTCCGCGGTCGGTCTTGACCTCCCCGAAGTTCGCCACAGCGACGAGCCGATCACCCTCGACCCGCGAGATCAGCGCATCCCGCGCGGTGCAGAATCGGGCCGCGCTCTGCACCACGGCATCGAGGACCGGCTCCACCGTTGTGGGGGAGCTGCTCATCACTCTGAGGATCTCGGCCGTCGCCGTCTGCTGCTCCAGTGCCTCGCGCAGCTCGCTGGTCCGCGCCTCGACCTTGCGCTCCAGTCCCGCGTACGACTCCTGCAGCCGCTCGGCCATGCGGTTGAACTCGTCCCCCAGGGCCTGCAGCTCGTCCCCGGTGTTCACCGCGATGCGGTGGTCCAGGTTGCCCCCGCCGATGGTCGCGGCACCCGCGCGCAGTGTCTGGATCGGCGTCACCATCCGCCGGACCAGCCACAGGCCGGCGATGACGGCCAGCGTCACGCCGACCAGCAAGAGCACGACCGTGCGCAGCGCGGACGCATACAGCGGAGCAAAGGCCTCCTTCAGCGGCACCTCGACGACCACTTCCCAGCCCAGCGGGTGGATGCGTGCGGAGGAGGACAGCACCTCCTTGCCGTCCAGCGACCGGCCGACCAGCACCTCGGGCTGGAGGTCCGGCCCTGGTGTGCGCGGCGCGAGCGCTGCCTTGATCTGAGGCAGGGCGCCCATCTCGGTCTTCTGCAGCACGAGGCTGATGTCCGGGTGCGCGATCAGGCGGCCCTGGCCGTCCACGACATAGGCATAGCCGCCCTGGCCGACCTGGATCGCTGACACCACGTCCCAGATGAACTTGAGGTTCGCCTCGGCGCTCACCACGCCGGCGTCCTCTCCGGCGCCGGCCAGCGCGATGCTCATGTAGGGCTCGGACTCCTTGCGGAAGTAGACCGGGCTGAACCAGGTCTTGCGGGCGCGCGCCTCGCGGTAGCGCGGGTCGCCTGACATGTCGGTGTTGCTGCCGATGATGTCCATCGCCAACCGCGAAACGCGCAGCTGCTCGTGGCCGGTAGGATCCATGTGGCTGACCTCGGTGACCGCCGGCGCGTGCCGTAGCAGGCGCAGGGAATCGATCCGGCGCTGCTCCAGCGGCACGCCGCGCGCGCCCCACGGGGTCTGGGCGATCCATGCCAGCTGGTGCTCCAGCTCGCGCACGAACTGCTCGATGTGGATGGCTGCCGCAAGCGCCTTCTCGCGCTGGATGCGCGCCAGGCTGGCCTTGTTCTCCTGGTAGGCGAAGTAAATCTGTACCGCGCCGCTCACCAGCAGCGCGCCGCTCACCAGCAGCACGAGCGGCAGGGCGAACTTGGCGAAGAGGCTGCCGCGGCGCATGGCAGCTAGCGGGTACGATCCGGATTCAGCATCGGCATGCGCCCGGGCGGCTCAGGGATGGTTCTCGGTCCCGTAGAGGGAAGCCTGCGAGCTATTCTTCTACCATGTTTTCGCGATGGTGTCCCGGACGCCCGGAGGCGTGATTCCGGGTCACGAAAGCACTTCGTCCGCGCGAATCAGCACTGCCTGCGGCAGGACGATCCGCAGCGCATTTGCCGTCCTTGCATTGACCACGAGCTCGAACTTGGCCGCCTGCTCGACGGGGAGGTCCGCCGGCTTGGTTCCCTTCAGAATGCGGTCGATGACGTAGGCCACGCGCGCGGCCACGGCACTGCGGTCGGCGGCATAGGACAGCAGCGCGCCGGCCTCGACGAAGGAGCGATGCGGGCAGATCGTCGGCATGCCGGCCTTGAGCGCCGCCTGCGCCAGCGCGGTGCGATTGGAATGGAACATCGGCGAGAACAGGACCAGCGTCGCACTCGCGCCGTGTGCCGATTTGAAGGCGCGCGGGAAGTCCTCGGGCCAGCGCGCTCCGACAAGCTGGAGCCGCACCTGTGCCGCCTTCGCTGCCGCTTCGAGCCCCTCGGGCGCGCGCTTCAGGGCGTCGTCCCGCAGGACCGCCACCGTCGCCAGATCGGGAATGATCTCGCGCAGCAGCTCGAAGCGCTTGCCGAGCAGTTGCGGCTGGAGCGAAGAAATGCCGGTGGCGTTCCCGCCCGGACGGGCCAGGCTTTCTACCAGCCCGGCGGAAACCGGGTCCTGATCGTTGGCCACGAACACGATCGGGATGGTGGTGGTGGCCGTCCGGGCGGCCCGCGCCGCGGCAGCGGTGGTGGCGACGATGACGTCGGCCTGCCGCTTCGCGGCCTCCTGCGCAACGATCGGCAGACGCTCCGCCTGGTTGCGGGCCGAGAACTGCTCGATGCGGATGTCGCGGTCGGGCTCGTAGCCGAGCTTGCGCAGCGAGCCTTCGAGGAGCAGCGTGACGGAGTCGTCCTGGCTGAAGGACGAGGCGCGCAGCACGGCGATGAGCGGGACGCGGTCTGCCGCGTGTGATGGACGCGCCGCCGATCCCATCGACGCAGCGCTCAGTGCGATGAGGAAGCGGCGGCGGTTCATGGTGTCTGCCGGGCCGGTGTGCGCGCCAGGGCGTTACCGCTTCGCCCGCGCCCGGTCGATCGACTCGACGATGAGCCGCTTCGCCTCCTCGGCATCCCCCCAGCCGAGCACCTTGACCCACTTGCTCGACTCGAGATCCTTGTAGTGCTGGAAGAAGTGCTCGATCTGCTTGAGCGTGATCTCGGGCAGGTCGAGGTAGTTGAGCACCTTCTCGTAGCGCCGGGTGAGCCGCGGCACCGGCACGGCGATGATCTTCTCGTCGCCGCCGGCCTCGTCCTGCATCCTCAGCACGCCGACCGGCCGCACCGCGATCAGCGCACCCGGCACGATGCCGCGCTGGTTTGCGATCAGCACGTCGCACGGGTCGCCGTCGTCGGAGAGCGTGTGCGGGATGAAGCCGTAGTTGCCGGGGTAGCGCATCGCCGTGTAGAGGAAGCGGTCGACCACCAGCGTGCCCGCCGCCTTGTCCATCTCGTACTTGATCGGCTCGCCGCCGATCGGCACCTCGACGATGACGTTCACGTCCTCGGGCGGGTTGCGGCCGATCGGGATCGCGTCGATGCGCATCGGATCTCCTGCGGAAGGCTCCCGCGCGCCACCGCCGCGGGGCGACGCGCCACGGCACGCAGTTTAGCGCATGACGAAGGTCAAGGCATGCGTCACGGGCTTTCCACACTATACTACTTTCGTTAAAGTTGCCGGCTTCTCGCCGGTCCCGGTCCTTGCCCCTCGCTCATGGAATCCGCGACGCCTCTCATGGACCAAGCGCTGATCTCGCAGCTCGCCGACGATATTGCGGGCACGCAGCCTCGCCAGGCGCTGGCGACGCTGTTCGCCGAGAACGGCGCGCCCGAGCCGCGCCTGCGCTGGGACCCGGCGGAGGACGACCTGCCGGAGGGGCCGCTGCGCTTCCTCGCCGGATTCTGGCGCCGGCATCATGACGGCGACACGCTGCCCGGCGTCGACATCGTCGACCCGCTCGCGCTGAAGCCCGCGCTCGGCTACCTGATGCTGCTCGACGTGCTGGACGACGGCTGGGACTACCGCTACCGGATCTACGGCTCGCAGATCGCGCAACGCTACGGCCGCGACCTGACCGGGCGGCGGACCTCCGACATCGCCAGGACCGCCTACACCGGCCTCTTCTACATCGCCGGCTATCGCGCCGTGCTGGCGCGGCGCCGGCCGCTGTTCAGCGTGTCGTCCTCGCCCAACTACGTAGCCGCCGTCGACTGGTCGCGCCTGGCCCTGCCGCTGGCAGTACCCGCCGGCACCATCTCGCGACTACGGGTGGGCAACGTCCCGGGCGACTGGCGCCCCGCAACGGACCCCCGGCCGCCGCGGCAGGAGTAGGAGCGGTTCACGCAGCAACGAGCGACGCGCCCGCCGCTCGAACTAGGGACGCGGATTGTAGGCGGACGGTCTGTTGCCGCGTTCGAGCTGGACGTTGCGAACGTAGAACGACTGATTTCCTGCCGGAAAATTGGTCCCGCCATCATGAGCGACGAACTCGATGTACGCCGTGATCGTATCGCGTTGCGGCGAAACACTGATCCAAATCTTGGACCAACCGGCGTCGAGCCGTTCCATGCCGGTACGGATACCCTGCCCTTCCCCGATACGAAAGGGAACCGAAGCGTGACGCTCCAGATCGAACGTGCCGTAAACGCCGTTCCCCTCCGCGTCGACCATCTGCAGAATAAGTTTGCTGCTGGTGTCGGCGTGCACTTCCATCGAAAAGGTCAGGGGGCTCAGGTCGAGTTTGTCGGTGACGATACTGATGTAGTGCTGACTTAGACGTCCCGCAGGGACGATACGAAACGTCCTATGTTTGTCCATCCAGGCGCTGACAGGCAGTACTTTGGCTATCCTGCTGCTGTAACGCTCTAGCGACTCCGATCGAATCAGATTTTGTCCGTCGCCAGGCCTCTCGTCGCTCGCAAGCCCGGCTGCGCCAGTTTCGGAAGTCTTGGCAGTTCCTGCGGCGGGCTGCTCATTGGGGGGCAGCCCCTCCGCCATTGCCGCGGCCAATCGCTGCGCGACCGCCAGATTTCCTTCCCGCGACTTGTGCCCAAGCACGTTGCCGGTGCTGCGGACGAACTGGACGGCATATTTGTCGCGATCATGTTCGTATAGCGCCTTCATGATGGAGAATTCGTCAACCACTGGAATTCCTAGCTTGCGCGCGCAATCCTGAACGACGGCGATATCCTTGGTGGGCTTTTTCCAGCTCTCGATCTCGGAACTTCCATATTGCGTGCTCAGCAATATCCGCGTCTTGGTTTCCGCGGCCTTGCGCTTGATTCGATCGAGCAGCAGACAGGTTACCTCCGCTCCGTCGCTATTTACGCGGACAAGGCTCCTTCTCTCGCTAAGGTACCAGTAGTAGGGCAGATAGGACGCCATCAACCGATCGATCACCAGCGAGTACCCAAGCAAGTTTTTCAACGTGTCGAACTGGTCATTGTCCGGGACATTTCGGGGCACTGGCGAATTGTGCAGCCGAAGAGCGCCGCCCTCGACCGTGAAATAGGGCTTGGGCCGGCCGGCGACCGCGAAACTGGCGATCGTTATGTTGCCGGATGTAATGTCCAGGATCAGCACTTCCGGCTTGACGAT